>CAZWDL010000066.1:0-41225 GCA_964632995.1 uncultured Saprospiraceae bacterium
ACGAACAGGCGTGGCGCCGTAGCCGGCGCTTCCTCCAGGAGGGCTTCGTTGATCAGTGCATCGTAGAGGACGACCCCAGCGGAGCGCAGCGCCCGCAGGCCGCGCAAGGTAATGAGCTCGGCATCGCCGGGACCGGCGCCGACCAGGGTGACTTTAGGTTTTATCGTATGGACCATGGTGGGTTAGTTTTCGCGGCGCGGTCAGGCGCCTGCTTAAGCTTTGTAATAATTTTCTACGACCAGTTTATCTTCTCCCCCTTCAGCCGACAACTGCGACTGGCGGACGCGCTTGACGTTGTTGACGAAGTGAGCCGCCTCTTCGGAGAAGCGTTTGGCGAAAGCCTGGGAAGGGCCTTCTTTTTTCATACGCAGCACCTTTTCGGCAAAGCCCGTTTCAAAATTGAACGGTCCATTATCGATGTAGTGCTCCTGAAAATCATCCAGAATCTTGCGGTGGGTATTGCATTTGACATCGTTGCTGAGGAGCAAAGCCTTCGCTCCGATGACAAAAGCGGTATAGCTGTGGTAAATACTGTCGGCATATACCCCGGCTTCCAGCGACTCTTGCGCCAGCGACGCTTTTTCCTCCGCATCGCCGATAATGGTGCTCACCATATCCAGGCTGACGCCTGCACATTCTCCGACACCGATCGATTGCTCGTAGAGGTGGTCCTGTCCCCAGTCCATAAAATCGCTGTCTACCAGGTTGTCGGTGCTGGCCAGGGGCTTGAGGATACCGTAAAAATAGCGCTTGCCCTGCCGGTAGAAGTAATCGTTGAAGTACTCGCCCCCCTCCGCATTCTGCTCATAGTCATCGAGGATGCTCCGCAGCGCCTCGGGCACGCGTTTGGTAGGCAGTTTGATGACCCGGTCGGCGACAAAGCCCCGCCCCCGCGGATCGACGCCGCCGCCCATCACCACCTGCATGGAGGGTACGATTTTGCCATCTTTTTTAATGGAGCTGCCGTGGAAGCCGATCTGGGCCGCCATATGCTGACCGCAGGAATTCATACAACCGCTGATCTTGATGCGAATGTCCGACTCTTCGATCAGGGCAGGGTATTCTTCCCGGATTACCTCTTCCAGTCGCCGGGCCAGCCCGGTGCTGTTGGTCACGCCCAGGGCGCAGGTATCGGTGCCCGGGCAGGCGGTGATATCGGCAATGGTGTTGAACCCGGCGTCGGCCAGTCCCAGCTTGTCTAGTTCGTTGAACAGTAAGGGCAAATATTCCGGACGGACGAACTTTAGCAGTAAGCCCTGATTGACGGTCACGCGGATATCATCGGCAGCGTAGCGGCGCATCAGTTCCGCCAGGGCGCGAGCCTCTACAGCGTGAATATTGCCAAGTCGCACTTTGAGCTCGACACCGTAGAAACCAACTTGTTTTTGCTCAAATACATTAGTAGTCAACCACTGTTCGTAGCGAGTGGGATCGACCGGCCTTAGCGGGGCCACCGGTATGCTGGGCGGAGCTTCCGCAACAGGTACAGCGTTGCGATCCACCAGGTAGCTTTTATTTTTCAAGGCCAGGCGCTCCTCCTCCACCAGCTCGAGGAAGGCTGCTACACCAATATTTTTAATCAAAAATTTCATCCGGGCCTTCATGCGCTTTTCGCGCTCTCCGAAGCGATCGAACACGCGCAGCCCGGCTTCCATAAAGGGAATGATCTGATCTTCTTCCAGGAACTCAAAGGCGGTAGGTGCAACGATCGATTGCGCTCCCAGCCCGCCACCGATGACGACCTTAAAGCCACGCACTTCCTTCCCGTTCTCCTTGCGAACGCGGGGAATAAACCCAAAGTCATGGAAGTAGGTAAAAGCCGAATCCCGCTCGCTGGAGCTAAAGGCCGGCTTGATCTTCCGGCCCATATCCTGGCAGATGGGATTGCGCAGGAAGTATTCGAAAGCAGCCTGAACATAGGGGGAGACATCGAAAGGCTCGTCGGGATCAATGCCGGCCCGGGCCGACCCCGTCAGGTTGCGAACCGTATTGCCACAAGCCTCCCGGGCGGTGATACCCTTTTCGGCCAGCTCTTCCCAGATGGCGGGTGAATCCCCTAGCTTGACGTAGTGCAGCTGGATATTTTGTCGCGTAGTGAGGTGGAGGTTGCCGTTGGTGTATCGCTCCGATACGTCGGCGATCCGTACCAACTGATCGGCCGTCAGCCGTCCGTAGGGTATCTTGATACGGAACATCTGCACGCCGAGCTGGCGCTGACCGTATACGCCGCGCGTCAGCCGGTAGTGCCTGAACCGCTCCTCGTCTTCGCGTCCCTGAGTGTAATCAGTGATCCGGCGTTGCAGCTCTTCGATATCTTTCCGGTCGGCCGGCGCTACCTGGGTTGAGTCGTGTGATTGCTTCATGATAAAAATTGGATTTTGCGAAAAAAAAAGCCCTTCCGGGAATTCCTGGAAGGGCTAATTCGGTACACAATGCAGTTAGATACTCATCGATGACCGACACAGGAATTCCCGGCTGTCTGTAAGCAACAGCAGCAACAACAGGATACCATGTATACGGAGATGAATGTCTTCATTGATTAATACTTTAAAGATCAAAGCCTTTCAGGAAACGTATTCCGGAAAGGCTTTGACAGGTGCTCAATCAGCTTATTCCCTACCAAAAAGATTCCCTTCCGGAGTATAAACTCCAGTTCGGACAACAACAACACATAGTGTGTATAAGCATCATTGGTAAAGGCATTTTGCGTAATCTCTTTTCATCAGCACGTTGCAATAATATTCACAAATAGGCAACCATGCAAGTTATCGGGAGAAAAAAATTAAAAACTCTTCTAATACAACATTCCAATGTATTTTCATATAAACCTCTGAAATTGTGTAGATTAAAACGGACGTTTGTGAATTTAACCCGGAACAATTACGTCTATTAAGCCACCCTAATCACCTGATCCGTAAGCTTTTGAAGGATCTCCCTCTTCAGCATTTCAGCTACGAAAACCCAAAAAACGCTTCGGGAGGGGCCTCGAAAAAGAAAAACGCCCATCCGGAGGCTTCCGGATGGGCGTTTTATTGTTTGATCAAACACTGTTGCTTACTCTACTTTAACAACACGCAGGACCTGTACATCCTCATCCGCAAATTGAATGCGGAAGAAGTAGACTCCTGCCGATTCTGTGCTGAGATCAAAGACCTGGCGCTCCCTGGTCTGATCGTAGAGTTGCTGCTGCACCAGTCTTCCGTCTGCACCGGTAATACGCACAGAGACAACTTCCGTTTTGTTGCCGAAAAACTCGACGGTGAAATTGTCGCGCACCGGATTGGGAAAGGCCAGCAATCCGTTCTCGTCGGCGCCCAGCACCACTTTTTCCACACCGGAAGTCACGGTTCTTCCCTGGGTATCGATCACTCTGACACGGTAGTAGTTCAGTCCGCGCTTGGCATGGCGATCGTAGTGTTCGTATTTACGAAGTCCTTCTACAACTTCCATCGGCTCTCTGAGCTCGGCGATTTCAGTAAAGCCTTCTCCGTCGCGGGCGTGCTCGATTTCGAAGCGGTAGGATTCTTCATTGGCTTCCATACCCCAGGTAACCATGACGCCTTCGTCATTCATGGCCTCAGCATCGATAACAAAGGGGCTGCCGCAGGTGATGGGATTACGCGAAATGGTAATGCGTTCGACATCCTGCGAGGTGCAACCGTTTTCGGTCACTTTCAGCACTACGTCCCGGGTACCGAAATTGTCGTAAGTCACTTCCACGCTTTCCTCGGTAGAGGTGCGCGGGGTGGCGCTGAAGCTGAAGTCCCATTCAATGCGTGCACCCGGACCGGTGGGGCCGGCGAAGAAAGTGACGGGTTCATTTTCGCAGACCGGGCCGGACTTGTTGATTTCCGCGACGGCGTCATCGCCTACGGTAATAACCACGGCTGACTCGGGTTCGATGTAGTAACCACAGCCTACTGCGCGGGCACAGCGCATGAAGTAGGTCTTTTCGTATATCCGGCCGGGATTGAGGCTTGGGCTGTTGGAATCCGGGATGGGCCTCCAGTTGCCGCCGGGCGAGAAAACCGGTGTTTCAGTGCTTTTCATCCAGAGGTATTCGACGACGACCCCTTCCGGTCCGCTGGCGTCGCGAACGCTGATGATGGGATCTGCTTCGGCCCCGGGGCCGCAGACCTCCTGGTCGCCGGCGATTTCACCGGGATCGGTCAGTTGGATACAGGGGCTGGTCAGCGCCACCGAGCATTCGGTGGTACAACCGTTGGCATCGGTTACGGTAACTGAAAAAGTTCCTTGTCCCAGGCCGGAGATAGTCTGGGTAGTACCACCGGTGTTCCAGAGGTAAGAAAAGGGAGCGGCGCCGCCTTCTATCTCCACGGTGACCTCGCCGTCATTACCGGCTTGTGGTTCCTCGACAACGATCACCTGGCAAAGAAGTCCGTCCGGGGCCGTGACCTCGGCGGAAGCCGTAGCGGTGCAGGTCGTTTCGTTGTCCGTTACCGTCACAGAATAGGTGCCCGGTTTGAGCCCGCTCAGGTTCTGCGTGACATCCCCATTACTCCAGAGGAAAGAAAAGTCACCGCTGCCCCCTTCGATATTCGTTTCGATCGCGCCGTTGTCGCCGTCGGCACAGTCGGCAGGTGTCGGTGAGAGGTTTACAGTAAAGCCTTCCACGCCTTCGACCACAACAGAACGCACCTGACGGCAATCGTTGGCGTCGGTCACGGTAACTGCGTAAGAACCACTTTCAGTGATGGTCGTCGTCTTTGTAACATCGCCGGTGCTCCAGGCGTAAGTGTAAGGCGGGGTTCCGCCCGTCACTTCGGCGGTAATGCTGCCGTCCCCATCACAACCCGGATTATCGACGATAAAATCGATCCATATAGGATTGGCCTCCTCGCCCACGGTAAATACCGCCATGGCTTTACAACCCAAGCTGTCCTTGACCAATACCGAGTAGTCACCAGCCTGCAACCCGCTGACGGTTTCCCCTTCTTGCCCGCTGCTCCACTTGATCATATAGGGTCCTACTCCACCTTCCACTATGGCGGTAGCGGTAGCGCCATCCTTATCGGGACAGGCGCCTACATTGAGTTCCACCTCAACCGTAAGTGCATCTTCCGGCGCGTTAATGACGGCCTCACCGGTAATGGTGCAGCCGTTGGCGTCGGTAGCGGTGACGGTATAGGTTCCCGCGTCCAGCCCTTCGACATCCTGCGTTTCATCGCCGGTGTTCCAGACAAAACTGATGGGACCAACCCCGCCGGTGACGCTGGCCCAAAGACCACCGTCGGCCTCGCCGGCGCAGGTGACGTCCATGGCCATGACCTCTATACCCAGCCAGCTTTCTTCCTTGATCATAATAGAGCGTACGGCGCGACATCCGAAATCGTCTACCACTGTCACCGTAAAGCGGCCTCCTTCTGCTGTCCTGATAGAGGAAGTGTTGTCGCCGGTGCTCCAGCTATACTGGTAGGGAGCGGTGCCGCCGATAGCGGTAGCGGTGACGGTAATAGTATCCTGTCCGCCACAGACGATAGTACCGCCTTCCAATTCAATCTGTAGTCCGCCTTGTCCCCGGATTGAGAAGAACTTCGAGATGCTGCAACCGACGCTGTCGGTAACGGTCACCGAATAATTGCCCACAGGCAAATCGTTGACGGAAGTGGTGGTATCGCCAGTGCTCCATTCGATATCGTAAGGAGCGGTGCCGCCGGAGATATCGACCGATGCCGAGCCCCCCTCGCCGTTGCCGGAGCAGTCAGCCGTATCTTCCACTGAGAGATCGACTGCCAAGTCAGAATCCACATCGACGCTTCCCGAGCGGACGGTCCGGCAGCTATTGGCGTCGGTGATCGTCACCGAATACGTTCCGGCGCCAAGCCCTTCAAGGGTTGGAGCCGTATCACCGGTGTTCCACTGATAGGCGTAAGGTTCTGTTCCGCCCGTCACCGTGATGCTGACGGTGCCGTCAGGCTCATCGCCACAGACGGTCGGGGTGGTTTCCAGAGTAGCCCGTAATATTTCCGGTGTTTCGATAGTAAAAATGCTTGCGCCCATGCACCCGTTGGCATCGATAACCGTGACACCGTAGTCGCCGGTAGCCAGACTTCCGATACTATCGGCAATCGTCCCGTTACTCCACTTGAGTTTATAAGGGCCCGTTCCACCGGAAACCGTTGCTGTAGCCGATCCATCGGACAGCCCGAAGCAGGAAACGTCCGAGCTGTTCACCTCGATATTCAGCTCCTCCCGGCCTTCCACGGTATAGGTTGCCATGGCCTGACATCCGGCATCATCCGTTACGGTGACCGAGTAGTCACCCGGTTCTAGGCCTTCAATATCCTGTGTAACTTCACCATTGCTCCATTCGAAGGAGTAGGGCGCTTTCCCCCCGGAAGCTCCCAGCCAGATACTGCCATCGGCGTTGCCCGGGCAGGTGACATTTTCTATCATCACGTTGAGCAACACTGCACCTGAAATGCCTGAGACTTCAACCGTGCGCACAACGCGGCCATCCGCTGCATCCGTCACGGTAACCCGGTAGGTCCCCGATTCGGTAAGCGGGATAGTCGCCGTTTCCGCTCCGGTATTCCAGGAATAAGCATAAGGTTCCGTACCCCCACTTGCTGTAGCAACAATGGTCCCCTCAGGATTATCGCAGGAAGGTTCATTTACCTCCAGGTCAACGGAAAGTTGCGCTGATAAAAAGAGAGGAAAAAGCAAGAAAGGAATTAAAAAGATGGAAGAGGTCCGAAAAAGACAGTGCAGCCTGCCTCCATAGGAAGTCAGTAAAGATTGGTTCATATTCACAGTTTTTGTTGTATTTAGAAAGCGGAATGACCGCTTTTCATCCTTTTTTAACTATGCCCAGGCAAACAGCTGCTTTCCTCTTTTAAATTCCTTAAAAGGAAATCATCCGCATCCCGCCAATGAAAAATAGCCACGAAGCCCGAAACTTTGCGCAAAACCTGCGCTAAGCCGGACTACCTTTGGCATAGTAGTTGTTGATAAGTGCTTGTAGGCTGCTGTGGATTGTTGGAAAAGAAAAACGCTTTAAAAAACGCTTTCTGGACCGGATTGACATTGGAGGGGGGATTGTGTGGCCATTCCGGTTGATTCACATATACAAAAAAATCATTTTTTTCGGAAACATTCAACTTTATGGGCAAATAAATTGAAAATATTTTTCCGAAACAAAAAAGTCGCATCACAAAAATGCGATGCGACCTACTACTAACAAATTATAATCCCATGAATATTCTTTAAACTACTTAGGTTTGCTTCGTAGCTTTCTTTACAATTATTACAATTTAAAACTGCAGAAGTATGACTTTTATTACCTTATTAATAAAATTTTAACAAATTTAAAGCAGAGAACCGTCTTTTTGTTATCATTTTGCCACTATAACGCCGGAGTCACCCCAACAATTCCCTAAAGTTAATTTTTTTGGCATTTTTTCTAAAAAAAGTAAGTCGCACCACCTTCTGGTGGTACGACTTACTATAAATTATAATCCCATGAACATTATTCTTTTCCAGATCAAAGCTGGAATTACTCCGGTAAGGAGCGGTATATTTTTGATATTAGTTATCTTCATATTTTGATCAAACGCCTTGGAAATTTGCGAATAGTAAGTCAGGTTTTCCCAGAACCTGACTTACTATCGACAAATAAAATCCCATATAATATCCAAATCTTGTGTCCGATTCTTTAATCGGTGTGTTCGTTTGACATTACAAACATCTTAACTTTTCCTTCGGGGATCAAAAACAAAAACAGGGTATTGTGAAAAAAAATTATTCCAAAATACGCGGGTTAAACTTTATTTGACTTAAAAAAACGCTGATTTTTGTGAAAAAAACTCTTCCCCTAAAGCATCTTTTTTATTAAAAAAAACGCCATATTCAGGAAAAAATCAGTAGAAAGGGTTCTGAAAAGCGGGGTTTTGTACAAAACTAGTATCGGTGAGCGTCTTAAGAAATGCGATCAGATCCTGTTTTTCCCTTTCACTCAAATGAAAGGGCAGAATATTGGTGTCTTCATTTTCCACGGCGTGCCCTCCCCGTCCATAGTGATCGATCACCTCTTCGAGCGTAGCAAAACGACCGTCGTGCATATAGGGCGCCGTCAGTTCGATATTGCGCAAGGTGGGTACGCGGAATTTGCCGAGATCGTAGCGGTTGTTACTGACCGCCCCGCGCCCTGGGTCTTGAAAGTCTTCGAGCGCAGCCACGCTGTCCAGTCCGTTATTCCGGTAGTGGTTGTCGGTGAAGAGGGGATCGAAGTGACAATGAGAACAGCCGGGATGATCCACCGTCTGTAATTCTTCGAAGAAAAAGAGTTGTTTGCCCCGCAGTTCGGCATCACTTAACCAGCCGTCGTTCAGCCATACTACGCGATCAAATTTGGAATTGGCGCTGATGAGGGTTCGCTCAAACTGGGCGATGGCTTTCACCGCCAGATCGCGGTTGATCTCCGCTTTGCGCTGAACGCCGAAGGCTTCGCGGAACAACGCGGGATAAGCGGGGTGGCGGCGCAGTTTTTCCTCTACTTTATCCCAGCTTTCGTTCAATTCGATATGATCTTCCACTGGAATAAGGGCTTGTTCTTCCAGCGTTTCCACGCGCCCGTCCCAGAAAAAGCCGTTGCTGTTGAAGGCCAGGTTGACCAGGGCCATGGCGCTTCGTTTTCCTTCTATTCCCAGCACGCCGGCGCTGAGCGGTAAGCCATCGGTGAAAGCCTTGTCGGGATGATGACAGGAAGCACAGGATTGGGTACTGTCGGAGGAGAGGATGGGATCGTAAAACAGACGCCGGCCCAATTCCACGCCTTCCATCGTCATAGGGTTGTCGGCAGGGACGACAGGATCGGGCATCCATTCCGGAATCGCCAATTCATAAGGCTGCGGATCGTAGATCCCCTCTATAATATCGTTTTGTTCCGGGCAGGAGGTACAGGCCGGGTCTGCGTTATCAGAACTACAGGCGCTGCCCGTTAAGAGTAACGACAGGAGGACCAGGGCTAAAGAGAAATTGTTTCTGCTCATACTATTCCGGGTGGAATGGATTTTGAAATTTCGAATTATTAACAAAAGAAGTATCGGTCAGGGTTCGCAAAAAGGCGATCAAATCGGATTTATCCCGATCACTCAGATGCAGGGGTCGCACATTGGGGTTGACGTTTTCGGCCTGGTGCCCGCCTTGGTCGTAATGGTCGATGACCAGTTCCAGGCTGGCGAACCGGCCATCGTGCATGTAGGGAGCTGTCAGCTCGATATTGCGCAGGCTGGGGGTGCGAAATTTACCCAGATCAGACCGGCGTCCGCTGACGGCTCCCCGGCCGGGATCGGGCAAATCCTTCAGCTTGGCTGCCGGATCCAGGCCATTGTTAAAGTATTCCAGGTTGGTAAACAAGGGATCGGTATGGCAATGGCCGCATTCCGCCATTGACAGGCCGCCCGGGAAGTCGAAGAAAATTTCCCATCCTCGTCTTTCCTCCGGCGTGAAAGCAGCCTCGCCCCGCTGCACCCGGTCGAAGCGAGCATCTGCACTGACCAGGGTACGCTGAAACTGCGCCAGGGCTTTGGCCAGCAGGTCCCGGTTTATCTGATCGGGCTCCGTAATGCCGAAAGCCCGCCGAAAGTGCGCCGGGTAGTCCGGGTGCCTTTGCAGGCGTGCTTCAATCCGTGCCCAGTCGGCGCCCATCTCATCCGGATTGGTTACCGGATGCAGAGCTTGTTCTTCCAGGGTGGGCGCCCGCCCGTCCCAAAAGAGGCCGGTATAGACAAAGCCGATGTTGACCAATGAAGGCGCATTGCGGCTCCCCTCCCGTCCCTGAACACCAACACTGAACGGGCGCGCTTCGGCAAATCCTAAGCCGGGATGGTGACAGGAAGCACAGGACACACTACTATCGGCGGAAAGAATGGGATCGTAAAACAGACGCCGGCCCAACGCAATACCTTCCTCGGTAAGAGGATTATCAGCAGGTATGGCCATCGGCACAAAACCTTCTGGTTGGGGGGCTTTAACCGCCTTTGGCTGGTAGGCGATATGTTCCAGCTCCCCCTCCCCTACTCCACAGCTTTGGATTAAGAGGGACAGCAGGAGAAAAATACCTCCTGTAAAAACCCCAAGTACTTTATTTAAGACTGCTTTTATCAAGCTCAAATCATTTAAGACTTTTTACTTGTTCCCCACCTCTATTGCCTTTACCAGGTTATCCGCCAGAAATTTTGCCAGTTCCGGGTCGTTGGTATGGTCCTGGGTGACCTGCCGGAAGTCAACAAACTCGTTGCCGGAAGGAACCAGCACCTTGCGGAGGTCCACGACAAGATCCAGGTTCAGCGATTGACCGCTCTTCACTTCCAGGGCTTGCTCGAAAGTTTTGCTGCGGTAAAAGTCATCCAGCCCGATGTGGAAAGTGAGTTTTTCTTCAAACTCACCATCCTGGTTAATATCGGCATTGCCTTCAATCTTGAAAAAGACATATCCCGTGGCCCAGGACCAGTAATTGTCGGTGAGTACATGCCCGGGGCCGTAATCGCCCGGCTGGGTTTTATTCAACTCTTCCGAGACGCCGATGCCGAAACGCAGACCGCTGTAGCGGCCGGGAGGAACCGCCTCCGCGCGAATGGTGTATCCCTCGCGGGCGGCATTTTCATCCTGTACGTCCCTAAAGCTGACCAGATCGATATCCTTGATTTTTACGGGCTGCCCGGCACTGGGATCCTCCGGCAGCAGCTCCACTTCCGAAACGTAAAAATGGAACAATTGGAACCTGGTTCTCATATCCGCTTCGTAGGCGTAATCCTGCTCGTACATGAGCAGCGGTGCATCTCCGAAATACCCCTGGAAATTCAGCGTCACTTCACCCGGTCCGGTAGGTGTCTCTTCCTGATTACAGCTCGATACCGCCAGTACTAAAACAAGGGACAGCAGTGTGATCAATGCTTTTTTCATCTTTGATTTTTTTAATTTGAAAAAATAAACCGGTGTTACAGTTTGGTCAACTGTTCCGGGTAATTAGGTGAAGTCCATTAGTATTGGGTGAGAATTTAGGGAAATCTATAGTATAAACAACAATAACTTACTGTAGTTTTTGCTCAATGGCAATAACGGAGAACGATTCGGTCAAATTATTGACAATCTTCTGAATAAGTGCTGCCTCATCGTCGTTTTTCAAATCCACCTGGCTAAACCAGGTCAGATAATTGATGCGTATAACCAGACTGGGGCCGAAGCCGGGACTGAGTTCAAAGGGGGTGGGCAGGGACAGCTCTACTGTCCGCAGCTGCCCGGGCAACCCTATTTCCAGCAGGGTGCGCAAGGTGTCCGCCTGTCCTTCGATGCGAAACAGATCAATGCGATTGTAAATACGGCCGGAATCGGCGTTCCAGTACATCTCCTGCAGGGCGAGTGGATGATCTTCCGGTAGGAGGGCAGGGGCCACGAAGTTTGCAGGGCCGTCGATGCCGACATCGAACCTGATTGCTGAAAATACACCCTGACTGATAAAATTTCCGACCCTGCTTGTCCGAAGGTCATTGGGATTGAGCAGAACGATATCATCGGTGACCACTTCTATCTTTATACTGCCATCCGGTTGCTCAACGGGTATTTGCAGGGTATCGGTCACCCGCACCGGAGAGCCGCCGGGCCGCAGCAGCGCCACATTCGAGAGGTAAAACTGAATATCATTGATGCGAAAGTCGTTACCGGCGCCGTCCTGATATACCGAATCTCCGAAATTGAGATTGGCCTCAGAATCCGGATTAACTTTATGCAGAACATCCAGTTGGAGCGTTGGATATTCACAGCAGTCCGAACAGGGAAGGTCGGCATCGACCTGGTAATTGACGGCATTGACATCCAGGCAGCCTTCCTTGGGTTCTACACAAGCTGTCAGCAAGCTACCCAAACCGAGTAAGAGCAGAAATTTAGGAGCGATTCTGCTTTTCATATTCCTTAACCAGCTTTTGGATGACCTGCTTGACCTGTGAGCTGAATTCCTTGTTGAGCATCCAGTTGTAGTACTGTTTATCACGCGACAGCGTTTCGGCAACCGGTTTGCCGTTGTATTTCCCAAAGTTGAAGATGATCACGCCCTTGCTGTCATACTTCATTCGTTGCGTAGCATCCACATAGCGCAAATCATTGGTAAACTCATGCAGCGCCTGGATATCTTTTCTCACCGGTTCCTTGGTCACTTTACCGTCCGCATCGATATGATCGACGCCTTCGTAAGCTCTGAGCTGCCCCTTGAATACATCGATGGTGGCGCGCACATCGGCCAGCGCATCGTGGGCGTCCTCCATTTGCTTGTTGCAGTAGTACTTTAGCGCGGCCTGCAGCGTACGAGGTTCCATTTTGTAGAAAATGCGCTGCACATCGATCAGGCGCCGCTTATCCAGATCAAAGTCTATTCCTACGCGGGCGAATTCTTCCATCAGCATGGGAATGTCAAAGCGATTGGAATTGTAGCCGGCCAGATCAGCGTTGCCGATAAAGTCATGGATTTTATCGGCCACCTGTTGGAAAGTAGGCTTATTGGCTACGTCTTTGGGTAAAATTCCGTGTACCTGCATGGCCTCCTCTGAAATCGGGATGCCCGGGTTGATCAGCATATTCAGTTCTTCCGGTTCCCGCCCGTCGGCAAAATATTTAATAATGGCTACCTGAACGATCCGGTCACGGATGACATTCAGTCCGGTGGCTTCCAGGTCGATAAAACAGAGGTCTCTATCTAAGTTGAGGTCCATTAAAAAAGGTATTTTAGTTCTCGGGAGGCAAAGTTACGTAATTTCAGTTAGCCGAATTACCCGGCGTTTGTTTAAGCTCATCGGCGAGGCCCGGGCTATGCCGGATCTGCATCAGCCCGGCCTCATCGCTGAAGATGAAATAGCCTTCCAGGTCATCCAGCCTTTGCACGAGCTGGTAGGCGCTGTCGAGGCCCATCACCATGCAGGCGGTGGCGTAAGCATCGGCTGTCATACAGTTTTCTGCAAATACTGATGCGCTGAGCAGGGGGCTGCGTTCCGGAAACCCCGTGCGGGGGTTGATCGTATGACTGTACTTAACGCCATCCACTTCGTAGAAGTTTCGGTAATTGCCGGAAGTGGCGATCGCGCGGTCTTCCAGAGGGACGGCCTGCTGAATTTCACTGAAAGCGGCTTCTTCCCTCGGAACATTGATGCCTACGCGCCAGGGGCCTCCCCGCGGGCTAAGCCCCAGCCCCACCAGCTCACCGCCGATATCCACGAGAAAGTGCCGGATGCCTTTTCCGTAAAGTAATTCGCCGATGGCATCCACCCCGTAGCCTTTGGCGATGGCGCTGAAATCGAGCTGCACGCCGGGCAGCGCTTTGCGCAACACCCGCTGTTCACCCTCCCGCAGGAGTTCTATCTTATCGAAACCCACGTATTGCATCAGCGAGTCAATTACAATACTGTCTACCGCTGTAACCGGTTTCTTTTTGGTATAACCAAAGCCCCAATAATTAACCAGCGGCATGACCGTGGGATCGAAAGCGCCGTTGGTTTCCCGGTACACCACATCGGCCTGGGCGTAATTTGCCAGGAAGTGCGTGTCGGCCGGGCTGAGCAAGAGCTCTTCTTCCGCCTGGTTAAACCGGGAGATGGTCGAAGATTCAATATAAGTTGACACCTGCCGGTTGATTTCGCCTAACAGTTCCTCTATCTCCAACTGGAAATCCCGTCTTTCCGCATCGGCATAGCTGACCCGGTAGTAGGTGCCCATGGTCTGGCCTTCCATTTGCTGGTAATCGCTTTTCGGCGGTGCTTCCGCTCCCCCATTGCAGGAAGTAAGGAAAAAAAGGACTGTCGCCAGACCGGCTAAAAGGGTAAAACCCCATGTGTTTAATCGATCACACATATTATTATTCGCTTGATTTTTTTTAATTATGCAGGAACTACTCCTTCAACAGCGAGATACCGCCTCCCTTTAAATCTTTTCTCCCGGGAACCCGCAGGTAGACGAACAGCTTTAATTTTCAACTCAAATACCTTTCCTGTACCGCGCATCCAACGAAAACCATCCCGGGCCGGTCAGCAGCAGGCTGATAAAAACACTCAGAAATAACAGCGCCTTTTCCCAGCGTCCGAAAGGATCACCAAAATGAGCGTAAAAAATAGCCACCAGCATGGTGACGATAAGGGGGAGCAGGGCCCAGCGAGTGAACCACCCCAGCATGAGCAGGGCCGAACAGAGTGCCTCGGCGAAGACCACCAGCGCCAAACTGACTACGGGACCGAGCCCAAAAGGATCGGAAAAATCAATGGGTTCTCCGGAAAACAAACGTTCCAGTTTTCCCCACCCGTGCCCGTAGAGCATAGAAAAACCGAAGACCAGCCGGATCAGCAACAATGCGATATCGGTACTTCTCGTATGTTTCATGATCACAAATTTGTAGTTTTTGGGATTGACTGCCAACAGTAACCAATAGAAGTTATCTAAAGTTTTTTGCTGCCGGCGAAAAAACCCGGATTTTGGCGCCAATCGAAGCCAATTTTCC
Organism: uncultured Saprospiraceae bacterium; assembly: GCA_964632995.1. Taxonomy (GTDB): domain Bacteria; phylum Bacteroidota; class Bacteroidia; order Chitinophagales; family Saprospiraceae; genus CAZWDL01. The sequence goes on from CAZWDL010000066.1 coordinate 14,498, forward strand.
ACTGCATAGCAGCGCTACGGATTTAAAAACCGGCGCAGAGTGTGGGCAAAAGACGCGTTTTGGAGCCCAGCAGGAAAACTTTAGGCAATTTCATAATCCCGGTTTGAGGATTATTCATTTTTCGGAATTGTTATCAAGCCTTATCCTCGAAGGACCCGGAGGAGTATTTTTAACGTAAAACCGAAAATCTTTAGCATCTTCGGCCTTTCTTTGCTGGCCAATTGATGAGTTTACAGAACAGGGCATATGAAGTCTGAAAAATCCCCCTTTGATCGCAAGTCCTATCGCCGCCTGCTTCTACTGGCGACCGTTTTACTGCCCGTCGCCCTGTTGCTCAACCTGGGGATCGCTCCCCTGATGCTGGAAGAGCCGCGCCGGGGACTGGTCACTATGGAAATGCTGCACAGTGGGAATATCTGGGTGCCCCGTCTGTTCGGTGAGCTGTATTACAACAAACCGCCGGTCTTTAACTGGGTGCTGATAGGCAGCGCCGCAGTACTGGGTGAGCTCAACGAGTGGGCATTACGACTGCCGACGGTACTTTCCCTGGCCGGCATGGGCCTGCTGACGTATGTAAGCGGCCGCCGCTTCGTCAGTCCCGTTTTCGGCTGGCTGGCGGGATTACTGACAATCTGCTCGGCAGACCTTCTGTTTTACTTTTCCCTGCTGGGTGAAATCGATCTTTTCTATTCGCTTCTTACTTACGGCAGTATCCTGGCAGTCTTTTTTTTCCATCAAAAAGAACAACCCTACCGCCTGTTTTTGTGCACCTACCTGCTGGCTGCTGCAGGTTTTCTGACCAAGGGCTTGCCATCTGTGCTCTTTGCCGGTTTGACGCTTGTAGCTTATCTGGGTTACCGGCGCGCCTGGCGTTACCTTTTTTCCGCTGAGCATCTGACGGGGATCCTTAGCTTTTTGCTTGTGGTGACCGCTTATTACGCCATCTACGCACAATACGAGGATCCCTGGCCCTTTCTACGCAACATCTGGGCTTCCTCGGCCAATCGCAGTCCTTTGGGAGAAAGCTGGCTAGAAATTCCACAGCACCTGATCAGTTTCCCGCCCGATACGCTCAAAAATCTGCTGCCTGCCGCTTTTCTGATCGTATTCGGTCTGCAGAAAAGTAGCTGGAAGTCCCTTTGGAAGCACCCGCTGATGCAGTTTGCCATTATTGCCTTTGCAGTAAATTACGCCGTCTACTGGATATCACCGGGCAGCCGGCAGCGCTACATCTATATGCTGTTTCCCCTTGCCATCCTGGTGCTGAGTTACTTGTATTACCAACGCTTTAATTTTCAGCCCGGGCAGCGTTTTCTACAAGTGATCGGTTTGCTGGGCAGTGCTGTTTTGGCTCTCGCTGCCGTTACGCTGTCTTTTCTTCCTGTAGATAATTTGCCCGGCCTTCCGCTTTGGTTCGGCCTGGCGCTTTTCGCCGGAAGCAGCGCTCTTTTTATATACCTCTTTACCCGCCCGGAGCTCTCTCTACCTGCCATTGTCCTTGTCCTGGTGCTGTCTCGCCTGCTTTTCGATCTGACTATTCTTCCCCAGCGGACGCAGCATTCTGATGCCCTGCGGGAACAAGACTGGGCCCAACAGGTGACCCTGCTTAGCGAGCACGCCCCTATTTACCTGGTGAAGGGGCATCGCGCTCCCTTTACCTTCACGTTTTATCTTAATCAATACCGGAATCAGCTGATTGGCACCGTGGAACAATACCGGGAAGACAGTTATTACATCCTGGATAATCAGGAGCCCCCCGGCTGGCGAACCCTTACAGATTACAATGACCGGGGGGAATGTTACTATTTCGGCTTTTTTACCGAGCCCCCCGATCCGGCCTTCTTCCGGGAACGGGAACAGGAAAAGGGGATACTGACAGATTAATTACCTCCGGCTTTTTCATCGATCAGCCCTTCCCGCACCGCTTCCTCGGTATAGCCGTGCAACTGAACCGGTTTGCGCTTGCGCAAACGCATATTTAGAAATTCGACAAGAAGAGAGAAGGTGATGGCGAAGTACAGGTATCCCTTGGGCACTGCCCCAATCTCAGAGCCGGCGACGGTGAGATGCGCCAGGTGAGCCCCTTCGGCAATCAGCATAAAGCCGATAAGGATCAGGAAGGCCAGGCCGAGCATCTGAATAGTAGGATGCTCATTAACAAAGTTGCTGACCGGTCCTGCAAAGACCATCATAATTAAGATGGAAACTACTACGGCAAAAACCATAATGACGAGGTTATCCGTCAAACCTACCGCAGTGAGGATAGAGTCGAAAGAAAAGACGATATTGATCAGCGCAATCTGTATGATCACCTGCCGGAGCGACGAGGTGACTTTTTCAAACTTGTGATGCTCTACTCCCGGGTCCCCCTCCAGCTTGTGGTGAATCTCGGAAGTCGCTTTGTATAAAAGAAAAATACCCCCGGCAATAAGGATCAGACTCTGCCCGGAAAAGCCGCCGTGCATCCAGGCAAAATCGATATCCAGAATAGATTCCTGCATAGCGATGAGATAGGAGATACCGAACAAGAGAATGACCCGAAAGGCCATAGCGAGAATCAGGCCGATATTGCGGGCCCGGGGTTGTTCCTCCGCTTTCAGGCGATTGGAAGCGATAGAAATAAAAATGATGTTGTCGACCCCGAGTACGATCTCCAGGAAAGTCAGGGTCAGCAGGCTGATCCAAACTTTGGGATCGGCCATATCGGGCATAGTGAGGGCAGCAAGGAATAAGGTATTCATTCCGGTAATGATTTATTGATTGCCTTTTTTAAGTGATTCGAGGGTTTTGAAAAGCGCGCCGTCGCGCGAAATGAGCGCACCACGCTCCATCAGATCGAATATTTCCTGTTCGCGCTCTTTACGGTACTCCTTTTCGGCAGTGTAAAGCTTTAATTGAGCACCAGACAATTTCAGTTGTCCCAGCATTTGTTCCGGCGAAATGTCCTGAGTAAAGTCGAGGTTACTCGGGCCTTCTACTTTCAAACCGTTGAGGGTGACCTTTTCTTTTTTAAAATGGAAAGTTTTGAGGTCTTTAGGCGTCTTGAACTCCAGGTATTCTGCCTCACTCAATGTTCGTTCGAACACAATATCGCTGAAGATATCGATCAATCCCTCCGCCTTTTCCGGTTTTTCCTCTTTGAGCTTTTGCCAGTCATCGGCTGTTACGGAATTGGCGGCCAGAAAGCGCACGAATTCCTGTTCCAGTTCCGCGAGCTCTTCCTTGGTTAGTCGTCGGTATTTCATGGGGGCGAAAATAGGAAATTCCCGTCAATTTAGCCTGTTTTCTGATAGGGGCTCTGTCTGAGGGGTAAATTCGCAAGAGTATCAACATTGTTATCGTCTTAACCCGGATTTTCCTGCCGGGAATTCTGATAAAGATCAGGCGGAAATGAGCCATTCATTTCCGCCTGATCGACGATTTACATTCCGGTTTCAGACCGGAGCGTTAAAATTTATTCTACGATAATCATCTTCTTGGTCGCGGTGTACTCCGCCGTTTCAAGGGTGTAGCTCAGTACGCCTTTGCCGTCCAGCTCGCCGCTGTTCAAGCGGATCTGATTGTACCCCTTGGCGAAATCGCCTTCGATGATCTTTAGCAGGCGGCCGGTCACGTCATTCACCTTGAGGGTGGCCGAGACAGCCTCCGGCAGGTTGAAGCCTATCAGCGTCTCTCCATTGAAGGGGTTCGGCTGGTTCTGGTACAATTCGAAGCCCGCACGGGTCACCGTACCTGCACCGAAGTTCAGCGCTACATCCATTGTCTCTCCGGTGGTTGCATAAGCTTCCGCCTGTGTGATGCGCGAGCTGATGCTCAAGGCATCACTGAGCTGACCGTTGGCTCTACTCCGCAGAACCAGGCTAAACATCACTTCCGGCTTCCCACTTCCGGTTTCCGACTTATTCCAGCTTGTCGTGATCATGCCTTCCGAAGCGAAAACGCCAAAGTTCTCCTCCTTGGTCACTCCGTAGATCACTTCAACCAGCTCAACCGCGGCGCGGTCGAAGGACAGTGTAAACTGGTAGCCTTCGATGCTGGCCAGGTCAGCAGCAGTAAAGTCAATGGTGTACTCTTCACCAGCTTCCAAAAGAACATCGGTTACCTTCAGTTCAAGGGTGCCGGCCGTATTGCGCTCATCAGCAGCCTGCAGGTCGTTAGCTCTGGCACTGGCGTTCACATCCCCAATCTTAATGCCTACAAAGTCAGCTTGTACAGCTCCGATCAGGTCATTAATGTTTTTGACCTCGGGGAAGTTATTCGCCCAGGGATTTTTCGGATCAGCGAAGTAGTAATCCGCATCCACGAAGCGCCAGCTCGTGTTATTGGAAAACCTGGAGCTGATGCCCAGGATCAGTTTCCGGATCTGAATGAGATCCAGAGTAGTAACGCTACCCGAGCGGTTGGCATCGGCCGCAATCAGCTTATAGGCACTGTCAAAGGGCCTGACGCCCAAAATGTGTTTCGAGATCAGCACCAGATCGAACGTAGAGACGCCATTTAGGTGGTCGCGATCTTTCTGCGGTGACACCGTATAATCGTAGCCTTCGACCAGACCGGTAAAGGCGTAGTTGCCGTCTTCTCCGGTAAAGGTGCTAGTGCTGGTCTGACTGCTCAGACCAACCTCTACTTCCGCTACGGGTGTGATATCTTCCGTCGTCACCATACCGGCAACAGCGCCCGTTCCTTCAGGATCTTCCCCACATGGGCTTGGCTCAACACCGGGTTGTACAACCGCCATTACGGCGCAGTAGTCGAAGTTGCCGGCGCCGTCGGCGGCTACTACGTAGATCAGCTCGGTGCCTTCTTCTTCACAGGTGAAGATGACATTGGTGTGCTCCTCGGTCAGCAAGTCAAGTGTGATCGACTCAACACCGTTCTCGAGGTCCTTATCGAGGAATGCGAAGTATTTCACGTCGTTCTGTCCGCCGGCGATCACGTCAGCCGTATCGTTCGGCGTGCAGTCCAGAATCGGGCTGGCGATAAAGTCCGTCGCCCAAACCGTGTTCATACCACCGTCTACCTGACCGTCGTCATCGGCATCTACCGGCATCAGGTCAACACTCAGCGTCTGAATGCAGATCGGAGCCGGGCTCTTGCAATCTACAACCGAGAACAGAATGCGCTCCCCGTCCAGGTTGCCGCAGCCGTCAGCAGCGCTTACCACGAAGGTGTGGTCGCCTACCGGCAGCTTGCCGGTGATCTGGTAGGTGTTGGCATCAACTTTAGTCAGCCTATATCCCAGTACGTCGGCCAGATCCTGCGGATTGCCTTCGTTGAACGGATCCAGTTTCAGGCTGCGTACTTCGGTGTCATCCGGCGTGCAGATGTCGGTTACCGTGAAGACGATATTGACGTTGCCGCCACAGTCGTCCGGAGGTGTGCCGTAAGCACAGAATTCAAGCGATTCGTTCTCTACGGCTACTTCAGGTGCTACCTCGTCGTAGATCTTCAGCAGCTGGCTGTACTGCCAGAAGCCGGGCGTCAGATCAGCATACTGAGCGGCTGTCAGAGAAGCGATATCGCCGTCAGCCTGCGTCCAGGTTACCACTTGCTGTCCGGGAACATTGGGCAGCAGGTCGCCGGCGGGCTGTACGCGGATCACGTGATCTTCTTCCAGGTCCTTGTCACCGTCCCAGTCGCGCGGTACTTCGATCGGATCGGTGCTGATACCGTCATACTCGCACCAGTTGATGACGCGGTAGGTGATCAGCATCTTGAAGCACTCGTCGCCCGAAGCTTCGAAGCGCGTGGTGTCCTTATTCACCGCCAGGATATCGCAGGCGAAGCTCTGCGTGGAGATGTCGCGCTCGGGCTCAATACCGCACTCGGCGCTGCCGTCATCACCCGGGAAGACGATCTCGTAGTCGTTCACTTCAAGAACCTCGATCTCTTGCGTACATACGGAAGAGCGGCCGGAGGCGTCGGTTACGGTGAAGACGCGCTCGATCAGGCCTCTGCCACAGTCGTCAGGCGTCCAGATCACTTCTTCGGTGATCGCAGCGCCGCAGTTGTCGCGAATTTCAATCACATCTTCCGGGGCGCCGAAGCGGCCGGCAACCTGAGCAGAGTCAGCAGGATCAAAATCCAGCTCGGTGCACAGGATGGTCTTGTCGTGTACATCACAGCTCGGAGGAAGCTTGTCCTCGATCAGCGTGTTCAGCCAGCAGACGTTCGAGTTGCCCTCGGCATCCGTAGCGCGCAGCTCGATGGTCACCAGATCTTCAGAATCAGCGGAGATATCGCAGCAGGTGAAGTACACCGCATCGCGCCATACCGTGTAGTAGAAACCGTCCTCTTCCAGCAGAAGGATCAGCGTGGCGCCGGACGTTTTCTCCGGATCGGCATCAAAGTAGAATACTTCGGCGTTGGGATACTCTTCCAGCAGCGGACGGTAAGCCGTGAACAGGGAAAAGTCCTCGATGCTGCTGCGGTCCAGGCTGAACAGGTCAGACAGCGAAGCGAAGCCTTCTACCTGATCCAGGTAGATGTCAACGCATACGTCTTCGATGTTACGGCGTACGTGCAGCTCAGCCAGCAAGCAGTTGTCCCAGCTGCCTTCGTCTACATCAGCAGCCGTTACGCGGGCCAGACCGTCGTTGGTCGTGCCGGGGCCGCCGATAGAAATGTTCAGTTCATCGTCGCATACGGCAACCGGCTCTACCTGATCTTCTACGATCACGGTGCAGCGCTCTTCGCCTAAATTACCGCAGTCGTCTTCGGCTTCAATGCGTAGGGTGTAGGTTCCAACCGGTATGCCGGCCAGGGCGAAGCTGTTCCACGCCGTCCAGCCGTAGGTGACCGGTACATCCAGTCCCGTCTTCGGATCTTTCTCAAAGCCTTCCAGCTTGAAGCGTACGCGCTTAACCGAGCAGTTGTCCGTCACCTTGATGCGATTTTCCAGGTCAACAACGGCCGTGCAGTTGAACGGGCCGGTCGATACGCGGATGGTCTTATCCCCATCAGGCTGACCATCCCAGTCCAGGTCGTCAGCTACGCAGGTCACCACCGGAGCTTCCTCATCAGCGTAGATGATGTGCTGCTCCCAGGAGTACTTCTTGTCAGACCAGTCATTCTTGCTAATGCTGCGACGCAGAATTTCGAGATCCTCGTCCCAGTCATCGTAGAAGTCATAGCAGGCGTACAGCTCATCGCGACCGTCATCCAAGGGGTGGCCCAGCAGTTGGGGATACTCGCCCAGTGAAGGGTTCCAGCACCAGTCGAGGATCGACCAGGTACGTACAATCTTATTGCCGCAGTTGTCCGGACCGGGGAATACCTGGTCTATATAAGAAATCGAATAGTTGCAGTTGTGTCCTTTCGTCGTGTAGGTACCCGACTCAGAGGGGTCAGGCGTGAAGTAGATCGTATCACAGACGCCGTTCACAAAGAAGGGAACGGCGTAGGGATCGTTGTCCAGCAGGTCGTCCGTAGTCAGCTCACCGTCGAATGCGCAGGCATTCACGTGCACCTTACAGACCGGCAGGTGGATGTAGGGACGGAAGAAAACGATGCGCTGCGTGCAGCTCTCCTCATTACCCTGACTATCTTCGAAGTAGAAGGTGCGATACAGCTCCGCTGCTGCCCGGCCATAGCCGGACGCCTCATCGTATTCGCACTCGAACTCCCGCAGGTAGTCCTCCACCCTGACAGGCGTAAGTATCTCGCCGGAGCATTGGGATCACCGCCCGGCGCTTCACCTCTTACCGTAGCTGTATTGTCCTTCTTCTCTGTGTCAATGTCTGCTAAAGTAATGACGTAGGTGCCGCTGATCGTCGTATTATCCATATCTCCCGGCGCCAGACTGGCAATCGTTCCGGTAACATCCACCAGCGGATCTTCCACGACGATATCCGTCAGCGTCACGTTGCCGGTGTTGGTCACCTTGAATTCGTAGCTGATGGTTTCGCCGACGTCGGCGAAGCCGTTGTTGTTCTTATCCTGGAACGCACCGCTCTTGACAATATCAATCAGCGGGTTTTGCATTATTGGCACCACCGCATCATCCGTCTGCGCCACAGGAATCTGATCACTTACCACACTAGCCTTATTATCAATGTCCCCATCACCATCCGGATTTCCTTGATAATCGATACCATTATTATCCAGATCGGATTGCTGGGCGGTATAGGACCCCATATAGGTCCAGGTTTCGCCTACGTTGAGAATATTATTGAAGTACTCGACTTGTTGGGAGCGGACAAAGAGGTAAGTAGCGGATCGGTGACGACTACGCCCGTTAAATCCTGGGACCCTGTATTCGTCACCACAATTTGATACTCAATGACATCCCCTGCTTCATTTACTGATCCCAAGGCTCCCTCACCACCGACATTGGTCACATTTTTAGTAATTGTATAAGAAGGCACTCCTCCGATGTTCACCACTGCCGAAGCAGGACCTATCGTCGTATTGCCTATTTTCCCCGTTGCGCTGTTTTCGTATGGAGCCGGGTAAGGAGCATTGGGGTCAAACTCTGCCGTGTAGATAAGCTGGAAAGTACTGTTGGCTGGAATGAGATAAGTGCGGCTGGCGCTGGTTCCCGGCGCCGAAATACCCTGCCAGGTGATAGTCGTTTCACCGGAGGAACTGCCATCTCCAACGCCAAAGCCCCCACCGGTAGGAATACTGCTGGAATTTACGGCAGTAACATCACTACCTGCGGCATCCGGGTCTTCGACATGTGAACCACCCCCCTGCTGAAGACAGGTGGGCTTCGGGCTTCCCGGAGAATAGCTCACTGCTCAAAACCTGCCTGAAGACAGGTAGTCGAGTTAGGAGTCTTACGTTCTCTCCACCCGTGTACTCGCTAGTCCCTAACGAGGTTTTTATGTCTTTTACTGACACTACAAATATGCACAAAATATTTCAAAAGTGCAATATTTTGAAACAAAATATTTCAAAATACATTCGCTTTCATCCCATTGGCTGAAGACCAATGGGTTTTACGCTCAATTATATAAAAATCGGAGTAGGGAGGAACACCTTCGGGGTAATTCCCGGTAAGAAAGGATAGGTGTAAAAATTACTTCATCCGGTCGTCTTTTAACAATTGAGGTTATGACTTAGGTCTTTTTACTATTAGTCATAAAGATATACAGAATTAAAGCGTCAGCTGTATCGAATATGAATAATTTTCTATCAACTATGTTTAAATCAATGACAATCAAAAGACAAAAAGAGTTGAGTCAGCTACTTTTTTCATTATTTATTTTTTCCCAACGGAACTTCTTTTTCAAAACAACTAAAGGAAATGTTCTTTAGGACGGGTCATCCAGCATCCAGCATATTTCTTACCTTTACCTCCAATCCAAAATCATCACCATGCGCATCGACATCATCAGCGTCTTACCGGAATTACTGGAAAGCCCCCTGCAGCACTCCATCATGAAGCGGGCCCAGGAAAAGGGCATTCTGGAGGTAGTGGTTCACGACCTGCGCAAATACGGAATGGGACGACACCGGCAGGTAGACGACTACCAGTATGGCGGCGGCGCCGGTATGGTGATGATGGTGGAGCCGGTAGCCCGCTGTATTGACGATTTGAAGGCTGAGCGCAAGTATGATGAGATCATCTACATGACACCCGACGGCGAGCGCCTTCACCAGGGCCTGGCTAACCGCTTGTCGCTTAAGGAGAACCTGCTGCTCCTCTGTGGACATTATAAAGGTGTGGACGAGCGCATCCGCGAACACTACATTACGATGGAGATCAGCATCGGCGACTTCGTACTCTCCGGCGGCGAGCTGCCGGCGGCGGTGCTGGTCGACGCCATTGGACGGCTGTTGCCGGGGGTGCTGGGTGATGAAACCTCAGCGCTGGAAGACAGTTTTCAAGATGACCTCCTGGCGGCGCCTGCCTATACGCGTCCGGCGGATTTTCGGGGCTGGGAGGTTCCGGAGATCCTGCTGTCCGGGAATACGCCGGCCATCGAGGAATGGCGATACGAGCAAGCATTGAGAAGGACGAAAGAAAGGCGGCCGGATTTGTTAGAGGAATGAAAAACCGTCATCCATTTGGCAAACTTCCCCTTTCGCCGCAAAACAGTTTGGCCCAAGCCTGCGTTAAGATGTTAAAAGATGCTTAATATTGGGGGATACGCATTGACAGCCCGGTAAAAAGCGCTTATTTTTATAACCGATACCGTTCAAAGAAGCAAGAACTGAAAAAACGCCGTTAGCCATGAAAAATGTCCACCAAGCTGTCTGGATCATCGCTATCCTAAGTCTTATGCTCGGCCTTAGTATAGGGCAGCTTCACCAGCAACACCGCGAAATTGAAAAAATGGAAAGAAAAACAAATGCGGTGACTAATTTCAAACTCCAATCGCTCAATGGCAAGAGCAACCGCTGTGTGATCTTTAGCCATGACGGCGTTCGGATCGGAAGCAAAAAAGAAGATCTGCGCTACCAGGAGGTGAGAAATAGAATGGACGATATCCGCGCTCAGGTAGAACTTGAAAAGGCTCGTCTCGAACGCGAAAAAGCCCGCCTGGAAGAAGAAAAGAATATACAGGAAATAAAGAGAGATAAGACGCGTGTGATACGAGAGGAGTTGTAACATTTACGAAACTCTAGTGCGTATCGATTACCCATATCTTTGGTCGGTACTGGACTTCTGCGGTTCTACGGTTTTTCTGTTCCTCTGTTCTGCGGTTCTGACCTGTTTAAAGCAGTTTTTTACCTTCTTATTGACATTCAGAACCGCAGAACAGTAAAACCGATGAACAGACGAACCGTAGAAGTAGCCAAAACCGAACTTATGGGTAATCAACACACTCTAGTGCGCCGGGAACCAGGTTCATCACAGTTAATTCGGCTTCTCTTGGCGCTATCCGGCGTTGCCCACTCCTTACGTAGCTCCGGCTATGCTCGTCATGGGCGCCTTGGCTAGCGCCAAAATAACCTCGCCTAAACTATGAAGAACTTAGTTCCCGGTGCACTAGTGCGCCGGGAACCAGGTAAGCGTTCGACTTCCACCCCACCGGCCAATATAAGTTTAGCAGACCTGAAACCGGAAATCTCATTTTCAGACCTGCTAAACTTCTAAACCAGCCGCCCCAGCCGGGGCGGCGTCTAAACTTCTAAACTTAAAGTCTTTTACTTGTTCACTTTGAGCAGCTCTACATCAAACACCAGCGTCTCATAAGGACCGATCTGCGGTCCTGCTCCGCGTTCGCCATAAGCAAGATTGTAGGGTACGGACAAGCGCCACTTGGCGCCTTCCTTCATCAGCTGCAGCGCTTCCACCCAGCCGGAAATCACCTGGGTAACGCCAAAGGTAGCCGGCTCGCCACGCTCTACAGAGCTATCGAATACCGTGCCGTCGAGGAGTTTTCCAGTGTAGTGTACCGTAACGCGATCAGTCGAATCCGGAGAGGGTCCGGTACCTTCCTGCAACACTTCATACTGCAGGCCGCTGGGCAACTCGGTTACCTCTTCGCGTTTAGCGTTTTCCTTCAGAAAAGCCTTGCCCTTTTCGATAACCGGTGCGAACTGCTCTGCCTGCTTCTCCTGCATATAGTCCTGCACAACCTGATTGGCCTTGGCCGGGTCTATGTCCAGTTCCTTATCATTGAGGACATCCTCGATGCCTTTGGCAAGCGAAGCGCTGTTGATGTCCGAAATACCTTGCTTTTTCATATTCTGAGCCACTAATACGCCCAGGCTGTAACTTACTGAATCCATTTTATTGGTTGTGTTTTGGGCCCGCAGGCCGATGGTTAATAGTAGTCCTATTACAAAGAGGACCGGTATCTTAATGTTCATGTATCTGTCCGTTTTCAAGAAAAGAGGCGATTCTATCCAAAAACGGCAAAGAACGGGAAAAATTATTAAAGGTTCGAAATCGTTCTGCTATAGTCCTTGCAAGCCCTTTCTATCGTTTGCCCGAATGGCTCAGTGACATTATGACTTCTTCTCACTTCCCCAACGGTAGGTTTGCAGATCAAACCCCGCCAGATCGAGCACCCGGTCGACGACGGTGGCGGCCAGTTGTTCGAAGTTTTGAGGGCGGCTGTAGAAGGAGGGGCTGGCCGGGCAGATAATCCCGCCCGCTTCGGTGATCAGCTTCATATTGTTGATGTGAATAAGGCTGTAAGGAGTATCGCGAGGTACGAGGATAAGTTTACGGCGTTCCTTGAGCATGACGTCGGCTGCACGAGTGATGAGATTGGTAGAGACACCGGTTGCGATGCGCCCCAGCAAGCCCATTGAACAGGGACAGATGATCATCGTGTCGTATTTGGCCGAGCCTGAGGCGAAAGGCGCCATGAAGTCCTTCCCGTCGTAGTAGTGGAAGGGATACTGGCCGTAGTCTTTGTTATCCAATTCCAGTTCCCAGTTGAATTGGGCGTTCTTACTCATCACTACCCCGACGGCGCTCCACTGGTCCCGAAGGCCCGCCAGGCGGTCGAAAAGCACTTTGGCGTAAATGGAGCCGCTGGAGCCGCCTACACCGATGACGATTTTTTTCATGTGTTTTGTGTTAATTATACGGCTGAAATATCCTTTCGGAATCTGTTTTACCAATCACTTCGCAGAGCTTCGCGCTCCATTGTCCGGGGCCGAACAAATAAAAGTTAAAAATATCTTAAACCAAAAGTCGGTCACAAAATCAGGTCTTCCAACATCTTATCTTTGATAGAAAGCGGTTCGGAAATAACTTTTTTTCATTCCGAGGCGTTCTAAAAATGTTTATCGTACCCTCTTAAATTGAACACAATGAAAAAAGTTTTGATAGGTTTCAGTTTGTTTGTAGTTGCCGGATTGGCATTCGCCTTCTATACGCCGGAAGCAAAGCAGGATGCCACGGCGGAAGCGGCGGAAATCAAGTGGTATTCCTGGGAAGAGGCCATGGCGGCCAATGAGAAGAATCCCAAGAAAGTATTCGTTGACGTCTACACCGACTGGTGCGGCTGGTGTAAGCGTATGGACGCCACGACTTTTAAAGATGAATCGGTCGTGGAATACCTTAACCAAAACTTCTACGCTGTCAAGCTTGATGCTGAGCAAAAGGAATCCATCACCTTTGACGGTCATACCTTTAAGTTCATAGACCAGGGGCGGCGCGGCGTCCACGAGCTGGCCTACGCCCTGCTCGACGGCAAACTGGGTTATCCGGCCTACGTTTATCTGAATGAAGAGATGGAGCGCATCACTGTCTCTCCCGGCTACAAACCCGCCGAAACACTTATGCAAGAGTTGAAATACATCGGTGGAGATCATTACAAGAGCAAATCCTTCAAAGAATACACTCAAAGTAAGTAATTCCTAAGGGCCGGATGCCGGAATATTAAGGCTTGGCGCCATTATAGCTCATCCAGCTCGCGGGTCATTTCTTCCAGTTCCAGACGCAGGTGCTCGGCGTCGTCTACCGTATCGCTTTCCAGCATCTTGAGAGAGAGCTCGTCGATGGTGTCCAGATAGGTGCTGTCCATTTCCAGGTCGGATTTGATTTCCTCCAGCTGGGCGAGTTCTTCGTAGTTATTTTCCTGAAGAGCGCGCAGGCGCTGCTTTTTTTCATCGATTTCGGTCATCAGCTGGTGATTGCGAAGCAGGCTTTCCAGCTTGCGGATGCAGCGCTGGTAAAAGGCTGACTTGGCCTGGCGGAGCTGGAGTTCCGATTGAAACCCCGACAGCAGCTCCTCACTTTGCTGCCGGTTCTGCGGCCGGATATTGGTAGTAGCGTTTATTTTGCTGCGCAAATCGCGGATGCTTTCTTTTATTTCTTCAATTTCTTCCTGATTTTTCTTCAGCAGTCCTTCGCAGTATTCAATCTTGCCCTTGATTCGCCCCTCCGTACTGCGGCTGTAGGCCTTTGCTCTCCTTTTATCAAACAAATACTTAACCAGCCAGTACAGGCCGTACACGCCAAGTACGATAGCGGCGATCAACAGAAGGCGGAAGAAGATAGCGCCGAAAACCGGAAGGCGCAGAAAAATAAATAGCCCGAAAATGGCCAGAAGAATATATAAAATAGTGCGTTGTTGCTGACTTTCTTTACTCATAGGTTAATGTCTCCCTCAATTTTATCCCGCAGCGGCGGGGTTGTTCTCTGTTTAAAGTTAACAAAATAAAGCGCGTTGAGTTAAATCTTATTCTGATTAACAAAATTTCGGCCGGCGTTAGCCGATTTTCGTTTCTCCCCTCCCCTGCAAATTTTTTTTTGGAAATTCATGAACCCTTATTAGTATTTGTTGTTTAATCCTCGATTTTTCAATATGCTAATGTTTTTTGTTTGTTTATAGTTTCTGGGGTACTCCGGTTCGGAGTACCTTTTTTTTTGGCCCTGTCAGGCGGCGCCTTCCCGGCGTCTCCTGACTGCACGACTCCCGGCCACTCTGTATCGCCAACCATAAAGCACTGAAACAGCGAACCCATGAAACACCAAACCCATTTTTCCTTTTCCCCGGCTTCCCCTAACTTTGCGCTATGCGCCACGCGTCATGCACCTTGCGCCAACCAAACACCATAACCCAATGGATCAGAAACAGCCGGTATTGATTTTTCTTTTTTGGATACTTTTTCTTCCTTCCCTTTTCGCCCAACTCCCCAAAGATTTCTACGATCAGCTTTTTCTCGACGGCTTCGATTTTCCTATGGGTATCGAATTCGATGAGCGCGGTTACGGTTACGTGTGGGAAAAACGCGGGGTTGTCTGGGTGATTGACTCCACCGGCAAAAAACTAGCCGAGCCGCTGATCGATATCAGCGAGGAAGTGACCAACTGGAAAGACCACGGGCTGACCGGCTTCGCGCTGGACCCCGGCTTTGCAAACAACGGCCGGTTTTATCTGCTCTACGCCTTGGATTTACACTATTACGATCAGTACGGCACGCCGAATTACGACCCCGATTCTACCGTCACCTGGCAGGCTAGCATCGGGCGCGTGGCGCGCTATGAAGCAACAGCGGCTTCGGAATTAACCCGCGCCGACACCAGCACCCGCAAGTTGCTATTGGGTGAAAATATCGACAACGGTATCCCGCTGCTCTATACCTTCCACGGCCTGGGCGACCTGCTGACCGCCGAGGACGGCACCCTGCTCATCTCCTGCGGCGACGCCACCAGCAACGGCGGCACCGATACGGGCGGCGACAGCCACGGCACCTTGGTGACGGAGGCGATCGAACGGGGCATCCTGCGGCCGGACGAGGATGTAGGCTCCTACAAAGCGCAGTATCTCGGCAGCTACAGCGGAAAAATTCTACGCATCCACGGGGAGACAGGCGACGGGCTGCCCAGCAATCCTTTCTACGATCCTGAAAATCCACGTTCCGCGCAATCGCGCACCTGGGCGATGGGGTTTCGCAATCCCTACCGCATTGTGCTGCGCCCTGAAAGCGGCAGCCATTTCGCCGAGGAGGGCAATCCCGGCATCATTTACGCCGGCGATGTAGGCAACGGCGCCTGGGAAGAAATCGATATCGTTACCGAAGGCGGACAGAACTTCGGCTGGCCCATCACCGAAGGCACCTGGACCAGTTACGCTTTCTATATCGCTGACCGGCCGCCAAACCGCCTGGCGCCCAATCCACTCTATCAGGCCGGCGGCTGTGACCAAGAGTTCTTCAGTTTCTATGACCTGATGGTCCGCGCCGCGCCCAACCCGCCGCCGGCCAAAGGCAACCCCTGCGACGGCACCCAGCCCATTCCCACCGGTGTATATCCCACGCAGGAAAAACTACCTGCCATTACCTGGAGCAACCGCCGCTGGAATCCGCCTACCCGCGCTATCGTACCCTACTTCGATGAGGAAGGTAAGGTGGAGGATATGCCCATCGATTCCTCGGCTTCTCCCGTCAGCGGAGAACTGTTCGACGGCTTTTCCAGCCTGGCCGGCGTCTTCTATCCGGAAGGAGGCCCCTTTCCGGAAGCCTACCACGGCAAATACTTCGGCGTCGACTTCAGCGGCTGGATCCGCCTCTTCGATTTTGGTGAAAACGACACCCTGCGCGGCGTCGAACCCTTTCACAATGCCGCCGACAACATCATTCATCTGGCGATTAACCCGACGAACGGAACACTCTACTACGTCAACCTCGACGGGGATATCCGGCAGATCAGCTACGGCGGTAATCCACCGCCCGTTGCCGTCATTAACGCCGATACGCTCTACGGACCTGGTCCTCTTACCGTACAGTTCGACGCCACCCAATCCTACGATCCCGATACGCGCCTCACCGCTTATCACTGGGACTTCGGAGATGGTACAACCAGCGATGAGGTAGCTCCCCGGCATATCTTCGAATCTTCCGGCGCCGGCCCGGCCGGCTACACGGTCCGCCTAACCGTCACCGACAGCCTGGGGCTGAGCCATACCGCCGAAACCGTTGTCTCCCTCAACAACACCCCGCCACGGGTCGCCATCAGCAGCTTCCGCGACGGTGACCGCTACCCACTCGACGGCACCAGCCTGCTCGTTCTGGAAGCTGATGTCAGCGACCACGAACACAGTGACACTGAACTTGAGTACGCCTGGCAGGTCTTCCTTCATCACAATGACCACTATCATCCCGAAGTGCCCGTCGACGATCGGCGTACCTATACCCTCATCAGCCCCCTGGGCTGCCGCGAGGAGCTCTACTGGTACCGCATCGAACTGACCGTCATGGACGCGGCGGGGCTTTCTTCTACCGATACGCGGCGCATCTATCCGTACTGTGGCGATTCATTCGTAGAATTCACCACCCTCAAAGGGCAAACCACCGCTTCCTTCAATGAGCTGTCCTGGGAAACGACCCTGGAAGACAGCCTCTCCCACTTCGTCATCCAGCGCAGCCGTGATTTTTACGACTTTGAAACGATCGCCGAAATCCCGGCCGGTCTACCGACCAGCACCGGTCAATCCTATTCTTTCACCGACGAAACGCCATTGCGCGGCAACAACATCTACCGCATCAAGGCAGTACGCCGGGGTAGCGGCTACACCTACAGTAACCTGCTTACTCTACCCTTCCCCGTTCCGCCGGATGTGCTGCTGAACCCTAATCCTGCCGGCAATCAGTTCCAATTGACCTTGCGCCGCCCGCAAAGCGAATCCGTCCGCTTCGAACTCTTCAATGCCAACGGCCAGCGCCTGCTCTCCACCAACTGGCCGGCTACTCCCGGCCAGAAACTCGAACGCACTATCCTGACCGCCAACTGGACGGACGGGGCCTACTTTTACCGACTCCTGGATGGAGAACGGGAGTTCGGAGGAAGATTGATCATACAGCGGTGAAAGAAGTTCATAGTCTCATGGTTTCAATGCTTCATTGTTGCGGGGTACCGAAGGAGCAGTCGCCATGAAGTCAGGAGGCGCCGGGAAGACGCCGCCTGACAGGTCCAAATCCCGTCCAAAAAAAACATCCCGCCAATCCCGTCAATCCTGTCCAAAAATCATTAATCTTGTCCTCCGTTACTAATCCTCATTCATGAGCCGACTTCCCGACAGCCTTTTTCTACGCTATTACCCCTGGATCATCCTGGGCATCCTGCTGTCTATCGGCTTTTACAATATTGAGAACAAGCGCCTGGCCGGCGTTCTCTGGTCGGATGCTGAAGGCTACTACCTGTACCTGCCCGCCGTCTTCATATACGGCGGCTTCGAGGGCATTCCTTACCGCACCACCGTACAGTTTTCCAACTACCCCGGCACCGAGAAGGCCTTTACCAAGTATACCTGCGGGATAGCCATGCTGGAGCTACCCTTCTTCCTGGGCGCGCACTGGCTGGCCCGGCAGGCAGAGGATATGCCTGCCGACGGCTTCAGCGCCTACTACCGGCGTGGTATTCTGGCCGCCGGCATTTTTTACGCCTTTCTGGGCATTGTTTTCCTGCGGCGTGTCCTGGAGCGGCATTTTTCAAGGAGTATCACCTTATTGACTATCGTCTGCCTGTTTTTCGGCACCAACGCCTATTACTATGCTATGAAGGAGCCGGGCATGTCGCACATCTATTCTTTTTTTCTTTTTGCGCTTTTTCTGTACTGGACGCCCGGCTTTCTCCGGCGCCCTACCTGGGGCCGGATCGCCGCCATGGGACTGCTGAGCGGACTGATCGTCCTCATCCGGCCGACGAATATCGTGCTGCTGCTTTACCTGTTACTGTTCAATGTTGTCTCCTGGAAGGATTTCACGGAACGACTGCAGTGGATCTGGGAAAAACTGAAGCGGCTGTGGCTGTTTCCCATTTGCAGCTTTCTGGTCTTCATCCCCCAGTTTTTGTATTGGAAACACATTTCCGGCGACTGGCTGATCTACTCCTACGGCGACGAAGGCTTCATCTACTGGAAAAACCCCAAACTGATGCACGTCCTGTTTGATATCACCAACGGCTGGCTGCTCTTTACCCCTATCGCCGTCTTCGCCATTGCCGGCCTCTACCCCGCCCTGTGCCGGATGAAGCATCAGGCGCTGGCGGTGACCGTTATTTGCGGCATTTCCCTATACCTTTTCGCCAGCTGGTGGAGCTGGTACTTCGGCGGCGCCTTCGGCTACCGGCCGATGATCGAATTCTACACGCTGCTGGCGCTGCCCTTCGCCTATCTCGCCCAGCGGATTTACCGGCGGGGCTCCATGGCGAAGAAAGTCGTCTTCACTCTAAGCCTCTTCCTGATGGTTTACTACACTCAGGGACTGACGATGTACAAGGTAGGCCCGCATTATTCCTGGGAGACCTGGTACAAGGCGGTAGACAAGCTGGTTCCTTACTGGGAGCTGGAGTTTTAGTGAAGGGGTGAATGGATGAAGCGAAGAAAAAAAGCATTTGAATAGTCTCGTGTTTTCAGGCCGGTTCCGCACTTTGAAAACTTTGTCTATTTTTGCCCTGCTTAAAGAATTACCCAAGAACGGATGCCTAAAAAACTATCCATCGTCATACCCGCCTACAATGAGGCGCCCACCATCCACCGCATCCTCGACAAGGTCAGGGCGGTAGAGCTCATCGGCGGGCTGGACAAGGAGGTGCTGGTCATCAACGATTGCTCGACGGACGATACCAAGGGCGCCATTCAGCGCTATATGACCGAGCATCCCGGTCTTGATCTGCACTACTTCGAACATGCGGTCAATCAGGGCAAGGGAGCGGCGCTGCACACCGGCATCCGCGAGGCCACGGGCGACTTCCTTATCATCCAGGACGCCGACCTGGAGTACGACCCGCAGGAGTATAATATTTTACTCCGCCCTTTGCTCGACGGCCAGGCCGACGTGGTCTTCGGCTCCCGCTTTATGGGGGGCAATGCGCACCGCATCCTTTTCTTCTGGCACTCCCTCGGCAATAAGTTTCTCACCTTTCTCTCCAACGCCTTCACCAACCTCAACCTGACGGATATGGAGACCTGCTACAAGCTCTTCCGGACGCCCATCATCAAGAGCCTGGACCTGCGCGAAAAACGCTTCGGCTTCGAACCGGAGGTGACGGCCAAGGTGTCGAGGGTACCGCGCATCCGCATCTACGAGGTGGGTATTTCCTATTACGGCCGCACCTACGAAGAAGGCAAAAAGATCAACTGGCGCGATGGCTTCCGGGCGATCTACTGCATCCTCAGGTACAACCTCTTCTCCAGGTAAACTCGAAAAGCCCGGGGCAGATTTGCTCTTGGCTGCGGAGGGTAGTAAATTTTGAAGGAATACCGGGTTTAAGCTTGGCTGCTTTGGAGGGCTCATTGCTTCGGCTTCTCTTAACACCGGCATTGCTCCAAAATTTAGCAGGTATTTGCGCTGGGCTCAGAACTTCCCTGCGAGAGGCTGATAAAAGATCCGAAAAAGCCGCGTGGCGGCGACATATTATATCTTAGCCAAGTGCGCCTCCGCGCATTTCAGTCGAAAAGAAGGAAGTCCCGTAATCACCTTCCGCCATCCACTTCCGCTTTCCGCTTTCCGACTTCCTACTTCCTGTACACGCCGAGCACCTTCGACTCCTCCACCTGTACCGTAAACACCTCCTCCCCGTCATAGGGAAACTCCCGGTTTCGATAGGCTTCGATCCCGGGCTCCCAATGGCGATAGTTGGAGATATAGTACTGCGCCGAGTCTGGCTTTTCCACCAATTGAATTCGCTGCTGCAGACTGTCGGGCAGGAATTTCCAGTTGAGTTCGGCGGGGTAGCTTTGGTAGGCGACGCTGACGGTATCGCCAGGATGCTGCCGGGCGATATATTCGAGCCCCTGGTAGTAAGTCAACCCCCAGTAATCGAGATCGAGGCGGGTGAGCTTGTCGCCGAGGGTGAGGGCGTTGAAGTAGACCTGCTGG
This sequence comes from uncultured Saprospiraceae bacterium, assembly GCA_964632995.1. GTDB lineage: Bacteria > Bacteroidota > Bacteroidia > Chitinophagales > Saprospiraceae > CAZWDL01. Next base: position 34,733 of record CAZWDL010000066.1, read on the forward strand.
TGGGGGTGATTGGTCATCATGAAGTGAATATTATAGGCCAGCGTCAGACCAATCACCCCGGCGAAGGCGCGACGGGCGCAGCGGTAGACGCGGCCGTCCTTGTTTTTGCGTAAGCGCAACAACCAGTTTTGCAGGCCGCCTATCCCAACCAGCAAAAAAGCGGGATAGATAAAATAAAGGTGCCGCCAGCCGTCGTACAGCACCGCGTCCTGAATAATGACCGCCGCCAGCGGGCCTAGGCTGAGCCCGAGAAACACCAGATCGGCGCGTTGAGGAATACTGGTAAAAAGTTTCCCCTCCGCGGCCAGGGAGGCGACAATGTTTTTTACAATAAAAACAATGCCTGTAAAAAAAAGAAAGGTATACAGCAGCGGCGTGGTCATAAAAATCCAGTAAGGCGCGTACCACCAGGGAATCTCCGTGCCGAAGAGCAGCTTGCCCCGCAGCATCACCTTGCCGCCCCAGGTGTACTGCGACATGATGTCGAAAGCTTCCGGAAAGCGAATGAACGGCTGATCCCAGAGATAGGGCCACAGCCCGATGGTGAGGCCGACGGTCAGCGGGAGGTAGACGAGCAATTTGCGTCCGAACTCTCCCAGCAGTTTTTTATCAAAGCGGTTATTCAGCAGTTCCAGAAAGATGTACCCCAGTGTCAAAGCCGGCAAGATAACCGCCGCCACCCGCATGCTGATCGCCATCGCGCAGGTGAGCGCGTGCAGGGCGGCGTACCAAAGGGAGCGTTTTTCCAAAAACAATAATAATGATCCCGTTGCAAAGATGAAGAGCGGCAGCAGCACCAGATCCTTTACATTAAAAAAGGAATGGGCGAAAATGCGCGGACTGACGATCAGAAAGGTCGTTGCCAGCAGGGCCCAGCGCCAATCACCCAGGCGCCGGCGCGCGATGAAAAAGAAGACGATGGTGCTGCTCCAGAAGAGCAGAAAGACCATCAGATGGCGAAGGAGGTATTGCTCCCGGAAGGACTCCAGCCCCAGCCAACGCTCCAGCCCGTAGGCCGGCAGCGTAAACAGCACCCCGTGGTAGGGAAACTCGTAGCCCCGTAGTTTGCGCCAGGTGATCTCTTCCCCCGGGAGGTCCAGCTTTTCTTTGATGAACTGCGCGGAGACCAGGCCGTGCTGCCGTTGTAGTTCCTCGTCCCAAGAGATGCCGTAGTCGTCGTAGATACTCAGCCCCAGAGCCAGATAGCTGAGGAAAAATAGAACAGGTATGAGGGTGCGGAGTTGCTTCATTTTGGGATACATTCCACCGGATTGCTGCTGAGATGACGGGCAGTCCTAAACATCTGCCCCGGCAAAGTTAATACACAGCGCATTAATTTTCGATTGTTCCTTTAATTCGCAGCAACTGGCAAGCAGCAAATTCATCGATCACCGCTACCCGGTATTTACTCCATATTTTGTCCTTTTCCTCCTGGGTGCAAGCCAGTATCTCATCCTCTATACTCAGCGGCTGATCCGGATGAATAGCCTCCAGCCCATATCCCCGTTCATTGTACACCTTCACATAGAAAGTTGTATGCGCATTATATCCACTTTGAGCGACGAAGTAATTCCGGTGCCCGGGATTTTTTTTAATAAAATTGCCGTACTGCATATGCTGCCACTGGTGCCCCCGGTCTTCGCGCATGTAAATGGTATTGATCGCTCTTTGGTAGGGAAAGCCGTAGAAAGCCACTACTAAAAGCAGGGCGGTTCCGAAACGGAGGATTATCCGGCTGATATTCATGCGACGGATAATAGACCGGAAAGCCAGGGCCGGTGTAACGGCAGCCAGCAGTGCCAGACTGGGAAAGACGGGCAGATCGTACCAAGCCAGTTTGGTTTCAGAATTGGAAATGACCAGCAAAAAAATCAGGGCGTTGATCGAAAGCAATAGGGTCATCTCCCGCAGGGCCCCTCTTGACATGAAGCCCAGAAGCATTCCGGCCGGAATGAAAAAGAGCCAGTAGGTCAGGCGCCGGTCCCAAAAATTTTGGAAATAATAAAAGAACCCGTGCCGATGCCCATCCGTAGATTCCGCGTACCGCCCGCCGAGTTCATTTTCCCAGACGGCCTGCAAGTAGCCGGGATTATACTGCTCTCTACCCAAATAGTAAGCAGCGACAACCAGTAGAAAAACAGCTATAGCTACGTAGGTATGCCGCTCCCGCAACAAGTCGGAAATCTTTCTCTTGTAAACGGCGAAAAGAAAAAGCCCGGGTAGGAAGAATAATCCGGCGATCCCCTTAGTCAATACACCCAGGGTGATGAAAGCCGTCGTCCACCAAAGGTAACGGCGACGCTCGGCATTACTGGCGCCGCGACAGTAGCTGAAGAAAAACAGCAGTCCCCCGGTGAGCCACAGGGTGAGCAACGCATCATAATCGCCCGAACGCACGCTGTGGGTTTTCTCCAGATAGCCGAACATAGTAATCAGCGCCAGCCCGGCAAAATAGCCGAGGGCGGGCAGCCGGATTTGCCGGTACCCGAACCAGACGAGAATAAAAACGGTAGCAAGCCCGGCCAGTGCTGAAGGTAAGCGAACCGCCAGCTCATTAGGTCCCAAAACGGCCATAAAGCCTGCCTGCAGCCAAACGAGCAAAGGTGGCTTGGTGCCCCACATGTCCGGCTCACCATTGTAATGGGGAACCAGCAGGTTGCCGTTGTGTAACATCTCGAAAGCATTGACCGCGCGGCGGGATTCGTCCCACAACCGCAAGCTGAGGCTGTCGAGGTGTAAAAACAAGGGGAAGTAGCATAACAACAGGAAGCCAATAAGGACAAGAAAACGATACGGCTTTATTTGTTTCATCAAATGGCGGCACTTTAGTGCAAGATAGGAAATTTGACTCTTCAAGCGGTTCAATAATCCCTCTTTGGTTTTACCGGATTAAAAAGAATGGTTTTCCTCCTGAAATTTTTCCTTGATAAAACGTTTTAAAACACGTATCTTTATAAAATAAAAACACGTATCTTATGGCGACTAAGTTGACCCTAACTATGGACAAAAAAATCATAGAGAAGGCAAAGAAATATGCCCATCAACAGGGAAGAAGTTTGTCTAACCTCATTGAAGATTATCTCAAAACACTGGTAGAACCGGTTAATCATGATTTCGAGTATTCTCCAATCGTCAAGGCTACTTGGGGCAGCGTCAAAGTAAAAGAACAGAAAATCGATTACGGCCAATTACTCGAAGATGAATTATTGGAAAAATACCTGAAGTAAAATGGCCATAGACAGAGTTTTCTTCGATACGGATGTACTGATAGATTTTCTGATCGCCAGAAAACCATTCTCAGAGGACGCCGCAAAATTATTTACTTATGCTGAAAAGGGGCATTTAGAAATATGTGTATCCTCGCTTTCCTTCAATAATGTCTATTACGTTATCAGAAGATTAGAAAATGAACAGAAGGCCAGGGCGTCCCTGGAAAACCTGGAAAGACTTACTCAAATTTTAGCCGTGGGTCAAAAAAACATCAAACAAGCCCTCTTGTCTGCTTTTAAGGACTTCGAAGATGGCGTACAAAACTTTTGCGCCTCGGAAGAAGGTCTCCAGACAATTATAACAAGAAATATTAAGGACTATTCAAATAGTACGCTAGCCATTCTTACGCCGACTGATTATCTGAAGGTTTTCGAAAAGAAAATGAACGAACAAAAGTAGTCCGGCATTTCCTTTCCGACTTCCGAATTCCCACTTCCGACTTTCAAATCGCTTCCGCCACCACAAAAATACTTCCGCCTACAAAAATCAGATCTTTGGAATCAGCCTTCCGCTTAGCCGCCGCCAGCGCCTCTCGTACGGAGGGATACGCGTCACCTTTCTGTCCCAGCTCCTCCCCTACTTCCTGCAGCCTTTCCGCTTCCAGTCCACGGGGAATATCGGGCCGGGCGAAATAGTAAGTGGCCTGGCTAGGGAGTAGCGACAGCATTTTCCGGACGTCCTTGTCGTTCACTGTGCCTATTACCATATGCAGGCGATCGTAGTCCAGCTTTTCCAGGCGCTCGGCGACCAGGCGCAGGCCTCCTTCGTTATGGGCGCTGTCGCAAAGCACCGTTGGGTTTTCACCAATGACCTGCCAGCGGCCGATGAAGCGCGTCATTTCGCGTAGGCGGGCCAGGCCGTAGCGGAGCTGATTTTCCGTCAGGGAAAAAGATTCTCGGAGCAGTTCTACCGATTGCAGCACCGTCTGCAGGTTTTTGTGCTGGTAGGGCCCGGCGGCGTCCAGTTCCAGATTTTCGTAGGCGAGCTCATCATTTCGATAGACGTCGAAGAAGGTCCTGCCCAGATTCTCCTCTCTTGCTACTGCCCGGAAATGTTGGTCGGCGTAGGTGACCGGGGCCTCTTGGGCCATAGCCTTGGCATTGAAGACGGGGCGGGTTTCCGCCTGCGTTTCTCCGATTACCACCGGGACCCGCTCCTTGATGATGCCCGCCTTTTCCCCGGCGATTTCCGGCAGGGTATCCCCCAGAAACTGCTGGTGATCGTAGCTGATGTTGGTGATGATGCTGAGCATAGGAATGAGTACGTTGGTGGAATCCAGCCGGCCTCCGAGGCCTGTTTCCACCACCGCTACATCCACCTTCTGCCGGGCGAAGTAGTCGAAAGCCATGGCCACGGTAATTTCGAAAAAGGAAGGCCGGATTTCACCAATAGCGGGCCGGCAGCGATCGACGAAGTCGACCACCGCCGATTCGATGATGTAGTCATCGTTGATCTTGATGCGCTCCCGAAAATCGCGGTAGTGTGGCGAGGTATAGAGGCCCACGCGCCGCTGCTTCTCTATCCCACCCTGCAGCACGGCGCCGAGCATATGAGTTACGGAGCCCTTGCCGTTTGTTCCCGCGATATGGATGGAGGTAAATTTTCGATGGGGGTTATCCAGGTATTCCAGCAAGACCAGCGTATTGCTGAGGTCTTTTTTCATTGCCGGCGCGCCCACGCGCTGGAACATGGGCAGTTGGGTGTAAAGGAAATCGAGCGTTTCCGAATAGCGGTTATTGGACATGGTGCGTTGCGTGTATTGGAGGCGAAAGTAGGGGATTTGTGGTACAATTCAGATAGGTAAGGGAAGGTCAAACCGGATGCTTTGCGGCCTCTGCGTGGGGCTCAAAAGCCTCTTTCCGCGCAAGCGAAAAGCTTTTTCGCCAAGCTAATATCCGGCCGTACCAGCAGAAGGGTTGCACACAGAAGGACACAAGGAAACGCAAGATATTTTCTCTTTGCGGCCAATTAACTTCTTATGCCCGGCCCGGCGCTAAAGCTCAGCGCTCCTGCCGGACAATGCGGTCTCGAAATCAGGAGGCGCCTTGAAAGGCGCCTCCTGACAAGCTACTGCACGCGGAAGTTATAGGTAATGGTTCCACACTGCTTATCCACGTCGCCCCTGGCGAATTTGGCCTTTTTGGCGGCGCTGATGGCGCTGCGGACCAGGGAGGGGTTGGCCGTAGTCGATCCCCTTTGGGTAAACTCTGCACTCATCACTCCGCCGGAAGCATTCACGCAGACTTCAATGACTACGGTGCCCACATTTTGGGAATTATCTTCCGGCTTCGGCAAGGCCAGCACCCCGCGACTGCCCAGTCCGCCGCCTACTTGCCCCTGGCCGGTACTAATACCTTCCAGCTGGGAGGCATCGGGATCACCTTCGGGATCACCCTGGTTGCCTTCTTTGCCCGTTTCGCCTTTGCCTTTTCCTTCCCCGAACAGACCACCGATTTCATTTTTCAGCTTATCGGCTTCAGCCTTTCTACGCGCCTCTTCCGCCTCTTTTGCTTTCCTCGCTTCTTCCTGACGACGGCGTTCGGCTTCCTCGCGCTGCTCGCGCAGTTCCTCCTCGCGTCGCTCGCGGGCTTCTTCTTCCCGCTTTTTGCGCAGAGCGATTTCTTCCGGATCTTCGGTTTTAATTACCTCCCGGTCGGGCGTCGGTTCCGGCTTAGTCTCCACCGGCTCGGGATCAAATTCTTCTTCGATGGGCTCTTCTTCCGGAATGGGCTCCGCTTCCGGAATAGGTTCTTCTTCCGGCATAGGTTCAGCGGGGCCGGCATTCTCAAAGCCCTGCCCTTCATCCGGAAGGCCGAGATTGACAAGTATCCCCTCCTGCCCGGGCGGCGGATCGGGGTAAGTCAGCAGCGGTAGCAAGGCCAACAACACGAGGAGGATGTGTATCAGCACGCTGATCACCATTCCCCGTTTTTTATTTTTCTCCTCGTTGGGAGTAGTCATGTCATCTAAGGCCATATCGATGGTTTGTAGGTTGTTTGTTTTGCAGTTGGCCGTTGGCGGTTGGCCTCAGCTATCAGAATCAGAATGAAAATCTAAACATGGCTTTTCATCCTGATAACAAGTATTTTCTATATAAACGTTCATCTTTCCGGACTACGTTCAAGTAGACTTCGAATTTAGTTTTCTTTAACGGGGTAAGTCTTCCACCTTCCGCCTTCCGCCTTCCGCCTTCCGCCTTCCGACTTCCGACTTCCGCCTTCCG
>CAZWDL010000067.1:0-39240 GCA_964632995.1 uncultured Saprospiraceae bacterium
GCGCGGCCCCCTGCGCCGCCTCGACCTGAACCTGGAGGCGACGACCAGCCGCCCGGCCCAGCCGCTCGCCGCCCGCCTGCTGCTGGATGGCCGGATCAGCAATTTGATGGATACGGACCGACTGGCCTACGATGTGACCTTCGATACCCTTTGGGTCAGCCGCCTGGAAATGGAGGGCTACCTGCCCGACAGCTTCCCGGCTTACATCCAGTTGCCGGAGGCCGTCACCCTGGCCGGCGGGCTGCAGGGAACCATGGATACCGTTCTCGCCGACCTCCGGCTGGAAGCTCTACGCGACAGCCTGCGTTCCGAAATCGAGATCGCCGGGAGGGTCGACAGTTTCACCAATGCCGATGCCCTGGGCTACGACCTGCAGCTGCGTGAACTTATCGTCCAGCCCGGTGAAATCGCCGCCTATCTGCCCGACAGTACGCTGCCCGCCTATCTTCGCCTGCCACTCGTACAACACGGGGAAGGCTCCTTTCGCGGCGACCGGCGAGACCTGGATGCCCGGCTTGCGGTGCTTACCTCCGACGGTGTGCTGAATGCTAAAGCTACGCTGGTAGATTCTTCGGCCTTTGCCGCTGCGCTGAACCTCCGGGATTTCCGGCTTCAGCCGCTTTTTACCGATTCTATCGCCTACGACTCCGTCGTCGGCTGGCCGGCCCCGCCCATCGCCCTGCAAATCAAAGCCGAAGGCAGCGGCCTGGATATCGAGCGCGACCTGCGCGCCGACGCCTCCCTCCGCCTGCGCTTACTCGGCGATACCATCAACTGGCGGGAAGGTTTGCTGTTGGATGGAAAGGTCGACCGGAAATCTTTTCTGGGAAAACTGACCGTCCGCGAAAACGAAGTGGACCTCGACTTCTCAACGCTGGTCGATTTAAACCCCGGGCGTGATACCAGCGCCCTGGAAGGAGAGATCAACAAACTCGATCTGTACGCCCTGAACTTGTTGAACACCCCATTCAACGTGCAGACCAACCTCAGTCTTACCGCGAAAGGGCATCGTGTGGACAGCATCTACACCAATTTGCTCGCCCAGGATTTCCGGTTTACTTACGACAGTATCTCAGAAGCTACTCAGCTGCTCTTCCTGAATTTTAATCGCGATACTGCCGCCAATGTCCTGACTGCTTTATTTTCCAGTGAGTTCCTGGAAGCCTACCTCATAGATCAGGCCAATAATCCGGATTATTTTAACGAAGGCATCCCGAAACTGGCTGAAGAAGCGGGCGTCGAATTAGAAAAACTTCAATTAAATCCCGATTCCATCCAAAACCTCTTTCTCTCGCTCAACGTCATCCGGCCCGAAATTTTCACCTCGGGGCTTATCCCCGGCCTTACCGAACTGGAGCCTTTCCATGCCCTGGCCGCCTTCGACATGCAGGACAGCTCCTTCCTGGTGCACACCAACATTGCCCATGTGAAATACCAGTCTTTCCAACTGGACTCCACGGAAATCGCCGCCGTCAACTGGGATAATCTTTTTTTTGCGGCAGTAGCCGTCGACAGCGCCCGCCTCTTCAACCAGATCGGTGTGAAAGACCTGAGCCTTACCGGCGTCCAACGATATGCCGGGGCCGATACCCTGATTTTTAACCTCAGTCAAATCGATACGGTGAATGCCCCCGATGCACAATTCCCGATCCGGTTTATGATAGTCGCCATGCTCGACCGAAGCGCCGGTAATTACCGGGCCCACTTTGCCGAAAAGCCAATTCTAAACTTCGATACGCTGTGGCGCTTCGATCCCGCCAATGAAATTGTCTTCGATAATGGAGAACTGCACGTCCACAATCTGGCGCTATCAAGACAGAATCGCACCCTGTCCGTCGACGAAGTCAGCCCCGGTCGCCTGCAGGTCGATTTTGACAATTTCGACCTGGCTTTCTTCTCCGATATCCTGAAATGGAAAAGCGATATGCTCATGGGGGTGGCCGACGGCGAGGTGGTCATTGACAATCCGATGGGCGCGCCGGAGATACGCACCGACCTGAGCGTGGCTGATTTCGGACTGCTTGCAGCCGGGCTCGGCAATCTGGACCTGGAAGCCGCCGGCGATTCGACGGGCAACTGGGAAGCCACCGTCGGGCTCACCGGACAGGGGAATAACATAGCACTGAACGGCGCCTACCAGCACGGGCAGGATTCAGCCCGTATTGCCGGGCAGCTCGTCGCCCGGCCGCTCAACCTGGCTGCCTTCCAGCCTATGGCCGAAGCCTTCGCCACCGACCTGAGCGGCAATCTGAATACAGACCTTACCTTCGGCGGAACCCTCGGCAAGCCCCGCGTGACCGGACCGGTTACATTTGATCAGGTGACGGTCCGGCCCGTGATGACCAACAGCTTGTTGAGCATACCCGGGGGGCAGATAGACTTGAGAGGCGGCGGCGTGTTCAATACACAGCCGCTCGTGATTAAAGACTCGCTGGGCAATGAGGCCAAGCTGGTGCTCATCGTCAATTGGAAAAGATATCCGGCACTCGAGTTCGGGACCTTTTTGGATGCCGACAATTTTCTCGTGCTCAACACCACACAGGCGGATAACGACCTGTACTACGGTCGCGTATTTTCCAGTATCGGCCTGACTGCGGCCGGCGCTACCGACAGCGTCGTGCTGGTCAGTTGCGAACTAAAACCCCGGCCGGGTTCTTCCCTCTTTTATGTTTATGATCAGGGAGATCAGTTGGAGGAGCTCCAAACCGGAGAGGGCTTCGTGGAGTTCGTGGATTTTGATTTAGCGGACAGGGAGACGGAAGAACAACCTGGTCAGAGCCGGGATTCTGTCGCCCGGAAAGCTTCCGGCTTTGATATCAACATCACCGCCGATTTAAGCAGGGAACTGGCGCTGACGGTGGTCATGGACCGCGAGGCCGGCGATCGCCTCGAAGGCCTGGCGCAGGGGAATATCGGCTTCCGCTATACCCCGTCGGGAGATATGGAGCTCTCCGGGCAGGTCGATGTTTCCGGCGGCAAATACTTTTACACCTACCAGAAGGTCATCAAAAAAGAATTCGATCTGAAGGACGGCAGTACAATTACGTTTACCGGGCCCATTGACGATGCTGCGATTGACCTCAAGGCGGGGTATACCGCCCGCACCACCCCCTATCTGCTCGTCCGCTCCAAGGGGAACCTGGGCGAAGAGCCCAGTGAGTCCGATCTCGACCGGCTGAAGCGGCGCCAGGAGTTTCTCGTCACCATCCGGGCGCAGGGCACGCTGGAAGCCGCCGATCTGAGCACCGACATCGAATACCCGAGGATTATCGGCAACAACAGCGCCGACCTCGTGGATCCGGCGCTAGCCGTGCTGCGCACCAATTCGACAGAGATGAACACCCAGGCCTTCAGCCTTATCCTGTTCAACAGTTTCCGGCTTAGTGACGGCGGCGGCGGTGGGAAATCCGTCATTAACCTGAAACAGGAACTCGGCGACCTGCTCGCCAGCCAGCTCAACAACCTGGCCAACGAGTATATCAATTTCGTCGATGTCAATTTCAGCATCGAAACGCTCAGCGACGACGCCGGCGAGCTCAGTTTTGAAAATACCGACTTCCGGGTGGGACTCAGAAAACGCTTTCTCGATAAACGGCTGGAGGTCGAGGTCGACGGCGTCGCCCGCACCGGACAGGTCAAATTAGATGAATACGGCAATGAATACCGCGACCAGAACATGCAGGCCTTCCTAGAAAATGTGTCCGTCGCCTATTCCCTGACCAAAGAGGGCGCCCTGAAAATCAGGGTTTTCAACCAGTACGACTACGATGACTTCATCGGCAGCAATATCATCAAACTGGGCGGCACCCTGGTGCTGTCAAAGGATTTTAACCGGCTGATCTTTAAGAAAAACCACCAGCCGGCCAACCACGCTCCGGAAATGCCGTCAACCGCGACGGAACCGGCGGATAGTGTTCAGACGGAAGGCGGGAATAGTGGTGGGAAGTGAGGTTTTGAGATTCATTTGGAATTAGGAAACCAGATATCAGATACCAGACGCCAGATGGGATGGCCTGTATCCGCAATGGCTTGCAAATTCTCCCCGCCTGATATCGAAGAGGCTGTGAGTGTATTGATAACGAGTGTATTAGGGTCTGATGAATGAAATCTGACATCTGGCGTCCAAAGGTTGAAAGCTTGGTGGAGGTAAGCGCCAATTTTAGAAAAATGCGAACCGAGGTTCACTATGACCAGGAAAATATACATACCGGTGCTTTGCTGGGTAGCGGCTGCGCTGCTGGCCGGTTGCTCTTCCACCAAGTCGGTGCCCGGTGGATCCGCCCTGTATACCGGCGCCAGGATCGATTTCGGTGAAAATGAAAAACTGGTTACCAAAAAGCTGACCAGTGATTTGTACGACGTTATGGAACCCGAGCCCAACGATAAAATTGCCGGGTTGCCCATCCGCCTGTACCTGTATCAGTTCTTCGACAACGGCAAGGATAAGGGCATCCTGCCCTGGTTGCGCGATAAGCTCGGGCAGCCGCCGGTGTTGTACAAACCGGATTATCCGCGACAGGTGGAGCAACTCATGGAGAATCGCCTGTTTAACAACGGCTATTTCGACGGCGCGGTAGACAGCGAAGTCACCCTGGTCGATAAAAAGGCGAGCGTGCTGTATCGTCTGCAATTCGAGGAGCCTTACCGGATCGATTCCATAGAAAACCGGATCGGCCACCCCAATATCGGGCCGCTGCTGCGTTCCATGCCCCAATCGGAAGTGTTGGAGCGCGGCGATGTCTACACCCTGGCCGGCCTGCAGTCGGAGGCGGAACGGATCGAGCTGTACCTGAAGGAAAGGGGCTACTACTTCTTCAGTCGGGACTATCTGATGTTTCAGGTCGATTCGACGCACCGTGATCGAACTGTGAATCTGAGACTAAAACTCCGTGAAGACACGCCGCCGGAGAACCTGCGCAAAAACTATATCCGGAGCATTTTTGTTAATCCTGATTTCGGCAGTGAATCAGCGGAGCCGGTAAAGGAAGAAGATGAGGGGGTTACTTTCCAGTTCCGGACCCGGCCTAAAAAATTCCGGACCCGGCCACTTCTGAGTCATATCTTTTTTCGTCCCGGCGACCCCTATAACCTGGAGTATCACCACAATACTCTCAAGAGACTGATCAACCTCAACAGCTTGTCGTTTGCCAATGTCAACTTCTACCGGCCCCGTGGGACCGATTCCCTGGAAATGACCGTGAGCCTGTCGCCGCGCCGTCCCCAAACTATTCAGGGATCAGTCGGCCTTAGTTACAAAAACAGTCAGTACATAGGTCCCGAACTCGAATTGACCTATATCAACCGAAACCTGTTCCGGGGATCAGAAAATCTCCGCATCCGGGGCTTTACCAATCTCAATTTTCCGGTGGGCGACAACCCCGGGCAGTTCTATGAAAACAGCGGCCTGGAACTGGCTTTCACCTTACCCGGGCTGCGCACCCCCTGGCGGCGGCAGCGCCGCAACCTCACGCTTGCCCGAACGCAGTTCAACCTGAGCTATGAGCGCGAGAGCACGGAACTACCCCTAACCGGTGAAGGGGTCCTGGCGATTATTGACGCCTTTGATTTGAAAGACCTGCAGGAGGGGCTGGCCCAGGACAGCTCTTATGCGCCTTCCTTTGGGATCAATTCCGTGAAATTCACCTTCGGCTATCAGTGGCAGCGCCGGCCTGATATCCTGCACGAGTTAAATCCCATCGGCCTGGGGTTTCAGTTCGATGAGGAAGAAACCCCCGACCTGAAGTTCCTGATCAATTTTTTGCTCGGGGTGCGGGAAGAGCCCTTTTACCGTAGCCTGCTCAGTCTGGAAGACATGATCTACTGGAACCCGGATTACATCTTTCTTTACGATAGCCGGAATATCGAGGTGAAACGGCACAATTTCTTCTACCGGGGTCGCCTTTCCCTTACGGGAAATCAAATCTTTCCCGACCAGGACTTCGAAATCCTGGAAGTAGAAGACTTTGAAAGTCTGTTTTTGCAAACTGAAAATGACTTTCGATATTATTACGTCACCCCTAAAAAGAAGCACACGCTGGCGACTCGCTTCGTCCTCGATCTGTCCATCCCTTTCGGAGAGGAACTATTTTTACCTTTTCTCAACCTGTATACCGTCGGCGGTCCCAACAGCGTCCGGGCTTATTCCCTGCGGGAGCTCGGCCCCGGGACCTTGTCTGTCAACGACACCCCTTTTGATAACAACAGCTTGTGGCTATTCGCCGGCAAGGGCGACATGCACATGGAGTCGAGCTTTGAGTTTCGGTACAAGATCACCAGCATGTTCGAAACCGCCGTCTTCGCGGATGTGGGGAACATCTGGTTGGTGGAAAGTAATACCGAACGCGCCAACTTCCGTTTCGACCGCTTCTACAAAGAACTGGGCCTGGGCGTGGGCCTCGGCCTGCGCCTGAATATCGATCCGCTGGTGCTCCGGCTCGACCTCGCAATGCCGCTTACCAAACCCTGGCTGCCGGAGGGGCAGCGCTGGGTGGCTAATCAGATCGACTTGTTTTCGGGGAGCTGGCGGAAAAATAATCTGCAATTTAATTTGTCGTTTGGATATCCGTTTTGAAAAGCCTGCCAATACAAAAGCGCCGCCATTTTCAATACGGAATGGCTTTTTTATTTTATCTTCGTTTTTTAGTGTTTGCCGGTTAGCCCATCTTGCTGCTTGGTGTTACCCGGAAAGTCACGCAAGGTCATAGTCCAACTTATTTGAACTCAAAGGATATCGATACCGGCTGAGAAGCCGGAGAATTTGCCGTATTCCGGATTGATGAGGTGACTCGAAGTCACCTCGTCAATCGAACAAACAGCGCCGGAATCCGTGCGCGACGAAAATAGTCGACTATGATCACCAATAAAATGACGCTGGCCCGGGCCACCGTTTTGCTTCTCGTGATTGGGGTATCCCTTCTTTTCTTTATCATGATCAAGGGCTTCGCCATGGCCATTCTGCTGTCGGCCATCTTCAGCGGGCTGATGTACGGCCTGTACGAACGGCTGAGCCGTTGGCTGAAAGGCCGCAAAGCCCTGGCGAGCGCACTAACCGTGATGGTTTTTCTGCTGGTCATCCTGATTCCGTTGGCCGTTTTTGCGGTCGTGGTAGTCGAACAGGCTATCGATGCTGGGCGATCCTTTGTGCCGGCCGTCGAGGAGCGCCTGGCCCACCCCGATTCTTTTGCCGAAGAACTGGGGAAAATTCCTATCGTCCACCGGTTTTTTCCCGACCAGCAGGAACTCATCGGCACCATAGAAAACCTGATCACCAGTCTGGGGAGTTTTCTGGCCTCCGGACTTTCTCATGTTACGAGCGGCGCTGCCGATTTCTTTTTCGATCTGTTCATCTTCTTATTCGCGATGTATTATTTTCTGATCTACGGAAAAGAATACGTCAACAAATTCCTGTATTACCTGCCGCTGCAGACCGCCCAGGAGCGCATTTTGCTGAATAAGTTTGTCACCGTGACGCGTTCAACTCTGAAGGGGACGCTGATCATCGGCGTGGTCCAGGGGGCTTTAACCGGGGTGGGAATGGCCGTAGCCGGGCTCAATAACACCCTGTTCTGGGGGGTGATTACGGCGGTGATGTCCATTATTCCTTTACTGGGACCGGCGGTGATCTGGTTGCCGGCTAGTGTGTTCCTCATTATCGGCGGTCATCTGCCGCAGGGGTTGGGCTTACTTCTGTTCGGAGCGATTGTTATTAGTAATATTGACAACCTCATGCGGCCGCGGCTGATGGGGCGGGATACGGCTTTACCCGATCTGATGATCCTGTTCGGTACGCTGGGCGGTCTCGCCCTTTTCGGGATGGCGGGTATCATAATCGGGCCAATCGTCGCCGCACTCTTTCTCTCACTGTGGGAAATTTACGGTGAAACTTTTAAGGATCAGTTACAGCCGGTACAATTGGTTGATCAAGAAGAACAAGGTCCATCCAGGCAGGGAAAGGAGGTCAAGGCTGGTTGACTACCAGGGGAATAGCCCGTTGGGGACCATTGAAATTAAAATCTCAGTTATTAATGACACCTTTTGGAATGGAGAAAAAGACTAGTATCCAAAAACTTTTCCGGTTCCTTTTGTTCCTTGGCGCCGGCCTGATGCTTATGGGGCTTCTTTTTCTGGCAGGAGTTTATGCCATCGCAGTAAGCGACCAGGAAGAAGTACCATTACTGGTTGAGGAACTGGTACAGGAAAAGACCGGAGCGGATCTCAAATTCGCCCACTACCGGTTTGAGCTGTTGAGTACTTTCCCTTTTCTTTCTATGGTTCTGGAGGATATTATTGTGCAGGATCCCGCCTTTGAAGACCATCATGAGAAATTGGTGCGAATCGATAAGATAGCCGTAAAGTTTCGCTTCTGGAATTTGTTTCGCCGCGAGCTGGCCGTGCACTCGCTGCTGCTCGATGGAGGAGGGGTGACCTTGTTCCGCAATGCCGATGGCAGCTACTTTAATGCAGATTTTCTAAAGGGAAAAGAGAAGAAGGAAAAGACGGATAATTCAGAAAAACATCCCCTTTTTTCCCTCGAACATATCCGGGTTAAAAATTTCGCTTTTCTTTTTCTAGACTCCCTGCATTCCAAATCCTACCATTTCGACCTGGTAAATACCCGTGTTGATTTCAATGAAAGCGGCGCCAAAGAGCGAATCAATTTGCGTGGGGACTGGTTCTTTCACGGGCTTACCTTTAAGTTCAAAAACGGTGCTTACCTGAAAGACAAGATGGCCAAAGTGGATTGGCGTCTGACCTGGGATCACGACAGCAATCGCCTGGACATCGGGCCTGCCGACCTGAATGTTGATGGAGAGAACTTTGTACTTTCCGGGTATTTGGGGATGGGAAAACCCGCTTACCTGAAGCTGATCATTGATCATCCCGGCATAAGGCTGGAGGCGGGCAGGAAGGTAATTGCCGATAATATCAGGAACGCGCTCTGTAAATTCGAAATCGATCAGCCGATCGAAACCCGGGTAGTGGTGGAGGGGCCTCTGATTACGGGCCGCCCGGCGCCGGTGGAGGTGTTTTTTTCCACGGAAACTGCCGTAGTAAGCGCCGGTAAAATCGAGGCAACCGAAACCTTTTTTAGCGGACGATTTTACAATTGTGATCCGGACGGGCCCGTCAATCCGCATAGCGGCTGTTTGTCTTTTGATACCTTGAGTACCCGTTTGTATGACCTCATTCCGGTCCAGGGTCAGGTATTGTTAAAAGACCTGGTCGATCCCGAAGCGGATTTGGTGGGCAAAGTGAATATGCCGCTGGAAGAACTGAATACTCTTTTGCCGGCCGGGCGTATTGATTTGCGCGACGGTGACCTGGAGCTAAACCTGCAATACCAGGGTAAGCTGGAAGCTTTCAGTAAGCCTGCAGCACTTGCTGAACTGGCCCGGATAGCGGGAAATTTGCGCCTACAGGATGCCACTCTGGTTTATCCGCCGACCGGCTTGAGGTTGAACCGGCTGAATGCGGATTTTCGCTTCAATGAGGAGGATCTGTGGATCAATGATCTGCAGGTAAGACTCGGAGAATCGCCGCTTCGGATCCGGGGGATGGTACATGATCTGCTTCCTTTTGTACTGTCTTCCGACCGTCAGCTACAGGCATCTCTCGACTTGAAGGCGGGAAAGCTGGATATTGACCAGCTATTTCCGCCGAAACCAAAACCAGTCAGGTCTGAAAAAGCGAGTGACGGTAGTTCTACCGGCGTTGACGTGAATCCGATCACTGAGGTGGCCGAAGCTTTACTAGAAGAATTTAACGCCGAGATCAATGCAGAAGTCGATGAGTTGACCATTCGCGGCTTCCGTGCTACTGAGGTGCGTTGGAATAGCCGCTTCCTGAGTTCCTGTGCGGCGGTCGACTCAGCGGGATGCGTGCTGATCGATACGCTCCGGGCCCGTATATATGGTGATATCCCCATTGCTGCTTCCCTGAAAGTTACTGATCTGGATAATCCCCACCTGGCTATGAATATGCAGCTGAATACGCCTGTTTCGGCATTCAGAAAAATGTTTCCGGCTGACCAGATTCAACTGCAGAAGGGAGATCTGGCGTTGGCTTTTCAATACCAGGGAACCCTGAACGATTATTTCGGGCTTAGCGAAGCGGTGAACAATGCCCGGTTTGGCGGACAGATTGATTTAGAAGGTATTGATGCCGATTACGCCGGAAAATACCGCATACGCGACTTGTCCGCCAACCTTCATCTGGATGAACATGATCTGGATCTGCGATCAGTGAACCTGGCGCTCAATGATAATGAGGTGGAGTTGTCCGGCCGCCTGCACGACTTCATTCCGTTTGTTTTCACAGAAGAAGGCAAACTGGCGGCTTCGCTCGACATACAGTCACCTGCACTTGATTTCAATGCTTTTCCTCTCGGAAAAGATACGAAAGAGAAGTCCTCGTCTGCTCCGGCTCACCCCACCCTGCTTACCCGTAAAATGGAATCCGCCATCGATTACCTGGAAGCCAGCCTGCGGGTACGGTCCGGAGCAGTTGTCTTTCATAGCTTTGAAGCTACAGATGTGAAAATGGTCGGGCATTACCAGGGGAAATGCACACCGGAGGCTCCGCCGAAAGGTTGTGTGCAGATCGATACTTTTTCGGCCAGCGTATTCGGCAACGCTCCGCTTGAAGCGGCTTTTACCGTCGAAAACCTGAATGATCCCCTGATTACTGCCGATGCAAGAGTCCGGATGCCGCTGACGGACCTCAACGCGATGTTTCCGCCGGATCAGTTGCGCTTTCACGGCGGTGCTATTGACCTGAGTTTTCACTATCGGGGTCAACCCCACGATCACTTCGATATACAGAATGATATTATCAAAGCGGACTTATCCGGCGTCGTCAAATTTTCGAAGGCCGCTATTGAGCGGGTAAACAAGGGGTATCATCTGACCGATCTCGACGCCGATATCTCTTTCAATAACAAGGACCTGGATATTGATCGGCTGACGCTGGCGCTCAATGAGAACCTCGTGGAGGCCAAGGGGCGTTTTACCAATTTGCTTCCCTTTTTATTCCTTCCTGACCGCAAAGTGCAGGCTTCTTTTGAAGTTTTTTCTCCCTCTTTTTCCTTTGATCATTTTTTGGCTCCGGCCAAACACAAAGGAAAGACCTATGAAGACGGCCATGAACCGACACCGATAACGACAACCGTCGACTCGGTATTAAATAACCTGAACGTCAACTTCAAATTGCGTATCGATCAGCTGAATTACCGGAATTTTAAAGCTGGTAATGTATTCGGGGATATTCATATGAACAAGGATCAGGTGAAGATTGAAGAAGCCCGGATGAATATGCGGCAGGGGGCTTTTCAGGTTAAAGGTTCGATCACCGGTCTGCAAAATAATGCCCCGAAAATAGATGTGGGAGCCAATTTCAGCAAAGCAGACGTCGCGCACGTATTCCGTAGTTTCGATAACTTCGGTTTTGAGGAGATCTCCCACCAGAATGTGCAGGGCATGCTGCATGCCGATATCTCTTTCAAAGCCGAGGCTGATGACGATTATAATCTCGATCCCGCGAGTATGGAGGGGCAGGTCAATTTGAAATTGGAGAACGGCGAACTGGTCAATTTTCCCGGGCTGCGGGATATTCACGGCTTTTTAATCAAAAACCGCGGTTGGGAAGAGGTGGAGTTCGCTACCCTGGAAAAAAAGTTCCGCCTGCGGGATCAGCAGATCTTGATCGACGATTTGCTGGTGATCTCTTCTGCGCTGGCCTTTAGTGTTGACGGCGTTTACGATCTTCAGCAAAGTGGTAGAACCGATTTGCTCTTCGAGGTTCCACTGGAAAACCTCTTTAAGCATGGTCTGACCGAGGAAGTCGAAAAACATTATCGCGAACGGAAAGGCGGACCGACCATTCTGATCGAGATGTCTCATGAAGGAGACAGCCTCAGGATCCGGCCGGTGCTATCGCGGCGGAAACATAAGGAGGTGGGGGAGGAGTAGGTGAGTGAGAGTGAAAGGAGCGCGAAGCTCTGCTTCACGTGGAGTCTTGACCTCTGGAGAGAGGTAGAGGTGCCCTTTTTGATTTATATAGTTGAGCGTAAAACCCATTGGTCTTCAGCCAATGGGATGAAAGCGAATGTTTTTGAAAAACATTGTTTCAAAAAGGTTGTATTTTTAAAACTATTTGTGCATATTTGTAACGTCAGTAAAAGACGTAAAAACCTCGTTAGGGACTAGCGAGTACACGGGTGGAGAGAACGTAAGACTCCTAACTCTTTTTGAGCAGTGAGCTATTCTCTGTGAAGCCCGAAGCCCACCAATCTTCAGTTGGTGGGTAGTTCACTTAATGACTAAGTGAATGATAGGTTTCATAAAGCATAGCAGGCGGAATTTTACCGGGGCGCCTGACGGGGTGACTCCAAAGTCACCCCGCCAGTCGAGTATGCCGTCCTGTTCCTTCCGAATACCCGGCAACGCGACGTGGAAGAGGGGGCTGTTTCTGCTTCCCTTGCTGTGCTTTTCCTCAATTGTTTTGGGACAACAAGCGGATACTTCCTTTGTCGCCGACACTTTGACCAACCGGGATAGTGTACTGGAAGATTCAGTCCCCGGCGCCACGCCCTTTCTGACCGAAGTGGAATTGATCGACAGTTTACTGATCGACACCACCTCCGTGGAGCAGCCGGCGCCCAGGCCTGTGGTCACCTCCGACACCATTGCCGTTTTTCTGTTGCGGCGGGTGGAAAACCTGGCGATTACGCTCAACGAACTGAACCGGCAGCTGCAGCTGCCGCTGGATACCTTAGCGATCAATGAGGATCTGGAAAAGATGGACGAAGAGCTGGCTATGATTGAAAGTTACTACGCTGAGTCGGTACAACAACAGTTGCTCGATCTTCGAAGCCTTAACGCCATTGCTTCCATCCTGGAGGAAATTCAGGCTCGCTTAAAGCGGCTGGAAGCAGAGCTTTTCAGGTACAATCAGCACTTAATTTCATACCAGACGACCATAGAGGGCATCGAACAGGATTCCGTCAACCGCCTGGTGCCGGCCGATCCTTCTCTGCGAAATTCCTATCTCGACCAACTGGAAGATCTCACCGGGCGCTATCGCCGGGCCAGGGAACTACTGCACAAACGACTGCTGGAGCTGGGACTGATGCAGGACCGGCTGACCCGGCATTCCATTCGGATTAATGACCTGGCCCTGCTGACCGAACGGCAGATCAGCCAGATCCGGCGGCAGATGCTGGTTCCGGTGCATCCTCCCTTATGGTCGCTGACGCGCGGGGATTACCGGAATGATTTTCAAGCCGTTTGGTCGGTATCTCTGATGACGGCCAGGGATACGCTGTTGTATTTTCTGCGCTACAACTGGGGGATTCGCCTGGTCAACGTGGGCCTCATCCTGTTTTTATACATTTTCGCCCGGATCAATCTGAGGAAAATCAGGAGAAATCCGGATAAGGACGCCTCGGCAGTTCTGTCGCCCGTGGTTTACTTTCAGCATTATCCCGAAATCAGCGCCCTGGCGGCCGGACTGACGATTGTGCCCTTCCTCTACGGCACGCCCCCCTTGGTTTTTGTGGAGGTGATCTGGACGCTGTTGTTCGGCCTGATGACCTGGTTGTTGTACGGGCGCTTATCGAAAAGTAATTTCCGTATTTGGGGTGGCGTAGTGCTGTTGTTCGTTCTGAACGGGATTATCATTTTGCTGATGACCACCACTTTCGTGGAAAGATGGGCCCTTCTCTTCATCAATGCAGGGGCAGTCGGCCTCGGTTGGGTGCTGATCCAAAAAGTCAGGAACAAAACCCTTTCGCTGGGATCATCCTGGCTTAATTGGTGGATGACCGGATTGTTCGCCGGCATGAACCTGCTGGCCCTGTTGCTGAATATTACCGGCTACTATCACATCGCGCTGACCCTGAGTTATGCCGGTACTTTCCAGCTGATTTACGCCGTAGCCCTATGGGTATTCATCGAATTGCTGGGCGAATTGGCTTATCTGTATATTGAAGCCAACAAAGAGGATCTGAAATCCTATTCTTCCTGGCTGGATTATCAGGACCTTCAAAAAAGCTTTAAGCGCATCCTGGGAGTCTTCGCGGTCATCATGTGGCTGGCTACCTTTGCGAAAAGCCTGGGGGTTTTTGAAATCGGATATGAAGCCGTGTCGGACTTCCTCACCCAAGCCCGGAATATCGGCAGCGCCACGTTTACCTATGGCAGTCTGCTGGTTTTTATACTCGTCATATACGTCGCCGTTCTGCTGTCCCGTTTGCTGGCCTATCTGTTCGGCAACCACGGGGACCTCACGGCCAGCGATAAGAAAAACAAACTGGGCTCGACCATGCTCTTGGTCCGGGTTGGCGTGCTCGGCGCCGGCTTCCTTTTAGCATTGACGGCTGCCGGTATTTCCCTCGATAAAGTAGCCATCGTGCTGGGGGCGCTCGGGGTGGGGATCGGCTTCGGCCTGCAGGGGTTGGTCAACAATCTCATCTCCGGCATCATCCTGGCTTTTGAAAAACCCATCAAGATCGGCGATGTCATCGAACTGGGGACCTTCCGGGGAAAAGTCAAGGAAATCGGCATCCGCTCCAGTAAAGTAGTGACTTTCGACGGCGCCGACGTGATCGTACCCAATGGCGACCTGCTGTCGCAACAACTGACCAACTGGACGCTTTCCAATAAATCGCGCCGCATCGAGCTAATTGTAGGCGTAGGTTATGGCTCCGACATCCCCAATGTACGTGAGGCCATCCACCGGGCGATCGATAGCCAGGAAAAGGTCATGCACTATCCCAAACCCCTGGTGCTGGTCAATGATTTCAACGACAGCTCGGTCGATTTCCGGGTGCTGTTCTGGACCCACCACTTCGATGAGTGGATTTCCATCAAAAGCGATATGATGGCCGCCGTATACGACGAATTGCGACGCTCGGGCATCGAGATCCCTTTCCCCAAACGGGATGTGTTTATCCGCTTCCCGGAAAAAGAAGACGAGAAGCAAAATCTCCTTCCGGAAACACAAGACGGCCGGGAGCAGCAAAAGTCAACGGAAAATGGCAAAGAGGAGGAGACGGAGGAAAAACTGCCGGAGAAGGGGGCGTAGGTAGTTTAGTTTAGTCGGCCCGACGCTGTCGGGTTTGGTTTAGAAGGCTTGTCCGACCAGGAACCGGGCGGGCAAGCCTTCTAAACTTTAACCTGGCCGGGCTCAGAAACTATACACCGGCAGCGGCAATTCAAAGTCCAGCAAGCGCGGCAGGCCGTCGCCCGGGGTTTCATTGTATTCCGGCGCTACCGACGGGTTGGAGGAATATTTTGTTCCGTTAAAGGTCAACTTGCGCAGGGCGCCGTCGCTATATACCACCAGGTCCCGCCAGCCGTTGGTGCCGGACTCAAGCACGACAAAAGGCGGATCGGTTACCGTGAAGCGGGTGATGACCTGACCTTCCGTGTGGCTGAGCAGGTAAAAGGTGCAGCCGCCCGAACCGCAGAAATAGGAGTTTTTCGGAAATCCGACGAAGTATTCATTTTTGCCGTCGCCGTTCAGGTCGTATTCGGCGTAGGTGAAGCGGCGCTGGTCTTCGGTCATCACATTCAGGTCATTTTTCAACAAATCATTGCGCAGGGCGTTCCGGATGTTTTTGGCCATCATCGGCTCGTCTTGTTGACTTGTACTTGAAGCGGCCGGAGCAGCGGGTTGAGGTTGTGCCGGGGCGTTTGTTTCGGAGGCCGGCGACGCATCATTGTCAGCAGTGCCGGAGCTGTTGCCGGAACAGGCTGCCAGCAAAGCGCAAAGAGCCAGGAGCGGAGGGAATTGTTTCATCTCTGTTTAAATTTTTAGTGGAAAAAGAAAAATCGATTTCATGGACCGAAGGCCACTTCAAAAATGTGTGTCCTGACGCCCTTCGGCAAATCGGGCCGCCGGTGCCCCTTGGTCCGGATGAAGCTGGGCGGCGAAACGAATTCGTCGATGGGCCGGGGGCTGGTGAATATGCGGGTATACAGGATGCCGCGCAGGTTGAGATGCTGGAAGGTATAAGTCAGCGCAGAAGCGCCGGGAAGCAGTCCGCCACCGTATCGAAGTTCCGGGGACTCCCATAGTTGTAATACCTGAATCTGGCCGTCCTCGTCGATCAGCAGGCAATAGATGTACTGTGGTTTTTCGGTATTATTGGTGATTCTCATCTGGAAACTGGTTGCTACCGGAAAACGGAAGGTCGTCCGGAAACTGTCCTGGCTCATTCTGGCTTTGCCGGCATCGGCGTTGATGAGTTCGAAGGTCAATGTGGAGTCAATAGGGGCGGTGATGCGCATGAAGTCCGACCAGTATTCGAGCATTTGCCGGTTTTTAAAGGCGGCCGGATATTGGCCGGGATCGATCTTATCCTTCATGTTGGTTACTACGGTCTCTAATGTGTATAGCGCCAGGTCGATGTCGTTTTCCATGATGGCGTAGCGATACTGCAGGTAGAAGTAGGTGTAAAGCGGCAAGTCCAGCTGCTGTATGCGCTGCATGGTTTTGCGAAAAGCGCCCAATTGTCCCGATCGCAGCTGCGCACCGGCGTTATTGATCAGGATGGCCGGCGCATCGGAATCAAGCTCCAGGATCATTTCACCCCGGTCATCGAGATCGAAAGCGCCGAAGTCGGGCGTCTGCAAGCCGCCGGAGCCTTCGCTGACGGCCTGTTGCAGATACAGGCCGAGTTCGGAGGTGGTTACCGCGCCGTCGGCATTCAGGTCGGCCGTAGCCTCCTGCAGACCCTGGAGGAGGGCGCCGGTGAACAGCGAGTGGCCGGCCACGGGACCGCTGTCGAGCGCCAGCTGATTGTGACGGGCCGAGGTGATGACCCGGCGGCTGATCTTACTGCTGAGCGCCGCCGATAAATCTTCAATGCCCCGTGTACCGGAAATGGCCTGGCCGAGACCGAAGCCGCTGTGGCAGGCGTCGAGGATTACGGTGACCTGGCGCGCCGGCAGCAGAGCGGCGCGGTCCAGCAAGTGATTGATGTGGAGATAAGTGTACCAGTTGTGGCTGCCGGTACCCTCTCCATCCACCGGGATAAGATATCCGCTTTCGATGACTTTTTCGCCGATAGTGTCCAGACGGGTATGGCCGTGACCGGCAAAAAAAATCAATAGGTTGTCTTCCGGGCGAAGTATGTGACGGAGGCGGTCAAAGCTGCGCAGGATGTTCTCATGTGTGGCGTCTTCATTGTACAGAGGAGGCAGGGCGTTTTCGAAGCCGAATTGCCTCGCCATCATGGCTTCTATCCCTTTGGCGTCGCTGACGGCGTTGTGTAATTTCAACCAGTGCCGGTAATCGTCTATGCCGATGACAAACAGTAAATACCGGCCGGCGGCCACCGGTTTATCCGGATTGAGCATTCCTACACCCCGGGTTTGAGCCGGCAAGGATAGGCTGAGAAACGTAACGAAGGTTGTGATCAGTAGACGGCTTGCCAAATCCTAATCGTATTGATGACAGAATGTATTTTTTTCTAATTGAACTCCGGCGGCTTCGATCCGTCCCGGCGCTGTGTATGCAAAAAAAAGGCTGAAAACCCGGGAAAGCCTGCGCCCTTCAACGTTTACTTTCACGTGGACTTTCAGCTTCTAAAACCCATTCGAATTACTTTCTTTTGTCGATTGACGGGGTGACTTCGAGTAATTGACGGGGTGACTCGAAGTCACCCCGTCAATCGACCGTCAGTCGAATCCAGGTAACTCTCCGGATAGTACTGACAGGAAGGACCGTCGCTTCGGACCATCCTTCTGTCAGCCTAGAAAACCTATCAAGCTACTATCAATGAAATATGTTCATGGAAGAAATCCGCTTGTTGCATTTCGCTGCAGAGGGCAATGTAGTCAGATAGAACTTGTAAATGCTTTTGATCCGTTGGACTTTCGAAAATCTTGAAAAAAGTGTCTTTCTTCCTGAAATTTCCCTGATTGATTTTTTAAAAAGGAGCCGGCAGAACCAAACTGGACTGCCGAACCCCTTCGCAAAGTCATAGTCAACTTACTTAATACTTTACGTCTTACAAGCTTTTTGTCAGAAATTCAGCCGCACCCCGGCATTGGCGATAAGGGACCGGGAATTGCCTACGTCGAATTCTGAAACGCTGGAGATGTTGGTCAGCGACCACTCGTACTTCAGATCGACGAAGATGATCCAAAGGTCCACACCGGCGCCCGCGAAGACGCCCCATGTCGGGCTTTCGAAGTCATCTTTGTCAAATTCCCCGCCATCTACACTGGTCGTGAAGAAGGCCGAACCGCCACCGAAAGCGCGCAGGGCGAAATCAGTCTCTTCCGCACCCAGCAAGTGCAGACCTACCGCTACCGGGACTCTTATCCCGCTCTGTTTGAAGTCGAAGTTGAATTCCGGATTGGAACTGGTGAACTCAGTGGATCGTTGCAGATACATGATGCCCGGCTCGAAATAAAACTTGTTGCCGAACAGAAAACTTGCGCCGAATTGCCAGCCCCACTGGCTGTTGGCGTCGCCGTCCAAAGGATTTTTGGAGGCGCTGGTGATGTTGAACCCTATCGTAGGTTTGAGCTCTACTTGCCCAAAGGAATAGGTGGCGATGAACAGCGCTACTAATAACAGAAGTGGTTTCTTCATAAACAAGGAGTTAAATAAGTTGGAAATAAAAACCGAAAATTGTAACTTGCGAAAAGAAAAGTTGACTATTAAATTCTCCGGCAAGGTACGCCGAACCACCTCGCAGCGCTTTCGCAATTCGTGCAAAGACGATTGTTTTTCGTGCAAACTTTGATTTTGCTGTCCGGGAGAGATTAGAAATGTGGGTGAATGTATATTCGGACACCTAATGAAAAGGGCCCTTGACCATTTTGTCCAGAATCCCGCTTTCAATTTTTTTAAAAAAAACGCTAACTTGTTCTTTATATCTAGACTTTAAAGGATTCTTCCGCATCAGAATCCCGCCTATACAAAACACCCTACAGCCACCCGTCCAAACAAATTCTCACAACCTAATTTTCATTCTGTTGTTTCAAGCAGAATTGAAAACAATCGAGCTATTATGGCAGAATTAGTCAACTTCCGTATGGCTCTCCCCCCTTACCGGATGGAGAATAATCGCATGCAAAATGCGGCTGTTTGGACCGTGTTTATGTTCTTGGCGTGTTGTCTGATCTCCCATTCGCTCCGGGCCCAAAATCATTCCTACCGTTTCGAACAACTCACCATCGACGACGGCTTATCCCAAAACCTCATCACCAGCATCGTACAGGACCATCGCGGTTTTCTCTGGTTCGGCACCGCCGACGGGCTGAACCGCTACGGCGGTTATGATTTTAAAGTGTATAAAAACCAGCCGGGCAATGGGCAGGCCCTGGCCGACAATGCCGTCAGCAAACTTTTCGAAGACAGTCGCGGGAACCTGTGGGTAGGCGCCGGCGCTCTGCATCGTTACAACCGAATGAAAGATTGCTTCCGGCAGGTGATTACCGCCGGCGATCTGTCCGGGAAAAAGACCATGCTTCAATTCCAGGACATTAAAGAGGACCATAACGGCGATCTGTGGATCGCTGTTCAGGGAGAAGGATTGTATCACCTGACCTTTTCCGGAAAGGATGGAGCCGGGAGAGAAACAGGTTCATCAGAAGAGGAGGAAAAAGGCTACAGGTTGTCAAAACCCTTCCATTTTCTGGACGATGAAAATCAGGAGTGGAAACAGGGGGATGTAAACTTCCTGATCGAATTGAACGAAAGTCTCTGGGTAACGCACGAGGGAGGGCTAAGTCGACTGAAAGCCTCGGAAAACGGCGCGTTTCCCGAACCGGAAGAGGCAATCTTCGAAAGGATAATTTTTAATGATCTGGAAAGGGGCATATACTATAATTTCCTCTTTGAAGGCCCCGGCGCCTCCCTGTGGATAGGAACCTCAAGCGGCCTGATTCACATTCCCAATCCGGATTCACCCGGTCAGTACCGCTTTTTCCCCTATCCGGCGGATTACTTCCCGGTAGAATGGGAGGGCATCTCCCGAAAAATCATTGCTGATCCGGATGGAAAGTTGTGGATAGCCACTTATAATGGCGTCGTTGTTTTCGATCCGCAGGCCGGCGCCTACCAACTCATCAGGAATGATCCCGATAATGCAAAGAGCCTGAGTTTTAACAATATCGGCGATATCTGCCTGGACGAAGGCGGCGTCATCTGGCTGGGGACGACCGGGATGGGGATTGATAAGTATCTTAGTAAAGGCAAACCCTTCCATCATTATCTGGATAAACAGGAAAACAAAAGGGTATACAGCACATACGGCATTCTGGCAGATTACACCGGGAACCTGTGGATCGCCGCCAATGCCGGAGAACTCTTCCGGTTCGATCAGAATTCCGGCGAAGTAAGCGCCGTTCCGCCGCCGCCATCGGGAGAATGGGTCATCTGCCATACGAAAAAAGACCCAAAAGGATTTTTCTGGATTGTCAACAACCACCAACTTGTTCGGCTCGATCCGCTTACCAACCGTATGGAGGAGTATGAGATTACGGGACGTGACCCCGCTTTTTACCCTTCCGACTCCATTGCCGCGATTCACATAGATTACCATGGGGAAATGTGGCTGGGCAATACGCGGATGTTGAATCTTTTTGATCCCGAAACCGGTGAAATGGATCCCTTTGTTCTGCCGGATTTAAACCTGGAAAAAGTCGAGGCCCTACACCGCGACGCCAAAGGCCGGTTCTGGATGGCGACGCTGCGGGGATTGCTCCGCTACGAAGTGAATACCGGGGAGTGGCGGCTATTTCAAGCTGCAGCCGGCATGGCGGATTCACTGCAGCACAATCGCCTGAAATGCCTGCTGCCGGACCCCACCGATCCCGAACGGTTTCTCTGGATAGGAACCGGCGGCGGCGGTTTGCAACGCCTGGATATGGAAAGAGGGGTTTTCACCGTATTTACCGAGCAGGAGGGGCTGGCTAATAATTTCGTGTACGGCATCTTGCCCGATAATACCGGCCGTTTATGGATGAGCACCAATCGCGGCTTATCCTGTTTCGACCGGAAATCCGAAACTTTTACCAATTACGGTGTGGAAGACGGTCTTCAAAGCAATGAGTTCAATAGCCGTGCTGTCTTCAAAAGTGAGCAGGGAGCGTTGTTCTTCGGCGGCATCAACGGTATCACCGCCTTTTTCCCCTGGGAGATTCAATCCAATCCGCACGTGCCGCCGGTGGTGCTGACCGACCTGCAGCTGTCGTACGAGTCGGTCCGACACGGAACGGAAGGCGCTCCGCTGACGTACAGCATAACGGAAACCCGGGAAGTACGGCTGTCCCATGACCAGAATAATATCGCTTTCGAATTTTCCGCGCTGGACTTCTCCCTGCCGCGGAAAAATCGCTACCGGTACATGTTGGAGGGGTTCGATAAAAACTGGATTGAAGTGGGCAACGAACGGAGAGCGCCTTACACCAACCTTCCGCCCGGCGACTATACCTTCCGGGTGCAGGGCTCCAACAACGACGGTATCTGGAATACGGAAGGCGCTGTCATCCGGGTGAGTATCGGTTCGCCGCCGTGGAAAAGATGGTGGGCCTTTGGATTGTATTTTTTATTGGCTGCAATAGGAGGATATACGGTGTTCCGCTACATATCCGACAGAAGAAAAATGCGGGAAGAATTGCGCATCAAGGCCCTGGAGGCCAAGCAACTGACCGAACTCGATCAGTTTAAGTCCCGCTTTTTCGCCAACGTGTCCCACGAATTCCGTACGCCTATAACCTTAATTCAGGGGCGTATTGAAGAATTATTGGGGGAACTGCACCGCAATGATCAGCGCGAGAAGTTGTTTTCTATGAAACGGGGATCGCAACAGTTGCTCCGTTTGATCGAGCAATTGCTGGACATCGCCCGGCTGGAGTCCAGCAAAATGAAACTGGCGAAGATGTCCGGTGATGTCGTAGCTTTTCTCCGGCGCTTGACTTACTCCCTTGAATCAGCTGCAAATAACAAAGAAATACACCTGGCTTTTTACGCTGCGGAAGAACACCTGATGACGGTTTTCGATCCGGACGCGCTGCAGAAAATTATGCAGAACCTGATTTCCAACGCCGTCAAATTCTCCAGCCCGGGAGGAGAAGTAAGGATCAATGTTGAAAAGGTTCGGCGGGAAACACCATCCAGACAGTCGGAATGGGTGCGCATTGAAGTGACGGACCGGGGTGTAGGGATTTCCGCTGAAGACTTGCCCAACATTTTTGAGCGCTTCTATCAGGCCGGCTATACATCCGCTTCCCAGGAAAAAGGCTTCGGGTTGGGACTGGCGCTGGTAAAGGAACTCGTGACGCTGCACGGCGGAGAGATCAAGGTGCAAAGTGAGGAGGGGCGGTGGACAACCTTTACCGTCGACCTGCCGCTGGTGCCACCTGCTGCCGCCGAAGTGGAAACACCGGCGCCTCCTGCCCTCAACCAGCGCCTGCTGGAACTGGAAATGACGGAACTGATCGCCCCGCCGGCGACAGGCTCCTCCCTGTTGGCCGGCCAGCAGGGCCTGGAAACGGTCGGCGCGAAGCGGCTGCTTATCGTGGAAGATCACCCTGAACTGCGCCGCTATATTGCCGGCCTTTTCAAGTCGGAGTACAAAGTAATTCAGGCTCAAGACGGTGAGGCCGGATGGGAGGCGGCCGTCGAGCACGTTCCCGACCTGATCATTTCCGATGTGATGATGCCGAAACTGGACGGTTTTGAATTCAGCGAGCGGCTGAGAAATGACGAGCGGACATCCCATATCCCGGTCATCCTGCTGACCGCCAAAGCGGAGTCGATGGACAGGGTGAAGGGCCTTGAACTCGGCGTAGATGACTATCTGGTCAAACCCTTCAACGACCGGGAGTTGAAGACGCGGGTCGATAACCTGATTCGCCTGCGCGCCCGGCTCAAGGAGAAATACGCTCAGTCTTTGCTGGCCGGCGTAGCCGCGCAGGGCGAGACCCGGGAAGAAGAATTCTTAAATAAAGTGAAAGCCACCATCGAAGATCAACTGGAGGATGAAAACTTCGGGGTGGAGACGCTGGCGCGCGCCGTCAATATGAGCACCTCCCAGCTCTACCGCAAACTCACCGCCCTGACCGGCTTGTCTTCCGTACAGCTTATCCAGCGCTTCCGGCTCGAACGGGCGGCGGCCCTGCTCAAACAGGGCCGTACCGTAACGGAAGTGGCGTATATGGTAGGACTCAGGAGTCCGGCCTATTTCAGCCAGTTGTTTAAGAAGCACTTTGGGTGCAGCCCCAAGGAGTATGATAGAGTGTAATTGATTCGCAACAGGCCTTTTCTGAACTTGTATTCAAACCGGAATCCTCCTGATCTGTGTATCTCTCACTTTGCCGGTTAATGAATGCTTATTGACTAAAAGTTTTTAACAGGGAAACAAAAAAGTTTATTAAAAATATTTTGTTTCTAACCTTGTGTTTTTGTGTCTTACCGGCCTCAAGCAAACAAGGATCTTTACCCCGTGGAATAGTCGCTTCGCGAATTCCGTGGGGCTTACCCGTCCCGACGAAGGAGGATAGGTAAAGCATTTAAGCACTAGAAAGCCCTGGCATACCCATAGTCGATCCGTCCGTCCGCCGTTTCCGGCGTGATGGTCCGTTCGAACACCATTCCACCGTCGCCATTCACCTCGATTACCTGTTCCCGCGACACGCCGCCGTGGCCGAATATCCGGATCCGGATGGTATTGAGCCCCGGTTGAAGCGGGATCCTGGCGTAGTGGATGTCGGAGGGAATGCTTTGCCAGCTGCGCGTATCGGCCTGTTCGGTGGCGGCGTTGATGACGCCCAGGATCAGGCCGGCGGTTTCGTTTTCCTTTCGGAGGGCCGCTTCCTCCAGTTCCTTGATGGCGAGGCGAACCAGTGCGTGGGTGGCCTCGCGCAGGAAGCGGTCGCGAAGGCACTGCTGCGCGATGGTGTTCTAATTGATGGCCAGTTCTATGGGATAACTTTGCCCGTTCACCCGGGCCGTACCGTCGCTGAACAGATGCGGCCGGCCGATGTATTTGGGCAGCACCAGCCGGATGATCTGCAGGTCAAGCATGCGGTCGCGCTCTTCCCGGTTGCCGTGAAAAACCGGCACGGCAATGCCGAATTGTTTGTTGGTGACCATGCCGACAATGACGACAGGCTCTTAATTGTTGTGCGCCCGCTGGAAGTTGGGAATCCAGGCGCCGCCGAGGGCCTGGCCGGTGAGTTCTGAAGCGGCGAGCTGTGAGTCGGTATCGTTCCAACGGCCGCTGAGATCGATGGTTTCCGAGGTTTCGACCCGGCTGACCTGACGGCTGCAGGTGAGCAGGGCTGCGGAGCATAGAAGAACCAGCAGCAGCTTTTTTGTTCTTTTCATATTGGAAGGCGTTGATAATGATTGGAGGGCAAGTTGCGGAATATTCCGGTTCGCGTTTTTCGCAAATCATGCGGATTCTTGCGTTTTTCATGCGGCTTTCGGCCCACTGCCGGGGTGACTCCGAGTCCAGGACACATTTTATAAAATTCAAAAAATAGGAAGACTCATTATTCATGGACTTGCCATGAATAATCCGGGTTAACCTTATCGGAAATGACAGAAAGACTCGGGGACAGGGGGACAGGGGGATACGGAATAGGAACAAGTGCCGGAAGTTTCGTTCTCCAAGTTCCCCTTTCCCCCAGTCTCCTTTTCTTTTTCAGATTCAGGCGAATGTCGGATGACGGTCAAGGCTTATCATTAATCTAAATTTGCCCGCCTACTTTTAAGACCTACTCTCCGAAACGCCAGCGCGCATTCACCCCGAAGCGATCGGCAAAAAAACCGAAGTTGTTAAAGAAATTGAGGGAGGGCCGCCAGTCGGCGCCTATCGTGAGGGGGATACCCTGTATCCGGTACTCCAGTCCGGCTTCTCCGGCTGCGCCGAAAATGAACGGGTCGCCAAAGCGGGCATATGGGCCGAATCCGAGGTACCAGTACAGTTCTTCATCTCTGATCAATGGCTTATATAAGGGGTCATACAGGATTTCGAGGCCGACGCCGTTTTTGCCGAAGGAAATGTCGGCGTGCAGCCGGCCGCGTCCGAAGGGTACGGTGCCGTCAATGGCGAAAACGTTGGTTACAATGTCGCCGAAGCGGACGCCGATTTCCTGAGCGCTGCTTTGGTAACCTAACGACACCAGAAAAAGGATCATTAAGGGAAGGTGTTTCATGATAGTCCGTTTAAGGGGCTATGGGTTATGGATTCAAACTGGAATGTACAGGGCAATATTAACCTGTTTAACTTGCATACATTTTAGAAAATCATGCGGATTTGTTCTGATTTATCCCAGGACATAAAGAAAGCTGAAAGCTACAGCACGAAGCGTCGTCCTTTGACGCCGCCCCTTCGCGAAGCTTTCAGCTCTTTAAAACCCATTCGAATTCCTCCTTTGCTTCGATAGGGCTGACGGGAAGGACCGCGCTAGAAACGATCCCTCCTGGTCAGCTGGATAACCTATCAAGCTACTATCATTATGTTTTATTTCTCTTTCGCTTTTACCCCTTCCGTTTCTGGAAACTCCGTCAATTATCAATATCTTTCGGACACAAAATAAAGCCTGTCAAAACAGAAGCTTGTAGAAGAAATTCGAGAAAAAGGAAAACCATGCAATTTTACGGCCTATTTCTGTTACCCGTTTTGATGCTCCTGACGGGAAGTTGCCGCTCCGGTGCTGAAGAAGCCGGCGGTCGGCGTCCCAACATCATCTACATCCTCGCCGACGATCTGGGCTACGGCGAACTCGGTAGCTACGGCCAAACCAAAATTGAAACACCGAATTTAGATGAACTGGCGCAAAACGGTATGCGCTTCACCCAGCACTACGCCGGCTCGCCCGTCTGCGCACCGTCGCGCTGCGTATTACTGACGGGTAAGCACACGGGGCACGCCTATATCCGCGGTAACGACGAGTGGGGCAGCCGCGGTGACGTTTGGGATTACCTGGCCATGTTTCGCGATTCCACCCTCGAAGGACAGCGTCCCCTCCCGGCGGAAACCAAAACCATCGGCACCCAACTGCAAGAGGCCGGCTACAAAACCGCAATCGTGGGTAAATGGGGATTGGGCGCTCCCGGAACACATGGGGTGCCAAATGAGCAGGGTTTCGATTTCTTCTTCGGCTACAACTGCCAGCGACAAGCCCACACCTTCTATCCCCTCCATTTATACAAAAATAAGCAGCGGGTATATCTAGAGAATGATACTGTGCCCCCCCGCACTAAACTGGCTGAAGGCGCCGACCCCAATGATCCGGCCAGCTATGCGCCTTTTACCCTTACTGATTACAGTCCCGATCTAATGTTTGAAGAAATTCTGGGCTTTGTCGAGCGTCACCGGAAAGAACCTTTCTTTCTTTACTGGGCGACCCCCATTCCCCATATGCCGCTGCAGGCCCCGCAACGCTGGGTAGATTACTACGTGGAAAAGTTTGGAGAAGAAGACCCCTACCTGGGAGAACGCAGCTACTTTCCACATCCGAACCCGCATGCCGCCTATGCCGCCATGGTTTCCTATCTCGATGAACAGGTGGGCCTGCTTATTGACGACTTAAAGGAAAAGGGGATCTATGATAATACCCTGATCATCTTCAGCTCCGACAACGGTCCGAGCTTTAACGGCGGAACAGATTCACCCTGGTTCGACAGTGGCGGGCCTTTTCCCAGCGAACGTGGCCGGGGCAAAGGCTCTGTCTATGAAGGCGGCATCCGCGTTCCTATGATCGCTGCCTGGCCCGGCCATATTGAGCCGGGATCGACCTCGGATCATCTCTCCGCTCTCTGGGATGTAATGCCGACCCTTTGTGAAATCGCCGGCGCGCCGGTGCCTGAGGATACGGATGGCATCAGCTTCCTGCCTACGCTGTTGGGCAACGACGCTGAGCAGGTAGAACACAAATTCCTGTACTGGGAGTTTCCGGCATACGGCGGGCAGCGCGCTCTCCGGATGGGTAAATGGAAAGTGATCAATAGAAACCTGATGGAAGAGGGACCGATACAGTATGAACTCTATAACCTGCAGGAAGATCCCCAGGAACAAAATAACGTGGCAGATGAGCATCCGGAGGTGATTGATAAAGCGAAATCCATTTTCGCCCGAGAACATACTCCCGCCGAGATCGAGCGCTTCCATATGGCGGCGCTGGCGGATGAGTAAAGAATGGAGCGCGAAGCGCTGCTTCGCATGTAAGCAATGCTTAAATTTAGTCTTTTGGATCACAAAAATGATGGATTATATCTGAAAACAGATTGACTCCTTCTTGCGTGCTGTCCAATTCAGATGAAATTGAGGGTATTCAAACCCTCAGATAGTTCTTCTCAAAAAAATGCAACTCTAATAACCTAATTCCCCCTATCATGAAAAAATTAGTACAAATCGGTTTCGGGTTACTTCTCTTTACCATTTCGACACTCGAAGCCCAGGAACGCCCGCCCAATATCGTCCTTTTTCTGGTCGATGACCTGGGTTGGCGAGACCTCGGCTGTATGGGCAGTAAATTTTACGAAACGCCGCACGTTGACCGGCTGGCGGCGGAAGGTGTCCTGTTCACCGATGCCTACGCCAATGCCCCCAACTGCGCGCCTTCGCGCGCCTCGTTGCTTACCGGCTTGTATACGCCACGGCATGGAATATACACGGTCGCTTCCCCGGAGCGCGGGCAGGCGGCTTACCGGAAACTCATTCCTACGCCCAATAAGACAGAACTGGCCTCTTCCTTCCGCACCTTGGCGGAGGCTTTAAAGCCGCAAGGCTATCGCAGCGCCCATATGGGCAAATGGCATTTGGGCGAAGGCCCTACCGGCCCCGAAAACCAGGGATTCGATGTCAATATCGGTGGTTTTACGGCGGGGCATCCGGCCAGCTATTTCAGCCCTTATAAGAATCCGAAGTTGCCGGACGGCCCGGAAGGCGAATACCTCACCGACCGGCTGACCGACGAAGCGCTGACCTTTATCGAGGACAGCCGCGAGGAACCTTTCTTCCTCTACCTGTCCCACTACGCCGTGCATACCCCCATTCAGGGAAAGGAGGCGATGACGAAAACCTACCGCGATAAGCCCCCACACAACGGGCAGGATAACGCCGCTTACGCCGCTATGATTGAAAGCACCGATGAGAGCATGGGCCGGATCATGGGTAAACTGGAAGAACTGGGGCTGACAGAAAATACCATCGTCATTTTCTTTTCCGACAACGGCGGCCACGGCGGGACTACTTCAAATAAACCCTTGAAGGGCGCCAAAGGGATGCTCTACGAGGGCGGCATCCGCGTGCCGCTGATCATCCGCTGGCCGGCGCAGGTACCCGCAGGTGTTAAGCGTGAAGTGCCCGTTATCGGCACCGACCTTTACCCGACGCTGCTGGAAGCCGCCGGTTTGGATACCCAAAGCCGAAAACTGGACGGCCGTAGCCTGCTGCCGCTGTTTCAGGAAAATTTCCAATGGGAAACGCGTCCCATTTACTGGCACTTTCCCGCCTATTTGCAGGGCTATCGCGGAACTAAATATCCCGAAGACCTGGTGAGGGGCTGGCGGGCCGTTCCTTCCGGAGCCATTCGTCAGGGCGCCTGGAAACTGATCGAGGATTTTGAGACTCACCGGGTGGAACTCTATCATCTGGAAAATGACCTGAAAGAAGAACATAACCTCGCCGGTCAATATCCCGGCAAAGTAGCTGAACTGTTGCAAAACTTACAGGCCTGGCGGGAAAACTCCGGGGCGCCGGTGCCGGAAGAGCTGAATCCGGCGTATCAGCCGGAATAAGTAATGGGCGTCCGGGACTAAACCGAAGTTTTTTTGCTAATTAGACTTTTTGCCATAGGCTTTTGGCTTTCGACCGATCCTGCCAACAGCTATGAAAAATAAGCCGGACTACACTTTGATATAAATCCGCTTCCGGTACAAAATCCACACCATGGCCAGCACCAGCAATACATTCAGCAGGGCGTAACCCAGCGAGGCATTGAAGGGAGATAGCCAGGACAGGAAGAAGTTATCGTAAATCCATCCTTTGACCGTTTGGGTATCCCCATCGGCCGTTTCCCAGCTGATCATATAGGCCAGTTTGGCGATAACTCCTGAAAGGATATAAGCGAACAGCGGGTTGACGCCGTAGACCCGGAAGGGTTTGATCCAGCCTTGGTAGTTGAGCACATCGACCAGCCAGTAAACGACGCCGAGGAAAAGCAGGGCCACACCACCTGTGTAAAGGACGAAAGAACTGGTCCAGATATTTTTATTAATGGGAAAAGCAAGGTCCCAGATCAGGCTCAGAGCCAGCAGGATAGTGCCCATGGCGAAAATGCCGGTCAGCTTGCGGTATTCCCCTTCAGTTTGCCGGATCCAGGCGCCGGTCAAAATGCCGATGATGCCCGTGCCGATAGCGGGCAGGGTGCTGAGCAACCCTTCCGGTTCCCAGGTGCGCGCCTGGCTCCATAAGTGGTCGGTGCCCAATATAGCCCTGTCGAGCCAGGCGCCGAGGTTGGTCTCAGGATCCAGGTTGGGTTCCAGGCCGCCGGGAACGGGAACCAGCGTCATCAGCGCCCAGTAGGAGAGGAGCAGACCGACACCCGTCCACAATTGGGCCCGCCAGTCGGTTTTTAAATACAGAATGGAACAAATGCCGTATACCAGGGCAATGCGCTGCAACACGCCCAGAATGCGCAGATGGCTCAGGTCGTAAGCAAAAAGGCCGATGAGCAACATCCCGGCCGCTGCCGCCAGCGCAATATAGGTCGAAAGCCGGCGAAGGCGCTGGTAGCGTTCTTCCTGAAATTGCTTTTGATTGAAGATCTCACGGAAAATAATGCCGACAGAGAAAACGGCCAGCAACGCGTAGTGCAGCGGCAGCAGGTGGACGTATTCAGATTTAAAACCGAAGTGTGGAAAAGCGACCAGTAACAGGCCCAGCCCGAAGATAATCATCGTCCGGCTGATGATTTTTCGGAGAATGGCTCCTTCGGACACTCCCTGTTCGATGCGCTTGCCGATCGCCAGCGGAATTGCGACGCCGACGATGAACAGGAAGAAGGGAAAAATCCAGTCGGTAGGGGTGACGCCGTGCCAGTCGGCGTGCAGTAATGGGCCGTATACGGTGGACCAGGAACCGGGATTATTGACCATTATCATCCCCGCGATGGTGATGCCGCGGAAGACGTCGAGGGAGAGGAGTCTTTTGCCTGCTTGCATAGGTGTTTGGTTTAGGTAGAGGATGGATGGATGAGAGTAGAGAATAGAGGGATAAGGGTAGAGGGACCGGAAACTCTGTGGGGCTCCATCTCTCTACTCTTATCCCTCTACCATTCTACCGGCTCCCAATTTAATGAAAAGTGGAAAAGTGATCATAACCCTGCGGCAACCTTTTCCGGACCGGCCTGTCTTTCGAAGAAAAATTCTCAAAACCAACCAGGCATCATCATGAAATTACGAGTCATTATTGGTCTGCTGGCTGCATGCAGCTTTTTCATTTATTCTTCGCTTTCGGCGCAAAATATCCGCAAAACACTCGATCTCGATAAATTCGACGCCATCGGCCTCGGTATTTCGGCCGATGTATATCTGACGCCGGGCAATACGCAAAAAGTTGAAGTGGAGGGCCGGCAGGATATCATCGAACTGCTGGATACCGACGTGGATGGAGACAGCTGGAATATCCGTTTTACCGAACGAAATGTTCGCAATTACGGCAAAATAAAGTTTTACATTACCCTTCCCGGGCTAAGCGCGCTCTCTATCGGCGGTTCAGGCAAGATCGCCACAGAACAGGCTTTTAATGGGCTGGATGAGTTGCAGTTTTCCGTCGGCGGTAGCGGTACCATTGAGTTTGCAGGCTCCGTCGAAAACCTTTCCATAAGTATCGGCGGCTCCGGCAGTATTAAGGGGAGGGATCTGAAAGCAGAGAATTGCTCTGTAAGTATAGGTGGTAGTGGAGATGCTTATGTGGAGGTGCAGGAGAACCTGCAGGTATCCATCGCTGGATCGGGCAGTGTGTACTATAGTGGCCGCCCCCGCTTAAATACGAGCATCGCCGGCTCTGGGAAGGTAAAGGGAATGTGAGCAATAAAATCAGGAGGCCCTGGAAATCAGTCAGGTCGCGCTTTCCCGGCGCGACCTGGCTTTCCAAAGACCCTTGCCATCAGAACCGCAGACTGAGTCCGCCGTTGATATAGAAAAGATTGTTTTTGGGATTGGCTTCCACGTTCTCCAGAATATTCGACAGGCCGAATTGGTAGCCGATATCTACAAAGAGAAAGGCGATATCGACGCCGGCGCCGACGTTCCAGCCCCAGACGAAGTTCTTGATGTCCTCTTCGTCAAAGGATAACTGATTGTCATCAACATCCTTGTTGACGGCAAAAGAGATATCGGGGCCGGTAAACGCCCGGATATTGAGGAACTGTTCCGGCTCCCCCGTGAGGTTGTATCCGATCAGAGCGGGAATACGTACCCGGTTCACCCTCAGGTTCACGCTGGCGATATTCCGGTCCTCCGGTTTCACATCGGCTTTTCGCGTTTCGTACATCAGGCCTGGCTGAAAGTAGAAGCGGCCACCGAATTGTACGTCGACGCCGAAATTAATCGCGGTTTTCCCGTCCAGAACCTCTTCGGGAAGATTCTCGGTGATCGAAGAGGCATTAAAGCCGATTTGCGGCCGAACCGTTACCTGGGCGCTCAGGGAAACAGCGAGCAGGAAGGTTACCAGCAGAGTCAATTGTTCTTTCATAGAGAACATCATATTGGTATCTTGTTTGATGTAAAATGCAGGCATTGTTCTGCCTGGATTGTCTACCAATAATAATCTGATTAGGGCATCGGCTGTTCAATAATTACGGAATACTT
Organism: uncultured Saprospiraceae bacterium; assembly: GCA_964632995.1. Classification (GTDB taxonomy): domain Bacteria; phylum Bacteroidota; class Bacteroidia; order Chitinophagales; family Saprospiraceae; genus CAZWDL01. Next base: position 31,846 of record CAZWDL010000067.1, read on the forward strand.
CATCGAAAAGATTTCTTTGCGGAGGAGAAACAGGAGATTCTACCGGTTGGTTGTTCCCCCGGCCCCAAGTCTTTTTAGGCCCAGATTAATTATGCCCGGCTATTTACTGATCCTTCTGGCTCTGAGGATGAAATCTCAGTACCCCAAGCATTCAGCAGCTATTCTTTATCGGGGATATCCATTACTACCGAACTGATCATAAACTGACCGGACGGCAGTCCGCTAGAACGGGACTTGCCGAAAAGCAGTTCGTTCAACACCTTGTCCTGTGGGGTGGCTCCGCTGCGGAAAGCACCGGGGCTGCCACTGGAAGCATACTTGAAGATGGGGCGCAAATCTACGGGCTGGTAGGAGGCGAAAGCCAAAAATAGCTGTTTGCCTGGGGGTTCAGCGACCTGAAAGATGTGCTCCGGGCGACTGAAGTAGATGGTCGTGTCGGCGGCAATAATGAACTCGGCGGGGGGCGTCCGCGCGTCCGGGAGCAGCAGAAAAACATCATCTGCGGCGTCAATGCCGATGACGCTGAGGTAGAGGTTGCGTGATGAGCGGTTGGTTACCTTAAAGATAAAGGGGGTGCCGATCTCCATAGGTTGCACTTCGCGGTCGCTGCGCAGGTTGGCTTCACGGCGCGCTTTGACGACATACTGTCTGCCTTTTTGTTCAATCTCCACCGGCACCGGCAGGATATCTACCTCCCCGGCATCAGGGGATGCCTGATTGCTGAAGTTGCGGAAATACTGGGCGCGCGCATAGACCTGAATTCTTTGGAACAGCTGATCGATGGCCTGGTCAGCACCTCCGGACAGGGCATAGGCTCCCAGTTCTTTTCCGTGGAAATCGGAGAGCAGGAGGTCGGCATCTGCACCGGCCTGGCTGATGAGCAGTTGTGCTCCTTCCTCTACGACCGACATGCGCTCGACTTCGCCGGCGCGCGTGTTGATTTTTTCCAGGATGGTTTCATTCTGTAGGTCCGTTTTGATTTGTACCGGGCTGAAGACCAGTATTTTGGCTTCCACGATCATGACCCAATCGGCAGGATTGGGGTTGGGAAGAGCCTGTTCCAGTTCGATGGTCGAACGGCCGATTTCGCTGGCGGTGACTTTCCCCTTCCTTTTCTCATCTGTTGCCGAACCATCGCTGCGTTGCAGCCGGACGACGGTGCCGGGGTATAACCCCGCCAGTTGGCCGCCCTGAACAGTAAGAAGTTGCTCATCTTCGAACGACAGCACCGGGTAGCCGAGCGTTGGAGTGAGCGCATCTCCGAAAAGCGTTCTGTCGCCGTTCCCCTCCAGCTGCGGCGATTGGTAGGGGGCCACCTTCGCCATCTCGGCTTCGATGTAGCGAAAGAAAGTGGAAAAGCTGGGAGCGCTGGAAAAGGGCTGCATCATATTGCGGCTGATGGCGTAGGATAGTGAGCCTACGCCCTGCCCGGATTCGTCCAGCGTCTCGTAGTTGGGTTGGTCGGCTCTGGCGGCGCTGAATACCACCATATCGGAAAGGGCGTTGATACTGGTGACGCCAAAAGCCTCGGAAAAGGTTCCCCCCTCGATGGAGACCTTCATACCGGCATCCAGCGATTCCGGAGAGAATCGTTTGTTCGTCCCTCTCACGGGCAAGGTGCCGCCCGCCCGGCTGATCGAGCCGGAGTAACAGGCGTCGACGGAAAAGATGAGCTGCCCTTCGGGGCCGATTTTGCTGCGCAGCTCCGTAAGCAGGAGATGCAATTCATCATCGACCAGGTGATTTTCGCCTTCATATACGCCGGGGCGGAATTCATCGCGTGCATCGTAGGGAACCAGCGATTCGTCGAAGCCGTCGGTCTCATCTTTTTTCCGGTTGGGAAATTTTTCACTGTCGTGATCCCAGATCTGCTGGCCATGACCGGAAAAGTGCAGGAAGACAATGTCGCCCGCTTTGGTATCTTTGGTCAGTTGTCCAAAAGCCTGCTCAATGCCTTCTTTGGTTGCCTCCTTGTCGATAAGCACGGTAACCTCCTTAAATCCTTTGGCGCGCAGTGACGCTTCCAGTATTTTGGCGTCCTGAACCGAAGAGAGTTTACTCCATCCGCCCGTTCGTGGATAGTTGCCGATCGCGATGATCAGCGCCCGCATCTTGGGTTTGGCCGGAGCTGCGGCCTTTTGGGAAAAAGAAGCCTGGAAAGCAATACCCAGCATCAAAGCCAGGGAGAGTGAAAAACCGAATATGCGCATAAGTTTCAATTTTTGGGCATAAGAGCTTGTCGGGAGTTTGCTTTTGATGCCGAAAGCTAAACTTCCAACAAGCTCTCTAAGTATTTTGTGAGAATAGGTAAGCAGCTCGAATCGTCAAAGGATAAGAGTATGATTGCTGACGAGTTTCTGATTCCCCTGTTTTTCGGATATTCCGTCATCCTATCCTTCCATCTTTTTTTCCTACTCCTCTGCCGGATTAAAGAAAACCTTATCTCCCGGCTTCAACTCATAACCCTCATCAAGTTCGTTATACTCGTGGAGTTTGGCCATTTGTATACCGTATTTCTGGGCTAGGTCGAACAACTCTTCGCCCTTTTCGGCGATGTGGTAGGAGAGCGGGATACGGTCGGACTTTTCCTCGATATAGTACAGTGCGCCCTGCTTTAGTTTTTTATATTTCATCCCCTCATTATAGGCCTGGAACTCCTTTTTGCTGATGCCAAGATCCTTCCACACCTTTCTGGCTTTAACCTGTTTTTTCGGCATGACGGCGCGAACGCCGTTGGCCAGCACTTCCCGGTAAGTATCTGTATTTTTGAATTCTTGCTTGTTGACTATAAAAGGATAATCGTTTTTGAGGGAATCGGCGTAGAACTCCCGGCCGCTGTGGCCACGCGCCTTGCCGCCGCAGGCGTAGGGTTTCATTTTACCGATTACTTCCTCTCGCATGTCTTGTGGAACGGGCAGGACCAAAGAGTAGCAGTAGGCCTCGTTTTGTGGTACGCGGTCGTTCAGCAGCCATGGGTTATACTGTTTCAGGGTGTTGACGTAACTGTTTAGCCGGGGATCCTGTGGGCCGAGTACGAACTGTGCGATTTCGGCCAGGTTGTTTTGAATACCGCCGGCGTACTCCACCAGATAATAAGGAGCGGCATTCTGTTTGGCCTGATAGACATCGTTGAAGGCAAAATAGTGTGCGAGAAAGTGGGTGATGTACTGGTGGGTGTTCCCGTCGATGACGATGTTGTTCGACAGGTTATTATCGGCGATGTAGTTTTTGGCGCCGGTGAGCCCCAGGTTATAGCTCAACAGCGCGTAAAACCAGTTATTAAGGTAGTGATGACTCTTTTTGAAGTACTGCGCCGCGGCGCGGGAAGCCGAAATGACGTTTTTGCGCTCATCCACGGCATTATCAATCCGCAATTGGTACTCTTCGGCGGTAGCGGCTTTAAATTGCCAGTAGCCGACAGCCTGGGAGCGGGATACCGCATTGCCGTCCAGCGTGCTCTCCTGCAGCGAGAGGTACTTAAAGTCCGGCGGAACGCCAGCGGCCAGAAATTCCCGCTCGATGGCGGGGAAATACATCAGACAGCGATTGAGGTAATCATCGAAGTATTTTTGATTACGGGTCAGGCTTTCCAGTTTTTCCGCAATTTTCTGTTTTCCCTCTGGCGTGATGGTGATTTGGGTGCTCAGCACATTGGCCTGATCGGGGATATTGGGGACGGTTGCCGGGGGTTCCACCGTGGAAAAGAACAAACTGATGATAGCGGTAAAATAGATTTGTAAGATCATGGCAAATGGAGTTCTATTGAAAAATGTGTTTTAAAATCTAAATTTCTTTGAAGACCATCCAGATGAGGTCCGTTTTAAAATTTCCGTTGCAAGGATAAGGTTCTTCAATTACGGTAAGGTAATCCCTAGGGTTTAGAAAGATATAGACCGGTTCGGGGCTGAAGAAGAATTTAATGAACTCTAGGCTCTCAAAGCCGTCGTTGCGAAAGGGATAGGTGGTGACGGTCTCTCCGGGCTGAATGCCCCGGCGGGCGTACAACATCTGATCTTCCCAGAGATTGAGGGGGCGCATGCGCAGATAGCGGTCTGCATACAGGCCGTATATGTACAGGGGCCGGTCGCTGTTGTTGCGGATGCGGAAGCGGTAGGTGTCGCCGGTTTTCAGGTTGAAACGTTTACCTTTTCCGCGGGCCTCCTCCGCTGACACTGCGATGTCCTCTATCAGCAATTCAATAGTTGCCGTTTCCGGGCCTGCCGGATCATTGAACTGGATAAAGTTTTTCCACTGCAATAAGCTGTGGGATATTTCCTGCCGGGCGCCGACCAGCAAGGACTTGTATTGCTCGGGGAGTTTATCCTTCTCCCGTTCAGCTCGTTTTTCCAGAGCGGCAAGGGCGCCGTCGACATCGGCCTGCAGTAAATGGTAGCGGGCCATCAGATATAAAAATTGGATGTCGGTAGAATCTATTTGCTCCAGCTTTTTAATTGTTTTTATGAAGTCTGCCATCTTTGCATTACGCCACTGGCTGTTGGCGTTTTGCATTAAAATGGCCGGGGTGTTGTCATTGAGTCGCAGCACCAGATCGCCCCGCTCGTCCAGCTGGAAAGTTCCGAAGTCGGGAGTTTGCAGGTCACCGGAGTAGCGGCTGACTGATTGTTGAAGGTGGAAGCCCAGCTCGGTGGAAGTGATGAGCCCGTCGTTGTCCAGATCGGCGAGGCCGTTACCCAGGCCCTGTATCAGCATGCCGGTGAAGAGGGAGTGGTCACCTACCGGCCCCTGGTCGCTGGCCAGTTGTTCGCCCTGTGCGGAGGTAATGACGCGGCGGCTCAGCTTGTTGACCAACGATGCGGGTGGGGCCGCGGTGCTGTTTCGAAAACGGGTAGCAGCTTCTCCCAGCGCGATGCCGCTGTGGCAGGCGTCGAGAATCATTGTGATATGCCGGGCGGGAAGGCGGGCGGCTTCGGACATTAATTCCTGAATACCCAGATAAGTTGACCAGCGCTGCTCTTCTACCGGCGCGCCGTCATAGGGGATGATATAACCGGTTTCCACAATTTTGTCACCCACGCTGTCACGGCGGGTTTCCCCATGACCGGCGTAGAAAACGATCAGATCGTCTTCGGGCTTAAGTAGAGCCCGTAGCTGGTCAAAACTGGTCTGAATATTTTCTTTGGTGGCCTCCTTATTGTACAATGGATCAACGGCCGGCTGGAATCCAAATTGCTCCATAAGCACCTCCTGAATGCCCCGGGCATCGCTGACGGCATTGTCCAGCCGGAACCAGTTGGGATAGTCATCAATTCCGATGACGAACAGGTAATTGTTACCCTGCTCCAATACTTCCGGTGCATTGAGAGTTCCCACGCCGCGCATGACCGGTTTATCCTGGGCGGAAAGCGAAATACCACTGAGTAGTATTCCTAAAAGGACAAACAATAAAATATAATTCCCACTCATATACATATTCAGGATGTGCATCCTACGACTCCGTTGGATGCGAATGAAGAAATATGTTATTCGAATGGGGCTTACGAGTGCGCCGGGAACTAAGTTCATCACAGTTAATTCGGCTTTTTTTGGCCCTATCCGGCGTTCCCCACTCCTTACGTAGCTCCGGCTATGCTCGTCATGGGCGCCTTGGCTAGCGCCAAAATAACCTCGCCTAAACTAAGTCGAATTTAATTCCCACTGCATAAGGCTTACTCTGAATTTAATTCGGGAAGCCTCCTGCCAATACATTACAACACTTGTGCTTCAGTTTAAGTTTTCCGAAGCGATTGAAAGGGTTATTTTCCGGATTATCGTCCTTAAGTAAAACAGCCGGTAATTTATATTCCGGCTTGCTTGTCCTTATTTTAATGTAAAATAAGAGAATATTCCGGAATATAAGGAAATGGCTTTTGTGTTTCCAGACGGTAAGAGGATTTATACGTTTGGAATAGTATTAAATTGTAATTTAAGACAAGTGGTCCGTTCCGGGTCCACAGAATAAACAAAACCAAATCATATGAGCACTACGAGAAGAGAATTCATCAAAAAGGGAAGTCTCGGCCTCGCTGCTTCGGCTATCGGCATGCATGCCGCCAGTTACAAGCGCGTTATAGGCGCCAACGATCAGATCGGCATGGCCTGGGTCGGTCTCGGGCGGCGAGTACCGGCTTATTATCCCAGTGTCGCTAAGGCGTTCAACACTAAACTGCACGCTATCTGCGATGTTAAAAAAAGCCAGGTAACCCGGGTGATGGGCGATTTGAAAAAGAGCGATTACGAAGTAGCTGAGCCTAAAGTTTTCGAAGATTACAGGCAACTGCTGGAAAACGAAGATATCGATGCGGTTTTCCTGGCCACACCCGATCACTGGCACGCGCCAGGAACAGTCATGGCGCTGGAAGCCGGTAAGCACGTGTATGTAGAAAAGCCTTGTTCTCACAATCCATATGAAAGCGCCGCGATGGTGGACAAGCAGCGAGCGACAGGGAAAGTGGTTCAAATGGGCAACCAGCAGCGATCTTCCGGACATACCATCGAAATTATCAATGAAATCCACAACGGCGCCATCGGGAAATCCTATAAAGCCGTCGCTTTCTACTCTAACGGCCGGGGAGAAGTTCCCAAAATGACTCCCTCCGCTCCCCCGGACGATCTCAACTGGGCCCTCTTCCAGGGACCGGCGCCCCGTCAGGATTATTATCACAACATCTGGAACTACAACTGGCACTGGTACGGCTGGAAGTGGGGCACCGCCGAAACCGGTAATAACGCCACCCACGAAGTGGACGTGGCCCGCTGGGCGCTGCAGGTCGGTCATCCCCGGCGCGTAGAAGTCGAGGCTGCCAAACAACACTTCCCGGACGACGGATGGGAGATGTATGACACCATGTACGCTACCTTCGATTACGAGGACGGCAAGACCCTTCACTGGGACGGTAAAAGCCGGAACGGCTATAACACCTACGGCTCGGGACGGGGAACAATCATCTACGGTACGAAGGGCAGCGTCTTTGTCAATCGCTCGCTGTACAAATTGTACGACCGCTCGGGCAAACTGCTGAAGGAAAGCAGCGGAGAAAGCAGCGAGGCCGGCGTACAACTAGGCGGCGGCGGGGACATGTCGACCAACCATATTCACAATTTCTTCGAGGCCGTCAGAGGCAAAGCCGAGCAACATTCACCGATCGACGAAGGCGCCATCAGCACCAACCTCTGTCACTACGCAAATATCGCCTATCAGATAGGTAAAGGTTTTGAGGTGGATACCGAAAACGGTGAAATTTACGACCGCGAGGCCATGAAACTCTGGAAGCGCGAGTATGAGCCGGGATGGGAGATTTAGGAAAGCGGAAGTCGGAAGTCGGAAAGCGGAAAGCGGAAAGCGGAAGTCGGAAGTCGGAAAGCGGAAAGCGGAAAGCGGAAGTCGGAAAGCGGAAA
>CAZWDL010000068.1:0-1062 GCA_964632995.1 uncultured Saprospiraceae bacterium
AAGTTGAGGGAGCCAAAGAAGACACCGGCGCCGGCGGCTACGCCGTAGCACAAACCCAAGAGTTCCTGGAACGGCAGAAAGCCGAGGTACAAAACCGGGCCATCAAAGCTGATGTCATCATTACCACCGCTCAGGTGCGCGGGCGCCGGGCGCCTCTGCTGGTTCCCAAAGAAACCGTGGACCAGATGAAGCCGGGCTCCGTCATTGTCGATCTGGCCGCTTCCTCGGGCGGCAACTGCGAGCTGACCCAGGATAGAAAAACCGTCCATTACAAGGGCATCATCATCATCGGCAATTCCCAGCTCGCCGAGTCTATGCCGCAGGACGCCAGCCAGCTCTACAGCACTAACGTGCTGAACTTTATGAAGCTATGGGTTAAAGAAGGAGAATTGCAGCTTGACATGGAAAACGAAATTATCCGGGGCGCCCTCTTCACCGCCGAAATCGAAGAAGCTACCGCCGAAGATCAAGAAGAAGAATAAAGCATATACACCATGCAAACCATTTACGAATTCGTCAACGAGCCGGCCAATCTGTTTTTGATCTACTTGTTGATTTTTACCATCATTCTCGGGTTCGAAGTCATCTCCAAGGTGCCTACCGTGCTACATACGCCCCTCATGTCCGGGGCCAATGCCATCAGCGGCGTCGTCATCATCGGCGCTATCATCCTGATCCGGCAGGCCGAACCCGACGACTACCTGACGCTGAGTTTCGGCATCCTGGGCGTAGCGCTGGGGATGACCAACGTGGTCGGCGGCTTCACCGTCACCGACCGCATGCTCGAAATGTTTAAAAAGAAAAAGAAAAAATCCTGACCCGTAATGGCAGCATTTGAATTTTTTATAAATATCATTTTCCTCCTGGGTGCGGTGGCCTTCGTTTTGGGTCTGCGCCTGCTCAGTTCTCCCGACAGCGCCCGCCGGGGCAACATTCTGGCCGGCATCGGCATGATCCTGGCCATCATTGCCGCCCTGATCGCTCCGGGAGAAATGATTATCGCCGACGAAAAAGCCCAGGTCTTCAACAATTACGGCTGGATATTCGGCGGTATGGCCATCG
>CAZWDL010000068.1:1072-38542 GCA_964632995.1 uncultured Saprospiraceae bacterium
CGGCGGCGTCGCCGGCCTGGTATCGGCCCGCCGCGTCAAAATGACCGCCATGCCGCAGATGGTATCCATCTTTAACGGCCTGGGCGGCGCCTGCGCGGTCGTACTGGCCCTGGCCGAACTATTCACCCATTACCAGGTGGAAGCGGTTTCCAGCAGCGAGCTGGGCATCGTGCTGCTGGCCCTGCTGATCGGCGGCATCTCCTTTACCGGGAGTATGCTGGCTTTTGCCAAACTGCAAGGCCTGGTATGGGACGAGACGCTGATCCTGCCCAAACACAACATCGTCAATATGGTACTGCTCGCCGGCACCCTGATCGTGGGTGTTATCCTGCTGACTATGGGCAATACCGGCACCGGCTTTACGCTGATGATCATTTTCACCATCCTCACGCTGATCTACGGCGTTTCCTTCGTCGCTCCCATCGGCGGGGCCGATATGCCGGTGGTCATCTCCTTGCTCAACTCGCTGACGGGCCTTTCGGCCGCCGTTACGGGCCTGGTTTACAACTCCAACTTCATGTTGGTCGGCGGCATCCTCGTCGGCGCGGCAGGCACCATCCTCACGGTCCTGATGTGCGACGCCATGAACCGCTCCCTGCTCAACGTGCTGATCGGCGGCTTCGGCGGGGGTGGCGGCGCAGCGGCCGGCGCCAGTGGCGATCAGGTGGTCAAAGAAGTGAGCGTTAACGATGCGGCCATCCAGCTCTTCTACTCCAGCTCCGTGATGTTCGTCCCCGGCTACGGCCTCGCCGTCGCTCAGGCGCAAAAGGTTTGTAAAGAGGTCGACGACCTGCTGGAGAAGAACGGCGTGGAGGTCAAGTACGCCATCCACCCCGTCGCGGGCCGCATGCCCGGCCATATGAACGTGCTGCTCGCAGAAGCTGATGTCCCCTACCCCAAGCTCCTCGACCTGGAGGACGCCAACAGCGCCCTTCCCAATACCGACGTCGTCGTCATCGTCGGCGCCAACGATGTAGTCAACCCCGCCGCGGAAGACGATCCGGGCAGCCCCATCTACGGTATGCCGGTCCTGCAGGTGTGGAAAGCCAAAAACGTCATCACCATGAAGCGAAGCATGCGCCCCGGCTACGCGGGCATCGAAAACCCGCTCTTCTTCCACGAGCGCAACCACATGCTTTTCGGCGATGCTAAGGATACGCTGAGTAAGCTGGTGACGGAGATTAAGAATATGTGACGAGGGGACTGGGGACAGGGAGAAATGGAGATCTATCTCCCCGTCTCCCTGTCCTCTTGCACCGAGCCCTCCTTCTTCCTATCTTTACCCCTCTATGAGAAAATATCTTTTTCTGTCTATTCTTTTTCTTCTCCTGGCCGGCATCTCCGAACTCCCGGCGCAAAAGATCGAAATCGAGCGCCGGGTAGACAAAGAGGTACTGCCCGACCGAATGCTCGACTACCTCGATCGGCATTACGATGATACTCGCCGTAACCGTTATTACCTGGAACAGAACGAGGAGGGCAAGTTTTACGAAGCTAAGTTTAAGTATCGGCGGTCCCGGTATAGTGTCAAATTCCGGATCGACGGCAGCCTGTACGACGTCGAACGGCAGGTGAAGTACAAGGAATTACCGGAAGCGACGAAGGATCACGTTGAAAAGGCCCTGTCGGATCGGCTCCGGCGCTGGCGCGTCGTCAAAGTCCAGGAGCGCCTCGAAAAAGGACAGGTCATGGGCTACGAAATAGAAATTAAAGGTAAATCCAGCGATCACCTCGGCTATTTCGAAGCGCAGTTCGACCGGGAAGGAAGACTGCAGGACCTGCAAACCGTCGAACAACGCTCCAATGATTTTTTGTTTTTCTAAGACATGAAGCGACTTTGGATATTACTCTTGCTGATCGCTCCTGCCTGGCAAAGGCTGGACGTCCAGAACCAGTTCACCGCCGTCTGGCGTCCCGGTTTTATTTTTAATCATACTTTCTCCGATCGATGGAGCGGCAGCGCAGGGCTGGACCTGGAAGCCAACTGGCTGCGAAAAGCCGGAGACCGGGACCCGGAAATCGCCTTCCGCCCTGACGACCTCAACCTGCAGCTCGGCGCCGCCTACCAATTGACCGCCGACCTCAACCTGTCGGGCGGCTACCAGCTCAGCTGGCGCAGCCTACACCGGGAAAACATCGATCTGGAGCACCGCTTCTTACAGCAACTGAGCTACAGCAACCGCTTAAACAAGTTCCGTCTTCAAGGCCGCCTTCGTACCGAGCAACGCTTCTTTCGCTCCCGTAACTATACGATCATCCACCGCCTCCGCAGCCGCCTTAGCGCCAATTTTCCACTACAGGGAGAACAACTGGACCCCGGCGAGCCTTATCTGAACCTCAACACAGAGTGGCTATTCAACTTATCCATTGATCAGCCCCTGTTCTTCCGGGAAACCCGCTCCTACAGCGGCATCGGCTGGCGCCTGTCTAACGGACAAAGACTGGAAAACGGACTGGAATTACGCACCGGCCTGATCAGCCGCCAGCGCAATCGCCGCTACAACCTCCACTGGCGAATGACCTGTATACTCTAAGTTTAGTTTAGACGGGAGCCGGATACCCGGCTCCCTGGTTTAGAAGTTTAGCGCTTCGCCCTTCGGGCTCGCTGTTTAGCAGATCTGAAAACGAGATTCCCGGTTTCAGACCTGCTAAACTTCTAAACCAGTCACGCCCAGCCTGCCCCGTACACGAAGTGTCGGGGCAGGGCCGTGGCGACTAAACTTCTAAACTTCCGGCATAAATACGCACCTCGAAAACGCAGATGAACAAAATGTCCGATTTTTACATTAGTTTGTCTTGAAAAACTGGCACTTTGCCGCCAAAACCAATAACTTGTATAAAATCTTTTTATACCAGATAAACTCACGAATAAAATAACATACCATGCCTGATTTAGGATTTCTTTTACCTATCATTTTCCTTGGACTCATCATTGTTTTGAGTGGTGTTTTCACTGTCAAACAACAAACCGCCGCGCTCATGGAACGTCTTGGCAAATTCCAAGGCATCAGGGGCGCCGGACTGCATTTCAAAATCCCCTTTATCGATCGCGTCGCCGGCCGGGTCAGTCTACGGGTACAACAACTCGATGTACTGGTTGAAACCAAAACCAAGGACGACGTTTTTGTCAAGCTGAAAGTATCCGTACAGTATTTGGTACTGAAGGACGCCGTCTATGACGCCTTTTACAAACTGGAGAGCTCTTCCGAGCAGATTACCTCCTACGTTTTCGACGTCATCCGCGCCGAAGTTCCTAAGATGCGCCTCGACGAAGTATTCGAGCGCAAGGACGATATCGCCATGGCCATCCGCCGCGAATTGAAACAGGCAATGAACGACTACGGCTACGACATCATCAAAGCATTGGTTACGGATATCGATCCCGACGCGGAAGTGAAGCACGCCATGAACCGCATCAACGCCGCCGAGCGTATCAAGACAGCCGCCGAACACGAAGCCGAAGCCGACCGTATCCGCATTGTCGCCAAAGCACGCGCCGAAGCCGAAAGCAAGCGCCTGCAGGGGCAGGGCATCGCCGACCAGCGCCGCGAGATCGCCAAGGGCCTCGAAGAGTCCGTGGATATCCTCAATAAGGTAGGCATCAACTCGCAGGAAGCTTCCGCCCTCATTGTCGTCACCCAACACTACGACACCCTGCAGTCGATGGGCGAGAACTCCAATAGCAACATCATCTTGCTGCCCAATACGCCGAATGCAGGCGCCGATATGCTCTCGCAAATGGTGACCTCCTTCGCCGCTTCTCAGCAACTGGGCGAAGAGATGAAGAAAACCAAAACGACTAACGGAGAGGCCGTTTCCTAAGCCTTCGAAAGTGAAAAGGATTGGAGGATTGAGGGATTGAATAAATGGCCAACTAAAGGTCCGTTTCCTCAACTTTCTCTTTAATCCATCAGCTCAACAGCTGCAAAAAGGCAGCAGGTGTAACTACCTGTTGCCTTTTTTGTTATATTCCCGGCCCTGAAAATTCTACCCAATTTTTATTTAATAAACTCACTGGAAAACGTATGAAAAAAACTGTTCTAAACACCGGTCTCCTGATGCTATTGGCCTTGCTCCTGCTTCCGGCGGGAATGTCAGCACAAGAGAACGGCAAAAAGCAAAACGGTAAGATCAAACCCTACGAAGAAGTCATTACAGAAGACGCTGTCTACGACGAAGGGCTCTTCGATGTGCACAAAGTAGACGGCAAGTACTACTTTGAAATCCCCTTCGATAAGCTGGAGCGGGAGATCCTCGTGGTCAGCCGCATCGCCGGCCACGTCAAGGGGCTCAACTTCGGCGGCGCCGGCATGAAGTCGCGCCCGCAGCAGGTCATCCGCTGGCAGCGCCACGACGACAAGGTGCTGCTGCGCTCGGTCTCCTTCAACAGCGTGGCCGACGAAGAGCAGCCGATCTACAAATCGGTCCGCAACAACAATTTCGAACCCATCATCCAGACCTTTGACATCGCCGCCTTCAACCCCGACAGCACGGCGCTGGTCTTCGACGTGACTTCCTTCTTCACCTCCGACGTGCCGATGATCGGCGCCCTGTCGGACCGGGAGCGGACGCGCTTTAAGATCAAGGGACTTGACAAGGACCGCAGCCTGATCAATTACATGAAGAGCTTTCCGGAAAACGTGGAAGTACGCCACATCCTGACCTACCGCGGCGATGAGCTGCCCGACAACCAGCTGACCAACACGCTGTCGATCGAGATGAACCAGTCCTTCATCGAGCTGCCCGCCGAGCCGATGCAGCCGCGCCTCTACGACGCGCGGGTCGGCTATTTCTCCATTCAACAGACCGACTACAGCCTCGATGAGCAGAAAGCAGCCAAGCGACGCTACATCACGCGTTGGCGCCTGGAGCCTAAAGACCCGGAGGCCTACGCCCGCGGCGAGCTGGTGGAACCGGTGAAGCCCATCGTCTACTACGTCGATCCGGCTACGCCGGAAAAGTGGCGCCCCTACATTAAGCAAGGCATTGAAGACTGGCAGGAGGCCTTCGAGGCCGCCGGCTTCAAGAACGCCATCCTCGCCAAGGACCCGCCCAGCCCGGAGGAAGATCCCGACTGGAGCCCCGAAGACGTACGCTACTCGGTAATCCGCTACATCACCACCGATATCCAAAATGCACAGGGGCCGCACGTCCACGATCCGCGCACCGGTGAAATCCTGGAAAGCGATATCCTCTGGTATCATAATGTGATGAACCTGCTGCGCAACTGGTATCTCATCCAGACGGCGGCCGTCAACCCGGAAGCACAGAGCACCAAATTCAAAGATGAGGTGATGGGTAATCTCATCCGCTTCGTTTCCGCCCACGAGGTGGGCCACGCCCTCGGCCTGCCCCACAATATGGGCGCCAGCCCAGCCTACCCTATCGATTCGCTGCGCTCGCCGGGCTTTGTACAGCGCATGGGGGTCGCTCCTTCCATCATGGACTACGCTCGCTTCAACTACGTCGCCCAGCCGGAGGATGAGGGCGCCGGGCTGCATCCGCGCATCGGTCCTTACGACAAGTGGTCTATCGAGTTCGGCTACCGGCGTTTTCCGGATGCCGATACCCCCGAAGATGAGCGCCGCATCCTCAATGACATGATCAAGGAACGCGCCGATGACCCCTACTACCGCTATGGCCGCCAGCAGCGGGGCGTCAGCGATCCCAGCGCCCAGACCGAAGACGTGGGCGACGACGCCGTAGAGGCCTCCCGCCTGGGCATCGCCAACCTCAAGCGCATCCTGCCCCAACTGCTGGAGTGGACCTACGAGGAAGCCGAAGACTACGACGAACTGGAAGAACTCTACGGCCAGGTCATCGGTCAGATGCGGCGCTATATGGGCCACGTGTCCAGCAACATCGGCGGCGTCTATCAGTACGTCAAAACCGCCGATGAGGAGGGCCTCGTCTTTCAGCCGGTACCACGCGCGCATCAGGCCGAGTGCGTCGCATTCATCAACGAGCAGCTGTTCGACACTCCGCAATGGCTGATCGACAAAGAGATCCTCCAACGGATAGAAGCCGAAGGCATGATGGACCGCCTGCGCGGCGCCCAGGTTTCCGTGCTCAACAACCTCTTCAACGGCGATCGCCTGCTGCGCCTGCAGGAAAGCCACGTGCTGCACGGCGACGACACCTACTCGCTGCAGGCCCTCTTTGACGATACGCGCCAGGGCATCTTCAGCGAACTGCCTGGCGGCGAGACCATCGACCCCTTCCGCCGCAATCTGCAGCGCGCCTACATCGAAAAGATGGAAGAACTGATGATGCTCAAGGAAGACAAGTACGACCAGAGCGACATCAAAGCGCTCGCCCGCGGCACCCTGAAACAACTGAAAACCTCAGCCGGCAAAGCGCTCAAAAATACGGACGATACGGTCACGGTAATGCACCTCGAAGATATGATCGCCCGCATCGACGCGATCTTCGAAGGCAAGACCATGCCGGCGGCGGCTTCGGCAAGTCGATAGTGCGTTAAGCGGATAGCATAACTTTTGGACTTTGGACGCCAGACACCAGACTGGACAGCCTGGATTACCAACAGATTTAAAACCTTTTCCCGCTGATGTAAAGGGACGTAACAAAATTAAATCAAGTTGATAACCAGCCATTTAGTCTCTGGCATCTGATATATGGCATCTGACGTCCAATATAAAAGGGGATGAGGAGTATGCCTTGTTTTTGGCTGCTCCTCGTCCCCTTTTCCTTTTCTGCCGGCGGCGCCCCCTATCCTTTGCCGGTCAGTTCCCGGCTTCCTGTTAGTCTCCTCCAAAAGATGAGATTCACTCGTGGATTGGAGGATATTGGCTATTGTCACCCTCATTTTGATTTACATAAACAACAATTTTTTGTTATTTTTGTTTTTCGTAAAAAACAAAAATGGAAAAAATCCGTCTCCGCTCAAATGAAAAAATATCCCGGATCAGATTGGACTTTCAAAGAAATGAAATCCGGTGGTTACAAGATGCCCCGAGATTGATGGGCATAAAAGGAGCCAGAGGCGTAGGAAAAACTACAATTCTTTTACAGCACTTACGGCTTCATCACGGATTGAACGAAGAAGCCATTTACTTATCGCTCGATGACATTTACTTCACAGAAAACCGGCTGATCGAGTTCGTAGAAGATTTTCAGCGATACGGAGGCAAATACCTGTACCTGGATGAAGTACATAAATATCCCGATTGGGCAATAGAAGTTAAAAACATTTATGACACCTATCCTGATTTAAAAATCGTTTTCACGGGCTCGTCCATGCTGGAAATACGAAAAGCGAATGCGGATTTAAGTCGCCGGGCCATTATTTTTCATCTTCAAGGATTATCCTTCCGGCAATACCTTCAATTAAACCACAATATTACGCTGGAAAAAGTCGGGCTCGAAAGCTTGCTATCCAGTCCAAACGACATCATTAGCAACCTACCTGAAGAATTCCAACCTTTTCCATTATTCAAGAAATACCTCGAATCCGGTTATTACCCTTTTTTTACCGAAGGGAACCAGTGGTACTTTGACCGGTTGGAGAACACGGTACAAACAGTCATCGAGACAGATTTTCCACTTTTGCAAAACATTGATATTCATAATATCCGAAGCATTTACCGCTTATTGTTCGCTATTGCCACTTCTCCCCCCTTCAAACCGAATGTAACTAAACTCAGTGAACGAATCGGCATCGCAAGAAACACACTCCTGCAATACCTGGCTTATCTCGAACAGGCCGACATCCTGACGCTCTTGCGTACTAACCGGAAAGGCATAACGGCGCTTCAAAAACCGGAGAAGATTTACCTCGAAAACCCCAACCTGATTTACACCTATAATCCTGACCGGCCGGATACCGGCGCCATCCGGGAAACCTTTGTCTTGAATCAATTAAAGGCGGGTCACCAAGTTCAGTATCCGCTAAGCGGTGATTTTCTGGTCGACCAAAAGTATCTACTGGAAGTCGGCGGAAAAGGTAAAGGCGGAAAACAGCTCGAGGGACGCTCCGATGCGTATATTGTCGCCGATGATCTCGATTACGCCGTAGGACGAAAAATTCCAATTTATCTTTTTGGATTACTTTACTAAGAGTATGTTTCTTTTTGAAAATTCTTCATATGGACAAACCAATTTACATCGAGTATAAAACAGTTTTTTACCTTCTTATTAACATTCAAAACCGCAAAACAGTAGAACCGACGAACAGATGAACCGTAGAAGTAGCCCCAAACCGACTTATGGGTAATCAGCACACTTCAAGGCCTCGGAAGAGACTAAGCGAAGAGTTTTTGACTTGATCGATAAATCAAAGAGTGGCAAACTGTCGGAGAAAGAACAGGCGGAACTCGATCATTACTTTCTGCTTGAGCATCTGATGCGCCTTGCCAAAATCCGGGCCTACCAGCTATTGCATTCATGAGCCGATATATTTCCCAAAAAGATCGGCAATTTGTAATGGATAGGGCCTTGCAATGCTGTGAATATTGCCGAATTCCTGAATTATTCTCATCCATTGGTTTCGAAATCGATCACATCATTTCGCTTAAGCATGGTGGTTCCAGTGGAACCGACAACCTAGTACACTGTGTATTAAGTTAGTTAGCATTTTGAAGAGGGGATTTTTTCCTCAATCGAGGCGCTGCGGAGCCTCGTAGCCTAAGCTACGAAGGCGAGCACGGAACGAAGAGTGAGGGAAAAAGAGCCCTTCAAAATGTTGAAAAATTTAGTACACGGTGTACTAGTGCTCTGTCCCAAAAGTAACTGTCGGTAATTCTGGTCTCTTTTGGCGCTGGGCTTCGTTGCTCATTCCTTACGTAGCTCCAGCTATGCGCGTCATGAGCGCCTCGCTCAGCACCAAAACAGCCGCTGAATTCCTCGAAAGAACTTCTGGGACAGAGCACTAGCCTGGGCTTGTGCCATCTGTAACAATAACAAAGGAACGGACATCGGAACATTCCTCCTTCCCGAAAGAAACCTGGTTCGCTTTTTCAATCCACGAATCGATAATTGGGGGGATCATTTCGAAGCTTCAGGAGCATTGATCGTCCCAATAACGGATATTGGCAAGGCGACGGTCAAGATTTTTCAGCTCAATACCTCTAACCGCCTTGAAGAACGGGAAGCATTAGCTGCTGCGGGACTTTTTCCTCCACCCAATTTTCCTCTGAAGCCATAGCGGTAAGCATTCAGCGAATAGCTCCTTCCCGGCATTTCAAGCCCGAATGGATAATAGTCGGTTGCACTCAGAATTGCCGGCTCGTAGTAATCCGCTTCGCCGTCGCTGTTGTTGTCGATGGAGTGCCGACGGTCGGAAACCACCGCCAGCACGTTCCCGAGGTGATTGGTAATCTCGTACCGCTTCCAGCCCACATACATGGTGCTGTCGAAAAATGGCGTAGCCGGAGTAGAGGAGCCGGAGTACCATTGTACCCCAGGCTGTAGCCCCTCCCGGCCTCCCTCAAAGGGAGAGGAGACACGCAGCAAGCTTACCCCTTATTATCGTTGAAAAATTTAATCGTGGTTTTGGGATAAGCCGTGTCTCACCAGGAGGCCCTTTCCCAGGGCCTCCTGGTTTTAAATCTTTCCCGGAACTAAATTTTCAATACCAATTTGGGAGGCTGCATCACAAATATAATAAGTCTGGGTAGTAACCGAACCTGCGGCCAGTTCCTTGAGTAACCGGTTCTGCACCGGATCGTAGCCGAAGCGCGTGCCGCCGCTCGTGCGCTCCAGGTCTTGCACCTTGCCGTAGGCCGTCCAGGTGATCGCCGTGCCCGCCTGCGCGTCAGCGACGAGGTTTCCTGCGCCGTCGTAGGTGTAGTTGTTGGCGCCCTGGTTGTCCAGGTCTTGAGTATAGGCGCCGGAGGCGACCGCATCGCTGACCGAGGTAAGCAAGTTCTTGCCGGAAGTATAATTGTAACTGAGTTGGTCCATCAACACATTATCTCCATACCGCACCAGACTGGTAATGTTGCCGTTGGGGTCGTAAGAAAAAGTCGTTTGGTAATCCGTCTGAGGAGTGGCCACAGATGGCCACTGGTAATTGACCAGATCGACGCCGGTCCACAGCTGCATTTCCTTGATGCGGTGGAGCTGATCGTACATTTTGCGCTGAGAAAAACGCAAGGCGTTTTCTCTTTACTAGGCTCCACTCGATTTCAGGGAATTTAATCCCCCGACCCCCTGTCTTTGCGCCCTTTGCGCCTCTGCGTGGGACCCAAAAGCGTCTTTTCGCGCACGCGAAAAGCCTACAAATCGCGAAGCCATTCGTTCAGCAGTACTAAAAGAAGGCCGCACCCAAAAACGCGGAGTGCGCTAAGCCGGCATGCCGATTTAGGCAGGGAAAACGCAAGGCGTTTTCTCTCTGCGAAGCTCCACTCGATTTCAGGGAATTCAATCCCCCGACCCCCTGTCTTTGCGCCCCAGTGTGCAAATATATAGTTATGTATCTCCTAATAGTTGCCCCTGGCCAGGTAAGCTTTACGATTTCTGATTTCCCATTTCTAATTTTTCATACCGAGGTTCTCCCGGCCGCCGACTGAACCTCTCCCCGCTCTCCGCGTTTCCATAAATATGAAAAACATGAAAGGAAAAACCGCAATCATCACCGGCGGCAGCAAAGGTATCGGCTACGGCATTGCTGAGGCGCTGGTCAAAGAAGGAATCAAAGTAGCCGTCACCAGCCGGCATGAGGACGAGGTGCAGGAGGCCGCCCGCCGCCTGACCGACACCGGGCCCGGAAAGGCCATCGGCATACAATCGGACGTGCGCAAGCTTGAAGATGAGCAGCACGTGGTCAAAAAGGTACTCGACGAATGGGGGCAGCTGGACGTGCTCATCGCCAACGCCGGCGTCGGCCGCTTCGCCGCCATCGACGAGATGAGCCCGGAAGACTGGCACGCGACCATCGACACCAACCTGACCGGGGTGTTCAACAGCGTCAAGGCCGGTGTGGAACCACTCAAAAAATCTAGTGGGTATCTGATCACCATCGCCTCGCTGGCTGGTACGAATTTCTTTCCTTCCGGCGCCGCTTACAACGCCAGCAAGTTCGGACTGGTCGGCTTCACCCAGGCCGTGATGCTCGACCTGCGCCACGACGGTGTCAAAGTCACGACAATCATGCCGGGATCGGTCACCTCGCATTTCAACGATCACGAACCTAACGAAAAGGACGCCTGGAAGATTCAGCCCGAAGACCTGGGCCAGATGGTCGTCGACCTGCTGCGGCAACCGGCGCGGACGCTGCCGAGCAAGATCGAGGTGCGGCCGTCGCAGCCACCGAAGAAGTGAGTCGGAAGGCGGAAGGCGGAAGGCCCGGATACTTCGTACGAAACGAAGCAGGTATTTAGCCCCACTCTTGTGCCGACAAAGTTTAGAAGTTTAACACTTTTCCCTTCCTACGGACCGTCCGGTCGGGCTCGCTGTTTGGGAGTTTAGAAGATCTGAAAACGGGAAGCTCGTTTTCAGATCTTCTAAACTCCCAAACCAACAGCTCCGAAGGAGCGGTGACTAAACTTCTAAACTTCCCCTAACGGATATTTTTCGAAGTTAAATACTCACAAAGCGATCATAAACCCGATCGTGAAGGCCTTTCCGCCGTTGAAGATTTTCTCCCCTTCCAGGGTATTGATATTAAAAAAGCCGAGGTAATGGCGAAAGTCGATGAACAGCTTGTTACCCCGGCTTATTTTTTTCTCTATGCCCACCCCGAGCGATAGTCCGGCGTCGAAGCGGGAGATATTTGATTCCTTGAAATTCAGGTGTTCCTGAAACAGCCGGTTGTCTTCCCGGTAAGTGGAGTTAAGCTGTACGCCGTAAGCCACTTTCGGGCCGATAAAGCCGTAGAAGTCAAAGATTTCGAAGGGAAGGTTCATTTTGAGGAGTACGGGCAATTCCAGGTAGTTGATCACCGGGCGAAGGTAATTGCGACTGCGGGATAAATTGACCAGTACTTCCGTGTTTTCCCGCTGCACGAAAGCCGTGCCCGTCTGGATCGAAATATTTTCCTGCAGGGTTATTTCCAGGGGAACCGCCGCCCGGAAGAGCACCTCGTTGGGGATGCCTCCTCCCCCGCCGAGACCGATGTAAACCTGTGCTTTTCCCAGTAAGGGAAGGGCAGACATAATCAGAAGAGCTATCCATGGGAAAGGTCGCATAGCAATTGGGTTCAATCGGTTGTAGCGTTGGAATTAGGCGGCTTACATAAGATTCAAACGGGAAAGTGGAGTTCCTATTATTTCGGCCAACTATATTTTAGCTTTTTTCTTCAATTGCCTTTCCGGCTTTTCAGGTTAAAGGCCGCCGTACGCACCCTCCTGGCGGTTTCGCCCTCCGGGCGCTGGTTCTCCAGCAGCATCTGCCGGGCTGCCGGCTGTTCAAAGACTTCCTGCATATCGCGAATACTACCGGCCGGCACGCCATGTTTTTTCAGTAATGACATCAGCTCATCCCGGTCCATCGACTGAAATCCGGGGCGCAGGGCATCTAGCAGATCCTCGCGCTGCTGCACGCGTAAGGCATTGTTGCGAAAGCGCTCCTCCTCTATAAGATGGGGTAAATCCAGGGCGATGCACAATTGTTGGAATTGCTTTTCCGTACCTACCGCAACAACTACCTGCTTTTGATCTTTCGTATAAAAAATATCGCCGTAAGGCGCAATATTCGGATGCTGACTGCCGCGGCGCTGCGGAATATGACCGGCGATGAGCCAGTTGGTGGCCTGATTCGCCAGGGAAGCCAGCGCGGATTCAAAGAGCGAGGTGCTGACATAACTGCCTTTACCGGCTCGCTCCCGCTGCAGCAGGGCGAGCAGAATGCCTTCCTTCAGCTGGTGCGCCGCCAGTATATCAATTAAAGCTACCGGCATGCGGACGGGCTCGCGCCCCGGTTCTCCCGTCATATACATAAAACCCGATTCCGCCTGCAGCACCACGTCGAAGGCAGAGCGCTCCTCTTCTTCTCCGAAGGCAGACAAATGGGCATAAATCAGCTGTGGATTGATTTCGGAAAGCGTTTCATAGTCCATCCCCATCCGCTGGGCGGAACGCGACTTGAAATTGCTGATCACAATGTCCGCCTTTTCCACCAACCGGTGCACCTCTTCTTTTGCCGGTTCCGTAGTCAAGTCGAGCAGGCGTATTTCTTTTCCCCAGTTAACGCTTTGATAGTAGGCGGAATCGGGCGCCTCCGGATTCTCTTCCGGCACTTTCCAGCGCCGTGTCACATCGCCGCCGGTGCGGGCATTTTCAATTTTAATCACCCGCGCACCCAGTTCAGCGAAGAACATGCCCACCGCCGGCCCGGCCAGCACACTGGCCAGCTCCACCACCAGCAGATCGCGAAATACGTCGTTTTGCATCAAGCTTGTTTTTAATTTTGGATAGGAAAATTTAAACAAGATATCTGGTGGACATCCAGCATCCATCAAAAATAATACCCGATATTCACATTAAACCGGGCACTCCACTGCGTATCATCCTCCTGATTGCCGGTGGAAAGCGCGGTGGTCCATACCGGTCCCAGCCAGGGATGGTTGTATCCCGCCGCATAGTCGAAGTAGGTATACACCTGTCCGGCCGTCACCATCATACCGACCACGTTCATGTGCGTGTCCTCAAAGTCGGGATTCCGCTTGTCAAAAAAGGCATAATCTTCGTAAAAAGTCAGTTGGGTAATCGGCCCGAAATCCACCGGCAGTTCGTAACTGACGGCCAGAGAGTATACCTCCCCACCCAGTGCTACCTGGTAATTGGCGCCGTAAGCGCCCATTATCAAAAAAGGCAATTCATCACCCTCCGGATAGACCGGCCGGAAATCATAGGTAAGCGCCTGGATTTTAAGGTTTAAATATTTTGCCGGTTTGTACTGGTAATGAAGGGCCAGCGCATGCCGGTCGCCCTGCTCTTCCGATTCAATATTATACAATCTTCCCCACATGCCGGAAGCACCGATCCGGTGATACTGCTGTTCGCCGAAAGGAATGACAAATTGCCCGTTGAAGGTCTGGTTCTCTTTATTCGGACCGGTAATGTCGTAGGAATAGCGGTTGGCGCTGGGAGAGCGGTCGGAAAATACCAGGTCTTCGGCACTGTGGTAATAGGCCAGGTCAAACTCCAGGTTCTCCTTCCGGTAAACGTACTTCACACCCATGTCGTGGTCATCCTCGAATCCGATATAATAAGGGAAAGTAAAAAACCAGCTGTTGGAACTGTAGGGGCGTATGCCGAAGGGCACCTGGCTCAGCCCCACCTGCACTTCTGAAACCGGATTGATATCATAGGTAATCCAACCGTGTTTGAGAATTCCTCCCCCAAAGCCGGAACTATACAGCCGGTACTCCGCATTCAGCGACAGCCGGCGCCAGGTTGCTTCCGCATTGATGCGAAATACATCGAAGCCGAAATCGCCGCCCCGCTTCTTCTGCCCCGTTTTCCAGGAAGAGAGGTTGTAATTAAAGCGGAGCGCTCCGCCTACATTGACGATGGGCGCGTCATCCTTATTTTTAGGCGCCTGTGCGAAGGTATCAGGTAATCCTGTGAAAATTAAAATAAGTGGAAGTATCAGTCCTGTTTTTTGGAAAAAAGCATTCATTTTATAGCCAGTTCTAGTAAAAAATGTCCCCACCGGCATTTATCTTCTCAACAGCAAATTACTGACGCTGTTCGCTTTGCACTATCAATCCCGGCAGGAGAAAACATCCCACCGGCAGGGGCGTTTCTCAAGTGTACCTACAACTTCAATGGAATTATGAAAATATTCAGCGCCTCCCAAACCCAGCAACTCGACCAGCACACCATCGAGCACGAGCCCATCCCCTCTATCGACCTGATGGAACGCGCCTCCGCGACCTTCACCGACTGGTTCACCCACCGTTTTCCCGATGTGAGCCGCCCCGTGGTCATCTTCTGCGGGATCGGCAACAACGGCGGTGACGGACTGGCCGCAGCCCGCATGCTTCACCAGCGCTTCTACGAGGTATCCGTCTTCTGGGTCAAAATCAGCGACAAAACCTCCGAAGATTTTGATATCAACCTCGACCGTTTGCCCAAAAGGGACGCCGTTCCGCTGCATACGATCGAAAAAGGTGATAATTTTCCGGAACTTCCCGGCAATGCCGTCATCATCGACGCCGTCTTCGGCTCCGGCCTCAACCGTCCCGTGGAAGGCTACTGGGCAGAACTACTCGAGCACCTCAACCAGCAATCCGGAACCAGGGTGGCCATCGATATCCCCAGCGGCGTTTTTGCCGACCGGCATACCGGCAGTACGAGCTTTCAAGCCGATTATACGCTCAGTTTCCAGATGCCTAAGCTGGCCTTCTTTTTTCCCGAGAATTACCATCGCATCGGCCAGTGGGAGGTGCGCAGCATCGGCCTGGATCAGTCTTTTATTGAAACAACCGAAACCGTTCACCACTACCTCGATACGGATGCGGTGCGCCCCCTCTTACATCGGCGCGGGCGCTACGATCACAAAGGCACCTACGGCCACGCCCTGCTGATGATGGGCAGCCGCGGCTCCGTTGGGGCCTCCGTTCTCTCCGCCCGGGCCTGCCTGCGCAGCGGCGTGGGGCTGGTCACCGTCCACGGCCCGGAATGCGCCTACGACATCCTGCAGACCGCCGTCCCGGAAGCCATGGTCAGTATCGACGACGACAAATCGATCATCTCAGAAGTTCCCGATCTGGATCGCTACGCGGCTATCGGGGTCGGCTGCGGTATCGGGCAGCGTAAAAAGACTGTAAAGACACTACGTAAATTGCTTGAAAAAAGCGAGCCCCCGCTGGTCATCGACGCCGACGGCATCAACATCCTCGGCCGGCAAAAAGATGCCTTCGACCTGATTCCCAAAGGAAGCATCGTTACGCCGCATCCCAAGGAATTCGAACGCCTTTTCGGCAAAACCGACAACGACTTCGAAGAGCACGAACGCCAACGCGAAATGGCGCAAAAACTAGGCATCTACATCGTTCTGAAGCGCGCCCACACCTGCATCGCCTGCCCCGATGGAACTACTTACTTTAACTCCACGGGCAACCCCGGTATGGGCACCGGCGGTACGGGCGACGTGCTCACCGGCATCATCACCGGTCTGCGCGCCCAAGGTTACGACGGACGCGACGCCTGTTTGCTCGGCGTCTTCCTCCACGGCCTGGCCGGCGACCTGGCCGCCGGAGAGCTGGGCGAGGAAGCCCTGGTAGCCGGCGACCTGGTGCAGTTTCTGGGGAAGGCTTTTCAAGAAGTGAAAAAAGGATAATTACGTTTACGAAAACTTTGAGGTTTCGTAAACGTCTCAAAAACCATGAATCCCCCTATTTGGCAATTCCGTTCCGAATTCGCAACTTTGGTCCTTTTAGAGAAAATTGTAAAT
This sequence comes from uncultured Saprospiraceae bacterium, assembly GCA_964632995.1. Taxonomy (GTDB): domain Bacteria; phylum Bacteroidota; class Bacteroidia; order Chitinophagales; family Saprospiraceae; genus CAZWDL01. The sequence goes on from CAZWDL010000068.1 coordinate 17,432, forward strand.
TGGCATGGCGAAAGTCATATTAGTCACCGGCGCTTCCTCCGGACTTGGAAAATCGCTCTGCGAGCGTTTGCTGAAAAGCAAGCACCGGGTATACGGCACCAGCCGGCAGGCGTCGGAACAATCCACCCTCTATCCGATGTTATCACTAGACATTACCGATCCGGAAAGTATTGACCGGGCCGTTCAAGAGCTCATCAAGCGGGAAGGACGCATCGACGTACTGGTCAACAATGCCGGTGTGGGAATGGGTGCGCCATGGGAAAAGGTAAGCCTGGAAAGCGCCCGGCAAATGTTCGATACGAACCTCTTCGGCGCCATGCATCTCAGCCAGGCGGTGTTGCCTTACATGCGGGAAAACGGCAGCGGCAAAATCATCAATATCAGCTCCATCGGCAGCGTCGTTGGACTTCCCTACCGCGGTGCATACAGCGCCAGCAAGGCCGCTCTCGATATGTTCTCGGAAACGCTGCGCATGGAGGTCAAGCCCTTCGGCATCCAGGTGGCTACTATCCGGGCCGGCGATATGCAGACCCCCATCAAAAGCCACTGGATCGGCGATTATGACCCGGGCGGCGATCCGGTCTACGGTTCCAGTTACCGGCGGGTCGTAGAAGCGGCGGGAGCAGAGGTCAGTAAGGGGATGCCTGCGGAAGAAGTAGCCCGGCAACTGGAAGTCATTATTGAAACGAAAAACCTTCGCAAAGCTTATCTGATCGGCAAGCCGGTACAGCGCCTTTCGACAAAGCTCAAAAGCCTGCTGCCGGCCTCCTGGTTCGAGCGAATCATCATGCGGTATACAAACTTGGAATCATGAAAAAAGTAGTTGTACTCACCGGCGCCGGCGTAAGCGCCGAAAGCGGAATCAAAACCTTCCGGGATGCGGGAGGCCTCTGGGAAGGGCACGATGTTATGAAGGTGGCTTCCCTTCAGGGATGGCAGGAAGATCCCGTACTGGTCCTCGATTTTTACAATAAGCGGCGGGCGCAGCTTCGCGAAGTCACCCCCAACCCGGCCCACCAGGCACTGGTAACCCTGGAGGAACACTTCGATGTTAGAGTCATCACGCAAAACGTCGATGACCTGCACGAGCGCGCCGGCAGCTCACAGGTGATCCACCTGCACGGCGAGCTGGTCAAATCGCGTAGCTCCGCCGATGAAAGCTTGGTTTATGATTGCCCCGGTGATATCCAACTCGGCGATACCTGCGAGCTGGGCAGCCAGCTGCGCCCGCATATCGTCTGGTTCGGCGAAATGGTGCCCATGCTGGAACAGGCCGCTCTCACCATCAGCGATGCCGACGCCGTTATGATCATCGGCACCTCCATGCAGGTATACCCCGCCGCCGGCCTCGTCGGCTACGCCCCCTTCGACCGCCCCATTTTCTACATCGACCCCAAGCCCTCCATCAATTACGAACTCAGCCGCATGGATAACCTGCGCGTTGTCGCGGAAAAAGCAGGCCGGGGCGTTCCCGAAATTGTCGAAGAACTCGTTGAATGGAAAACATGACCTTGATGACTTCCCTCTTCACTTTTCCTTACTTTTCCCCATGGCCTTTCTCCGACTCCTGCGCTTTCCCAACCTGCTGATCGTCGTGCTGACGCAGTATTTGCTGTACTACCAACTGCTCCGCCCGGCCCTGCTTTCCGAAGGCATACTTCCGGTCTTTGATCACCGGCACTTCGCCCTGTTTGTTTTCGCAACCGTCCTGATCACCGCGGTCGGCAACATATTCAATGACATCTTCGACTATGACATCGATCTGTTGAACCGGCCTGAACGGGTGGTGCTGCAACGCAAAATTTCTTTCACCTCCGCTTACCGGCTGGCGGCCTTCTTCGGAATAACCGGCTTTTTGCTGGCGGTTTATCTCGCCTTTCACGTGGAACGGCCCTACTTGCTGTTTCTTTTTCCGTTCGCCGTGTTAGGGCTGCATCTTTACAACGCCAACCTTAAGAAGCGCCCGCTGACAGGAAACCTGGTTATCGCGCTGTATTGCGCCGGCGCCGGCGCCGTCCTCTGGCTGGCCGAATGGCCTGCCCTGGAAATACTTGCCCGGAAAGCAGCGGACACACAGCTGAAGGCCTGGTCGGTTTTTCTCTGGTTCCTGGTCTTCGCCTTCCTGGCCACCGCTTATCGCGAACTGATCAAAGACCTGGAAGACGTCAAAGGCGACAAAGCACTGAACTGCCGGACCTTGCCTGTCATTTGGGGGGAACAACGCAGCAAACGACTGGCTTTGTTCTTCGGTTTTCTGCTCCTGATCTTTTTAGGCGCTTACGGTTATCTCCACCACAAGCAATTTGGTTTTCCCGCCCTCACATATATGAGCATTTGCATCGGCGCTCCCCTGCTTTTTTCCATAGGCGCCCTGCACCGGGCCAAATCGGAAAAAGCCTACCACCAGATTAGCCAAATCGCCAAGTTTATTATTCTTACCGGCATTTTATTATTATTGTTTATCCGTCTTTGACCCGGTACACGCCCATGCTCCGCAAAGCCAGAGAATTTTATCAGCATGGCCCGAATTTTCTTATTTCTTATTTTATACTCCCAATCATGTGGTTTTCCAATAAACACCTCATTCTCGGTTCCAAATCTCCCCGTCGCGCCCACTTGCTGCGCGAAGCCGGCTTTTCCTTTGTCATACGCACCAAAGATGTGGAAGAGAGCTACCCGGACAGCCTCCCCCCGGAGGAAGTCGCCACCTTTCTGGCGCAAAAAAAGGCGCTGGCCATGCTGGAGTTTCTGGAATCGGAAGGAGACATCCTGCTCACAGCCGACAGTATCGTATTACTGGACGATGAAATTTTCGGCAAGCCCACCGACCGCGAAGATGCCGCCCGTATTCTGCGCCGCCTCTCGGGCAACCGGCACCGTGTGATCACCGGTGTCTGCCTGCGCTCCAGCAAAAAAGAGCTGCTGTTCGCCGGAGAATCCGTCGTCTATTTTGAAGCACTGAGCGAAGAAGAGATCACCTACTACATCGATCACTTCCAGCCCTACGACAAGGCGGGCGCCTACGCCATACAGGAATGGATCGGTCTTTGCAAAATATCGAAAATCGAAGGCACCTACGCCAATATTATGGGACTGCCGGTGGATATGGTGTACGATAGGCTAAAGGAATTCTGAGTGACCGATGGGCTTGAAGTATGTATTTAGGGGCTGTTTCACCTAATTCTTCAGTTTTCTTATGCCTCTTTTTCCGTCATGCTTCAGCTTTTTTGAGCTCCATAGCTAAGGCTATGAAGCTCAAAAAAGCCTGCCCCGTACCCAAAGGGTCGGGGAGCTTCGCCTGACAAAAAAAATAACCTATAATAAATTCTGAACACTTAAATGAAACAGCCTCTTAGTCCCGACCCGGAGGTTCCTGGGAAGGGCGTCGCGCTAACCCACCCAAGTGTGGTCGGGCAAGTCTTCTAAACTTCCTTAAATGGTAAAGCTTGGCGCTAAACCCGTAAGGTATGCTTACTTACTCAGCCCCCACACCCACTCTCCGTCGGCGTCGAAGTAGCCGATCCGGTCGCCCTGCTCTACCCGGAACAGCCCTTCGCCGGCATAGGAGATATACTCGTAGTTAGGCTGCACGATGAGTTCCCCCTTGAGGTTACTCAGGCCGCTGAAACCCTGAATGCGCACTTTGGCGTAGCCGTTTTCGAAGGATTCGATGCGGTCGTATTTGGGCGGAATGATTTCGATACCCCGTTGATTGATCACCCCCCATTTTTCATCGACCTGCACCACGGCCACCCCGTGCTGGAAAGCACTGGCGCGTTGGTAGTAACCATCGTACAGATCCGCCTGTTCGGTAATGTAGTAGAAACGGTAATGGTCATCGCGCACCAGGCCGCGACCCTCCTGGAAAGTCAGCAGCCGATCGACGCTGGGTTCCAGGACGATATTCCCGTCCGTGTCCACCAGCCCTGCCCGCCGGATACCCCGGTACACGACCGCCTTGCCACCATCGTAATCGAGGCATTTGGTGAAGGTGAAGTCGACGATGCCCTCCCCCGCCTTGTTAATATATCCACAGGCACCATTCTGTTGAACGGCTGCCCGCCCCTCCGAAAATCTAGAAACTTTGGAATACGCACAGGGGATCACCAGCCTGCCGGTCGTATCGATAAAGCCGTAGGCGTTACGATCTTTCACCGGCGCCAGCCCTTCGCTGAAGGGGCCGATTTCCCGGTAAGCCGAACCGGTGATCATATTTCCTTGCAGGTTGATGAGGCCGTAGCGGATGCTGTTGTTACCGTAGGTGACGATAGCCAGGTCGTGCCTGTCGAAAGGAGTTATATCGGTATAGCGGGGGCGTTGTATCCAGCCTCCCTGCATATCGATCAGCCCGTATTTATTGTCGACCATCACGCGGGCTACCCCTTTGTGAAAATCATGGGCGCGATCGAATCCGGGTGGAATGATAAATTCCTCCGAAGCGTTGACGTACCCCGCGCCTTCATTAGTGTATACCCAGGCCAGTCCGTTTTGAAAATTGCCCGCCCGCAGGTATTTAAAATCGATTTCAACATTGCCCTGTTTATCAATGAACCCCCAGTTATTCCCCAGCTTGACAGCTGACAGCCCCTCGCTGAAATTTCGTACCTCCCGGAAGCGGCAGGGGATCACTTCCAGCCCGTTCCGGTCCACAAAGCCCCACATACCGTTGCGTTGCACCGAAAGGCGCCCCTCGCTGAAGGATCCGATCTCGTCATAAACGGCATTGACCGCAATCTGTCCAAGGGTATCGATCAGGCCGTACTTAGGCTCTTTGATATACACCTGAACAATCCGGTTATCGGTATGCTCCAAAAACTGAATGCCGTCGTAGCGACAGGGAATGAGCTCTGCGCCCCGCTGATTAACCATGCCCCATTTTCCATTACACTCCACGATACCCACCTCATTGACAAAATCGCGGGCAAAGGAATAGCGAGGATTGACGACTACCTGGCCGGAGGTATCCAGATAGCCCCACAAACAGTTTTCACAGGTGAGCTCCGCCTCCGTCTGGAAAAGCTGATCATATTGAGTATAATCAATCATATAGGCCCGGGCGCGCAGCCCCGCCAGATATGCCTGCAGCGGTTGCAGCCCGTAGTCGTTTTTCATACTCCCCGAAAGGCGTCCTTGCAGGCTCATGCGGGCGACACCTTCCCTAAACTCGCCGATAAAGGCAAAATCGCGGCGCTGTACCCGCCCGATCTGGTCGATCAGGCCGTGGCGGCCGTTAGAGAAAACACAGCGCGCCAGCCGCTGACCTTTCCGGAAATCATCGAGGCGAATATCCCAGTATTCCAACTCGGTCACCAGTAACCCAACATCGTTTTGAACCAACCCGTAGGCCATATCAAAACGGAAAGTGGTTCTTTCAAATTCGTAACGCTCGTTCTTCTGAATACCCACCAGCGTCAGCCCCAGTTCCCGCTCCGTCTGAACAAAATGAAAAACGGGCTCGATCTGGGTGCTCCCGTCCTGTAGACGGCGAAGCCCCCAGCGATCGGCTTCCGGAGAGTAGAACCATTCGAAGTCTTCCAGCAGATAGGCATTCTCCTGCTCTGCCGAACGCTCCCCCGGCGCCGGGTTGCCGGCGATGCGTATTTGGAAATGCTGAGCAAACTGACTGTTATCGCTGACTCGTCCCTCCGCATCGAAGTGAAAAAGATCCAGGGATTCCTGCCCGCTGTCATCGGTGCGGAAGGCTTTCGCCAAATGATCCTCTAATTCGATCCGGTCGTATATTGAATCGACTATCTGTTCGCCGGCATAATTGACTATCCCGAAAGTACGCCCCAGTTTGACCAGGCACACTTTACCGCGCAGCGGAGCGATATAATCGTAGTGAAAGGGAATGAGTTCCTGATCACCGGCTCCGACTACGCCCCACTTGCCCTGAAAATTGACGCGGAATGCGCGACCTTCATACATCTGAATCTCGGAGTAGCGGGGAGATAGAATGACCTGACCGCACCAGTCGAGCAGTCCCAGCTGCCAGTCCGACTTCACCATCACATAACGAGGGGAAAATGCGTAAAAATCCTCGTACCCCTCCTCTGCAATAACCCGTTTGCAAGAAGTGGAATACAATGAAAAACGCCCCTCGGTCACCAATTTGATGAAGTTGTCGCTCACCTTGGTATAGGAGTCATATTCGGGTGGAATAAGTTGCCGCCCATTGCGATCTACTGCTCCCCACAAACTCCCCTTGCGAAAAAAGAATAGACTGTCGCTCAATATATTTATCTCTACGGCGACATTAGACAGAATTTCTTCACCCTCCGGGCTTAATAAGCCGAGCAATTTTCCCTGCCGCGTTAGAAAATACCGTTGCTTTTCCAGAGCGATCTCGTCATACCGGGCCGGCGCCAACTCGCGCCCCCCACGGTCCACTATCCCCCATTTTCCATTGCGGCGATACGTCAGATAGCGGTTATTCCATACCTGTACCCGCTCGTATCCCCTGTCCAGCACCATGCGTCCCTCCAAATCGATGACCATCCACTCTCCCCGTTCCCGGACGGCGATCAGCGTCGAATCGAGTACTTTTAGATCCTCATAACGGGGGCGGACAAGCTCCCGGCCACCCTTATCCAGCAATCCTACCCCGCCATTTCGCTGCATGACCGCATAGCCGAAACGCTTAAATTCTCCAATCGCCTCGTATTCGGGAGAAAGCACTATGCTGCCCTCCGCATCAATCAGCCCCCAGCGCTTGTCTACCTTGACGGGAAATACCTGCTGAGCCGATGCCTCGAGTCCGATGAGTATAAGAAGTAAATGTAAAATGGGTAGCCGCATAAATCTTAATGGGTGTTAATCATTAATCCCTGCCACCGGAGAGGCTCTTTGGCCAGGCCGGTGAAACATGTATCTGATTAAGTGAATAACCTCCCCCCAGTAGATTATTTCTTAAAACGATCCGCCCGGTTTTTAAGTATACCAGCGTCCGCTGAGCGGTAAAAAAACCGGCTTCGTGCCCGGGAACCGGCATTGTGTAGAAAAGATTTTCGGAAACTGCTTTTGCAGTTGTTGCTTTAATCCGGTTTATTCATGGCTTCTGCGCAGAAGCCATGAATCATTAGGTTCAACGCAAAAGTACCTATTATAATTTTATTCATATAATTTTTAACACAATTTGATCGTCAAGACAGTGGCAGTGAGGAGGAGGAAGCAGCCGGTCCCCAGATTTAGCCGGCTTGACATGGCAAGAGTAAAGCTGGGCGGCTATTCGCTATTGGCGGTTCGCTGCTCAGCAGGGCTTTCGCCGGATAAAGCCAGCTGTTCGCGACGCGACCGCCCGGAACGTGGCCAGTCAGGCATACCCATGCCCGCTGATTCGCAAGGCCCGAGCATCCAAATCGAAGTGGGCCATACGGCTCTTCGCTTCGCTCCGAGAAGTCGGAAGGGGCTTAGCGGGGCTTATCCAGGGAATATTCCTGGCTAGCGCCAGGCATCCAGGCATCCAGGCATCCAATATCTAGCATCCAGCACCCAGCTCATACCTGCGCTTCACCTCCCACAACTTGCCGTTGTGACGAAGCAGGACAATATCTTCCACCGGGAATTGCCGCTCGTACTCCTGCTGCCGGAAATATTCCCAGGCTTGCGGAAAGACGGAGGGCTTCAGGTCCTTAAAAGCTATGGTCATATGCGGATGATAGGGACGCTTATCCCGGCTTTCCAGTCCAATAGCTCCGGCCAGGTGCTCCGCCAGCGCCTGCTGCAGCCTTGACAGCTGATCGTTTTTTTCAACATCGATGAAAATTACCCGGGGCCGGAAACAATCGAAGTTTTTCAATTTCAGCTCAAAAGCTGCTTCCCCCCTCGCGAATTGTATCAAGGCCTTTTCCAGTTCCAGGACCTGAGAACCGGGCCACTTAAAAGGGGGGAAAAGCGTGATGTGCGGCGGGGAGCGAAGCGCGTGCATGCTATTGAACCTGGTCGCCGCCTCCTTTTTAAAAAGCGTAATTTCTTCCTGAACCGGTTCTTCCGGTACTATAGCAATAAAAAAAATGCCTCCTTTCATAAATGTTTATTATGCTTAATGGTCACTACTGCCGTGACGCTCGGTTCTCTTTCTTAGATTTTTGCCAAGCCGAGCTTCGCGCTCCACCCTCTTTCCGTATCTTGCACATATGCCGGGACGACAATTACACTTCCAGGAGGAACGCAACGACTTCGAGAGCTATCTCTCGTATATTCAACAACACCGCCACCCTTTATCCTTGTTGTTAGACCGGGTAAAGGATATCCGCAACATCGGCGCCCTGTTTCGCATCGCCGACGCTGCTCGCTTGTCGCGTATTTACGGCTATAAGTTACCTGATCCGGACCAGCAAAAAAAATTAAAAAGGGTTGCGCGGGCTACGCTGGAATACGTCCCCTACACAGCCTTAAAGCATATAGAAGAAGTGGAAGCGTTAAAAAAAGACCATACTTTGATCGGACTGGAAATCACCAATCAAAGTGTTCCCTACCACCAGTTGGCGGCTCAGGGCCCCTGTGTTCTGGTCATCGGTAACGAACAGCACGGCGTTTCGGAGCAAGTCCTGGCTCTGTCGGATCAATGCATTCACATTCCCATGTTAGGCGTAAAGACCTCTATGAATGTCTCCGTCGCGACGGGTATCGCAGTGTACAGCATGCTGGAGAAAAGAGGGGATTTGAAATAAGAAATAAGAAATTTTACCCGGTCATGCGAAGCCTGGGCGAAAAGAGAATACACCTATGAATTACGGGCCGGCAAGCGTGCTTGATCCTTCAAGCTTTTACCAAAAAAGCCCACCGGCTCCTTTCTGGAGTCGAGGGCCAAAAAAGTCAAATGGTATTAGAACTTCACAGCAGTTCTTCGTTGGTGGATTGGCGGCTCACATACCAGTAGTAGCTGATCAGGCCCAGCCCCCCGAAAATAAGCACCATGCCGAGGTAGGCGACGAATCCGGGAAAACCGGCCATTTCCAGTGTGTAGCCCAGGATGAGTCCCACTCCTGACATCACGGCGACAATGCCGTTGCGCAGCGATATACTTTGGTCCTGTGTCTTTCGGAAAATGGAAGCATCCTTATCACGTTCGATCAGCGCCATACGGATACGGCTCCGATAGGTAAAGAACATGTAAATAAAGATGATGATAGAAGAAAAAAAGCTGATGATGGCTACAATGGGTATGAGAACTTCTTCAGCGAATTCCATTTAAGTGTGCATTTATTTGAATAATGTGTATTTTCAGAGTCTTTGACGGCGATATTTTTCGAGGGGTTACAATAATGGTAAATATTTTTTGGGGAATATCCTTTTCCCATGTAACCCCTGAGAATATTCCATCGTCAAAGAAACCGATAATGTACACAGTCGAATGGTTGAAGACAATATTATGGTCCAACAGGTCCTGAAAGGTGATCGTCACGCCTTTCAACAGCTGGTGGAACGCTACCAGAATTACGTCTTTACCGTTACCTCCCGGGTGCTGCGATCGCGGGAAGAGGCGGAAGAAGCCGCCCAAGACGTTTTCCTTAAGGTGTACAAACAGCTGGGCTCCTTCGAGCAAAAGTCGAAGTTCAGCACCTGGCTGTACACCATTGCCTACCGGACCGCGATCGACTTTGCCCGGCGAAAAAATCCCCAGGCTTATTCAATCGAAGATGACGAGTCTTATTTGCAGATTGAAGATGAAGTACGGCGCACCCCGGTGGAGGATATGCAGCAGCAGGATATTCAGGAGCAATTAGCGGAAGCCATCCGGCAACTGAAACCGGTGGATGCGAGCATTATCACACTTTTTTACCTGAAAGAGCACACGGTTAAGGAGGTCAGCGAAATTACCGGCCTGACTGTAACCAATGTGAAAACAAAATTGTTTCGGTTACGTGAGCTGCTGCGGGAGCAACTCAGCCGGCAACTACAATCGGAAATTGAAGATTTACTATGACTACACACGATGAACTCATCTGGAAATACCTCGACGGCGCCTGTACGCCGGAAGAGAAAGAGCGGGTGGAAAAGCTAAAGAAAGAGGACGCCGCTTTCCGCGCCGCCCTGCTGGAACGGCAACGACTTGATCAGGAACTGGAAGAACAGCCGCTGGAACAGCCGTCTCTGCGCTTTGCCAAAAACGTCATGGAGCGTTTACCCGAACTGTACCAGCGCAGCATCGAACCCCTGGTGCGCCCTCTCTGGATAAAAGTATTTTTCGGCAGTCTGGGCGCCCTGTTCCTGGCCTATTTCGTCATCGTTTTTCAGTCGCTCGGCCAGGCTGCTCCACAGAGCCAAGGTCCTGCTACACGCTGGGCCGACCGCTTTTCCGACCTTTTCGCTTCTCTACCCCCGCAAACGCTGAGCATACTCGCCGCAGTAAGCCTGGCCTACCTCGGCCTCGTCTTCCTCGACCGCTTTCTCAAACGCAAGTGGCTGAAAAAAGCCTGAACACGTATAACTGGAAAGAAGTAGCGAAAGACGATTCCAGCCTCAGCACTACCTATTTCCGCTTTTCCTTATCCGCCGAAGTCGTCGGCCGCAACCGACTATGGCGTTCGGAGTCCGAAGCTTTAGCAAAGGCGAGCGCTTTCCGCTTTCCGACGTCCCCTCATATTCCTTCGAAAGCCATTCGTTCTCCTTTTTTATCCTCGAAGAATTCACCGTCGCGATAGGCCAAGTGTCCGCTGACAACCGTAGCTCCCACCTTACCTCGGAAAGTATGGCCCTCGAAGGGTGACCAGCCGCATTTGTAATAGAGGTTGTTTTTACTGACGGTCCACTCCTCATCCAGGTCGACGATGGAAAGATCGGCCCAGTAGCCTTCGTCGAGATAGCCGCGCTGCGCGATGCGGAAGCACTCGGCCGGCGCGTGGCACATCTTCTCCACAATGCGCGGCAGGCTGATTTTACCCTGGTGGTAGAACTCCAGCATGACATTCAGCGAGTGCTGCACCAGGGGAACCCCGGAAGGCGCCTCGAAGTAATTGCCCTGCTTTTCTTCCCAGGTGTGCGGTGCGTGATCGGTGGCGATGATGTCGAGCCGGTCGTCGAGCAGCGCAGGCAGCAAGGCTTCCTGGTGTTCCCGTCCCTTGATGGCCGGGTTGCATTTGATCTGAGTGCCCAGCCGGTCGTAATCCGAGCGGTTGAAATAGAGATGGTGCACACAGAGCTCCGAAGTGATGCGCTTTTCCCGTAAGGGAATGTCGTTGCGGAAAAGGGACAATTCATCCTTGGTGGAAAGGTGCAGAATGTGCAGGCGGGTATTGTACTTTTTAGCCAGTTCTACCGCCAGCGTGGAGGATTTCAAACAAGCTTCTACACTGCGAATATCCGGATGATATTCTATAGGCACCTCTTCCCCGTACTTTTCGCGGTAGGCCGCCATATTCGCCCGGATGGTGGCCTCGTCTTCACAGTGGGTTGCTATGAGCATAGGCACTTTAGAAAAGAGCGCATCCAAAGTTTTCTCGTCATCGACCAGCATATTGCCGGTACTGGATCCCATGAACACCTTTACCCCACAGACCCGCCGGGAATCGGTACGCAGTACTTCCTCGATATTGTCATTCGAGGCGCCCATAAAAAACGAGTAATTGGCCAGCGAAACCGCTGCCGCCAGGTCGTACTTCTCCTGCAGCAGCTTCTGGGTCAGCGCCGGCGGTTTGGTATTCGGCATTTCCATAAAAGAGGTCACCCCACCCGCTACTGCTGCACGCGGCTCCGTATATAAATCCGCTTTGTGCGTCAGGCCGGGATCCCGAAAGTGTACCTGATCGTCAATGATGCCAGGCAACACATAACGCCCCTCCGCTACCAGCTCTACATCCGCCTGCCGGTCAAGCTGGGCGCCGATCGCTTCCAGTCTGCCGTTTTTAATAAAAATGTCTCCTTCCTGAATACCGCCCCGGTTGACGATCCGGGCGTTCTTGATTAAAATTGTTTGCATATCGAGTATCGCTATATTTTTTGCAACCAATATAATACATATTTGTCTACTGTGAGCATCCTGTACCCAGTGGGCAGCGGGCACGCCGAAACCTGGTTAAGCAAAACCCCAGCAATTCCTTCGCTAAGCACCCAAATCGAAGTGGGAAAGCGGAAGCCGGAAGGGGCTTATCCAGGCATCCAGCACCCAGCACCCAGCTCAAAGTCGGAAAGCGGAAAGCGGAAGTCGGAAGGGGCTTAGCGGGGCTTATCCAGGGAATATTCCAGGCATCAAGCATCAGGCATCCAGCACCCAGCACCCAGCTCAAAGTCGGAAAGCGGAAAGCGGAAGTCGGAAGGGGCTTAGCGGGGCTTATCCAGGGAATATTCCAGGCATCAAGCATCAGGCATCCAGCATCCAGTATCCAGAATATTTCCTAGCTTTGCCCCACAAAGCTAACACAGGACTTTCTATGACTACGAGCAAAGCGATCATCAATTCCGATTTCAAGTTAGGCGTACTCGGCGGCGGGCAGCTGGGCAAAATGCTGGGGCTGGCGGCCGGCAACTGGCATCTGCCTCTTTACGTGCTGGATAAAGCAAAATCTTTTCCGGCCGGCGCCGTGGCCCTTCATTTCACCGAAGGCAATTTCGCCGATTACGACGATGTGCTGCGCTTCGGAAAAGACAAGGACGTGTTAACCATCGAGATCGAACACGTCAACACGGATGCTATGCGGGAGCTGGAAAAGTCGGGGGTGAAGGTGCATCCACGGCCGGACGCACTGGATATCATCAAGGATAAAGGTGTGCAAAAGCAGTTTTACACCAAAAACGGTATTCCGACTGCGGAATACGGCCTATATGCCGACGCGGAGGCGGTGCGTAAGGCAGTCGCCTCGGGAACGCTGCAACTACCCTTCGTTCAGAAATCCAGAACAGCCGGTTATGACGGCCGCGGCGTAGCGGTGATTCGTTCGGAAGCGGATCTCACTCAGAAATTACTGCCCGGCGCCTGTCTGATTGAAACGCTGGTCGATATTGAAAAGGAACTGGCGGTGATCGTCGCCAGGAATGAAGACGGGCAAATTGAGACCTTCCCTACCGTAGCGATGGAATTCAATCCGGAGGCTAACCTGGTCGAATTTCTAAGCTGCCCGGCCCAGATCGATCCGGCTATCGACCGGGAAGCCCAGCGCATCGCCCGCTCGACCATCGAAGCCTACGACCTCTGCGGGCTACTGGCGGTTGAACTCTTCCTGACGCCGCAGGGTGAAGTGCTCGTCAATGAAGTTGCTCCGCGCCCCCATAATAGCGGTCACCATACCATCGACAGCTGCTACACCTCCCAGTTTGAACAGCATCTGCGCGCCGTGCTCAACCTGCCGCTGGGCAGCACAAAATTGAAATCCCCCGCCATTATGGTCAATCTGTTGGGCGCCGACGGCTATTCCGGCCCCGCTTACTACGACGGTTTCGGTGAATGCCTGGCCATCGAAGGCGTAAAAATGCACCTTTACGGCAAAGACCAAACCCGCCCCTTCCGCAAAATGGGCCACGCCACTGTGCTGGCGGAAGACCTGATCAACGCTCGCGAACGGGCCCGGGAGGTACAGCGGAAATTAAGGATTGTCAGCAGGTAACCAATAGATAACGGTTTTTGCCCCCATCTTCACAGTAGTTTCTCATGGAGGGTGTATACCCTATACCCCCGATTCCTTTTGAATAGGCAGGAAAGTGGGAAAGTTTACCCCGTAGAATAGTAGCTTCGCGAATTCCACGGAGTTTACCCGCCCCGAGGCATCGAAGAGTAGACGGAAGCCGGAATCCTGCGTAAAGTCTGTATTTTTCCGGCTTCACCGCCGCCATTTCTCCGGCCCCACCACCGCTTCGGGATAGTCATCGCCGATGCGCATATGGTGTTCTTTCTGCTCCTGGAAAGACATGGAATGCGGGTCGTGAATCTTATCACTGGGCAGGTCTGCCAGTTCGGGGATCCAGGTTTTGACATATTCTCCATCCGGATCAAGGCGCTGCGCCTGGGCGAGCACGTTGATGCTGCGGCTGTCCCGCGAGTCGGGACCTACACCCGCCATTTCCTGCCAGTTGCACCAGTTGCTGGCCACGTCGTAGTCGATGAGCAGGGATTCGAAATATTCGGCCCCCATTTGCCAGTTGACCCCCAGGTCGTGCACCAGGAAGCCGGCGGTAAGCTGCCGGCCGCGATTGGACATGTAGCCGGTGTTTTTAATCTCCCGCATATTGGCGTCGATAAAAGGCACGCCGGTGCGGCCCTCTTTCCAGCGCTGCAGTAGTTTCCGGTCGTTGCGCCACTCGGGGTGACGCTCTCCCTCCACGCCTCCTTTCAGGAAGATCTTATTTTCGTGTTTTTTAGCCATGAAGCGATAAAAGTCCCGCAGCATAAGTTGATAAAATATCTCGTAGGTAGAACCGCCTGCGCCCCGCTCCGCCTCGTAACGCTCTAGCTCGTGATAGACCATTTTTGGAGAAAGACAACCCTGAGCCAGCCAGGGAGAAAATTTGGTCGAATAGCCTTCACCCAGCAGATGATCACGCGATTCCTTATACTGATTCACCGCCCCGCTTTGCCAGAAATAGTAATCAAGTCGTTCCAGGGCGGCGCTCTCTCCACCGGTAAAATCAATAGCTGCCCTCGGGTCCGGTTCGAAGTCAGCATAACCGAGGTCCTCCAGCGTAGGAATATCGCCGGGATGTATGGCGGCAGTCACCGGTCCGAAGGGATCGGGGACGGGTAAGGGATCGCGCACCGGAACGTAGCGCTCCACTTCCTTGCGAAACTGCGAAAAAGTATCAGGCGTATGATTGATGGGAAAGGGCAAATCGGCGGTATAATACAGCAATTTTCCCCGGTAGTAGCGCATCTCCTGACCGATGGACCAGAGGTTCTTCTCCAGTGCATCCTGCACCTGAATTTCCTCCTCCGTGCGCTCCCGGTTACAGAAAACCCAGTTGGTTTTGATCTGCCGGGCCAACTCGAAGATAACTTCTTCCGGTTTTCCTACCCGTACGATGAGGTCGCTGCCGAGTTGCCGCAGGGACTGCCGGAGATCGGCGACGCTCTCTATGATAAATTTCGCCCGATACCGCGCCGTTTTCCGGAAACCGTACCAGCGGGTTTTTCCTCTGAACAACCGTTCGTCAAAAACGTAAATAGGAATCACCTCCTGAGCCTGCTTCTGCGCATCACTCAGTGCTTCATTGTCATGTACTCGCAAATCTTGCCGGAACCATACGATCGCGCGTCTCTTTTGCATATATAATTGGCTAAATGTAAAGTTTCAAAAATTATTGAAAGATAAACAACACACAACGTTAATGGTTTGGAATTTCCGGCACTATCGGACCGGCGCTGAACTAAAAAATTCCGGACTTTGTTGGCCAAGGGAATAGAAAAGAGAAATACAAAATGTCTTTTGATACAAAAGCACTGCATCACGAGCTCGGCTTTCGTACTTCCCGTTCCTCAGGAAGTGGCGGACAACACGTCAACAAAGTAGAAACACGGGTCGAACTGCTCTTCGACGTGGAGGATTCCAATTTACTTTTCGAGAAACAAAAGCAACTGATCCGGCAACGCCTGAAGTCGCGCATCAATAAGGAAGGAATACTCATCATCGCCAACCAGGAATCGCGTTCCCAGGCGCGCAATAAGGAAGCAGCTATCGCTCAATTTGACGAACTGATCAAAAAGGCGCTGCGTCCTCGCAAGAAGCGAAAAAAGGTGAAGCGTTTGACCGCCCATCCCGAAAAACGCCTGCGCAATAAAAAGCGGCGCTCGGAGAAGAAGTCGATGCGGGAGAACCCGCGGGCGGGAAGAGATTATTAAGACAGGAGCACAGAGTTACTGCGTTTTCTTCAGCGGACGCCGCGCCTCGGCTTGGGGCACCCTGCAAGCATAGCGCGCAAAGGGCAGCTGTGCCGGCAGTAAGTGGCACGCAGAGCCGCAGAGAACACAAAGGGCAGCGCCGGCCTTTCTTCTTCCAGGAAAGGAACTATTCAGTCGCCGCTGCGCGGCGATATTTTTAATTTTCGCCACGGATCACACGGATTTTCACAGATTTCCCAAAATGAAAATCCGTGTGATCCGTGGCTTCTTTGAAAAACTTGCCCGGCAAAGCAGGATGATGAATAGTAACCCTAAAAAAACAAAGAGGAGATTAGAAGAACCGTCAACAATCCCCGAATATTTGTAATTTTGGCGAAAGCTTACACTACGAATGCAATATTTGTTCTTCCTCCTGCTGTTTATAAGCCTTCCCTTTATGGCCACCGCACAATCGCTCCATGCCTTCCAGCTATTCAATAGCCAGGGAGAAAAAGTAGAATTCGATGAAATGGTCGCTGTTCTTCGGGAGGCTGATGTGGTTTTCTTTGGTGAGCAGCACAACAATCCTATCGCCCACTGGATGCAACTGGAAATCAGCCGGCGCTTTCTCGAAGCCGAAGGTGCACAACTCATTCTCGGCGCTGAGATGTTCGAAGCTGATGACCAACTATTGCTGAATGAATACCTGACAGGGGTGATCGCCGAGAAGAATTTTGAGCAGGAGGCCCGGGTATGGAATAACTACCAGACCGACTACAAACCGCTGGTCCTGCTGGCCAAAAATAACGACCTGCCCTTTATCGCCACCAATATTCCGCGGCGCTATGCCAATCTCGTATTCCGGGAAGGACTGGAATCCCTGGATCAGCTCTCCATGCAGGCTAAATCCTACATAGCTCCTCTTCCGATAAGCATCGACTTCGAGCTGCCCGGCTATAAAAACATGATGCGCATGATGAACAACCACGGTGGGGAAGGCAGCACCAAACTGGTACAGGCACAAGCCATCAAGGACGCTACGATGGCCCACTTCATCGCCACCAGCTGGGAGGAAGATCACCTTTTCCTGCACTTCAACGGCAGCTATCATTCCGATAATAAGGAGGGCATCCTCTGGTACCTTGAGCGCTACCGGCCAGGGCTGAATGTGCATACGATCAGCACGGTCAGCCAAGAGAACGTCGATACGCTTCTCGAAGAACATAGCGGCAAGGCAGACTACATCTTATGCGTTCCCAACAACATGACCAAAACTTATTAAATCCGAAACAAGGTCCCCTGTAATCCGTTATCATGGCAATGAATTACGGAAATACTATGAAACTGAAATACATACCGCTTCTGCTTATTCCCCTCCTTACCCTAGTGTATTGCGACAGCAATCCCTACCAGCAGGGCGAAATCCTCTACAACAACTTCTGCGCCAACTGCCATATGGAAAACGGGGAAGGCCTGCAGGGCCTCATCCCGCCCCTGGCCGGCGCCGATTGGATGAAAAACAATCAGGAGGATCTGGCCTGCATTATCCGCTACGGCATGAAAGGCCCTATCGAGGTCAATGGCCGTACCTATAACCAGGCGATGCCGGGTGTTCCCGAACTCTCCGGCTTCGAGATCACTAATGTCATTAACTTCATCAATCACGCCTGGGGCAATGATTACGGATACGTCAAATACGAATCGGTGAATAATGCACTGGAAGAATGCGCCGATGCGGAGTATGGATCGAGTGAAAAATAATGCTTCCGGGAAGATAATGAAGCATCCAGCAGCTACCTTCCAGCACACCACTTCGCAAACTCCTCCGTACTAAAGTGATTCAGGCACTGTTCCGCTGTCAATCCTCCCTTACGGGCGGAGAGCACACCGTAGTGGATATCGTGGATGCCCTCCAGGCTATGAGCGTCCGGATTGATCGCGATGAGCACGCCTTTTTCCAGGGCATAGGGGATCCAGGTCCAGTCCAGGTCCAGCCGGTAAGGATTGGCGTTGATTTCAATGGCCACGCCGTTGGCCGCGCAGGCGTTGATGACGCGCTGATGATCGATGGGATACCCCTCCCGCGACAGCAACAGACGGCCCGTAGGGTGACCGAGGATGCTGGTATAGGGATTTTCGATGGCGCTAATCAGCCGCCGGGTTGCCTTTTCTTCATTCATGCGCAGGTTACTGTGCACCGAAGCAATGATGAAGTCGAACTCCGCCAGCAGATCTTCTTCGTAGTCCAGGGAGCCGTCGTTCAGGATATCGCTTTCAATGCCCTTGAAAATACGGAAGGGCGCCAGTTCCGCATTGAGGCGATTGATTTCCTCAAACTGCCGGCGCACCCGTTCCGGCGACAGGCCGTTGGCGTAAAAGGCGGATTTGGAATGGTCGGTGATCCCGAGATAAGCAAATCCCTCATCGCGTGTATAGGTCGCCATCGCCTCGAGGCTGCCGATTCCGTCGCTGTAGGTGGTATGAGCATGAAGGATACCGCGCACATCCTGCTCCTCGACAAGCTCGGGCAGATTGCCGGTACGCGCCAGGTCCAGGGCCCATTCCTGTTCCCGCAGTTCGGGTGCGATATAGGGCAGGGCGACCTTATCAAAAATAGTGTGTTCATCCACCAGGTGGCGAAAATCGACATCCGGATAGGCTTTGATAAAAGCCTCGAGGAAAGGTTCCGCTCCCGTTGTTCGAAACAGCTTGGAACCGAAGTCCCCGGGATTGCAAGGGAAGAGCCGCAAGGGCAGCTCGCTCTCTGTCTCAGCCGTGATATAGTTTCCGTCTCCTCCTGTCCGGCGAAGAACCTCCTTTTCAAAAAGCGGTTCCAGACTGCCGTTATAGCCGATGAGTATATCGATCGACTCAAGGGTGTTGCAACGCCGCCGGGTGGCGCCGGTCAGGCTGAGCCGGGCCTCCGGCAACTGCTCACTGATGTATTCCAATATCTGCTGCGCCTCCGCTTCCAGTGTGGCGTAGTGAAACTGATTTTTCGTGCGCTGATAATACTGGAGTTTTTTACGCAGGTCCTCCTGGGTCTTTTCCCCGAAGCCCTTGAGTTCGATCAGGCGGTTCTCGTTGACCGCATAGAGCAACTCACCGATACTTTCCGCGCCCAGGTCTTTCCAGATCACCCTGATTTTCTTGGGGCCAAAGCCTTTAATTGCCAGCATCTCCTGTACCCCTTTCGGCGTTTCTGACTTGTAGCGCTCCAGGGTCCGCATCTTCCCGGTATCCAGTAACTCCCGGATTTTTCCGCTGATGGCCTTCCCCACCCCTTTAATCTGGCTGATCTCATCGTCGCTCATCTCCTCCAGAGGGTGGTCGAGCTTGCGCAAGGTCATGTAGGCATTCTGATAGGAACGGATTTTATAGAGATTTTCTCCGTGCAACTCCATGATCTGCCCGAGAAATTGAAAGGTTCTGGCGATTTCTTTATTCGTCATGATGTACCATACGTTAATAATAGAGTTTTTGCGATAGGAGTCCTGAGGTGGCTATACTGACGTCGAAAGGGTTTGAGAAAGTTCTCAAACCAATTTACGTCGAGTATGAAATTGATCTTTTCCTCCCCCCGATTATCCTGTCGCAACAACTCTGATAATTCCAAAGTTACTAGTGCGCCGGGCACTAGAAGCCATCCTGGCTTTAGCACCGCAGGTAAAGAATTTGCAAAAGGTCCCTGTATGCTCTGCGACCTTTGCGCCTTTGCGTGGGGTTCAAAAACGTCTTTTCGCGCCAGCGAAAAGCTACTCGTCGACACACTAACCTATTAGCTGCGCTGAGAAGGGGCCGCACGCAAAGGTCAGTGCGGTCTGCACTGGTCTAAACCGGATTATTCATTTTGAATAGTCTCACGGAGAACCTCCAGACCTTTTCACTGAAGTAAAAAGAGAAAAGATCAAGCTTGCCTCACCCCCGGTTATTGAGAAACGCGATAATGGTTCGCACCTGTGCTTCCGCGAACAGCTCGACGATTTCGTCGTCCATTAGCAGCAGGGCATCCTCGTAATTATCAAAGAAGAGATGTTCCACCAGCATGGCCGGCATCAAGGTGCGTTGAATGATATAGAAGCGTGCTTCCTTATCGTGATCGTTATCGCTGGTATCGGAGCGCATGGTGATCCGCCGGCCCAGCATTTCATCTACATGACGCCAGTGTATCTCGGCCATGAGGTCGGAGGCCGTTACGCCCGGCGTCGTGTAAACCTCAAAGCCACGTGCCCGGTGCGAAGCGGAGGCGTTGGCGTGATTCGAAATGAGAATACCCTGCCGGTAGTTACGATAGTACCAGTTGGCCATTTCCACCCGGTAGACGAGAGAGAGATCGAGGTATTCGTGACTCAGCATCACGTAACGGATACCGAGGCGGGTGAGTTTTTCGGCAACGAGGTCCGTCATACGCCTGTTCCAAACGCCTTCGAAGAAAAACCCCGCCTCGTGGAATTCGCCGCGGCTGTGTTGAAACATTTTCGAGGGTGCGGTTACATAATTACCGGAGGGACTGAGCCCGCCGTGACCGGCATCGAGAAAAACGCAGAAATTGTCATACATGCGATACTGGTTTTTTGAATTTCGCTGGATGCGAAAGATACAAAAGATTGCGTTTACTTATCTTTGCCGCCGCCCCAGAAAGGATTGCCCGCCTCCGAAAGAGGCAGCGGCGGGTAAAAGGACCGAAAGGGGATCGGGAACGGCAGAGGTACGCTGTCCGCTTTTTGCTGTCTGCTCAGCAACCAACAGCCCTTCAAAAAGGCCTCATTTTAATCTTGAACACACACTGTATTTAAAAACAAACAACCTTTCCTATGCATCGATTAATTTTTGTACTGACCTTACTCCCCGTTCTTTTCCTCAGCGCCTGTAGCAAGGACGACGATGAGCGAAACCAGACGGAAATCGACCGGGAACAGATTCTACAACACCTCGCCGACAACAACATCGACGCCGAGGAACACGAATCGGGCCTCTTCTATCTGATCACCCGCGAAGGCAATGGGGAGAAGCCCGGCATACAAAATGAAGTAACGGTAAAATACAAAGGTTCCCTCCTGAACGGCACCGTATTTGATCAGACGAACGGCGATGACAGCATCACTTTTCCCCTGGGGAGCCTCATTCCCGGCTGGCAAATCGGCATTCCGCTGATCGATAAAGGCGGCGCCGGTACTTTATTTCTGCCTTCGGCACTGGGATACGGCCCACAGGGCGTCGGCTCCATCCCCCCCAATTCTGTCCTGATCTTCGACATCGAATTGGTGGATTTCCAGTAAAAAATTGGAGGATTGAATGGCTAGTGTCTTCAGCACTAAATCTCTACTACCATAGACTCGTTCTTTTCCGCCTGTCCTTCGTTAGAG
>CAZWDL010000069.1:0-2964 GCA_964632995.1 uncultured Saprospiraceae bacterium
GCCGTCGGCGTCCGGCAGGTATAAAATGATCTCGGGTTTTTCCAGCTCAAAGACGCCATCCGACAAAGCAGGATTCAGGTAGTGGTGCCCCATGTTCGGTACGTAACCTGATACATCGATGAATCCTTCGGCCTCGGCCACGGAAAAGTCGATATACTGGTTCGTCACGGCTTTAAGTTGTTCGACCTCAGCCTCCCAGGCTGTGAGGGGATCTTCCTCTTTATCACAGGCGACAAAAAACAAGGTCGCCAGCATCAGGGTCGTCATCCAACAGGAATGCTTCATTCGTTTCATGATAATTCTATTTTTTAGTGTTCAGTAAATGATGGACTCAAAACTAGGTACATGCGGCCCGGCATGCTGAAAGGAGAGTTGCAAGTTTTAACAAAATTGTCCCAAATTGCGATGAATTTTTCCCGCTGCGACAGGAGTGTTAAGGGATGACACAAAAGTGGCAGGAGGAATGGGACGGAAAGAGAACCTTTGTCTATAACTTTTTACTTTGGCTTGGTATCCAGATAGAATTAACTTTAATTTTTTTGCGGAAATGATTTACGGGAGTTTTTAGACGGGATTGACAGAAAGTTTTCGACAGGTTCCTTAGCAGGATGTTTTTGGAAAGGAATAATAGGATTTCAAGAATTCAGGCATCCTGTAAATCCCAGTTTCCGTAGCATGTGAGCGTCATTTATGAATGAAATCGGCAGAAAAGTTTAGAAGTTTAGCGCTCGCCCTTCCTACGGACCGTCCGGTCGGGCTTCGCTGTTTAGGAGTTTAGCAGATCTGAAAACGAAATTCCCGGTTTCAGACCTGCTAAACTTCTAAACCAGCCGCCCCGAAGGTGGCGGCGTCTAAACTTCTAAACTTATTTCATGGTGCGATTTTACACTAGAAGCCATCTCAAAAACATTTTTGATGGCGAAAAAGAGAAATTTTGGGGCCAGGTGAGGCGCCCATTCAAGAGTGGGGTGTAGGGGCCCTACTCTTGAATCAAAGCATAGCTAGCTACGTGACGCTTTTTGCAACGAAACATGGCCCCAAAAGGTCCTTTTACAGCCCAAAGGATATTTTTGAGATGGCTTCTAAATACCCTGAAAGATGCGAACAAGCCTAGGATTCTTAATCATCTTACTGACGGCCGGCCTGGCCGGGGCCCAGGATCATTATGTGCTGGAATCGAAATATCCGGTCCATGACCTTCAGGCGGTGCTCCGGGTGATCGCCGATCCTGAAGATACCCTGACCCGGGAGCGCTTGTTGCTGGATTCGGGGCTGGTTTTCATGCGGGGAGCGGATCTGCCGAGATACCTGGAAGTCGGGGTTACCTATTGGGGAAAACTGCGCCTGATCGCCAGGGATACCCTGAACGGCTGGGCGCTTCACCTGGAGGACCGGATGATCGGCCTGCCCGCCTGGACGAAGAGCAACGGAAAGGTGGATGTGTATGCCTATCACGACCGGGAGCTGATCTTCCATCACCGGACCGGCGTGGAGTATCCCCGGCGCGAACGCGATAGAGCCGGCCACTGGGTACTCAATCAGATCGCCCTGAATCGCCTGCCGGTCAATACGCCGGTAACGCTTTTGCTCCGGGTGCAGGGAAACAGCATCGGCTATCCCGCGTATTTTAACCTGAGCGCCCGCAGTCCGGCGCAGGCTCATTACCACCGGATTTACCAGTTTCACAACAGCTTCAATATCTTCATGTTCGGGGTGGCTTTTATCATCTTGCTCTATCACGTTCTCCAATTTATGTATCTGCGGCAAAAGGTGTTTTTCTGGTTTTCCCTGTGGCTGTTATCCTGCACCCTGACCATGGCTATGGCGACCGGGCTGATCATCGGTGATTTTACGACCTACCGGTTTCCGGTATGGCTGCTGTTGGCCAACAGCGTCTTTTACACCTTTTGGTTTTTCGGACGGGAATTCATCAACTCCCGGCAGAAGTTTCCCACCCTGGACAGATACATCCTGGGCGTAGCCCTTTTCGTGCTGGCCGAGATCGTGGGTACGACCCTTTACGTGCTCATCGCCCGGCCGCAGGCTCATTTCACCGGGGTGGGGTACCATTATCCCTTGCTCCATGTGTATACCATCGCCAGTTTGATCCTGGCTGTTCTCCTCAGCCTGAAAAAAGATCCCTTTGCCCGGTATTTCGGCCTTGGCGCCCTGATCGGTTCAGCCACACTGATCCTCGGGACGCTTTGGAGCATGGGCCTGATTCGCCCCTATATGGATCCCTATCCGGTCGGTATGTTCCTGCAGATTGTGATCTTCTCGTTCGGCATCGCGTACCGGCAACAAGTGTTGACCGGCCAGGCGCAGGCGGAAAGACTGCAGGCTCAGCAAACCTACACCGAAATGCAGCGCATGCGAGACCTGGATAACATCAAGTCGCGCTTTTTCGCCAACATCAGCCACGAATTCCGGACGCCGCTGACCCTGATCTCCGGACCGCTGCAGCAGGCGCGGGAAAGATCCGGGCGATCGGGCACCGAGCCTTTCCTCCACCTGGACGAAAAGGCCTACACCGTCATCCAAAAAAATACCGAGCGACTCCATCATCTGGTCGATCAGTTGCTGGAGCTGTCGAAACTGGAAAGCGGCCAGATGCATCTCTCCCTCCGGCGGGGCGGCCTGATGGCCTTTATCCGTTCGGTGCTGTATTCCTTTGAAAGTATGGCGGAGCGGCGAAATATCAACCTGCACACCCACTGCTCGACGGATGATCCGCAGGCATTTTACGATGCCGACAAACTTGAAAAGATACTAACCAACCTGCTGGCCAATGCCTTTAAATATACGCCCGACGGCGGAACGGTCACCGCCGTGATCGACCTGGAGCCCGGCCTTCTAAGGCTGGAAGTATCCGATACCGGCGCCAGCCTTCTAAGGCTGGACAAAGTCGGAAGTCGGAAAGCGGCCATACGGCTCTTCGCTACGCTTCGAGAAGTCGGAAAGATC
>CAZWDL010000069.1:2974-5278 GCA_964632995.1 uncultured Saprospiraceae bacterium
GACAATCACCGCCGTGATCGACCTGGGGCCTGACCATCTCAGCATGGAAGTATCCGACACCGGCAAAGGGATTGACAAAGCGGAGATCAAGCATATCTTCGAGCGCTTTTACCGGGTAGAGGGCTCCGAGAAAAAGGGATCGGGCATCGGTCTGGCCCTGACAAAAGAACTGGTCGACCTGCATCAGGGCTCTATCCGGGTAGAGAGCGTCAAGGGCATGGGCACGACCTTTAGGGTCCGGCTGCCCATCTCCCTGAAGGAGCTTCCCGAAGCGATTTCGGTCCGCGAAACGCCTGGGGAGGCGGCTGCTTCCGGGCCGGAGCTCCCGGCGCCGGAAGCGGTCCGGGCTGCCGAAGGAAGGCCGGACCCGGCTATCCCGGAAGGAAAAGACCGGCCGGTGGTGCTGCTGGTGGAGGACAATGCCGAACTCCTGGAGCTGATCTCGGACATGCTGGCCCCCCATTACCGGCTCTTATCCGCCGGCGACGGCGCGCAGGGCGAACGCATGGCCTTCGAGCACATTCCGGACATCGTGATCAGCGATGTGATGATGCCGAAAAAAGATGGGTATCAATTGTGCCATTCGCTGAAAAACAACCCGAAGACCAGCCATATTCCCATCATTATGCTGACCGCCAAAGCCGGGCAGGATCACAAAATGGAAGGGCTCATCCAGGGCGCCGACTCCTATCTGACCAAGCCCTTCGACCCTCGGGAGCTGCGCATACGGCTGAAAAACCTGATCGAAGCCCGGGAGAAGCTATGGGTGCACTTTAAAAGCCTGGACATGTTCCTGGCCGATGACCTGGAGATCGCTTCCCTCGATGATCGCTTCCTGCAGGACGTCTTTCAAAGCATCAAGGACAACCTGGACAACGAGCAGTTCGGGGTGGAGGAGATCGCGCGGAAGGTCGGGTTCAGTCGTTCGCAACTGCACCGCAAGCTGAAGGCGCTGCTGGGCAAATCCCCTAATCAACTCATCGTGGAGGTGCGCCTGAACAAAGCCCACCGTTTGCTCAAACAAGGCGCGGGATCGGTCTCGGAAGTAGCGTATTCGGTCGGCTACTCCAACCTCTCCTACTTCGCCAAGAGCTTTAAGCGCAAATTTGGTCTGCTTCCGAGTAAGGTGGAGGGGGAACTTCCGTGAGGGGAAGAATGGATGTTCTTGATCAACTGGGATGAACTCAGGTTGCAGGAAATGAAGTTGCCGGAAGCCCCTCTACTTAAAAGGAGAGGGGATTGTCCTGTGGAATTCGCGAAGCGAAGATTCCACAAGGTTAGGGTGAGGTGTATACGGTGGTTAGCCCGTGTTACCCCCGGGCCTTACCATTCCGGTTCAGACAATTGCCTAAGCGCTGACTTGGGAGGGCTGTACTTCCATGACCCGCGAAGGCGGAACAAGGACAGAACTTCAAGTCCCCGTCTGATTTCAGGGAAGTATGGGAAAAAGTCGCTTAGCCTGGTCATGTAACGAATATTTCTTTTCCTCCCCCCCTTCACCGGCTGTTCAGACAGATAGGCTGAGGAAAATACAGCTTATTGCGATAAATTGTTATTTTTGGAAATACGATGAGCATCATCAGGCAGTAAAATACTGCGCCGAAAACTACTTTCAACACGAGAACCCAAAAGTCAGGAAACGATGAAAACCAGTCATGCCAGGATCACGGGTATTGGCGCTTATTACCCCGAGAAGGTTCAAACGAATAAAGCGTTTCACGCCACCCAATTCCTCAAAGATTACGATGTCGTCAATCCCAAACCCGGCAGCGCGATTGCCGCAAAGTTTGAAGAGATCACCGAAATTCGCGAGCGGCGTTATGCTGCCGGCGATATCCGGACCTCGGACATGGCGGCCATGGCGGCGGAGCATGCGATCGAAGACGCCGGGGTCGACCGCGAGACGATCGACTACCTCATCGTGGCGCACAACTTCGGCGATGTCGATCCGGCGACCGGCAATACCGATCAGGTGCCCAACCTGGCGGCCCGCGTCAAGGGCAAGCTGGGCATCCGGAATCCGCGCTGTGTGGCCTACGACCTGCTCTTCGGCTGTCCGGGCTGGGTGCAGGGCCTGATCCAGGCCGACTATTACCTGCGCACCGGCGAGGTGCAGCGCGTCCTGGTCATCGGCGCCGATACGGTAGCGCGCGTCGCCGATCCCGCCGATATGGACTATATGCTGTATGCCGACGGCGCCGGCGCGGTGCTCCTGGAGTCGGGCGCCGGAAAGGGCGGCGTCATCGCTCACCGGGCCGTCTCCCAACGGAAGCGGCATCGCGAAAAACGCCAATCCGCCGGTTG
>CAZWDL010000069.1:5288-11504 GCA_964632995.1 uncultured Saprospiraceae bacterium
GGGCCGTCTCCCACTGCGCCGATGAGCTGAGCTACCTGCGAATGGATAAGGCCTTCGACCAGTCGACCGAAAACAACCGTCTCTACCTCAAGATGAACGGCAGGAAAGTATATCGCTACGCCGTCGAGACGGTGCCGCAGCTCATCCTCGACTGTCTGCACGAGCAGGGCCTGAAACTGGAGGAGGTGCGGTACGTGCTGATCCACCAGGCCAACGGCAAAATGCTGCGCGTCATGGCCAAGCGCCTGTTCGAGCTGGCGGACGAACTGCCTTTCGACGAAGCCGTCTTTCCCATGAACGTGCAGCAGATGGGCAACAACTCCGTGGCGACCATCCCGACCCTGCTGGATCAATTGACAAAAAAAGAACTCAATGAGCGGGGACTGAAAGCAGACGACCTCCTGGTCTTCGCCTCCGTCGGCGCAGGTATGCACGCGAATTGCCTGCTGTACAGGGTGGGGGAGTAGCTTGTTTGGAGATTCGTCCAGTAGTTTTTCATGTAAAACTTTCACGTGATTTTCGAATCGGGATCTTGCATGATAGGAAAGCGGAAGTCGGATTTTTCCTTGTTTTTGTTGAAGTCAATCATAGACAAGCGTCCATAGTCGCCTCGATTTTTCGCACCAAAACCAGTAGGGCATGTTGATGAAACGCACCTGACCTTCAGTTCACTGAGCAGCACGGATATGGCCTGTCCGGGCACGGATGTGCCGGATCGTTTCCAGGCTGCGCTTTCGGCCGTGCGTTCTTACACTATCGGTAACGGCCGCCTGATCCTGCTCGATGACGAAGGCCGGGAGCTACTGCGCTTCAAGAAGCTGGATTGAACCCAATGCTGATCCACCGGTATCGCGCCTCCGGCAAGGTGGAGGAGAGGCTTACGCGTAATGCTCACGACTTGATCTGACAGCGCCCCCCAATCACTTCTCCAACCCAATCTCTCTCGCCAATCCCGGCGCGTGCTTCCGAATCATCCGTTCCAGATCGGCCAGCCGTTGTTCCTGCAGGTGGTTGACGCGTTCCAGGGTGTGAACCTGTTTTTTGAGCGCCTCGTACTGAGCCCGGTAGTCGATGGGAGGGGAGGAAGGGGCTTTTGATCCGGCTGGTGCTTCCTTTTCCAGATCCCGGTTGACCAGGCTGTTGAGGTCGACGTTGAAGATGTCGCATAGTTGGAGGGCGACTTCTAATGGAGGGGTGGATTTCCCTTTTTCGTAGTCACTTATAGTGGCTTTAGTCTTATCCAGTACCTTGGAAAGATCTTCCTGGGTGAGTCCCTTTCTCTTTCTTAACGTCTTGATATTGTTGCTAATGTGCATTATAAAAGCATAACCATCAAATTAAATTTTACTTTTGTAAGATTAAATTTGATAAATTCATTTTGTTTTACTATTTTGCTTCAGCAAAGCTGAAAACAATTAACGCAATTTAAAAACTCTGGACTACAATCCGGCCATTGTAGCCTGTGAAATTTATTTGCTCTTTAGTTTCACTTTTTTAGCCGAATTTTTCTATCCCATACAATGCGCGAGGACACCGGCAAAGCCAATGCTCTGCCCTTAAATTCCATTGCCGGGAACTCAATTTCTTTTTGCACCGTTAAAATTTTATTGTTATGCTTATTGCAGCAATCATCCTGATGCCGGTCATCGCAACTGTGGCGGGCGTGAAGATATATATGTATATGCGGGATCACAATCCCCCGCATTTTCACGCTCAGCACGGCGGCGACGAGGAAGTGTTTGACCTTGAGGGCAATCACCTGCGCGGCGGTATCAACCGGAAGAAGGGTAAGAAGGTGAAGAAGTGGGCGAAGGAGAATGAGGAGATGTTGAAGGACAAATGGGATGAGTTTCAGCAATAGTTTATAATTTGAAAGCAATAGTATCATGATCAGCGAATCCTACATCCTCGGACAATTCAATCAACGTCCTCTTCAAGAGCAGGTCGATCTTTTAATGCAGGCCCTCGACCACATGCAGGCTGGCGATCGCCGCAGCAAAGCCGAATGCATTGCCCTTGCGATGGGGATTCCGCTTTTTCCCAAGGTCGAGCGCATTGTGGAGATAGATGGGTATACCATCAGAATCAGCTTCCAAAACGGAGAGGAGCGGGTGATCGATTTTCAAGGCTTTCTTGATCCGAAGCGCCGCCTGGAACAGCAGCTGCTGGAAGATTCCGGCAAGTTCACCGCTGTAGAAGTGCAGGATGGTACGCTGGTGTGGCCGTCGGTGGGCATCGAATTGACGGATGAGCAAGGAAATGCAGTAGTTTACCCCTATGATGTGGATCCCGGGATGCTGTACGAAGCGGGTAGGGCGGTGATCGTACACTGAATTTTCAGGAAGTTTCTTGATTGATTGTTGCAAAGCGAAAGGGGTAGTGCATACTCATCATTCCCATTTTTCAATAATGGGTTCATCCAGCGTATTTTCAACCACACTGATAAAAGAAATGTAAAACCATTGCTTAAAAAGGTCCCAGGAGCGGTTTTTCGGCCAACGTTGCTCTTCTTCACTCCATCCCCAGAGTTCCATCTCAAAAATGTACAGGTAATTGCGTTTCAGCCAAGCCATGGCCTCTTCGGTGTCAAAAAACTCCGGTGTCAGGTAAATCGTGCCGTTGTCGTGTTCCAGCGGATCAGTTACGGGATCAATTTTTAATTCCGGCATGATCTGATTGACCCATTCGAAAAGGGGCGGGCGGCCTGCGATGAAAACGGCATTGCGATTGATCGGCGGCATGTGCAATGAGTTGTGGTAGTACCTGCCTAAGAAGTGATTTAGACTTTTCTTACTGGCCTATCAAAAACGTCTTTTTGCCCCATTTCGGGCTTCTTTTTCGTTGCGTAGCGCCGCTATGCGCCTCAAAACAAACCCAAAATGGAACGAAAATCCTGTTTTCTCGGCTGCAGCAGAAAAGTCTAAACCACTTCTAAGGTAACTCATTTTTTCTCTTATTTCAACAAATGCCGTTCCAACTCATCCCGGCATGTGTTAAGTCCGGAACCTCTGCTTCACTTTGTAGTGCGAGAGAACCCAGGAGGTCCTGGGAAAGGACCTCCTGGGAGGGGGGAGGTATCCCGGTCATCTTTTCATCCCGGCCATCCCGGTTCAGACAATTACGTAAGGGCAGTAACGAGCAGAGAGGAGGCGCCCTTAAAGACGCCGCCGCTCGCCGCCGCTCGTGATCAAACCACCGCCACCCGTTCCCACTGCCCGCTCTCCACCGATTTTTCCAGCGCTTCCAGTACGGCTACGCCTTCCAGGATATGCTGGTGGCTGCGGGGTTCTTTGCCGGTTCGGAACATGGTGACCATATCCGTATAGTTTTTCGGTGGCTGTTGCTCTTCTACGCGGGATTTGAGCTCTATGATTCCTTCTTCCGTTTCCACGAAGGTCTGCCAGCCGTATTTTTTGGTAGTGAAGACCAGGCTGGCCATCATGCCGTTGTCGAAGATCAGGTTAGCGCCGCTGTTTTGGCCGTTTCGGTTGATCCGCACTTTTTCGATCTTTTCGTCAAACATATACTGCAGCGGCTGCACGACGTGGACGCCGTAGAAGAACACCCCGCCGTAGGGCGAGTCCAGCTCCACCGGGCCGGAGCGGACGAGCTGGTTGATCTCGCCTAGTTCGGCCAGCTGCGCCTTGATATCCAGCGTAGCGTCGCTGTGGGCGATGGAGCTGTAGGAGGTGACCGGCATTCCGTGCTCGCGGGCGATCTCCAGAAAGCGGGCGCCTTCTTCCACCCGGTAGCAGAAGGGCTTGTCGATAAAGGTGGGAATACCTTCCTTGACAAAGGGCAGCGCGGCTTCCAGGTGGTACTTGGCGTGCCGGTGATCCACGATGAGGGCGTCGATTTTGCCCCTCATTTCCTTCGGGTCTCTGACCATGTTGGGAATGGCGCCCCGTTCCATGGCATCTTTGGCGAAGGCTTCGGTCTCACCCCATACGTATTTGACTTCCACGCCGGGAAAGGCCTTTTCGATGTTGAACAGCTTGCCGAAGGTGCGCGTATGGGAGTTCTCCGCACCGATGATGCCGATGCTTATCTTTTTCGATTCCTGCTGTTCATCGCTGAGGAGCGACGAGGAGAGTAGGGGCGTCGGCGAAAGGGCAAGGGAGGAGAGGGCCAGGCCTTTACTCATTTTTTCTAAAAATTTTCTTCTCGTATGTATAGACATGGTTGAAATTTATATAATTGAGCGTAAAACCTATTGGTCTTCAGCAATAGGATGAAATCGAATGTTTTTGAAAAAAAATTGTTTCAATAACTCGCCGGTACAAGCGGTTCAGCCTCCAGCATCCATTTCAAAGTCGGAAGTGGGCCATACGGCTCTTCGCTTCGCTCCGAGAAGTCGGAATGGGTTTCGCCTGGTCCAGCATCCATCCAGCACCCAGTATCCAGCTACCAGCTCATCTCCCACCCCTTCTCATACTCCCGGCTCCACAGCTTCCTGGCCTCCTTATCTTTCAGAATATGCCCGTTTGCCGGGTCGATATTCAGCGAGCGGCCGACGCGCTGGGCGATGTTTCCCAGTTGGACGAGCAGGGTGCTCTTGTGCCCTGAATCGATATCCGAGTGGAGGGCAGCACCGTTCGTGATCGCGTCAAACATATTATTGATGTGCAGCGCATCGAGTTGTTCGGCGGGGTTGGTCACATTCCGGGGGTCGGCCTTTATCTTGGCGTCCACTTTTTTGACCACTTTGCCTTGGAGGTCAAACTGGGTATAGCTGTCGCCGCCGGGGATGAGGAGGCTGCCTTCTTCCCCGTAGAACAGCACGCCGACTGAGCTGCCCTCGATGTCTTTGCCGTTGCAGCTGCGGCCTTCCCAGGTCATCGTCATCCCTTCAGGGAAATCCAGGTTGATGACCTGGGTGTCGGGCGTTTCCCAGTCGTCCTGGTAGTGATAGCGGCCGCCGTTGGAGCTTACCTTTACCGGGTAATCCACCTGCATACCCCAGCGGAGCAGGTCGATCATATGGGTGCCGTTGTTGAGGGCTTCCCCCGTTCCCCAGTGCCAGTGCCAATGCCAGTTGTAGTGGACGAGGTTGTCTTTGTATTCGCGCCGCGGCGCGGGGCCCTGCCAGCCTTCCCAGTCGAGCCATTCGGGCGGGGCCGTTTTTTTTCCAATACCGATCGATTGCCGGGTGTTGCTGTACCATCCCTTGCCGAAGTAGACGCGCCCGATCGCCCCGTCCTGCAAGGCTTTGATACCGTCCATAACGTTGGGCCAGGAGCGGCGCTGGTTGCCCATTTGTACGACCTTACCGTAGCGCTTTTGCGCTTCCACCAGTATTTCTCCTTCCCGCGGGTTGTGGCTGCAGGGTTTTTCGATGTACACGTGCTTGTCTGCCTGCATAGCCAGCAGCGCGGCCGGGGCGTGCCAGTGATCCGGCGCGGCGATTACCAGGACATCCACCTCCGGACTTTCCAGCGATTTGCGGAAATCGGTAAAGCCCTCGGGCGTGGTTTTCTGCCGTTCTTTCAGCCCGTCTATGCACCGGTCGACGGCCCGGCGGTCTACGTCGCAGATGTGGATGACCGAGCAGCGATCCTGCGCGGCAAAGTTGCGGGCCAGGGCATAACCCCGGCTGTTGACGCCCATCACGGAGGCGTTGATGGTTTCGTTGGCGCCGAGGATGCGCCGGTAGCTTTCGGCGCTGAAGGCGGGCAAGATGCCGCCGGCCAGTAACATTCCGGAACCGGCGCCGGCTTTTTTAATAAAATTCCTTCTGGAAGTGGTGGGCTGGTGTTTCATGGTATTGTTTGTTTGCAGTTAAAATACACTTTTCCAAAGTAAAAAATATACCGGAATCGGGCGTTGGGTTTACTTCAAAAATTGAAGTTACACAGAGATGCACGGAGGAGTCACAGAGCGCCACAGAGTTATGCCAATTCGGAAACTGGAAGTCGGAAAGCGGGATGCACAAATCATTGAATTTAGGGTTCCCTATTGCTATTGCATACGACAAAAAAGATTGGGGATGGTGTTAGTTAATTGAATGTCAGTTTTTTATGTTTCAGCGTGCCTTCTCCTCGCCGGCTGGTCCCGCGGGCTATTTAGGAGCAGGCGGGCTTGTGACTCTGCGTAATAAAAAATACTTTTCGGAGTGTTTTCAATTTGGTAATAAGAGAGGAGGCGCCCTTAAAGGCGCTGCCTCTCATGTCCTGTAAGGCGCCGCCTTTTACCATACCCTTATAGCCGTCAGCACCG
>CAZWDL010000069.1:11514-38532 GCA_964632995.1 uncultured Saprospiraceae bacterium
CCGCCATACCCAGCAGCAGCCCAGCCAGGATGTAATTGACGTTGCGCGCGATAAAGTCCACGTACCGGTCGATGAGTTCGGCGAACCAGATGTAGAGGAAGAAGAGGGCCAGGGAGCCGGCCATTGTTCCGGCGGCGAAGAGGTAGTTGCAGGGCGGTTCCACCTCCAGCCAGCCCCGGCTTCTCAGCAGGGCGCAGGCGCCGATGAGATAGGGGATGGTCAGTAAATTTGCGGCGGCTACGCCGAAGCCCTTCCAAAAGGGGTTGCTCATTTCCTCCTCGACAGTCCGGTCGACCGGCTGGCGGGCCTTGTAATAAAAATAGACCGCCAGGCCCAGAAAAATGACAATGCCTCCGTAGTTCAGATACTCCGTGATTTGCGGATGCCCTACCAGAAAGCGGATAAAGGTAGCTGCCAGGAAGGCCTCCACCGTCGTGACAATCACCGCTCCCAGGGTAAATAAAGCGGCGTCCCGGCGTCCCGCCTCCAGACTGACCTTCAGTATCGTCATGTTGATCATGCCGGGGGGCAGCAGGCCCAGAAAGGCGACCAAAAAGCCGAGCAGCAGTACTTGTGCGTATCCCATAACCCAAAGCTACGGGAGGATTTTGAAGATTGGTATAATGAGGAGGAATTTTTGGCTGAATGCTACTCGCTGTTTGCCCTTCGCAGGCCGGTGAGGCTCGGCGACGTAGGGCTTGGAAGCCGCATGGGGTCACCGTTAATGGCCACCGGTCTTGGTAGTGCCGCGGAGAAAAAATTAATAGCCGCAAGGAGAAAACGCGAAGCGTTTTCCTGCCTGGTCGGTCCTGAGATTCCGGGGGAGACTCGCGAACTCCTTTGGAGCAGGCAGGCGTAGCGCACTCAGCGCCTCAGCGTCAGCGCGGCTGTAGGATTGCTAAGAAGCAGCTTTTCGCTTACGCGAAAAGACACTTCTCAAATACACGCAAAGGCGCAGGGGGCGCAAAGCACACTGCAGCGTTTTATAAATTCTTTACCTGTAGCGCCAGAAAGGCCGGATCTTCTCCATGTTTTTCCTTGTTTAGCCTGCGAATAGCGAATAGCGAATAGCGAACAGCTTCTTGTTCCTGAATAATACTTATCCACTGTGCTTACCTAAAAATTCCAGCACAGCCTCGTTATACCTCTCCGGATCATCCGCCGGCATCTCGTGGGTGCTTTCCGGGATGGTCACGCACTCGTTGTCAGGCAGGCAGCGTTCGAGTTCGTACACAATGAGCTGAAACATCCGGAGGCTGTGCTCGCCGGTTAGCAGGAGGGTAGATGTTTTTATTTTTCCGGCATCCTCGCGGGTGAAGGGCGTCCAGAAGTTGGAACTGGAGGTTTCGGCCTTGAATTCGCAGGCGTTGTCCATAATCAGTTGCTGAACCGGCGGAGGAAACTGGTCGAAAGCGCCTTCCGCTACCACGCCGTCAACAAACTTTTTCACGCCTCTTTTCATTTCCCCCTGCTTCAGGATTTCTCCCGCGGGCTCCCATACCTCTTCCAGAAAATTGTCCCGAAGGGGACGCCCTTCCGGATGTTGGTCCAGAAGCGGAAAGACCGGCGGTTCTCCCAGCACTAGTGACCGCACCCGCTCCGGATGTCGCAGCGCCAGGAACAGCGCAGTATAGGCCCCGTAGGAATTGCCGACGACATGGGCGGAGTCGAGTCCCAGTTTCTCGATGAATGCCGCGAGATCGCCCGCGTGCAAAGCGGCGGAGTAATCGGACTCATCGCCTTCACATGGATTGGGGTGGTGATACCGCCGGCTGTAGGATATGGTACGGTACTTCTCTGCGAAGGGATCCAACTGCAGCTCCCAGCTGCGGTAATCGCCGAGGGCGCCGTGTACCAGGATGAGGGGGTCTTGTTCCTTTTCTACATATTCGGGTGGGGTGTCGTTGAGTTGGATGGTTGGATGAAAATGAAAAAGATAATCAAACGGAATGGGGCAGGATGCTGCGAGTCAGCTTATTGGAAAGAAAAAATAGAATGGAGGCGACCAACCAGGAAGGAGTCGCCTCTATAGGAGATAAACCAGGAAATGGTTTCGAATTAAGACCAGACTGAAAACTTGTTGTTAATTATAGTTATGCAGGTGTGGATATTTCTTTTCTAATCGTTGAAATTCTTCATGAAGCGAATCAAACTTTTCATTGAGTTGTTGAACTTCTTCTTGCGATTTTGCAGATTTGATTCCCATTTCAATTTCCTTAGCTTCCCGCATGACTCTCTGTACTTCTTCGAGGTTTTCCCACTTTTGTGTTTTGCGGGAGTTACGCATGAAAGCTTCCAGTGTTTGCAGATTTACCTCTAGAAATTCTTGGGGATACCTTTGACTCACATATTTCAATTTGTCATATACCGAATCAGCGTCGTAGGGTTCTGTAATTCGTTGGATGGAATCGAGTTTTTCGCGGATCAGTTTTTGATCACTGAACTCCTGATTAGTTTCCAAAGTTTCACAGGAAGAACTGAATATAAATAAAGAAACTAAAAGAAAAAAAACTGTTTTTTTCATGACGTCAATTTTTTTGGTAGATAGATGTTTGTTTAAGGATTACAGCAACCATTACACATCGATCCGGAAAAAAACTTGAAATAGGAATTTCTTGCAACGGTAATATCACCAACCAAGGGGAACTCAAGACATAAAGAATAAGTACCTTGCCAAAATCCTCTGAGTGTTCCGCTTTCATACCATCCGTAAGAATAATCATTGTGACATATTCCGAACCCTAATCCGAGTACTTCTGCCCTACAGTTCGCTTCACAAGTGTTAATATCTTGAGGGGCTGCCAGACCCCCTTCCGGCCCCGTTCCACTACTGGGAATGGTTATCACCGGACCGACCGTTGCGAAACCTTTGATTTCTGTAATTCCAAAAATTGATTGCATCACGGTTTCTGTATATGCACAACAATACCCGCCAACCTTCGCTTCAATTTCACCTGTATTGCTGAAAAACAGGGCCAAAAAAATGATTAAAACTTTTGTAAAGTGTCCAGACTTCATGGTAATAAAATTTAATTGAAAAATAATGATATGCGGTATAATATATAAAGGTGGTTTTAGTCCAATGGATTTAGAAATTTTATTGATGAAATAAGAAGCTGGAAAAAGAAGATACGCTAGACCATATAATTCTTCTTCCCAGTCAGAAATCGACCTTTCTTATGTTCGATTGATTCAAAACTAGGGGTTTTACCAATACAATGTTGGGACAAGTTGGGACAAGTTGGGACATCCAGCTTGTTCAAACTCTTTTTTTGCGCTTTTCACTCCAGTATTTTTGGAGTGAAAGCAACAAGGCGGTAAACAGTTGATGGAGGAGAGCATAAGAAAGACACTTGCCTGGTGGGGAGAGACAGGGATCTATTAATATTCGTTGGAATGCCTAAGATCGCTATTCGCTATTCGCTGTTTGCAGCTTAGCAGAGATTAGCTGCACAGCTCTCGATTTGGCAAGGTTTTGCAGCCAAGGGCAGTCCGCCCCAGGAACTCCCGGCTTCCCTATTGGCATTTCCCGCTTGCGAATGGCTAACGGCGAATAGCTTACTATTTCAGTTCCAGTCGCTCCGTCTTCCCATATCCTTCTCCTCTGATCTGCTCAAAAGCGGCGATCATTTCTTTCAGCTTTTCCGGTCTGGCTTCGGCGAGATTGTTCCGTTGGCCGATATCCTCATTGAGATTGTACAATTGAAATTCGGGCGCATTACCCAGTTCGATGTTCACATTTTTGTTGACGGCCGGACCGTCGTAGGGAGGGATCATGACCCAGTCTCCTTTCCGGAAAGCGGTCCGGGTGGTGGCTTCCAGTACTAATTCATTTCTCCCTTCCTCGCTTTTGCCCAGAAAAACATCCAGGAGGTCCCGGCTGTCGGGACCGCGGGTGGGGTTGTCGGCCAGGGCGGCCAGGGAGGAGATGAGGTCGATTTGAGAAACCAGGGCATCGGAGCTGTCCGGTTGGATCCGGCCTTTCCAGTAGGTGAGGAAAGGCACCCGGGCGCCCGCCTCGAAGAGACTGTATTTACCACCCCGGAGTGGACCGGCGGGTTGGTGATCGCCGAGTTTTTCCACCGCATCGTCGTAATAGCCGTCGTTGAGTACCGGGCCGTTGTCGCTGGATAGAATGATAAGGGTGTTTTCCAGTATCCCTTCCGATTCCAGCGTTTTCACCAATTCCCCGATACACCAGTCGGCTTCCACGATGACGTCCCCGCGCGGCCCCATGCCCGAGGCGCCTACGAAGCGGGGGTGGGGCGTGCGGGGCACATGCGGCTGTTGCAGGGCGTAGTAGAGGAAGAAGGGCTGGTCCTTGTGCTGCCTGACGTATTGCTGGGCCCTGACCAGGAAGGTGTCCGCCATATTTTCGTCCACCCACTTAGCATCATCGCCGCCTTTCATATACCCGATGCGCGGGATGCCGTTGACGATGCTGCTGTTGTGGCCGTGGTGCCATTTCATTTTGAGCATTTCCGGGTTGTCCTTGCCTGTGGGTTCGCCGGGAAAGTTATTCTGATAATCGACCTCGATAGGGTCATCGGGATCGAGGCGGACGACGCGGCCGTTTTCGATGTATACGGTCGGCACCCGGTCCTGTGTGGCGGCCATGATGTAGGCATAGTCGAAACCCACCTCGTTGGGACCGGTAGCGATGCGCCGGTTCCAGTCTACATTGCCGTCCCCTAAACCCAGGTGCCACTTGCCGACGATCCCTGTGTGATAGCCCTCCTGCTTCAGCATCTTGGGTATAGTCATCTCCGTGGTGTCGATCAGCAGGGGGGCAGTTCCGGAGAGGATTCTGGCCCGCTCGTTGCGCCAGGGATACCTGCCGGTCAGGAGTGCGTAACGGCTGGGCGAACAGGTCGCGGAGGAGGCATATCCGTTGGTAAAACGCATGCCTTCGTTGGCGAGCCGGTCCATGTTGGGGGTAGGAAGGTCGGTGGCGCCGTAAGCACCCATGTCGCCGTAGCCGAGATCGTCAAGGTAGATGAGGACGATATTGGGTTGGGTGTTCGTACGTTCGTTGGCGGTCTTCTCTTCCTGGTCTGGTGTGGAGCAGGCGGCTAGGAACATCAGACCGGCAAGTGCCAATAAGGATAAAGAGCGGTTGGATAGGTGTAGCATACTAATCTTTGTCCGTTTTTAGATGTCGTAAGATAGATAAAAGTAGGAAATGAATGAAGCCGGACCATCGGCCCGTTTTACAAGCTGATAAAACTATCACTACAGCGCTAAAACCTAGAGAGGTTATTCGCTACTCGGGGGTTCGCGGCTAAGTACGGTATTGTGGTGGGATGCAGAGCAATGAAGAGCATGAGGTGCATGAAGAGAGGCGGCGCCCTGGAAGGCGCCGCCTCTCGCGTGCGGGAGGGCGCCTTGAAGGGCGCCTTCCGGCTTTGCGAGAGTTATTGTTTAATCAGCAAGGTCGAATACGTCTGCTCATTTTGTTCCATCCTGACGAGGTAGGTTCCCTGCGGCAGGGCGGAAACGTTAACATCGTATTGCGGGTTGCTCAGTTCCATGATGATTTTCCCGGTCAGGTCCATGATTCGCAAGTGATCTACGGCCTTTGTCAGGGTGAAGGTAGAGCGCACCGGGTTGGGAAAAATACCCGGTTCGGAAAAAACGCCGGTTTCCTTTCTGGTAGTGGGGGTTAACAGGGCGGAAGCACCTGTACAGGTGATGTCATTCTGGGTGGCATCGTAGGCCAGGGTGGCGTGGGTGACATCATCCACGCAAAAATCAACCGTTACGCCGCCTTTGGCGGTGGCGGAAGTGGTAAAGGTCACCGTACCATCCGCACCGGTCACGCCGGCTACGGTTTCGCTGAAGGTGCCGGAGAAGGTGCCTGTGACAGTGGCATTGGCCACCGCATTTTCGAGGTTATCGTGAATGGTCACCGTTGCCGTTCCGTTTTTGTTGCCCCGGCCGGCGTTGGCGGTGCCGGTGATGACAGACTGCACGTGCATCGTGGTCGGATCGCCGGTGCCGCCGTCTGTTACGGAAACTATTTGCGATTGGCTGTCCGTAGCGCCGCCATCGTCGGTTACCGTGAGCGTTACCGTATAATCGCCTGCGGCGGCGTAGGTGTGGCTTGCCGTGACGCCGCTACCGGTGTTGCCGTCACCGAAGTCCCAGGCCCAACTGCTGATGCTGCCGTCAGAGTCGGAGCTGCCCGAGCCGTCGAAGTCGGCGCTCAGATTCGTCGTCGTGAAGGTGAAAGAGGCGGTTGGCGGGCTGTTGGCGCCGGTCGTTACGGAAACGACCTGCGACTGGGTGTCCGTGGCTCCTCCGTCATCAGTTACGGTCAGGGTAACGGTATAATCACCGGCGGCCGCGTAGGAGTGGCTTACCGTAGCGCCGCTGCCGCTGTTGCCGTCGCCGAAATCCCAGGCCCAGCTGCTGATGCTGCCGTCGGAGTCGGAACTGCCGGAGCCGTCGAAGGAGGCGGTCAGGTCGGTCGTGGTGAAGGTAAAGGAGGCCGTCGGCGGGGAATTTGTGCCGCCGGAGCCGTCATCCGCGGTGTAGCTGTCGAAGTTATCCCAGTAGTAGGTATCGCCGGTAAAGGAATTGGAGGCGAAAAGGACGATGATTTGATCGACTGCGTTGTCAGCGGTGCTGCCGTCGGGCGAGTCGAGGTAATCGAAGGCGATACGTTCCCATTCGCCGTTTTTGGTAACGGTGCCCACATACCGGCTGTGCCGGCCGGTGGGATAATTGGTAGCGCTGGCGGCGCTGCTGCTTTCCAATTGGATGATGATCTCTGTGCCCACGGGCGCCTGGGTGAGTACATCCATGTAAAATTTCTTGTTCCGCGTTTCATACTGGGAAGCATCGGCAATGGCCGAGGTGGCGTAGGAGATAACGTCGTACTGTTCCTGGCTGTTGCGGATGTATTCCGCGCTGAGTGCGGACGTATTCACGCCGGACGGGTTCGGGTTACTGATTTCTGTAAGCGTTCCGGTTGCCGAATTCAGCGTGATGTTGGCCGGATCATCAAAGTTTTCGAAGGAAAATCCGTAGAGGAAGTTGGGCTCTACGGTAACGCCTATGGTGTACTGTTTGGAGGTGCAATCCGTCGTAACGTTACAGGTAACGTCGCCGCTGGTACCACCCCAATCCACGGTGATGGACGAAGTGCCTGCCCCGCTGACGATGGTAGCGCCGGCCGGTACGGTCCAGTTGAAGGAGGCATTGCTGGGAGCATTATTAATGGTGTACACTTCTCCGCTCGCCTGATACGGTACGAGCCGGTCGCCGGAAATTGAGGGATTGAAGTTGGTGTCGTACACCCGCACGTAGTCCACTTCCATCTGGCTGGGGAAGGGGGTGGTTTCGTCCGGGTTGCCGGGCCAGTTGCCGCCAACGGCTACGTTCAAAAGGAAATGCATCTGGTTGGAAGCGTCGAAGGGCCAGTTGTAAGGCGCTACGTCATCGGCGGTCAGTGTTTGGTATAAAATATCGTCCACGTACCAGCGTATGATACCCGGTTCCCACTCGATGGCGAATACGTGGAAATCATTGGCGAAGGTGCTGCCGTCGTAAAGATCGAAGCCCGTTCCCTGGAACTGATTGTCCGGATAAGGATCGCCGTAGTGGATGGTGCCGTGGACGGTTTCCGGGTGCTGTCCGATCAGCTCCATGATATCGATCTCCCCGCTTTGGGGCCAGCCCCCGTAGGGTTCGTTGGAGGATAGCATCCAGAAAGCCGGCCATAGCCCCTGTCCTTCCAATAGCTTGATCCTGGCTTCAAACCTGCCGAAGGTGAAATCCGCGAGTCCTTTTGTCCGGATACGGGCGGAGGTGTAGGCTTTATTTCTCACCCGCTCTTTTTTGGCGATGATTTTTAATGTGCCGTTGCTGACGACGGCATTTTCTGCTTTGTAATATTGGAGCTCGTTATTTCCCCAGCCGCAAATGCCGTAGTCACAGCCGTCGCCGATCTGGGGCTCCCATTTGGTCAGGTCGAGCGTTGTTCCGTCGAATTCATCGGCCCAGACAAGTTGCGGGCACTGCGCCGAGAGGAAGGCGCTGGAGAAGAAGAATAGGGTAATGATAATTGTTCGTTTCATACATCTTGATTTTAAAAATGCCTCTGATTGAGGGTGAAGTGTGTTTTTAAATGCTTCAGGTTGTTGGGGGTAGGTTGACTGACGGGGTGACTTTAATATGTATTGGGTTTAGGAGTTTAGCGCTTCGCCCTTCCTCCGGACCGTCCGGTCGGGCTCGCTGAGTAGAAGTTCAGCAGATCTGAAACCGGGAATTTCATTTTCAGACCTTCTAAACTTCTAAACCAGCCGCCACGAAGTTAGGCGGCGACTAAACTTCTAAACTTTTTTTAATCCGGTTCATTCAGCTACTCAGTGAAAGTTCCGCAAGCATTTTCCGGTTCTGAGTTACATCCCGCCGGCGTCCTGCCGGAATTCCATTTATTATCCAGGTTTTAAAATTTAATTTTGCAAAGGCTGTAAAACTAGTATCAAAGTAGGTATTTCTGTGGTAAGGCAAACAAAAATTCACCACACTTTACCTACTCATTTTGTAAGAATCTTTTCATTTCAGTACTACCTGCCTACTATTTTACTACTCATTTTTTTATTTTTGCTTATATGTCAAACCCCCAGCTGATGCGATTTTGCCAAAAGATGCCCGGAATCTTGTTCTTTTTCATCCTGCTGCTTCAGCGTTTGGGTTACGCCCAAATGACCGGTATTCCTTTTGTCGATGCGTACCCGAAAGAAGAATATGGGTTTGGCACCCAAAACTGGGACATTGACCAGGGCGAAGATGGCTTGCTGTATTTTGCGAATAACGAAGGACTGTTGGAATTCGACGGCGCTGACTGGCGGCTCTTTCCCCTGCCGAACCGGACCATTCTCCGCGCTATTTTGATCAGGGAAGGAAAGGTATATGCCGGAGGGCAAAATGAATTCGGTGTGTATCGTCCCGATATCCGGGAAAAGTGGCGATACAGCTCCCTGAAGGAAAGGATTCCTGAGGAGCACCGCAACTTTGAGGATGTCTGGGCAATGGAGGCGTTCGGCGAAACAATCTACTTTCTGGCTTCCGGAAAAATCTTCATCCTGCGAGAAGACACTTGCCGGGTGCTCGATGACCGTTCCATTCGTTTTTTCGCGAAAGCGGGCAAAACCCTCTTCGCCCAGGACAGAAACGGCGTGCTGTATACCCTGCAAGGCGATACCCTCGCTCCGGTTCCAGGATCAGAACAACTCAATAAAGCAGAGGTCAGAGCAGTCCTCGCGCAGGAAGAGCACTTCCTCATCGCTACCCATAAACAGGGATTGTTCCGGTACGATAGCCGGGGCATCCTAAGGTGGCCAAATGAAGGGGAGAAGCGTTTTGATCCGCAATTCACGAACACTGCCGATGTACTCGATAACGGAGAAATCGTGCTCGGCACGGGCTTTAAGGGGGTGGTCATGATGGAGCCGGACGGCCGCTTCAAATACCGGGTCAGTACCGATGACGGACTGGCCAATAACCGGGTGATCTGCACTTTTGTCGACCGGCAGAATAACCTGTGGCTCGGGCTGGACAACGGCATCAGCATGGTCCGGACCAATTCGCCGTTTTCCAGGATCTACCCCCGGGGTGAACTGGAAGGCGCCGGCTACGATGTGGCTATTGTTAATAACAAAATCTACCTCGGCGTCAGCAGTGGTTTGTTGTACGCCGATTGGACCTCAAAGCCGACACCGGATGACCTGCAGCTCGTTCCCGGTACCAAGGGCCAGGTTTGGGGGCTCGATGTGATCGATGATCGGCTGCTACTCAGCCACCAGGACGGGGCCTTTTTAATTCAGGACAATAAGGCCGAGCGCTTTTTCGAGGAAACCGGTGTCTGGTTGTTTACCCGGGACCAGTACCGGGACGATCTCGTTATCTCTGGCAACTACCGGGGGATCAGCATCTTTGAACGGGAGTCGTTGGCGTACAGATATGACATTCCGGGGCTGTCCGAGTCGAGTCGATTCATCGTGCAGGACCGTTGGCAGAACTACTGGATGGCTCATCCTTACCGGGGCGTGTACCGGATCAGGGCGCCGCACGATCCCGCTCGCCGGCGCGTCGATTTATTGGGGCCGGATCAGGGGCTTCCTTCCGCATTGCACAACCACGTCTTTAAGATCAATGGGGAAATGCTGATCTGCGCGGAAAAAGGCGTATTCACCTTCGACGAGATGAAAAACACTTTCCTTCCTTACGAGCCGGTCAATCAATACCTGGGCACTGAGGGCAAGGTGCGCCGCCTCTTTGAAGATCCGGCAGGTGATATCTGGTTCATCACCGAGCAGGAGATCGGTGTGC
Source organism: uncultured Saprospiraceae bacterium (assembly GCA_964632995.1). Lineage (GTDB taxonomy): Bacteria > Bacteroidota > Bacteroidia > Chitinophagales > Saprospiraceae > CAZWDL01. Next base: position 21,853 of record CAZWDL010000069.1, read on the forward strand.
TGGATATAGAAGAGCAGGGCCTCACCCGGACGATCAGCAAAAGGGTGTTCCCGGAACTGCTACCCCTGATGAATAGTGGCTGGGAAAGGATTTACCCTTACGATGAAAACCATGTTTTTATCTCTACCATCAATGGCTTTGTCCACTATGACAACCGGCATTCGCCTTCGTTGCAGCCTCGTTTTGAGGTCGTGCTCCACGAAATGGTCGTCAATAAGGACAGCACGCTTTATCCCGCCGGCACCGGGGAGGAACTTACTTTCTCACACAGACAAAATTCGTTCTTATTTAATGTTTCGGCCACCGAGTATGTCAACAACGGAACGGTTCAGTTTCAGTATTGGCTGAAAGGCTTCGATGAGAATTGGACCCCGCCGGGTAATTTGAAAGCGAAGGAATATACCAATTTGTCACCGGGAGACTACGAACTGAATGTGCGGGCCGTCAACATCAACGGCGATTTTTCGCCGGTGCACGCTTTGAAGTTCACCATTACCCGGCCGTGGTACGCTTCGGGATGGACCTTAGCTTTTTTGTCATTGCTGTTCCTGTTGTCGGTTTTTTTTATTTATCGGCGAATCCGAAAAAAATACAAAGCGCTGCAATCCGAAGTGGATTCCACTAAAAAGAAGTCAAAAGCAGAAATACAGCGACTGGAAACCGAAAAAATACAAGCCGAACTCGATCATAAGAAAAGAGAACTGGTATCCGCTACGCTTCATCTGGTCCAAAAGAATGAAACTATAGCCGGTATAGTGAACAAACTGAGTGAAATCAGGAAAAACAGCCGGGATGAAAAAGTGAAACGGCAACTGCAGAAGCTCATGCACTCCCTTAAAAAAGGGGAAGTGAAGGACGAAGGCTGGGACCAGGTCATGTATCACTTTAATGAACTCCACGAAGACTTTTTCGAGCGCCTGAAAAAAGAATATCCCGCCCTGACGCCCAAAGACCTCCGCATCTGTGCCTACCTGAAGATGAACCTGACCAGCAAGGAAATGGCCAGCCTGATGAATATCTCGCTGCGCGGGGTGGAGGCCAGCCGTTACCGGCTGCGGAAGAAGCTGGGGCTTTCCTCGGAAGTGAATCTGACGGAGTTTTTTATGGGGGGAGGGGAAGTTTAGTTTAGTCGGCCCGCGTCTTCGGCGGGGGCTGGTTGAGAAGGCTTGGCAGATTATTCCGCTTGAAAAGCGAAAGTTGGAATAGGATTGCCGGGTGGTAATATGGTGTCCGGCGAAGTAGATTCCACTTACTCTTTTTACCTGCTCTTTTTAACCTGGGGCCATCCACATGTCCAGCATCTCATTTCTCCATTCCAATCTTTTAAAGGACCATGACCATTTAGGCATATTGTTGGAAGGGTCTCGACTTGCCCATGAAGAGGTGTTTCCGTGGCTGCAGGTTCTGTCTTCTTTGCTTTTTTTAATTGTCTTTTTTTGAGAAGTAATTCTGCTTTTAATAAGGTAGATAATTCCTCTTATGAGGAGACTTCCTTCCCATCAAAACCAAACTGGGTGAAAAAATTGAGTAACTGTCTGTCATATTTTGAATTCACACCGAAGCCTATTTGTTCTCCCTTTGAATCCAGTAAGTTGAAAATCGAGATGTCAGAAGCTGTTAAAGTGCCTGAAAAGAGAACAAAAAATAGGGAGATAAAATCGATCCAGGGGAAATCTGTTCTGTGTTTTGCAATTATTGCATGTCAATTTTAGGCTGTCCATTCGGAAAATTTGAGTATTGAAAAATCAATTAAGGGACCAAAGTTTCTGATCATAAAAAAAGGAATCAATTTTTCACACATACCAAACTACTTCTGCATAGTTGTTTTCCCTTTGCAACAAAAATATACCATCCGCTTCTGAGGCTGCTGATATTTACTTGCTGACTTTTTGGTGTCAGGGTCTGTTGAAAAAAAATCAGCTAAGTCATAGTTATTCTGTCTTGACAAATCTACCGGTGAAGTAACTATTTTCATGGTATGCTACGACGATATACAATCCGTTCGGCAAGGTAGAAGTCGAAACTTCCGCCCCTGAATTTCGTTTTTCTAGGATAAACCGTCCTTGATGATCATAAATTCGAATCCGATCAAAATTCCTGATGTCTTCTGCTGAGATATGAATAAAACTTTGGGAAGGGTTGGGAGTAATTTTCAAACCATTCTTATTGAAAGGTGGTATGGGCGAAATACCTGTCGTTTTGCCGATGTTTTCCCACCATATAATGGCTACATCTCCAAAGCCTATTGTAATTAAATCCAGAGCGTTGTCTTTATTAACATCCACGCAGATAATGTCCTTATATCTGACAAAATAATCGGACATTTCCGGAAGAATTTGCTGAGTGAATTGATTTTGACCATTGTTTAAATATAGTATTCTTTCATTAATGTAAAGAGTTGCCAAGTCAATATTGCCATCGCCGTCTATGTCTCCTATGGAAATTTTACTGTTTCTATTTGCAAAGCCTTCACTGACCTCATATTCGATGAATTCTTGATTACTTTTGTTAATCAAAAGAACAATGAAGTTCTCGCCATCCTTTTCTACTACAGAGAAAAGATCTATAAAATTATCACCATTGATGTCACTATATTCAGTATCATATATTCCATCAATGCCTTCTGGTATTGGGATAGAGTCATTGAACTGTGAAAATTCAAAATCACCGTTGTTCAGCAATACAAAAACTTCATTGCTTTCTGAGTTAATGCCAATGATGTCAGTTAGGCCATCTCCATTGAAGTCTATTGATTGAATTTCATCAAGTGGCGGAAGGCCTTCTTCAAGTATAATGTGCTCAACGATCTCCCCCTCATTATACTCAAAGGCCTGAAGACGCCTTGGATAGCGGGTTACGAAGATGACCTCCTCGTTGCCATCGTTATTCAGATCTTCCGTGATTAATCCTGGATCCGAGGGATTGTACGAATCAAAATATCTATCTGAGAAAATATTGCCCCCTTGGTTTTTAAGATAATGTATCCGCCATGCGAATGAATATCCAACAAATACATCTGTTAAGCCATCCTGGTTAAAATCAGTGGCCCTAATTATAAAAGGCTCCTCTGTGCCACAACTCATTTCATATCTACGATAAAGGTGTTCTTGTTTTTCATAAAGCATAGGTACATCCCCTTTTCCACCATTATCAGAGGAAACGAGAAAGTCTAATTCCCCATCCATATTCATGTCAATTACGATTAGGTCATTAGCTGAAGGTAAACCACTACTAATTTGATGTTCAAAAAAAGTTCCGCCATTCTGATTCTCCCACCATGAGAAAAACTCCCTTCCTTCATGGACCATGATGATATCCTGGTCTCCATCTTGGTCTAGATCTGCATTCTTTAATATTTGGTTGCTTCCTGATCCAAGTGTAACATTACAAATTTTCTCAAAAATGGAGTTTTTTGAGGCTAGTTGATTTTCATTAATACGGTTTTCAAGCCAAAAAACGTTTGGTTCTTGATCAGTCATTACGAAGACATCAGGTAATGAATCATTATCAATATGTAGGATGCTGAAATCCCTGATAGGTATCCCTCGAAGCGATGTAAAAACCCTGCCGGTAAAATCAAGTTCACCATTATTCTCAAACCATTTAAAATTTTGATCCTGGATATATCCACGAGAATTTGCTGCGACTATATCCAGGTCTCCATCGTTATCCATGTCGTGAGCTTTTACCATATTATGCTTATCATTGCTGCTAGATATAAATTTCTTAGTAAAAGTACTATTTGCGTTGTAGATATAGAGGATAACGCCGCCGTCACCAGCAGTGATTATTTCATTCGATCCATTTTTATCTAAGTCGACTAAGCTTATGGTCTGCCTCCCTAAAAACCTCTCTTCAATGATATGTTCAACAAAAGAATTGTCTTCCGTATTTTCTAGCCAGATAATACTATTGGCTAGTAATAAAATATCTGAATCACCATCATTATCCACATCTCCCGTATTAATTTGGAAAATAGTCGAAGGTGAGGTGTAAATAAGTGATCCTTCAGAAAATCCTTCCTCGTGATTTGACCAAAAGTAAAGCTCATTAAAAGATGCATGACTAGCCAATAAATCAACATAGCCATCTTCATTGAGATCGATTGCGTGCAGGGCTTTTAGGTTTCTTTTATTTTCAATAGTTTTCTTGCTAGTAAAAACTCCTCCTTGGTTTACCCAATATGCTATCTCTTCAAAATTGTTATTATATACGAATAAGTCGGTATCTCCATCACCATCCGCATCAGCTGGATAGACCAACTCAGCTCTTCCTGTTCCATCTACAATATGTGGATCAAAATCAATTTGTGAGTAAATAGGGCAAGCAAAAGAATAGAGTACAAGCAGAAGAAATACCAATTTTTTCATTGCTTTTGGTGTTTAGTCAAAGAGAATTCGGCGATTTTCGTTGCGAGAGTCGCGACTTCCCGGGCTGTGCATAGTTCCCCCATCGGGACCGATAGCCACATCCGCTACTTCATGCCCTGGTATAGATGAATTAAGTGGATGGTAGAAGGATACTTCACGGGTGATTTTATCCATTTTGCCGAAGCCGACAGTTGTTCCAAACCATATCGAAGAATTATCCTCTGCAAGACTGGTTACAAAGTTGCCGGCGAGATAGTTGGTCCAGCCCTCTTCTTCCGTTTGGTCACTAAGAAAAGTACAACAGAATAGTATAGGTAAAATGGGGTATAGCTTCATCAGGTCAACTTTTAGAAGATGGAGTAAGCCGGGGAGTAAAAGCATTCACTTTTCCAAAGTATCGGGATGCAGTCTGCTGGCTGGTATTAATTATGGGGTTATACAGAGGCCAGGCCAAATCATTGTACTTTTTTAGGATAAATGGAAATTACCAACATTTCATCATTCCCAAAACTGGATTTTACCGAGAGGGTATATCAGTTAATCAGTCAGGAAACTGGAAAGATGAACCGGACTTTTTGAGGAAAAATGTGACTTGGTCAGAAGTGGTACTCTATGAAAATACTTATATTTAGTTAACACCTCAAAAGCTGCCATTCCATGAGAGATTTATGTCGTGATTTCCCGTGGTGGGCGGGACGAAGCAGAATTGCATTATTCCTGGTACTGGCAGCTGTTTTATGGATTATCCCCATCTCCGCCCAACAAAAAAAATTCCTTACCCGGTACATGCAGCCCGATGTTCCTTTTCCGGGTGGCGTAACCGCTGTCGTCCAGGATACCTTCGGGTTTATTTGGATCGGAACCTACGGGGGATTGTACCGGTACGATGGTCAATCGACTGAGGAATATTCTTTTCACGTCGGAGATTCCACCTCGCTTCCCGGCGCCGCCGTCACTTTTTTGCATACTGCTCCGGACGGCGCCTTGTGGGTAGGAGGGCACCATTACCTGGCCCGCCTGGACCGGGCGAAGCGTCAGTTTGTTCCCTATGACCTGAAGGACACTTCCAGGTCTCATTTTCTTCCTTACCTCTTTATGCAGAAGGGAGGGGGAAACCGGCTTATCCTGGGCTACCATTTTGGCTTCGTCCAATTTCAAGCCAGCACCGGGGCTGTACAGCGTATTACCCTAGAAAAACCAGCCCACCGGGAACCGATGCGGCGGATAGAATTGGCGCATGTAGAGAGCGAAAACCGGATCTGGATTGCCTCCGGACGCCAGCTGCATCGCTATCAGTTGGAGGAGCGGGGAGTGGGGGCAATGAAAACAATAGCCTTAGACAGCTTGTCCGGCAACCGCATCACCGCCTTGATGGAGGACCGGGAAGGTCGTTTTTGGATCGGAATGGGAGAAGATTTGCTTTTTTCCGATCCCGGTAAGGAGCACTTTGAATCGTTCAAGTTTATTGCCGGTGCCAATCGCCGTATTCTAAACATCACCCAGGATCACCAGGGACGCATATGGGTAATCCGGGAAAACGGATTAGAAGTGTTCCATCCCTCCGGCGGTCCTGTCCGGGAAATCGGTTTTACAGCGGAAGCGCCCAAAGGGTTGCATCCGGGAAATTACTATTTAGCATTTCACGATCGCTCCGGAGCGCACTGGATTTTCAACCGGGCCGGGGAAGTAGCGGTCATCACCGAAAAGGAGGTGAACTTCAACTTTCTGTCACACGAACCAGGGAATTCCAACAGCCTTAGCGAAGGCATCGTTTTTGCCATTGAAGAAGATAGCAGGGGAAATCTGTGGATTGGAACTTCCAAAGCTTTAAATTACCGGAACACAAGAACCGGAGAAATCAAACGGTATTATCATGTTCCGGGTGGACTGCCCCTTAAATTTATTTACAGCATCGAGGAGGGGCCGGATGGGGCTGTATGGCTTGGCTCCAGGTCGGAAGGTTTGGCGCGACTCGATACCCTGACCGGAAAATTTACTCATTATACAGCAGATAGCAGTTCTGCCGGACTGGGAAGCAATCAGTTTTTGCGGGATCTGTATATAGATCGCCGGGGGAGGCTGTGGATTGCCCGGATAAACGGAGTCAGTATTTATCATCCGGAACAGGACTCCTTCACCAATATAGAGCTGTTTTCAGGAGATCCGGCGGTCGTACATAATCATGCTTTTTCGGTAATGGAAGACCGCAAGGGGGCTTTTTGGGTGATCTGTGCCAATCAGCTTTTTAAAATATCTCCTGCCGGTCAGTTGTTGAAAAGATATCGGACAAACTTGCTTTCGCACAACACTTATTGTCTGTTCGAGCTGCCCGAGGCAGGACTGATACTGATCGGAACCCAGGCGGAAGGAATCGTCAGTTTTGATAAGCAATCGGAAAGTTTTGACCTATTCCTTAACAGCGAGGATGGGCTTCCTGCCAATTCGGTGTACGGGATATTACGAGATGATGATCAGCAGCTTTGGCTGAGTACAGGTAAAGGCATCGTCCGCTATGATTTGTCAACGAAAAAATTAGAGACTTTTTCCCGGCAGGATGGTCTGCTCTTTGAAGATTTTGCTTCGGGGGCTTTTTTGAAACACAGTGATGAACATCTTTACTTCGGGAGTTACGAATTGGTATATTTCCACCCCGAAGAGATGAAAAAGGATCTGGATGCTTTTCAGCCTCCTATCCGGATCACCGGCTTAAAAGTTTTTGGGCAGGAAAAAGAACTGGCCGCACCGATTTATCAATCTGAAAAATTAACCCTGACTACCCGGGATAACTTTTTTGAGTTGTCCTTTGCGGCTTTTGATTTCAAAGCTCCGGAGAAAATACAGTTTAGTTATTTACTGGAAGGGCATGATCAAACCTGGTCGGAACCGTCGAAGGAAAATTTTGCTCGCTATTCCAATCTTCCGGTAGGCCGGTACCGGTTTTACGTACGTGGGACGAATAGCAGCGGTTGGTGGAGTGGCCGGGAAGCGGAACTGCGTATTGACATTGAGCCTTATTTCTTTTGGGAGAGCCGCTGGTTCAGCCCTCTTGCCATTTTCAGTGTTTTCGGTGTAGTGTCTTTTCTTTTTTTTAATAAGCATCACCGAAAAGTGGAGCTGCTGGAGATAGAAAAACAACGCGAGCGGGAACAACAGCGCCAGAAAATGGAAAATCTTCGGCAAGCTGCTCTGGGCAGCAGTTTGGAAGCGCTCCGGAGTCAAATGAATCCGCACTTCCTTTTCAATGTATTAAACTCCACCAACCGTTTTATTTCCCAGAATGATACGCTGGGAGCCAATACCCTGCTGGCTAATTTTGGTAAGCTGATGAGATTCATGCTGGAACATTCCAAAAAGGATTTCATCAGGCTGGAAGATGAATTGACTTTTTTGAACCTATATTTGCAATTGGAGCATAGGCGTTTTCCGTCGCAGTTTGATTATCAGATAAAAGTAGATCCGGTCTTGAAGCATAGGTCGATAAGCCTTCCCTCAATGATTATTCAGCCGTTTATTGAGAATGCAATCCGGCATGGCTTGTTGAGAAAAAAAGAAAAGGGAAACCTGCTCGTGCAATTCGAATGGAATGGAAAAAGGTTGATCATCCGGATCGAAGATGACGGTATCGGTCGCAAAGCGGCGGAAACAGTGCGCTCAAAAAATCAATTGCAAAAAAGCCGGCTGGGTATAGAAAATGTCAGAAAAAGGCTTGACATTCTGAATGATTTATATGAAGATCACACGACCTTGACTATTTGGGACAAAAAATGCCAAAAAAGAGAGGCGCCAGGTACGGTTGTGATCATCGAAGTGTGTCCGACCCGGTCACAGCGGAAGACCATCGCTTAATTTGACCTCAAAACATAATAAAAAATGAGAACGCTTATCGTAGAGGACGAAGTCGACGGAAGAGAAGGGCTGATGAATTTCCTGAGAGATTACTGCCCGGAAGTCGAGATAATTGACACGGCGGATTCGGTGGAAGAAGCCCGTCGAAAGATCCGCAAGTATTCCCCGGACCTGCTCTTGCTGGATATCAAACTACTGGATGGCAATGCTTTCGACTTGCTGGAAGGGCTCAATACTCAAAATTTTGAAATTATCTTCATCACAGCTTACCCGGAATACGCAATGGATGCCATCAATAGAAGTCACTGTTGCCGGTACCTCGTCAAACCCATCCAGATTACCGAGCTGCAGGAGGCCGTAGCCGAGGCCGCAGAAAATCTGAAAAAGGAAAAAGAGTTGGTGGCACTAAAAAGTCGGTACCTGCCCCATCACAAGGTTCTCATACCCAATGAATCCGGTTTTGAGTTAGTATATGCCAAGGATATACTCTATTGTAAAGCGCAAGGGGCATACACCAAATTGTACTTCCGCAAAGAAAAATTGAGAAAATTGGTCTCTCAAAACCTTAAACATTTTGAAAACTGTCTTTCTGACTACAACTTTCTGCGGGTTCATCGTTCTTTCCTAATCAATCTGAATTACGTTACCGGTTATCGGAAGGGCAAATCTGGGGTTGTGGTGCTGGAGGGAGGCATAAAGATCCCCGTTTCGGAAGAGAAAAAACGATCATTGCTTAGTATTTTAAAAAGAACGGCTTAAAAAAATATTTACGAAAGCCGAGGTGTAGCAAAAAAATAGATTTACTTACATTTAAATCGCTTTTCACGAGTGGCGCTTTTTCCCCATAAGGAAAAGCAATTTCCGCACGTATCAAAACAAAACATAAAATCCGCATGCTTCCCAAATCCCTTCACTTCCTTTCCCTCCCCGTCGTCGCCGCCCCCCTGTTCCTCATTTCGGGGCCGCAGCTGGTGATTGAAAGCTGCAAGCAAGGCATTGTCGGCTCTTTCCCGGCGCTCAACCACCGTACGACCGAGGGTTTTAATGATTGGCTGACGGAGATCGAGGAGAGCCTCGACGGCTACCGTCGTCCCGACGGCAGTCCCGCAGCGCCTTACGCCGTCAACCTGATCGTACACCGCACCAATCCGCGGCTTCAGGCCGACCTGGAGGTGGTGGTCCGGCGGAAGGCGCCGATCGTCATCACCTCCCTGGGGGCCGTCTCTGACCTGGTAGATGCCGTGCACAGCTACGGCGGGCTGGTTTTTCACGACATCACCACGCGGCGCCATGCCGAGAAGGCGGTCGAGGCGGGCGTCGACGGGCTCATCCTGGTCACCGCAGGCGCCGGCGGCCACGCCGGAACCGCCAACCCGCTGGCGTTGGTGGCCGAAGTACGCTCCTTTTTCGATAAGACCATCCTGCTCTCCGGCTGCATCAGCACGGGCAGTGACGTGGCCGCCGCCCTGCAGATGGGCGCCGACCTGGCCTATATGGGCACCCGCTTTATCAACACCGCCGAGGCCAAAGCGCCGCCGGAATATCAGCAGATGATCATCGACAGCAATATCTCGGAGATCGTGTACACGGCAGCGGTTTCGGGCGTGCCGGCCAACTTCCTGCGCCACAGCCTGGAAAGCGCCGGCATTACGGAAGAACTATGGAGCCGGAAGGCCAGGGTCGACTTCGGTGAGGAACTCAACGCCCAGGAGGCCGAGGCCAAAGCCTGGAAAACCATCTGGTCGGCGGGGCAGGGGACGACTTCCGTTAAAGACGTCCTGCCGGTAGCAGAGCTGGTGGAAAGGTTGAAGCGGGAATTCCGCGAGGCAGTGCAGCGGCAGTGTGGGTTGCTGGAGCGGTACTTATAACAGTATTTTAGCAAACTTCCGGCACGTTTTTAGCGTGAAATCGTACCCTGAAATAAGTTTAGAAGTTTAGTCGGGGCGGCTGGTTTAGTTTAACAGGTCTGAAACCGGGACGCTCATTCTCAGACCTGTTAAACTTCTAAACAGCGAGCCCAGCGGGCGAAGCGCTAAACTTCTAAACTTAAAATACGTAACTACTTCGAAATCGGAATCGTTCGTTACCGGTTCCCCCGCAGCGGCGCCTTGCGCCACTCCTGATGGTTCAAGTTGGGGTCGCGCTCGGGATTAAAGAATTCATCATTGGTGCCGATCCAGTCGCCCTGTCCGTTGGTGTAGTAGTACTTATAGCCGGCATCTACTTCTAGCTGGCGGCCGGAGCCGGGATCGACGATGCGCTCCCGCTCCAGAATGCCGTCAACTGCTTTAGCCTGGCCGGCATCCCGCATCGCTTCGCGGCGCCGCCAGCTGGCCATCGAGGATTCGCTGATGTCGTTCCAGGTTTCTACATGCGCTTTGTTCCAGGCATTGAAGTGGTCCCAGGCCTGGCGCATGCGCGCGTTGAACAGTTGCTGTCGCTGGATATAGGCCTGCTGTTCGTTCCGGTTAAAGGCCAGCACGGCTTCGGGGTTGGACTGCTGATTGGCGAGGGCGAAGCGTACCGTTTTCTTATCACTCTCGTAGCGTTCGTCCGTGGAGGTGAGTGCGTGCAGGTAGTAAAAATTATGGGCGATCCCGTAGGAACTATGGGTCTGGGTATGATGCACCACGAGGAGGACCGGTTTTCCTTCGGCGTCTCTGACCTCTACGCCTTTGGCTTGAAAGGTGCGTCGGGCGGAGTTGGGGCTCCAGTACTGGCTGCCGAGTCGTTCGTCTTGCCGCGCCACTTCGGGCAGGTCGATGGTGCGCAGGTACCGGGCGCCGTTACGCTGGATCAGCTGGGCAATATCCTGCTGGATGATCTCATCGATGGAGCTGATCTGGCGCTGCTGCCAGTTGAAAGAGCCGCCGGGGAATTCCTGCAACAGCGTGCCGGCGGGGCCCTCAACGCCGTTTTCGGTTATCTTCCAATCGGCCGGCAGCGGCATGTACATGTTGACGGTGCCGGTCTTAGGATCGCGAAGTTCTTTCATGACTAAGTTCTCGTCCTCGTCGGTGGCGGAGCTTTGGTAGATCGATACTTTCTCGTAAGCGGTTGTTCCCTCGTACTGTGGGGTCTGGCCGCAGGCAGTAGTCAAACAAACAAGTATTCCGAAGATTATCGGCATAATGATTTTCATGATAAGGGTGTTTTTAGCGGTAATAAATGTTGTTGTTTACCACTGTATCGCGGCTATTCGGAAAAGGTCATCAAAAGGAAAGCAGAAATTTGAATTTTTTTAAAAAAGAATCAGGATCGTAAGAACCGGGCGACGAAAAAGATCAGGATCAACAACAGCGCACCCGCCGGGTACCGCCATCCGGAAAACGCGCGGCGACCCAACGGGACCTGCGCGTCCTGACCGTTGAATATCAGGCCCGACCAGAAAAAGGGGTGGGAGAGCGGAGGTTCCGCCGATTCTAGATGATCGAGCTTGGCCCGTCTCAGCGCCTGTTGGATCGATTGACCGGAGGCCAGCTGTTCGTAGAAACGCTCGATCAGGGAGGTATTCACCTTCTCATCCACTTTCCACAGCGTCATTACCGTATTGGGGGAGCCCGCGTATTTGATGCCGTAGGCCAGCGAGATCATCCCTTCTCCATCCCGGATATCCCCGATGCCGCTTTCGCAGGCGCCCAGGACGGTCAGATCGGCGTTCAGGTCGAGTCCGTAGATTTCGAAGGTGTGCAAATAACCGTCTTCCTCTCGGCTGGAAGGGTCTTTGGCGAGTACAATTTTCGATCGCAGGGGGTCCAGGGAATTGGAAAAGGCGTGGGTCGCAAAATTCAGTATCTGCCCGTGGTGGAGAATATCCCTGATCTTTTTTTCGGAAGCCTCCGTTCCGGTATAAGCCTGAAATCCGTACTGCTTCCGGAGCGACCGGCTCAACCGCAGGGACCAGGGTTGCCGGACGGTTTTCAGATAGGTTTCATCGGGTACGGAGAGTGAATCCAGACGCTTGAGGTAGGCTTGCTTGATGGAATCCTCAAAACCAGGAGAGATGGTCAACCGCTGTTCTGCCGAATGCTTCGATCGGAGGGTGGGGGAGAAGAGGTCGTAAACGGAAAGCGCATAGGAAATGGAGTAGTCCTGAATGAGGTACCGGTCCTCCGCCGGCGTCAAATTTTCAAAATTGACGTAAAATAAGGAGTTGACGGGGATAATGACCGCCTGATCTCCGTCGAGGTGTTGTTCCAGCGGCGCCCAGAGCAAGCGGTGCAGGGAACGGCTGACTTTGTCGAAGACTTTAAAGTCGATGGATTGCAGGCTTGCTCTATAGCGTTGGACGAGACGGTTTACCACTGCTCGTTCACCAATGGGCACTATTGCTGCGCGATTCCGGTTGAGCACCAGGGCGTAATAGGTCGAGTCATCCTCCGTGTACTGGATAATATTCTGCGAGGCTTCAATCCGGTCTTTCACGGAGTTCAGGGGAAGAATTCGGGAGCTGTAGCGCAGCTCATAATACTTTGGGTAGGTGTCGGTCAAGGCATTTACGTGTGCATCGAAGCGTGCTTCTGCTTTCAGCAGTTGTGAGCGGAGCCCGGAGGAGTCGGGAAATTCCATGAGCTGCTCATCCAGGCGGTTGATTTCTTCTTTCCACTTTCTTTCCCTTCGCAACAAGGAGTCGGGAATGCCGGCGTAACTTTTTATCCTTTCATCCAGTTGGTCCCGCAGCGAGGAGGTCCGGCTGTTCTCGGCGAAGCGGTACACCTGCTCCAGACGCTGTTCCGCCCCGGTCTCGAGATAGTTTCTGGCAAAAACGCCGACGATGCTCCGGTACACCCGGGTATTGCCTTTGGCGATAAGGCTTCTGGTGTAGGGATCGTTGAATTGCTTCCTGAAATAGTTGGAAGTGAGGAGGAAATCATCGGCAGTTCGGGCAAAGACTTCCATTACTTCCGGGGACCGGCTGCGGTTGTATTGAGAAAATAAATGTTGCAGATACTGATCGAGCACCGTCAGGGATACCGGATCGCTGCGGTAGGGCGAGGGTAAGTCCGGAGTGCTGAGTCGCTCCAGGGCCTCGTCAAACAGTTTGCCGGCCTCCTGCCACCGCTGCTGCTGGGAGCGGATACGGGCTTCTCCGGCGAGATTCAAGGCAAATTCCGGGACGTGTTCCAGGTTCAGCGCGCGGTAGATCTGGGTCGATTTGCTCAGCGCCCGCAGAGCTTCTTCGGGCAATTCATTGTCCAGGTATATGTCCGCCAGTGAGTAGTAATGACCGGCCAGTGCGTAGTGTTCGGTGGGCAGGCTCTCAGTCATTACCTCACTGGCCTTCCGGATGTAATACAGGGCGGAATCGGGGCGGCCCAGGCTTTGGTACAACAGAGCGACATTCTCCCTGTTGTACGCGACCGGGATGCTGTTTTCCCCGAAGTTAGCCCCCTTGATTTTCTGAGCTTTGAGGAAATAATGTAGCGTTACCGGATAATCGCCGGCCTGCTCGTACAGAATGCCCATCACCTCATAGGGATCGGAAAGTTTGTAATGATCGGGTTCGTAGATCTTCTCCCTGATTTTGATACATTCCTCCAGGTAATCCCGGGATCGCCCGTAATCCCCGGTGAAGTAGTGGAATATCCCCAGGGAGTAGTAGTCGCTCGACATGCCCGCCGTGTCCCCCTTGATTCTTTTAATCGCCAGGGCCTGTCTGCTGAACTGTATGGCTTCCTCGTAATCCTGGCGTATCCTGGCGACGTTGGCCAGGTTACCCAGGCATACCGACAGGTGATCGGATGTGGGGCCGATGGCGCGTTCGGCGATGCGTTTGGCTTTCCGGTAGAACCGTTCCGCTTCCCGGAACTTACTCATCCGGTAGTAGGAGTTACCGATGAGGTTGTAGATGTTGGCAAATTTGACGTGGGTGCTGTCCAGTTCGTTCTCGAACAAGGCCAGCGCTTCATTCGCGTAGCGAAAGCTGTTTTCATGCTGCGCCATTTTCTCGTAGTTCACGGCGGTGTACAGCAGGGCATAGGCCCGCAGCAGCCCGGCTCCCTCCGCGTTGCGGCATTTTTCGGAAACCCTCCGCTGGAGTTTCAGGGCCTCCTGAAAGTCAGACCGGGAGCGAAGGTACTCTCCCTTAGCTGTTAGGTAGCTGCAGGAAGCGTACTTATCATCGGTTGCGCGAAGCAGGGAATCGCCCAGGGCAATGTACGGGGCGACATCCGTATTCCGCCGGCGGGAGATCGCGACCTGAATAAGGCCGGCCAGAGCCTGCAGGCGAATCGATGGTTTTTTTTCCCGCAGGGCTGTTTCATAGTAGTGAAAGGCGGAGTCGTACCTCTCGTGATCGTAGTGAGATTCCCCGGCGGTAATAGCGGGGTGGGTATTTTGCCCGTGTGCGATGCAGCCGAAAAGCAGCACAATGAGGAGCAGTGGGGTTCGCATGATGACGGTTTTACTGAATTTCTTCGCGTAGTGCTTCGGCTTTTGAATAGAACAGATGATCTTCATCTGCCAGTATCTGTTCGAGGGTGTTCATTGCTTCGGATGGTTTATCCTCCTTTATATAAGACAATGCCAGCAGCCATTCCGCTCTTTCCCGAAAGGGGGAATCGCCGCTTTTCATCACTTCGATGAGGTATTCCCTGGAATCCTCCGGGTTCCCCTGGTAGAGTAGGGAAGCCCCCAGGTAATAGGAGACCGTGTCGTTGGGATCCCCCGGATCATAGAGGTTTTGGAGCTTGGCGTAGGCGGTCTGATAATTTCCCTCGCTGTAATACGTCATGGCATCAGCGAGTTCGTAATTCGATGCGCCGCTCATCAGGCTGGGGATACCGGGATCGACGTAGCGGTATTCCTCGTATAGCGGCTGTTGGACTTGGTTGAAAACAAAATAGCCGGCGATGAGCAGGGCAATGGAAGCGGCGACCAGCCAGGAGGATCTTCTCCAGTTTATTTTCCGGATGCTCGCCTCTTTATTATCTGTTTGTTCTTTAAATAAGTCTGCCAGTCGATCCTGCAATCCTTCCGCCTCAATTGCCAGGCGGGTGTTTTTCAACCAGTTGATTTCTTCATCGATATCTTCAACAGGCGCATTCCTCAGCTGCTCTTCCAGCTCTTGCCGGCTGATCTTTCCATCGAGGTAACCTTCTATTTTTTCAATAACCTGTGCATCCATTTTGCTAGGTATTTTGGCTATACAGCGCTCGCAGTTTGACCATACAGCGGTATTTGTTGTTCTTCGCGGTGTTTTCGTTTATGTCCATCCGCTCAGCAATGATTCGCAGGGATTTCTTTTCGTAATAAAACAGTTTTAACAGTTTCCTGCACTTTTCGTCCAACTGCTTAAAATAGCGCCGCAGATTCATGATCTCGGGATCCGGCTGCTGAAAAGGATGCCGGCTGCTGTCCGGAATTTCCGCTTCGTACTCGGCTACGGCGACGGTCTTTTTCTTTTTCCGCAATTTGCTGATCCATAAGTTTCGGCAGACGCTATAGAGATAAGTGGAGATTTGGGTATTGTCCTGGAGTTGGAATCGGTCTTTTTGGATATTCATCCATAAAACGACGAGGCCCTCCTGGAAAATATCCAGTGCGTCGGCTTCGCTGCCGCTGTTGCGGGTGACCATACGGGTGACGAATCCCAGGTATTCATTGTAGAGATAGGTAAACGTGCGGCTGTCTTTTTCGGCAATGCCCCGGTAAATCTCTTCTTGGGTCATGTTCGGCAAATTGGCTTGTTCGGTAGTCTTCGATGTGCATGATAAAGGTATTTAAAATTTTAACAGATAAGAAAAGTCAGACCTGCTAATTCCGGGGGAACCGGCAGGTCTTTCCTTCAGTATTTAATCCTGTTTTTTCACCTCTTTGAAGTTATGGAATTGCGGATGTTGCTGGGGATTGAAGAACTGATCGTTCCGTCGAGGCCCGGCTACTTGCCAGCCGTCGGGAAGGGGGAGCTGAGCGACCGCTTCGTTAGAGGAGGCGCTGGTAAGGTCGTGAAAATACCATTGGTCGACGGAAGATACCATGCTGTTATCTTGGTAATTCGATTGGCTTTCACAAGAGAAAAAGGTAATCAGGAAAAGAACGAGTAGGTAAAAAGCTTTGGTTTTCATGATGTTCAATTTCTGATTGTTTTACCCTTTTATCGCCGCGATTGGAAAAAGGTCATCATAGAAGCTTATTTTTTTAAAATTTTTTCCAACAGCATTTTTTCTAATAGGCTCAAGCTCTCCTGTAAGTATCTGAAAAAGTTAGTACTTTTATATAATGGAGCGTAAAACCCACCGGTCTTCAGCCGGTGGGATGAAAGCGAGACGCTTTACCCCTGTGACAAGATGTACCGCCGGATCGTATTTGGAGATGCTTCCCCAATCGAACAAACGAAATAGCCATCTGACCAAAAAGTGTGTTCTTTCCAAAAGTGCTTTAACAAGAATGTCGAGTACTTTTTACAAGAAGTTGTATTTTTGGAGTAATCGAAAACTTTCATTGCTGAGCGTGAAAAAGATTC
>CAZWDL010000070.1:0-37906 GCA_964632995.1 uncultured Saprospiraceae bacterium
GGCTTGCTGCCCCCGGCAGAGGGAAAGGCCAGGCCCAAGGCGGATGGGTTGCAGGGAGGAATAGCGCACTTCTATACTGTCGGCTGCGGTGCAGCCTCCGGCGCCGATGACTTGCAGGCTATAGCTGCCGGGAGCGGTTACGGTAAAGGAGAGATCTCTGCTGCCGTCCTGCCAATGATATTGCTCGGCGCCGGCTACGGAGGGGCGAAGGAGCAGCGTTTGCTCCCGGCAAAGGAAGGTGTCGGGGCCCAGTTCCACCTCCACCGGTTCCAGAAAATCGACGTGCAGGGAGTCGCGTAGAATACAGCCTTCATCGTTCTCTATATCGAGTCGGTAGCCTCCGCTTTCTACTATGTAACGATCCGGCCCGCTAAGACCATCGTTCCAGGTGTAGCGGCGCCCCGTATCCATGCTTCCGTCAATATAAAGCGAGGCGCCGGCACAGCGTGTAGTATCGGGACCTAGAAGACCGTCGATTTCGGTATGACCGGCAACATCGAGGGTGTCGGGAAAAGGACAACTCCCGTACATAGCGATGAGGCGGTACTGACCGGCAGTGTCAATCGTATAGGAAGGCCCGGTCGTGCCGTCTTGCCAGGTGTAGCGGTCGAAGCCGGGCATGGCCTCCAAATTCAGGCTTTGCCCCCGGCAGAGCAGGGTGTCGCGCAGGAGCAGCGGCTCCGGAACCTGCAGGGCGGGCGTAAAGCGATTAGGGAGTTCCGTCGTGGAGCGGGCCTCGCCCAGCGGCAAAGCAGCATCCCGGTAATTACAGCCGGGACCCTTTATGTCGGGATTTTGAACAACCCCCAGCGCATAGGTTCCCGGACGCGCTATGTATAGACGATCATCGGGGCCCCGGGCGATGCCGGCCAGACAGTCGGGGCAATCTGCTCCGGCGGCGCCCACCTCCTGACGAGAGGCGGCCATTGTTGCCTCCTCATTGGAAGATAAATCGTACTGGTAGATGGCGCGCGGACTGTCTTTCATGTTCTCGGTGCTGTAAAGGAATCGCCCGTTGGGTGAAAAAGCCAGCCCGAAAGGCTCGTTAAAAGTCTCGGCGTCCAGGATGCGTGGGATACGTACCCGGCCGTCTTCTGGGTAAAAGTTGAACAATAGCAGGAAGTCATCAGTCTGCATCTCATTAACTCCGGAAGGAAGGTAGGTAAAGGCGCCGGATAGCGCCAGCCGCGAGCCGTCGGGAGAGATCGCCATCAGCAGCTTGTCCAGGCCCTGAGTGCCCCGGTTGATGATCCAATAGCTGGAGGTCTTGGGATTGCCGATGCCATTGAAATCTATGGGGTAGACGTGGAGAACAGTGGAGTTGGCCGGGCTGATCTCATAGGAGAATAGCCAGACACCGCAGTCTTTTTCGTAAGTAAGCAACACGGGATATTGATTCCGGGCGAGCAAGACATTTTTCTGGTCCGGCGCCACGGCGCCGTATCCGCCGTTGCGGTTCAGGTCGAAAATGGAATAGCGCAGGATCCCTCCGGACGAAGGGGAAGAAACAGTGAAGATGTAGTACTGCCCCGGCGCGTGAATAACGGGAACGACAGTTACAGACTGCGCCCATCCGCCGGCGGCCATCAATCCGTCTCCGAAAGGAACGAGCTGATGGCGTCGGTCCCATACCCTGACGCCGTCGGTATAAAAGAGCAACTCGCCCGCGGCGTCGGACACCACCGTACTGCCCCGCTCCTGAATCTGCCCGTCCGTCATGATTACCGGGCTTTCGCTGCCGAAATCCAAACCGGCGCCCTCGCCGAAATACCAGCGATCGTTTTCGCCCTGACTGTGTAATCCCAACGGCAGGCAGCAGAGGACCAGAAGGCTACATAGTAATCGTACAGCAATCGCTTTGCTCATAGGTGCAGGAAAAGTATTGAAAGCGCGGAAGTTAAGGCTTTTGCGATACAGCGCCTGATTTTCGCTCCGGAAAAGCCAAAAATGTAGCCGGCTGGCATCTGATGAAAATCATAGCTGCCGGCACACAATTATCATTTGGTGAGATAATAATGTGACCTATCTTTTGAGTATTCGAATTAGATTGTTCACCAAAGCCGGAAATTATGAAACAGATGAGCTACTATTTCAGTCTGCTACTTTTACTGGCCCTGCCGGCCATGGTTTCGGGCCAAACGCCGGAGCAGACGGCTGATACGCAGCAAGTGACCGTCCGGGAAGATGTAGCAGTACAAAAAGTCTTTCCCGCGATGAATATCGAGATGGAGGTCTATCCCAATCCGGCGCGGGAAAAAATTTATCTGCGCATCGATGCGCCTGCCTTCAAACTGGTCTGGCTGACGCTGTACAACTGCAACGGGCAGGTTTTACGGAACCGTCAGGTGCAGATTCCCGCCAACCTGGAGATGAATCTTCAGGAATTATCGCCGGGTGTTTATCTTCTCCGCGTGACGGACGGCAAGGAAGTGTTGACCAAGCGGGTGTTGAGGCAGCGGTGAGGCGATAAGTTCTAGCTTGAGCGATGATAAAGAAAACACCTTCTGGCGGATCGGGACGGTTTGATTTCACTGATGCCGCCGGAAGTTTTCAGGCTTTCTTTTTAGAAAAAAGAAAATATTAAAGTCAATTATTGATCTTAAGGAGTTTTACCGTCCGGGAGTTGCAGCAGATCCTCAGTGGTGTGCGGGCTTAGAAATAGCAGGTCATCCGTTTCGCCGAGGACCTCATCCACCAGGCCGTAATCGCGGGCTTCGACCGCATTCAAAAACTTATCGCGCCGGAAATCGGCTTCAATTTCCTTCCAGTCATGTCCCGTGTGTTAACGGCTTCCTGGAAAATATCCTGCGCGTCATCCAGCGACCCGCCGCGCTTTTTCACCAGGCGGGCAACGCGGGGAAAGGCCTTTTCATAAAGTTCTTCAAAAATAGCTTCCCGTTGTCGGGACGATATTGAGGCGGTACATTTCATAGCATCGGGTTTTACAGTAAAGTGCCGTAAAAGGCAAAAAGATCACCCAGTTCAGGTTACTTTTTTTAAATTTTGGAAAAAGACAAAAAAAATGGTAACCAGTTTGGGGACTGATTACCATTCAGGTGGGTATATGTAGATTGTTTTCCCTGGTAGGTCAGGGACTGATTGTGTTCCTACAAGATAAGAGAAATTAACTTCAATGTAAAGGGGGTATGGCAAAAAAAACGAAAAAGACCTTTTGCTTTTGCGAAAGCAAGCCTGTTCCCTCGCCTGACTTCCTTCCTATTTTCCAAACGGCACCGACAATCCCAGCCAGGGAAAGGCAAAAAACTCCGTTCCTTCCGCGAATGGAATAAAAAGGCCGTAATCCAGGGAAATACTGCTCCATACCGTTCTTCCGCCCGCAGAGAGCAGGAGAAGCGTTTCTCCGCCGGCATCGATATAGTAGTTTTCGGTGAGCAGATATCCTTTGGGTCCCAGGCGAATCATGCCGCTGACCGTCACCGTGGGAGAATTAGCCCATTCTCCGCCGGCGAAGCCGTAGCCCAGACCGATGTTGAGGTTCTTGTCCCGGCTGCCGAGGGTCGCCACGCCGTAGGGAATGCCGAAAAAGCCCGCGTCCGCACCGATGACCGTACCGATCAATGCGCCGGCGCCGAGGTTAAACTTGTTGGGGCTGACCGGTATGGAGACCTTGGGCGTTATCCAGACTGGTGTGGGACTGCCGGCGAACAGGAACAAGGGCATGAGCCCGGCGCCGATGGAGGTGTTATCGGTGATGCCTACGCTGACCTGGTTGAAGAGCACCCATACATTTTGGTAGTAACCCTCTCCCTTTTTAAGCCCGTAGCCGTTGGGTGTCCAGAAATAGCGGGTCGATTGGGGGTTGTCGGGCCATTCTATGCCGTCTATGATACGGACGTCCTCGAGGGCTTGCATCCTTTTGATATTGTCCATCCATACGGTAATCACTCCCAAGGTTTCGGTGTCCAGCCGGATGTAGCCTTCTTCCCGGGCGAGGATGTTGCCTACAAAAGTGTTGCCGTCTTTCGTCTCAATACGCCATAAGGTGCTGTCCTGGGCTTCCTGTGCCGAAAGAACTGGTGAAAAAATGCTTAAAAGAGCAATACAAATCAAGCAGATTCGGATTTGTTTCATCATGAGTTTGAATTTGAGCCTGGCGAAGGGAACGGATGATTCCTGGTCTACGGATTACAAGATACTATATTCCCTAAATACCGGAGGGATACCCTAAATTGGGGCATGGTTCACTAATGATGTGAAAAGGTGCACAATTTGCTCTACACCTATTCGCCGGATATTATCGACAGTCGGGAAGCTTACCCCGGGGATGAATATGTCGACCTGCTCGGACTGGATAATTACCACGCAGCATTTCGCCAAAAGCCACTGTCAAAACGGAAAGTTACTTATTTGACAGTGTACTTAGTGCACTGTGTATTAAGTTAGTTAGCATTTTGAAGAGGGGATTTTTTCCTCAATCGAGGCGCTGCGGAGCCTCGTAGCCTAAGCTACGAAGGCGAGCACGGAACGAAGAGTGAGGGAAAAAGAGCCCTTCAAAATGTTGAAAAATTTAGTACACAGTGTACTTAGCCTATCAGAGCGCTCCCCTTAGCGAGGCGACAGCCGCGCCTCCACAATCAGGGCGCAGGGACGCCCTGATCCCCACAGGCAGCCGAGCGAAGCGAAGGCGAGCCGCACAGGTAGTTCCTCCTATGAGGTGAAGATAAACTCAGACAGTACAAATAGTTTTCGTAAACTTTGGTTAATGAAAAAGATACACTAACCCATGGAACTACATTTTCTCGATATCGCCATCCTGTTTGCTTATCTGGCGGCGACCATTTTCATCGGTTTTTGGATATCCAAGCTGGCTTCCAAAAATATCCAGAATTACTTTCTGGGTGGTAACAAGATTCCCTGGTACGCCCTGGGCCTGTCCAATGCCTCGGGCATGTTCGATATCAGCGGGACCATGTGGATGGTGTACCTGCTGTTCGTTTACGGGGTGAAAAGCATCTGGATACCCTGGCTGTGGCCGGTGTTCAACCAAATCTTTCTCATGGTATACCTGTCGATCTGGCTGCGTCGTTCCGGGGTCATGACCGGTGCGGAGTGGATCAAGTTTCGCTTTGGGACCGGGCGGGGCGCTCAGCTGTCACATATCATCGTCGTGGCTTTTGCCATTATCGGGGTGATCGGCTTTCTGGCCTATGGGTTTATCGGCATCGGGAAGTTTGCGGCGGTTTTTCTTCCCTGGGAAATGTCGGCTGATCCGCACACTAATGAAATCATGTATGGGCTGATCATTACGGCGATCACCACGGTTTACGTCGTGAAAGGAGGGATGTTCAGCGTAGTATTTACGGAAGTATTGCAATTCTTTGTGATGACCATTGCCTGCGTCGCAGTGGGCATCATCGCCATGCAGCAAGTGTCGCCGGAGATGCTGCAACCCTTTATTCCGGCGGGATGGGAAAGCCCCTTCTTTGGCTGGGAACTGGATCTCGACTGGTCGGGGCTCATGGAATCGGCCAATCAGAAGATCGCCGACGACGGATGGTCGCTGTTCACCATATTTTTTATGATGGTGTTGTTTAAAGGTGTTTTGCAGGCCGGCGCCGGCCCTGCGCCCAACTACGATATGCAGCGTATCCTTTCGGCTCGTACCCCCCGTGACGCCGCCAAGATGAGCGGTATTGTAAACGTGGTGCTACTCTTCCCGCGCTACATGCTGATCACCGGCCTGACGGTGTTGGCCCTGGTCTTCTTCAGCGACGAGCTGAACGCGATGGGGGAGGGGGTGGATTTTGAGCTCATCCTTCCTTTTGCCATAAAAAATTTCGTTCCTATCGGCCTGACCGGCCTGCTTATCGCGGGCCTGCTGGCGGCCTTCATGTCTACCTTCGCCGCTACCACCAATGCTGCACCGGCCTACATTGTCAATGACATTTACAAGCGTTACATCAATTCCGATGCCGACCCGAAGGTCTATGTACGGATGAGCTACCTGGTTTCCCTCCTGGTCGTGGTTGTCGGCACTGCCTTCGGCTTGGTGGTTGACTCGCTCAATGACATCATACAGTGGATCGTCGCGGCGCTCTACGGGGGCTACACTGCCGCGAATATCCTCAAATGGTACTGGTGGCGCTTCAACGGATACGGCTATTTCTACGGCATGCTTACCGGCATTCTGGCCTCGCTGGTTCTGCCCCTGGGTTGGCCCGGTATGCCTGCGCTCGACGGCTTCCCCATCATTCTGGCCGTATCGCTGGCGGGCTGCATTTTGGGAAGCCTGAATACGCCGCCCGACGACGAGGCCGTGCTGCGCAACTTCTACCTCCGCGTGCGTCCCTGGGGTTTCTGGGGGCCTGTCCATCGCAAAATCGTGGAGGATCATCCCGAAGTCCAACGCAATCGCTCTTTCGGTCGCGATGTGCTCAATATCGCCGTCGGTATTCTCTGGCAAACGGCGCTTACCGCCGCGCCCATTTTCCTGGTACTTCAGTACTTCAACTATTTCTGGATAGCCATGGCGGTCATCGCCTTCACTTCTGTCTTCCTCAAATTCAACTGGTACGACCGGATAGAGGATTTTCCGAAAGACCTGGAGGAGGTGGAATCCCGGGAAGAACCGGTGGGGGTGAAGACATGAGGGGAATGGAAAGTCAGGGGGAGTCAGGGGAAGTGAGGGGAAGTCAGGAGGAAGTGACAGGGTAAATCTCAAATAATATTTGAACGATGGCAGACGAACCTTCCAACGCAAGCACTTTCGTCGAAGAACTACTCAGTGAAGTCCGACGCATTCTTCAATTCTGGCAGTCGCATATGGTCGACCGGGAGCGGGAGGGATTTTACGGGCGTATCGATGGCGAGGGGCGTCTGCATCCGGAGGCAGATAAAGGCGTTGTACTGAACACCCGTATCCTTTGGACCTTCGCTGCGGCGCATCGCCACTTCGGCGATACTGCTTATCGCCATCTGGCGGTTCGCGCCTGCGACTATCTGCGCCGGCATTTTGCCGATCAAAAACACGGAGGCGTATACTGGATGCTGGACTGTGAAGGGAAGGTGCTGGAATCCAAAAAGCAAATTTATGCTCAGGCTTTTGCCGTCTACGCGCTGGCGGAGTACCATCAGGCCGTGCTTGAGGAGATTGCCCGGGAATGGGCCATTGAGCTCTTTTACCTCATTGAAAAGTACAGCTATGACGAAGCGCAGGGCGGTTATCTGGAGGCCTTTAGCCAAGACTGGAAGCTCTTGGACGATCTGCGTCTCAGCGACAAGGACGCCAATGAGGTCAAAACGATGAACACCCACCTGCATGTGCTGGAGGCATACACAAACCTGTACCGTATCTGGCGGGACGAGCTGCTACGACAACGTCTGGAACAACTGATTCAACTTTTCCTCGATACCATTCTGGACACTGAAAGTGCCCACCTGGGGCTTTTCTTCGACGAAAACTGGCAGCTCCGCTCACAGAAAATTTCTTTTGGGCATGATATCGAAGCGGCCTGGCTGTTGACGGAAGCGGCAGAGCTGCTCGAAGCCCCGGATCTGCTGGCGCGGGTGCAACAGGCCGCCGTTCGTATTGCGGAGGCCGTTTTGAAGGAAGGCGTCGGCACCGACGGCGGCTTGCTCAACGAAGCGGGGCCGGATGGCTTCACGGACACCCACAAAGACTGGTGGCCGCAGGCCGAAGCTATGGTGGGGTTTTACAACGCTTACCGGCTTTCCGGCGATTTGCGCTTTTTCGAGGCCGCTCAGGCAAGCTGGAAATTCACCAAAAACAACCTAATCGACCGGGAAAATGGCGAGTGGTACTGGGCTGCCACCCAAGATGGACAGCCGATGCTCAGTGAAGACAAAGCCGGCCCCTGGAAAGCGCCTTATCACAATACCCGGGCGTGTCTGGAAATGGTAAGTCGGTTGAAAGGTTGAAAAGTTGACGGGGTGACTCGAAGTCACCCCGTCAATTGGCATTGAACCCTTCAACGCTCAACCACCCCCCGGTTTCCCAACCAGTCCTTTAACCGCTCTTTCCAGCTGGAGAGCACCGGATCTTCCGGTGCAAAGCCGACGCCGTGGCGGCCGCGTTCGTAGATGTGCAGTTCGGCCGGGACGTTATTGCGGCGCAGGGCGAGGTAGAAGAGTACGCTGTTTTCGGGCGGCACGGCGCGGTCCTCATCGGTATGAAAAAGGAAGGTCGGTGGAGTCAGCGGGGTGACCTGCGTGTCGTTCGACAGGCTGTCGACGGCAGCCTTACCCGGTGTAGGTCCCAGCAGGAAGTGGCGGGAGCCGCGGTGAGCGTATTCCGTTTTCAGGCTGATGACCGGGTAGCCCAGCACCATGAAGTTGGGTTGGCAGCTGACGCGTTCCACCGGATCGGGGGCATGGGGATCGCCGTCATCAAAGTGGGTGCCCAGGGTGGAGGCCAGGTGGCCGCCTGCCGAAAAGCCCATGACGCCGATCTTGCCGGGGTTGACACCCCGCTTTTCCGCTCCGGCGCGAATGATCCGGAAGCCCCTTTTGGCGTCGTTGAGCATAGTCGGATGCCGGTAGCTGGGGCCTTCCCATACGCCGAGGCGGTAGCGGAGGACGAAAGCGTGCACGCCCAGTTCGTTGTACCAGCGGGCAATCTGCTCTCCCTCATGATCCATGGCCAGGTTGACATAGCCGCCACCGGGGCAGATCATGACTGCCGCGCCGGTAGCTTTATTAGCCGGCGCTTCGTAGAAAAAGAGCGCGGGCTTGTCCTTGTCTTCCTCCCCGAGTGCGCCGGGTGCGCCGTCGGGGTAGAGTAAGATTTCCTCCTGGGCGGATATGCTGACTGTCGAGTTGAAAAGAAGAAAGATAAAAAGGAGATGCTTCATGTCGATAAGGGTTAATTTCAGTTGTCATTAGAGGGTCAACGGTGGTGCGGTTATTACGCAATAGCGGTCAAAGATTTACCCGACCAACTCCCCGGAGGGGCGGAGTATATTTTGTCGAAGCCGGTGACTTGCCTGACCATACTTGGGCGGGCGCTCGACGAACAGTAAAATTCCTTCTTTCCGACTTCCGATTTCCGACTTCCGAATTTCCGACTTCAAAAGTGATCTTTCCCCAAAAACGCCTGATTCTTTCGGATCAGCTCGATGCGTTGCTGCATACAGACCCCGGTGCGCAGACCATCTTCCGGGGTATTGATGACGTAGTCGAGCAGTCGATCGACGGAGCTGGTGGCCACGTGAATGCGGGTATCGCTGGAGCCGTAGTACAGATAAACTGTTCCATCGGAGCGGACGATCCAGCCATTGGCGAACAGCACATTCGACACATCACCGACCCGCTCCTGCCCCTGAGGCGCCATCAGGTAGCCGCCGGGGCGGTGCAGGATACGCGTGGGATCCTGCAGGTCGGTGAGGAAGGCGTAAAGGACGTAGCGCAGCCCTGCGGCTGTATTGCGTACGCCGTGTGCGAGATGCAACCAGCCTTTTTTCGTTTTGATCGGCGCCGGCCCCTGGCCGTTTTTTAATTCGTTGACGGTGTGATAGCGGCGGTCTTCGATAATCTTTTCCTCGTTAATGACGGGGTTGGTGATATCCTTGCACAGCCCCCATCCGATGCCGCCGCCGCTGCCGGCCTGGATAAAATCATCCTGCGGGCGGGTGTAGAAGGCGTACTGTCCGTCGATAAATTCGGGGTGCAGTACACAGTTGCGTTGCTGGGACGAGGGCGTTTGCAAGTCGGGCAACCGCTCCCAGCTTTTGAGGTCTTTGGTACGGGCGATGCCGCATTGGGCGATGGCGGCGGAGAGGTCTTCCGGGTGATCGGGATCTTTGCGTTCGGTGCAGAAAACGCCGTAAATCCAACCGTCCTGATGGCGGGTCAGGCGCATATCGTAGACATTGACATCCGGATCGCCGGTCTCCGGCATTTGGATCGGGTAATCCCAGAAGCGGAAGCGGTCGATTCCTGTAGAGCTCTCAGCGACGGCGAAGAAGGATTTGCGGTCATAGCCTTCCATGCGGGTGACGAGCAGGAATTTGCCGTCCAGCTCGATAGCACCGGAGTTGAAAACCGAGTTTACGCCCATGCGCACCATAAAATGCGGGTTGGTCTCCGGGTTGAGGTCGTATTTCCAATGTGGCGGAACATGCAGGGCCGTGAGAATCGGGAACTTGTAACGCTCAAAGATTCCGTTGCCGATAGTGACTTTGAGGTTGCGTCGGGTAATGAGATATTCGTATTCGGAGTTGAGCTGAAAGAGCCGCTGATGAAAAGTGGGAACAGGCTTCATACTGATAGCAGTTTTCTAGTTGATTGCTGCAAAGATAAAAATAGACGGAAAGAGGAAGGAAATCGGAAGTGGGAAATCGGAAATCGGAAATCGGAAGCTTGAGGCTGTCTCATAGCCAAAACTGCAAAGCAGTTTGCAGAATAATTATACTGACGTCGAAATGGTTTGAGAAACTTCTCAAACCATTTCGGCGTCGACTCATCCTTTTCAAGAAACAGGGGGAACCCATTTTCTTGCTCCAGGTCTCCCCTGTGTTCCGATCTCAGCTTCAGCTCAGCTGCTGGCCCACGCGTTCCAGCAATTCTTTGGTAGCGGCGATGCCCTGGTCTTCGGAGAGCTGATTACCTTCGTACTCGATGCCGACGTAGCCGGTATAGCCAAACTCCTTAACGATTTGCATCACTTTTAAATAGTCGGTATGGATTTCGTTGCCGTTCTCGTCAAAATCGTGGGATTTGGCGCTGACGGCTTTGGCGTAGGGCATCATTTCGCGGACGCCCTGGTAGCGGTCGTACTCTTCGACGCAGTTGCCCTCCCAGAACCCGTCGCCATCGCGTCTGACGCAGAAGTTACCAAAATCGGGCAAGGTGCCTACGTTATCCATTCCTACGCCCTGCATGACGCCGGCCAGCCATTGTCCGTTGGAGGAGTAGCTGCCGTGATTTTCGACCAGCACGTTGATGCCGGACTGGGCAGCGTATTCACCGAGCTTGCCCAGACCATCGATGGCCGCCTGTTGTACTTCTTGCATGGACCCCACCCCGAAGGCGTTGACGCGGATAGAGTGGCAGCCCAGAAATTTGGCGGCATCGACCCACTTGTGATGGTTTTCGACGGCCAGTTTTCTTTCCTCATCGCCGGTGGCGCCTAGGTTGCCCTCCCCGTCGACCATGATCAGGAGGCTGCGTACGCCGTTGTCCTCAGCGCGTTTTTTCATTTCGCCGAGATATTGCTGATCTTTGGCTTTGTCTCTGAAAAACTGGTTGACATACTCGACGGCCTCGATACCAAAGTCATTTCGGGCCTTGGCGGCAAAATCGAGATTATCCAGCTGGCCGTCGAACAAGGATTTGTTCAACGACCATTGCGCCAGGGAGATTTTAAAGAACATATCGGCCGGTGTGCCCACCTGGGTGGTGGGTCCTTCCGCTGCTGTCTCTTCCGTACCTTCGCCTTCCGCTTGTCCGCCGCCGCAACTGCTAAGGCTGCCACTCATGCCCAGTAATCCGAAGCCGATGGCGTACTGGGTGCTTTCTTTGAGGAATTTTCTCCGATTCTTTCTCATGATGTCAGATAGGATTTAAGTATTTATGAAATGTGGTTCTTGATGCTGGATGCTTGATGCTGGTATCCGGCGGAAAAACTACGAAAAGTTTTTCAACCTTTGGTAAAGGGGGGCAAAGAGAAAGCTCAGGATTTTCATGGCGTCAGGGTTTAGGCTGTGGCCAAAACACACTTTTCTAACAGGAAAAATACGAAAGTCTTTACAAAAGACGATGAAACCATGAAGCCCTTCCCCTACAACTGCTCCAACATAGACTCCGGCAGCTGCTGTCTTAGCTGCGGCTCATCCTGTACCAGTTTGCGGGCCTCTTCCAGCTGGCCGGATTCCAGATAGGCCTTGACCAGGTAAAGCGCCGCATCACTGCGGTACTGCCGGCCGAACTTCAGATACTGTATAGAGCGCTGAAGGTTGCGCTGGTCCTCAGGTGCATATAAGTAAAGCAGGCCCAGGAAGTAGGCATGCCGGGTAAATTCCGACATTTCCATGGTATTGGAAAGCAGCGATTCCAGTTTGCGGCGGGCGTCGTTGTAGTCGCCTTCGAGCAGGGGTTGTTCCCATTCTTCATTGATGGGAAGGATTTCGTCCCGGTTGAGTTCGGTGATCTTGTCGAGCGCTGCCTCACCCTCCAGGGCGAGCGGCGGTTCGGTATAAGGCGCCTCCGTTTCCGGCACGCTCATAAACTGATAGATGAGCAGGATGACGCCGACGAGGACAATGATACCCATCCCGTACCATATCCAGGTGTTGTAGCTTCTGGAAGTCGTTTTTCGTTCCGGAGATTTGCGGTGTGCCATGTTCGGTCTTTACTATGGTAAGGAAAAAAGAGGGGAGGAGGTTCGAGGAGGCAGGATAGTTCGATTTTGTTTGAGGTGGTTCGGGCGATACGGGGGGATTCATTCTTATCTGATTTTTTGGGTTATGTATAGTTCTGCTGTGCGTTTCCGGGATGACCACCGGTTGCCATTGCTGAGCCAGGCGCTGTGGAGACCATGGACCGTTGACTATGGACTATGCCGTTACAACGAATTCCGCAGAATCAATTGGAAGGGGTTCTCAATATGGTCCCGTTTATTTTCCAGAATCATTTTCGCTGCCGTCCGGCCCATTCGAGCGTGATCGGTAGACATGACGGTGATGCCGTCGAGCAGTATTTCTTTGAGCGGGCTTTCGTTATAGGAGAGAATGCCGATGTCCCTGCCGACTTTCAGTCCGGCGGCTTTGGTTTTTTTTATGAGGGTAACGAGATCATCTTCCATGAGGGTGATGTAAGCTTCCCCTGGGGTGATGACTTCGCGACTAATGTCCGCCACGATTTTGCCCTTCCAGCAGTTTTCGATGCAGAATTGCTGGAACCCCTTCAGGATTTCCTTGGCGTGGTAGGTGTGGTTGGGAAAAATGATGTTAAGGCCTTTGTACTTGAAGATGAGTTCGCGTGCTTCGGTCACGGCGCGATAGATATCCGATTCGAAATTCTGGTAGACGGCGGCATAGTCGCCGGTAATGCCGTCGATTTTCTTATCGAGCAGCAATAGTTTGTGTTTGGGTAACTGATTGATGATGTCTTTGGCTTTTTCAGCTCCGGTATAGAAGTGAGAGATGATGACGTAATGCGTATAGCTGCCGTCGTTATTGGTAATCAGATCCTGGAAGATACGGAAGTTGTTGTGGTAGACGAAGAAATCAATGCCTACTCCATCTCCGAGTGTCTCGACGAATGCGTCATAGATGATCTTTTTGTGCGCGCTGAGCTTGTTGAACAGCAAAAAAATTTTTCGTTTTTGTCGGTAGTTGACATTGCTGATGTAGAACCCTTTGCCCGGCACCGATTTGATCAGGCCCTGTTTTTTGAGTTCCCGGTAGGCCTTTTCCACGGTATCGCGGGAGACGTCGAAGGAAATGCTCACCTCGTTGATGGAGGGCAATTTGTCATTGACCTGAATACTTTGATTCTCAATTCCCGCAATAATAGAATTGACGATTTGCTTGTATTTAGGAGTGCTGGAATATTCGTTGATCTTGATGAGGTATAGCATGCCGGACAGGCGGTTTCTGTGATAACGGCGATAAGGGCCCGATTCTTTTTTCCTGAAGGTAGCAATTTAGGTGTTTTTCGTCAATTGTAAGAGGATTGAGTTTCACCAGCCCTTACCTGTCGACCCATTCTTTAAAACCCTGGGCTTTCGACCGGCTCACCAGAAACTCCAATTCTTCCGACGGTACGCTGAGTTCGATTTTCAGCCGCTGACTGAAGTAGGGATGGATCTTGCTGACGGCTTCGATGTTGATAATCTGCCCCCGGTTGATCTGAAAGAACTGCAGGGGGTCCAGCATCTCCATTAATCCTTCCACCGAATTGGGGTAGAGATGGCGTTGGCGTTGGAAAGTGTGCAGGAAAGTCAGTCCTTCCTCCGAATTGACGTAAGCGATATCCGAAATGTTGATGAACTCGAAGTGGTTGCCTTTCTTGATCAGGCAGCGGTGCTTCTTCTGCCGGTTCATTTTGCTGAAAACGGCCTGAAGCTGGGCAGACAGGTCCGGTAGCGGCTTCGGCTGCCGGGCGGTAAATTTTTCCAGCGCCCGCTTCAGCTCATCGATGTGGATAGGTTTGAGCAGATAATCTATACTGTTCACTTTGAAAGCATCGACGGCGTACTGGTCAAAAGCCGTGGTGAAAATGATCGGAGAATGGACCTCCACGTGTTTGAAGATTTCGAAACTCAGCCCGTCCGACAACTGGATGTCCAGGAAGATCAGGTCCGGAGCTTTGTGCTGATGCAACCAGTTGACGGTGTCTTCCACGCTTTCCAGGTGGGCCAGCAGCCTGGTTTCCGCCTTCACTTTTTTGATGATGCTATGCAGATATTCGAAGGCATTGATCTCATCTTCGACAATGAGGATATTCATGGCAAATCGTTTGAATAGATGAGCGGAACGGATACCGAGAAGCGCCGGTCATTTTCTTCCACCAGCAGGGGCGCCTGCGTGAAGAAGGCGACCCGGTTGCGAATATTCTTCAGGCCCATACCGGTAGATCCCACTTCTTGTATTTTCTTTTGTATGTTGTTCCTGACCTGGATGTAGCGCCCGTCTTGTACCAAAGAGATATCTATGGTCAGGGGTTTCTTATTGGCTACAATATTGTGTTTTACGGCGTTCTCGATCAGCAATTGCAGGCAGAGCGGCAGGATGCGCGCCCGGGCCGGCACCGCTTCGGGGATTCTAATGTCAATTCCGTGATGGAAACGCTCCTGCAACAGATCGGCGTAGATGCGCACGTTGTCGAGTTCTGTTTGCAACAATACCAGCGGGTGATCCTGATTGCTGACGGCGTAGCGGTAGAACTTGGACAGCTTGCTGAGGTAGTTAATCGCCCGTTCGGAATCCATTGGGATCAGGTTCATCAGGGTGTTCAGGCTGTTGAAGAGAAAGTGGGGGTTGATCTGATTGCGCAGATTATCCAACTGCCCCTGGAGGTGTGCCCGTTGAATTTGTTCCTTTTCCACGACCGCTGCGTTGTATTTGTGAAAGAAATAAATGGCTTCGTAGAGTGTCGTCAAGGCGAAAGTAAGGAAATAGGTGGCGATGATCGATTTGAAAATCGTCGGCTCGAATAAGTCCGGAAGTCCGATGAAGTCGTAGATGTAATGACAAAAGGGCGTGATCAGCCATCCGATAAAGGGGATGGTCAGTAAGACGATCAGCAGTTGCAATCCCAGGCGTTTGGTCGTCTGGCTGAGGGCGCCGTACCTTTTGCGTACCCGGATGACCATCTGCCGGTTGAACAGCCAGTAAATCGTCGTGTAGACCAGCCCTTCGAAGAATTCTGTATGGGCGATAGACAAATAGTACTGAAAATCGACTCCGAAGAAAAGTAAGGGAATAATAAAAGTCAGGACCGGTATTCCCAGCAGCATCAACTTGCGGTCGTCGAAAGCCAGATATTCGATATTGGGTTGAAGCATAGGCAGGCCTGGTATTTGCTGCGGCCATAGTAAAGATAAAAATATCCGGAAAGACGGTATGCGGTAGAAGGGGGATGATGGACGAATGGACTCCCTGCTGAGTTTTTCCGTCACGTTGGAAATTCCTTTTCCCGTCCATCATCGGTCCTTTCATACTTGCCAGAAAGTTTAATGCTGCCGTTCTTTCAATCAGAACTGTATGCGGTAGAGAAAATCCGGAAAGAAACCGATCTGATTCACCTGATCGATGTTGTTGGTCAGGCGATTGTACTGGCGGGCGAAGACATTCTCCCGGTTCGTCACGTTTTGTAAATCGAGGTAGAACTGATGCGAGATCCTGCTTTTGGCGCTGTTGAACTTGACGCCGAATTTGACATCCCAGCGGAAATAATCTTCGTACTGCTGACTGAAAGCCAGCTCGTCCTGCAGGATTTCGAAGCCGGCGGCGCGGGAAGCTTCCAGGTCAACCGGCGTGTACCAGCGGCCGCCGGAAGTTGTCAGCTTGGTGTCGATCAGGAAAATATTTCTTTTCGCCTTTCCGATTTTAAATTCCTTCCCTGCCAGGAGGTTGATCACGTAGCCGTTGTTGAATGGTGTGTTTCGTTCAATGCCGTCACTGCCGCTGTATTTGCTTTCAAAGAAAGAACCCGTGGCCAACAGGTGGTACCCCTTGCTGTAGAATTTCTCCAGGGTGATCTCCACGCCGCGGTTATACCCGGTACCCTCATTCACCAGGGAGGTTTTGTCCTGGGAGAAGGCAAAGTCGGCGCCTTCGGTCAGGGTGGAATAACTGGTCGCTTGTATTTCTACCGGAGCACGGTCGATATCCTGGTAATAAACTTCGGTCTTAAGGCGCCAGTTGTCGGCGATTTTGGTATCGTAACCCAGGACGTAGTGTTGGGAGCGAACAAAGTCGAGGTCGGCGTTGGTACGCAGCAGTTCGCCTTCGATATCCTGGTTGAGGAATAGAATGGGCAGGGGGGCATTCTGGTTGTGCATGCCGTAACCCAGGGTCAGTTTGTTAGTGGGGTTGAGCTGGTAGGAGACAGAGGCCCGGGGTTCGACGACGAATTGCTCGTTGAGGGTGCTGTATTGGGCGTGCAGGCCTGCATTCAGGCTTATTTTTTCGGAAAACCGGTATTGTGTTTGTGCAAAGGGCTGGAACATGCCGAATCGGCCGTTGAAGTCGTATACGGTGAACCAGTCGGGCTCGCCGTCGCCGTCCTGGTCCGGAGCGTTTTCGCGATCGCGCAGGTAGGCGTCGGAGCCGATATTCTCGTAGAGAATGCCGGCGCGAACGGTCTGCCTGGCGTTCAGTTTGGAGTTGATGTAGGAGGAAATGGTGTAACGGTTTTCGCTGTTGTCCACCTCAGTGATGCGTCGTTTGATCTGTTCTTCGGGCCTGGAGTTGAAGTAGCGGTCCTGTTCGAAGGTGTTGCCGCTGCGGGAGGTGCCGATCACGGTGCGCAGATAGGTATTGTTTCCGATAATGAGGTTGTGCTTCAGGCCGGCGGTATAGAAATTGCTGCGCACGAAAGAATCTTCATCCTCAGCGGCGAAAAGGTCGCCGGGATCGATTTCGGCGCCCAGAAAGTCGATATCGGAGCGTCCGCCGATGCCGAAGAGGGTGAAGCGGCCGGCTTTAGTGTTGCCGAAGTCAAATTTGAAAGACAGGTCCTGGTAATTGGGGGTGGCCGCAGTGGAGCCCGCGCCGATCAGACCGATAAAGGAATAGCGTCCGGCGATGAGATAGGAGCCGCCGCTTTTTGTCAGCGGGCCTTCCACCATGCCTTCCAGTCCGCTGAAAGCGCCCAGCTGAAGGGTGACTTCGGTGCGGTCCTTATTGCCGTTGCGGAAACCGATATCGAAGACGCCGGCGTTGGCGTTGCCGTACTCAGCGGGAAAGGCGGAGGTAAGGAAGTCGGAGTTGCGCAAAACGTTCGGGTTGAGCGCGCTCACCGGGCTGCCGGTGGTTCCGAGAGTGGAAAAGTGGTTGGGACTGGGCACCGGGATGCCTTCGATGCGCCACAACACGCCGGTGGGCGAGTTGCCGCGGATGACGATGTCGTTGCGGCTGTCGTCGGGAGCGGAGACGCCGGCGAAATTGGACGCCAGGCGGGCCACGTCGCTGCGTCCGCCGGCGTAGCGGTTGACCTCTTCGACGCTGAATTGGCGGGCGGAAACGGTAGCCATCTCATTCTGGGCGCGGTCTTTGTTCGTGTTGGCGGTGACAACTACTTCGTTCAAATTCTGGACGCTTTCCTGAAGCGTAATGGTCAGTTGTACGTCTTTGCCGGAGGTGACGTCAATGTTGGGAAGGGTGATGGTCTCGTAGCCAAGATAGCTGACCCGGATAACGTTGCGACCCACCGGCGCCCCCTTTAAGCTGAAATAACCGTCCAGGTCAGTGACGGCGCCCCGGCCGCTCTCTGATCCTACCAATTCGACAGTAGCGCCGATAATGGGGATTTCGGATTGTTGATCGATAACAGTTCCTTTGACAGTACCGGTTTGCGCCAAGAGGGAAGTGAACGCAATAAAGAAGGCGAAAAAGGGAATAAGGCTTTTCATGATCTTTATTTTGGTGTGATGGTTTCGATTGACACCTCAAAGATGGGGGGCCATGAGCCCGGAAGAAATCAGAAAAAGCTGGATGGGATATTTCGGCGGATGAAATGCTTTTTGAAGAGGTGAACGGTTGGAGGGAAAAACTTTTTATTTCGACGTCAGTATAACTTAAAAAACAGACAGCCGACAAATGGTACTTTTTTCGGAAACGACTTGGAGAAACGGGGACTTGGAGACACGGAGATCGGGTAAGCATGTAAATTGACGGGTACGTCACTCCCCCTGTCCCCTTGTCTCCCAGTCTCCCAGTCTTTTCGGGATACAGGTGAATGTCTGGGAACGGCTAAGGCTTATAGTAAATCTGAATCTGTCCGCCTACTTATTATGCGGAGTAATTTTTATCTTAACCGTCTCTCTAGAGAAAACTGATTTTTTAAAAGATTCAATCATACCAATTATGTCAACATCCCGTCGTTCCTTTATCAGAAAAATCGCCGCCGGGGCATTGGGCGCTTCCGTCGTCCCACAAGTGCTCTCCGCCCGCGATTACGGAGCCCAACAGTTGCTCAACCCCCATCGCCGCGTATCGCCCAACGAGCGCATCCGCCTGGCCGCCGTCGGCATGGGCATCCAGGGCTTCTCCAACCTGCGGGCGGCGCTCAGTCATCCCGAGGCCGAGCTGGTCGCCGTCTGTGACCTCTACGACGGCCGTCTGGAGCGCAGTAAGGAGGTTTACGGTAAGGACCTCATCACCACGCGTGACTATCGCGAGCTCCTGCAGCGCAGCGACATCGACGCCGTCATCGTTTCCGTTCCCGATCACTGGCACGATCATATCTGCATCGATGCCATGAAAGCAGGAAAGGCGGTGTATTGTGAAAAACCGATGGTGCATCATTTAGAAGAAGGACATGCCGTCATAGACACCCAGCGCGAAACCGGTCAGGTCTTCCAGGTCGGCAGCCAGCGCGTCAGCTCCATCGTATATGCCAAGGCCAGAGAGCTTTTCGAGCAAGGGCTTATCGGGCAGCTGGTGCTGGCTGAAGCCTGGACCGACCGGCAGTCGGCCCTGGGCGCCTGGCAGTACTCGATTCCCACCGATGCCTCACCTAAAACGATCGGCTGGGACGCCTTCCTCGGCGATGCGCCCAAGCGTCCCTTCGATGAAACCCGCTTCTTCCGCTGGCGCAACTATACCGACTACGGCACCGGCATGGCGGGCGATCTCTACGTGCATCTGTTCTCCGGACTGCACCTGGCGTTGAGTTCCCACGGTCCCGAACGAATCTACACCAGCGGCGGGCTTCGTTACTGGAAAGACGGCCGGGATGTGCCCGACCTGCAACTCGGCATTTACGACTATCCCGAGACCGACAGCCATCCCGCTTTCAACCTGCAGTTGCGCTGCAACTTCGTCGACGGCAAGGGCGGCGGCTCCATGACCCGCCTGATCGGCTCGGAGGGCGTGATCGAAATTGGTTGGAATAACGTGAAACTCATCCGTCATCCCATGGCTGAAAATCCGGGCTACGGCGGCTGGGACTCCTTCGGCACCTTCGATGCCGAAGAGCAACAGGAATACCGCGAGTGGTACGAAAACCAATATCCCGATCCGAAGCCGACTATGAAAGCGCCGGAGGTGCAGGAGTACGTCGCGCCCGAAGGCTACAGCGACCACCGCGATCACTTCGCCAACTTCTTCGACGCCATGATAAACGGTACGCCCGTTGTAGAAGACGGCGCTTTCGGTCTGCGCGCCGCCGGACCTTCGCTGGCTGCGAATATCAGCTACTTTGAGAAAAAACCGGTAGACTGGGATCCGGAGGGGATGAAGGTGCTGTCGTGAGTTTAGAAGTTTAGACGCTGGCCCTTCGGGCTTAGCTGGTTGAGGAGTTTAGAAGGTCTGAAACCGTCATTCCCATTTTCAGACCTTCTAAACTCCTAAACCCGTCGCTCCGACCATACGGTCCGTTGGAAGGAGCGGCGACTAAACTTCTAAACTTTGTCGATCTATTACGTAGCAAGGAGTAAAATATCAACCTCGTCTTTTCAGGCATGTGGTTGCTGCCCGCCCATACCGCTTCGCGCTCCGGCATGTTAAGCCCCATCGAATTCGCGAAGCGACTATTCCACGGAGTAAAACTTCCTCACGCCTCTCCTTGCGTCTGGTTAGGTGAAATTTCTTCTTTTTCTTCGTTCTTTTCTTCCAAAACGGCCTTCTTCTCCTCGTATTCTTCCCTGGAGATTTCCCCGTTCACGTAGCGTCGCTGCAGAATTTCCAGCGCAGAGGCGTCGCCGGGCAGGTCGCGCGGTTTGCTACGCCAGGAGTAGATGGCGACGATGACGAGTACGATCCAGAAGACCCACCACCAGATGTGCATGCCCCAAAAGTGATATCCGTCATAAAAATCCATAGCATTGATTTTAAATAATGTCGCCTTACGGCGGCGTTTTATTATGTAAGGTCACCATTAGGAGAATGTTCTTTTTCTTATCTTTTCAGAAAAATGCTTACCATGAAAAACCTCATGATTGTGTTTATTCTAATCATTTCCGGAGGCACGTTGCTGTCTTCCTGTGAAAAGGCGCCTTCAAGCGAAAAAACCGAAAACACGGCTTCGGCTCCGATGCTTACTCAATATTTTGACACCACCGGTTACGATGATGTGCTTACCGGCGGTATTAAGATGATCCCCATCTCCACACCGAAAGGGGAGTTTCGAGTATGGACTAAGCGAGTGGGCAATAACCCCAGCATGAAAGTATTGCTGTTGCACGGAGGCCCCGGCGCTACCCATGAAGCTTTCGTTCCTTGCGACAGTTACTTCCCCGCCGAAGGGATTCAATATTACTACTACGATCAGTTGGGTTCTTATTATAGCGATCAGCCCGAGGACCCTTCCCTCTGGGAAGTGGATCGTTTTGTGGAAGAGGTGGAACAGGTGCGCCGGGCGCTAGGCCTCAACAGCGATAATTTCTATCTGCTCGGGCAATCCTGGGGCGGAATTCTGGCCATGGAATACGCCTTGAAGTACCAGGACAACCTCAAAGGCCTGATCATCTCCAATATGATGGCCAGCTGCCCGGAATACGGTGAATATGCCGAAAAAGTGCTCGGCCCACAGATGGATCCGGCCGTATTCGCTGAAATCCAGGAACTGGAAGCACTGGAGGAATTCGATAACCCCCGCTATATGGAATTACTCGTCAATCATCACTATACGGAGCACGTGTTGCGCATGCCGGTGGAAGAGTGGCCGGAGGTCGTCAATCGCACCTTCGAACACCTGAATCCGGCAGTGTATGTACCCATGCAGGGCCCCAGTGAATTCGGCATCCGCGGAAAACTGGCCAAATGGAACCGCAAGGATGATTTGCCCAAAATTAAAGTCCCTACCTTGACCATCGGCGCCACCTACGATACCATGGACCCCGAACACATGGAGTGGATGGCCACCCAGGTGCAACGGGGCCGCTACCTGCACTGCCCCAACGGCAGCCATCTCGCCCAGTTTGATGATCAGAAGACTTACTTTGAGGGTGTTATCAAATTCATCAGAGATGTAGACCAGGGGGCTTTTTGAGTGCCCGGGCAGTTTTTTTTAGTTGAAAACCGGTTAGCCGTCAAATTTCACTTTTTTCGAAGACGGCTCAGGGATAAAGTGATTTGGTGACGGGGAGAGCGACGCATCCCATCAATGCACTTTTTTACTCGATTCCTTGTCCCCTTTCTCCCAGTCCCGTGACGTTTACCCACCTCTTGTGTGTATCGATTACCCATATTTTTGGTGGGGACTAACTTCATCAGTTCTTCTGTTTTTCTGTTCCTCTGTTCTGCGGTTTCGAACTGTTTATTGGTTTTTTTGTCAAATTTTTGACTTGCAGAACCGTAGAACAGAAGAACAGAGGAATTATAAACAGAAGAAGTAGCCAAACCCGAACTTATGGGTAATCAGCACCCTCTTGGGTTGGGGCTGCGCTTCTGCAGTTCTACGGTTTATCGGTTCATCTGTTCATCTGTTCTGCGGTTCTAAACCGTTTCAGGTAGTTTTTCACTTACAGAGAGGAGGTTCCCGGCACAAATGAACCAATTCCCGGTGTTTTGCGATGAAAAAAGAAAAAGATGCAACACACCAAATTCTTGCTCCTCGCCCTGTTACTCTTGTTCGCCGGCTGCGCTGGAGATCAGGATTCCCGCCCCGGCGCCGTCAACGAAGTAGCGGCCAACCGCGCCGAGGAGGCCTTCCTGCGTGAACTCGTGCAAGAAATCAACCAGGCCCGGCAGGCCGGTATGATCGACTCCGCCCTCGTATTCTACGAAGCGGATGCCACCCTCTTTCCGCCGGACAGCAGCGCTGCTCTCAGTGGTAAAGAGGCCATCCGGCAGTATCTGGAAACGCCCTTTTCCCTTGAACTGCAGCCGCAGCAAGCCGAAGTGTCGGATCGCCTAGGCTACCTATGGGCCTCCGCCCAAAGCGGCGACACCTTGTCCCGGCAGGTAGTCTTCATTTTCCACCAGACCGATATGGCCGACTGGCGGATCGCACTGGAAGTCTGGAAACCTTAAAAGTTGGCAGTTCTCAGGTTGCAGCAGGCAGTCCGGGCGGGGCAAAGGGAAGAATGGATGGGAGGGGAGGAGCAGTCCATAGTCGAGAGCCAGATAGGAACCCGGGTGGAACTGTGACAGAAAGGTTCAATCTTCCTACCTTGGTTTTTCCGAACACCCTGTCATCAACTAATTATTTATGAAAGACCGCTCCATTTCCCGCCGGCGCTTTCTGCAGCGGGGCTCCTTGCTGAGCACCTTGCCGCTGTTACCCGCCGGATTGGATTTTCAAAAAGCAAAAATTGATCCCGAAGGCATTCATGCCCTTTCTCAATTTGAGCAGCAGGCAGACGCCTACGTACATCCGCTCGACCTGGCGCCTGCCCGCTGGATCTGGTATCCTAGTCAGCGAACTTTACCGAACACCTTCATCCTGTTCCGGCGCTCCTTCCGCGTTGAGCGGCAGGTAGCTTCGGCCACGGGGTGGATTTTAGGCGACAGCCGCTACAAACTGTACCACAACGGCGAGCGCCTGCAATTCGGGCCCGCTCCCAGCGACCCCCGCTACTCCGAAGCCGATCCGGTAGACCTGACGGAGCGCATGGAGCCCGGCGAGCACGTACTGGGCGCCGAAGTGCTGTACTACGGCTTCGGCGACGGCACCTGGCCCATCGGTAAACCGGGTTTTATTTTCCTCCTGGATATCACTTATGAAGACGGCACGACGGCGCAGATCTTCTCTGACGACAGCTGGCAGGCCCAGCTCTGCCGCGCCTGGCCGCCCGGGCAGTACAAGCGCTGGTACCTGCGCGCTCTGCAGGAGGACTTCGATGCCCGCAACTACCCTTACGGCTGGACGGCGCCGGGCTATGAGCCGGGCGACAACTGGATACCGGCTATGGATATCTTAGGACAGGCCGACCAGACCGCCCTGGCTACCCGCTACGGCGATTATCTCATGGACAGCAGCGCGCTGGCGACCCCTACCCAACTGCGGGCACGCTCCGTACTTCCGCTGCTGGAAAGAGAAGTAACCGCCTGGCGGCTGGCGGAAGCCTTTGAGGTGGAGTGGAAGCGCCCACCCCGGGAGTACTTCGAACTGCTGGTCCCCGAGGCTTATACGCCTACCCGCACGAATCCGGTGCGGGTGGATGCCGGCGACCGCTGGGAAGTGAAGCTGGAGGAAGACAGGGGAGCGGTGCTGACCTTCGAATTCAGGGAGCAGATCGTCGGCTTTCCCTATTTCACCGTCACTGCACCCGCCGGCACCACGGTCGAGCTGATGGTGCAGGAAGGTCACGCCACCGGCAGGGGCATTGTCATGAACAACCACTTCCACGCCTGGACGCGCTTTACCTGCCGCGAAGGGGAGAACCGCTTTGAAACCTTCGACTACGAATCGCTGCGTTGGCTGCAGCTGCACTTCACGGGCGCCGGCCGGGCCGTTGTCGAAAGGGTAGGGGTGCGGCGCCGGCAGTATCCCTGGCCGCATCCGGCTGAGGTTTTCGTCTCCGATCCCAAAATCCAGATGGTGCTGGAGGCAGCGGTCAACACATTGCACAACGCCGCCCAGGAAACCATCGTCGACGGCATGGGGCGCGAGCGCCAGCAGTACAGCGGCGATGTCGGCCACGCCCTGCACGCCGTCTTCTTCACCTTCGGCGATAGCCGCATGCCCGCCCGCTTCGTGCACACTTTCAGCCAGGGGCTCACAAAGGACGGTTATTTCCTGGACTCCTGGCCTGCCTATGATCGCCTGGCCCGTCTGCCGGAGCGGCAGCTCGATCTCACGCCCTGGGGGCCCCTCCTCGATCACAGCGTCGGCTTCAACTTCGACTGCTATTATTACTACCTCTACACCGGTGACCTGGAGCCGCTACGGGAAGTTTATCCCCGGCTGCTGGTCTTCTTCGAATACCTCCGGAGTTTCCGGGAAGACAACGGCCTCTTACCCGTAGAAGACATCGGCATCCCCTGGATCTGGATGGATACCGACGCCTACCGGGAGCAGCGCCATAAGCAGTGCGCTTTCAATCTGTACGCCGCGGCTATGCTGCAGCACGCCCTGGCGCCGCTGGCCCGCGCCTTCCAAGACGGCAAGGTGGCGGAAGCGGTGACGCAATTCGGACGGGAACTGGAGCAGGCGACGATCGCCCGCTTCTACGATCCGGCCCGCCGCGGGCTCATCATCAACCGGCCCTGGCTGGCGGAGGAAGGGCAGGCGCTGTATTGCGAACGCTCTCTGTCTACCGCCCTGCTTTTCGATCAGCTGCCGCCGGAAGGCGCCGAAGAAGCCGTCCGCATCCTGGTGGATAAGCCGCCGGCGCTGGGCCGCTCCTATCCCGCCAACGCCGGCTGGCATATGTGGGCGCTGGCCAAGGCCGGCCGTGTCGACGAGGTGCTCGACGAATGGCGCGAGCGCTGGTTCCCGATGGCCTCGGTGCAGCAAAACAACACCCTGCAGGAAGCCTGGCGGGTGGCGCCCGACTCGGGCAGCCAGTGGAGTCACATTCCGGTGGCGCCGCTCTATGTGCTCTTCATGAGCGTGGCGGGAATACAGCCGCTGGAGCCGGGATTTACCCGGGTCCTGATCCGCCCTCAACCCGGTGATCTGGAACGGGTCGACCTGACGGCCAACACGGTGAAAGGGCCCATTCGTTTTCAGTCGGAAGGCGCGCGGGGCGATCGCCGCCTTATCCTTCATTTGCCGGAAGGCATGGAAGGCGTGCTGGAAGTGCCGGAAAGGGAGAAGCTGGAACTGCCGTCGCTGGAGGAGGGGAGAGCGGCAGGTAGGCGCCGCTACCGGTTGGAGGGCGGCCGGGAGGTGAGCCTCCGGGTGAAGGTGTTGTAAGTACCTATATTTTGTGAAAACCTGAGATGGCATGGGGACTTGGGGACTGGGAGATACTGGTTTTGTCATTTTCCAAGTCATCTTGCCTCCCAGTCTTTCTAGACACAACCAAAATAGGTCCGGGTGCTTACTTGTCTCTGCTGCATGATATTGGCGCCTGCATGATTTTTTTGTGTTTTATTTAAAAATAAAAAATGC
Source organism: uncultured Saprospiraceae bacterium (assembly GCA_964632995.1). Classification (GTDB taxonomy): domain Bacteria; phylum Bacteroidota; class Bacteroidia; order Chitinophagales; family Saprospiraceae; genus CAZWDL01. The sequence goes on from CAZWDL010000070.1 coordinate 25,651, forward strand.
AATGGCCGTCCAGTTAGAACATCGTTTACTAACGGTGGAGGAATACCACCGGATGTCGGAGGCAGGTATACTGACACCTGATGACCGGGTGGAGTTACTCAATGGCCAGTTAACAAACATGAGCCCGATTGGAAGTAAACATGCCGCCTGTGTAGAAAGACTAGGCGATTTGCTGAAACCATTGCTCGCCGGCAAAGCCATGGTCCGAACTCAAAATCCGGTTTTTCTGGGAATCTACTCCGAACCGAAACCCGATATAGCCATCGTTCGACACAAGAATAATTACTATGCCGACCGGCATCCTCAGCCTTCCGAAATCTTCCTGATCATCGAGATAGCCGACTCCTCCCTGGAAAAAGACCGGCAGGCGAAATTGCCTCTGTATGCCGGGGCTCAGATTCCCACGTATTGGATAGTCAAGCTCGATGATCAGGAGGTGGAAGTTTACCGGGAGCCGGTCGGCGATCGTTACCGGACAAAAGCTGTTTTTACGGCAGAAGATCGCATCCCGCTCGATCATTTCGACCTCAGCATAAAGGTGCATGATTTTCTGACCTGAGCGTCGCTTCCCGTTGTAAGTACCCGGACAGATTTAATTTTAGTTTAAATCCGATTAGTCGTCCCACTCGACTTTTCCCGAAAACAACTGGGTGAAAAGGTGACTTGGAGACGAGGAGATGGAGTAACCATTTAAATTGATGGGGTATGTCACTGCCCCATCTCCCAGTCACCAAGTCTCCCTCTCTTTTCAGAGCTAACGAGAATTTGGGATGCTACTGAAGACTTAAGTTAAAATAATTATGTCCGGGTACTTATAACTACTCCTTGACGATCATTCTGGCGACCATGCCGTCCCGTACCCGTATGCGGTACAGATAGGCGCCCGCCGGTAGAGAGCCGGGCCTCCAGAAAACCTGATGGTCTCCGGCCGGAAACTGGCCGTCGGCCAGGGTTTCGATCAACCGGCCGTCGAGGTCGAGCATTTGTACCTGCACGCGTTGCGGTTCCTCCAGATGGAAGGGGATCGTCGCCTGTGTGCGCACCGGGTTGGGGAAAGCCGGTGCGAGTTGCAGTCCGCTTTCGCCCAGCCAGGCGGGATCGATCGAAGTGGTGGAAGCGGCGCCCAGGACCTGCACCCGGTTCTTCAGCGTATCCCGGCCGACGATGTCCGGCTTGCCGTCGCCGTCTACATCCTGGAAAAAGGCGGGCTCGAAGTGTTCCGGCAGGCTGTACAGGTTGCCATTGCGATCGAGAACCGTGTGATCGCCGAGATAGACTTCCTTGCCGTTTTGCCCGTCGACGTCGAAAAAGCCGGTAAAGCTCTTCCGGATATCTTCGTTCGCATCGGGGAAGCGGAAGGTTAAGCGGGACTGCCGGTCGGCGCCGTTGACCACCCGCATGCCCTCCGGATTGCCCAGGCTGTCGGTGCGGAAAAGTACGATATCGATCACGCCGTCGCCGTTGAAATCCCAGTCTCCGGGGTCCCGTAAAGCGTTTTCCGGGTAGCGGAAGCCGGCGGGGTCGGCCTGCTCATATTTTAGCGTCACCTGGAAATCCCCCTCGGTCGGTGAGGAGCCGCCGCGGGGTGCGGCAGTCGTTAATCCGCCGGTGTTGGGAACCCCGATAACGGTGGTCTGTCGAGTGTCGGGATCGTAGGTGAGAATATCCGCCAATTGGTCGCCGTCGACATCGAAAAAGCCGATCGGATTTTCAATCACATGGGTGAGGGTCAACTGTCCGGGAGAGCCGCTTTCGCTGAATTTCATAATGAACAGACTGTCCAGCAGGGTGAGCCACTCCGCCTGCCCCTTGCCATCGAGATCGATGCTGCCCCAGAACTTGATTTTGTTACTGTTATTGATGATTTCGGGCTCTGAAATGGCGTATCGGTATTCGGTGGGCGTCTGCCCGCCGAATTCTGTAAAAGTGATAAAAAACAACGAATCTCTATAAATGGCGCTCATTACTTCATCCAGGCCATTGCGGTTGAAATCGTTGGTTGTTGCGCTTTTACTACGCGATCGCAGTTCTTCAAAGCTATACCAGCGCTCGCCGGGTTGCGATTTGAATTTTTCCACCAGGTTTTGACCGGTTAAGGGTAAGAAAAATAGTATGGCAAAAAAGGTGTATAGGTACTGGGTCATGATTATTGCTGTTTTAAACGGTAAAAGAATTTTGGACTTTGGACACCAGACATCAGATGTCAGACGCCAGACCAGATAAAATTGATTCCCAATAGCTTGTGAATTCTCACCGCCTGAAATGGAGGAGGCAGGCTAAGCCTGCGAGCAGCTTGAGAAACAGTAGTTCAGGGTCTGAAATCCCTGACTCTGCCGGCAGGCGCTATTAGTCACTGTACCCCCACAGTTGCATCACCTGGTTTTCCACATTGTAGAGGAATATTTCCGACTTGTTGTCGTTATCGACGTCTTTGATGCCGGCCAGGCGGAAGTCTGCGACCGGGCGGAGTTCCCGGGTTTCTATTTCATTGCTGCCGGGTAATTTGTAGCCTACGAGGATAGCGATGATGCGGTTTTGCTCCGTCCGGCCGAAGACTAATTGGTTAAACCCGTCATCGCCTGCATTTAGGATAGGAGCGGAAGTAAAGCCCAGAAAGACGACATTTTCCGACGACCAGGACTCATTAAGTACTAAGCGAAACTGCTCGTCCCAGGTGATGACGTGAAACACGCGGTTGTCGGTATCATCGCCGGTAACGACAGGCGCCTGAGCGCTGTTTTTTTCAAATTCCGTTGTCGTCAAATCCGAGCGGTCGATGACGTCGGGCGTCAGTGTATTGCGCGTAAAGTGATTACCTTTCGGCGATTCCCAGATCAGCTGCTGGGCGCCGGCAGGTGGAATGGTGCTCAGCAAAAGGAGCAATGGGGTCAACAGGGAAATACTGCGAAACATGAAACTTGGATTTTGGTGATCGAATGCGTGTGGCTCAAAGGTGCGTACTTCCGGAAAGGATTCCTTCACCCCTGCGGGTGAAAATGCGGGATGCTAGGTGGATGTTTACCCGACCAGCTGCAGGCTGCTGCAAGCTGGGCGGGCTGAGTGGATGCTTAGTATCCACTCCCCAGTACTTTCTGCACCTTCAGGATCACCTCCGCGCGGTTGTTTGCGTCCAGTTTGAGGTAGAGGTTTTTCAGGTGGGTTTTGATGGTATTGACGGACAGGAAGAGCTGTTCCGCCATTTGCTTGTTGGAGGCGCCTTCACAAATTTGCCGGAGCAGGTCCATTTCGCGGGCGGTCAGGGTTTCGGGGAGCCGCTCGTTGATGTCCTCCAGGCGGCCGAGGCGGTGGCGAATGGCGGCGTAGTAATTGTGGTAGGCGATCTGAAGGGCGGCGCGCAGGCGATTGATATCAAAGGGTTTGAGTACGAAACCGGCCGGCATTGTTTCCTTGACGGCCGACAGCGTTTGGTCGTCGGAAAAGGCCGTCAGGTAAATGAAGGGAATGCGATAGGCCCGGTTGATGTGGCGGGCTAGCTGTATGCCGTTTTGACCTTCGCCCAGGTGGATATCGATGAGCGCCAGGTCCGGCAGTTCCCGGTCGATAATGCGTAAGGCGGCTTCGGCGTTAGCTGCGGCGGACAGGCGGCGGCAACCCAGGTCTTTGAGGTTCCACAGCAGGTCTTCCCGGACGACGGGTTCGTCCTCTACGACCAGGATATGTAAATGGGCGATGTTCATCAGAGAAGCTGGTATTGGCGAATGATCAGTTGGACGGTGGCGCCGTTTTTATTGTAAATATTCAGGCTGGCCTGCAGTTTTTCCATCAGCAGCTGGATAAGCTTATAGCCGAATGAGTCCGTATTCTGCCATTCTTCTTCCGCTATGCCGGGACCGTTGTCGGCTACTTCCACCAGCAGGTGTTCCTCCTGAGGGACCAGGCGGACGGAAAGTTTACCGGTCTCTGTAGCGGAGAAGGCGTGTTTGAGGGCGTTGCAGACCAACTCATTCAAAATCAAGCCCAGCGGTATGGCCGTATCTACATCGAGGCGCAGGGGGGCGATCTCTTGCTTTAACTCAATGCGGTCTTTACGGATGTTCTGGGTGGAAAAAATAGTTTCGATAAGACGGGAGAGGTAGGTTTGTGCTTCGACAGCTACTTCGTTTTCCCCTTTGTACAGGTCCTGATGGAGCAGCGACATGGACTGTACGCGGCTGCGGCTCTGTTGCAGCACGCTCAGTGCCCGGTCGTCTGTGACGTGTCGCGATTGCAGGCTCAGCAGGCTGGCGATAAACTGCAGGTTGTTTTTTACCCGGTGGTGGATCTCCCTGAGCAAGAGTTCTTTTTCCCCCAGCGCTTCCTCGATGATTGCGTTTTTCTTCTCCAGCAGCCGGTTGGTTTTGTTTTTTGTATATAAAAAATACAATACGCCGCCGATTACCAGCACAGCGATACCCAGCAGGATCAGCATGTAGCGTCTTTCCTGCTGTTGTTTGGCCAGCGCCAGCTGACTGATCTCCAGGTCCTTCTCCCGTTGAGCCACTTCGAAGCGCGCCTCCATCTCTTTTTCCAGCTCCAGTCGTTTTTCCTGGGTCAGGCTGTCCTGCAATGCGGCGGCAGCTTTCAGGTCATCATAGGCCTGCCGGTAATTACCCAGGCCGTAGTCGGCTTCTGCGCTCTTTTCAAGAAAAAGGCGCAACAGCTCCTTTTTCTCTCCACCGTCAATTCCGGCGCGGCCTTGTTCGAAATAAGATTGCGCCCTGACAAAATCGGACTTTTGCAGTGCAATTTCCCCCAACAGCTGCAGCGTGTACGAATAATATTCGTCTTCCGGGAAGTTCCGGAAATAGTTCCATGCGGTGCTTAGCCGTTCTTCCGCTTCCGGCAGGCGGCCCAGGTTGATCAGGGCATCTCCGATCGAGGTGTAACAGCTGGCTACTTCCCGCGGCTCGTCCAACTGTTGGTATACTTTCACCGCTTCTTCCAGGTGATGCAGAGACTGCTCATCTTTTTCCAGGTAACTGTATAACAGGCCCAGGTTCTGAAAAGTGGCGGCCAGTCCGATGGAATCCTTTTCCGTTCGCTTAATATTCAGTGCTTCTTCGTAGATCTCAATGGCCTCCGGGTACTTCTCCTGAATCCGGTAAATGATGCCGATGTTATTGAGCAGCCGGGACAAGCCGTAAGTGTTGCCGATTTGATGGTAGGTTTCGTAGGCTTTGAGATAATAAGTCAGTGCCTGGTCCAGCTCACCGCGGTAGTAGTAGGCAATGCCGGTGTTTACGTCACAGTCGGCAGCCCGCGTGGTATCGCCGAGTTCCAGGAAGACAGGCTTGGTAGCCTGCAGCAAATTTATGGCTGACCGGCTTTCTCCGGCGATGTCCAGCCCGACGGCCTTGTACAGTTGCAGTCGCGCCGCTGTATGCTCGTCGCCCCGGGCTTTAGCGAATTTTATGCCTTCTTCTGCTAGGGCTATGCCGCGCTTCGGGTCGGTCTGGTTGATTTCCGGAACGCTGTCGAGGTAGAATTGTAGACGGCTGGTATCCTCAGCGGAAGCAGGGGCGGTCGTTTGCCCGTATACGGTGGAGCATAAAAGGGAGATGAAAAGAAAAACCAGTGAGGTGATTACCTTTCTAAACGATGTGAACATGGGTTTCAGGTTGCTTAAAGGCTAAAATTAAAGAATTTGCGGAATAAAGTTTTTCTCTTACTCCTCTTCTCTGAACATACCAACCCTGCTTATTTTATGATAAGAGAATAATGACTTTGTTTAAAATTCTGATAATCAATATTCTGAATTTTTAACATTGCGCGTTGCCCGCGTATTCACCAAAACAAATAGACATGAAAAAATCTGATCGTTTTAATTCTGAGCTTTACCACTGTTCTCCACCTTACTTCCTGCGCCCAGCAGGCCAATGTGGAGCAAATGATGCAGAATGAGCAAACCCGCGAAGAAGTATACGAAGCCATCCTGGAAGATGACATGATGATGAATGAATTCATGGATCACATGCAGCAAAGCGACCGGGCCATGGGCATGATGCGGGGCCATCAGCATATGATGGGTAGCATGATGCAGGACGAAGGTGCCTTCATGAACCGGATGGAAAATAACCCGCAGTTCAGAAACCACATGATGAATATGATGATGAACTATCGTCCCATGATGCAGCAGATGATGACGCATATGCATCAGCAAGGTATCATCAGCGACGAGTGCTTCCAGTCCATGAATCAAATGATGGAGCAACAGGGGATGATGGAGGAAAATGAGAATTAGATTGAGAGAAGGAATTTACTGGTCTCGTTTATCACGATCTTTAAAACCAGGAGGGCCTGGGAAAGGCCCTCCTGGCGCACGCCGGGTTGCGCTTTTCCAGCGCGACCTGGCTTACCTTCAGGCAGACCTCTCCGGGCATCCCGGTCAAAAAATCAGGAGACGCCCTATAAGGCGCCGCCTGATGCCCTGGTGAAGAAAGTCATTGGCAGATACTTCAGAATTCCCTATCCTGTCGGTTCATGTAAACGTTGCAACTCATGAACAAGCAGCTTCTTCTTTTTCTAGCCGTCCTATTCTTCTTATCCTGTCAACGCGAAGGCGGCGAGCAAATTATTAACCTCAACAAAGGCTGGTCTTTCACCCAGGCCGGCAAAGACGACTGGCAATCGGCGGAAGTGCCCGGCGCCGTCCATACCGATCTGCTTCGCCTCGGCGAAATTCCCGATCCTTTTTACCGTTTCAACGAGCAGAAGGTGCAGTGGATCGAGGAGCAGGACTGGGTGTACCGTAAGATCTTCGACGTCGATCTGAGTCAGCTGCTGAAAGACCGGGTAGAGCTGGTTTTTAAAGGACTGGACACCTACGCCGAAGTCTACCTCAACGATTCGCTGATCATCGATGCCGACAATATGTTTATCCCCTGGCAGGCGGAGGTGAAGGATATCCTGCGTCCCGACAGCAACGAGCTGCGGGTACACTTCCACTCGCCAGTCCGCATCGGCATGGAAAAACTGCAGGCGCTTTCCTACGTGCTGAAAGTATCTAATGAACTGGCGCCGGAAGGCGAGCAGACCAACATCTTCACCCGCAAGGCTCCTTTCCACTACGGCTGGGACTGGGGCCCGCGCCTCGTCAGCAGCGGCCTCTGGCGGCCGGTATTCCTTCGCGCCTGGGACGTGGCGCATATCCGGGATGTTTTCCTATCGCCGGAACTGGTCAGCGAAGAGCGGGCTTCGTATTTCGCCAAGCTCGACGTAGAAGCCGAAGCTCCGGCGAAGGTAGAGCTTCAGTTGCAGATCAACGAAGGAAGCGTGGTGGATACTACTGTTTCTTTTCAGCTGGAAACCGGCCGCAATGAACTGGCCCTGCCTTTTGCCATCAATGCGCCACAGCTGTGGTGGACCAACGGCCTGGGCGAAGCGCACCTCTACGATGTATCGTTAACGATGCTGGTTAACGGCCACCCTCTGCAAACCGTCAAGGATCGGCTGGGCGTGCGCAGCATCGAGCTCGTACAGGAGCCCGACAGCATCGGCCGCAGCTTCTACTTCCGCCTCAACGGCGTGCCCGTATTTATGAAGGGCCCCAACTACATTCCCTCCGAAATATTCACCGCTTCACAAACGAAAGATACCTACGAGCGCGCCATTCAGGACGCCGTGGCGGCCAATATGAACATGCTGCGCGTGTGGGGCGGCGCCATCTACGAGGATGATGAATTTTACGACTTGTGCGATGAGTACGGACTGCTGGTCTGGCAGGACTTCATGTTCGCCTGCGCACTGACGCCCGGCGATTCCGCCTATCTGGAGAATGTGCGCAAGGAGGCCGAATACAACGTGCGCCGCCTGCGCAACCACCCCAGTATGGCGCTGTGGTGCGGCAATAACGAAAACCTCATTGCCTGGCACAACTGGGGCTGGAAAGAAAGTTACGAGCCGGATGACCGCGACTTCATCTGGCAAACCTACGAGCGCATCTTCTACAGCATCCTGCCCGATGCGGTGGAAAAATACCATCCGCAGCTGAGCTACTGGGCTTCGTCTCCCTCATCGTACGGCGACAAGCTACCCGACCGCCTCTCCGGCGACGAACACGACTGGACTGTATGGTTTAATGAGGCCCCCTACGAAAATTACTGGAATAAAGTACCGCGGTTCGTCAGCGAGTACGGCCTGCAGTCTTTCCCGCCGATGAAGACCATCCACGCCTTCGCCGACACCAGCGACTTGTCGTACCGCTCACTTGTCATGGAACACCGCCAGCGCAGCAATATGCCCTGGATCGGCCCCGGCGTCAACGGCAACGAGATGATTCGCCGCTACCTGCTGCGTTACTACCGCGCGCCCAAGGATTTTGAGTCTTTCGTCTACGTCAGCCAGCTGAGCCAGGCCTTGGGTATGAAGACGGCCGCCGAGGCCCACCGCGGCAGTATGCCCCGCTGTATGGGCTCGCTCTACTGGCAGCTCAACGACTGCTGGCCGACGATGTCCTGGTCGTCTACCGATTACTTTGGCCGCTGGAAGGCCAGTCACTATGCCTTCCGGGAAGCTTTCAAAAAGATTCACGTCATTCCGCACGAGGAAAACGATCTTTTGCAAATCCGGGTGGTATCGGACCAGCTGGAACCACAGCCGGCCACCCTGACCATGCGACTGATCAAGCTCAACGGAAAAGTGTTGTGGGAAGAGCAGGCGGAACTCACACTGGTTGCTAATACGGCCGATACTTACTACGAGCGGCCGGTGGAAGACTTTACCGGCGGGCTGAACTCCGGAGAGCTCGTCCTCCAGCTGCAGCTGAGTAATCAGCGTGGTGATCTGCTTTCGCAAAACCTGCACTACTTCGTCCGCCCCAAGGAGCTGGACCTGCCCGCCCCCGGCCTGAGTTGGGAGGTAGCCGCCGATCCGCAGGGTTATCTCATTACCCTGCGCACCGGAAAATTGGCCAAGGATGTCTATCTGCGCTTCCCGGAAGCCGAAGGTGATTTCGTCGATAACTTCTTCGACCTGCTGCCCGGCGAATCGCGGACGCTGCTCTTCAAGACGGAGGAGAGGATAGATGATCCCATGCAGGCCTTGCGGGTGATGACCTTGTACGATAGTTATACGCAGGTGGGGGAGGTGCAGTGATAAATTTGAATAAAACGGATAAAAGAAAACGGCAAAGGTCGTAACCTAATTCAGGCATTTGATGTACCTTAACAAGGGTTAACCGAAAAAGATGCAATAGATTTATGCTGACAGACAGGCGGGTACGTATTAGTGTATTGAAAAGATGCAGTTTTTGGTATAGGGGGTATACACGCAATACGTTGCGTTAACTACGGCGTTGGCAGCAACCATGAAAAGAATAAAACAAATGAAAAACCATAGACAGAAGATAAATTGGTTGAAACTTGTCCTATCTGTTGTAACCTTAATTGCGCTTTTATTGGGATACTTTTATTTTTTTGAAGAAAAATCGAACGATTTAATTCCAAGCGTAATATCTGATTTGGTTGCGGTCTTGATCGCAGTGCCAATTATTTATTTTGTTTTTACGGTTTGGGGTATTTCACCACAAGATGATTTAAAAGAAGACATAATTGAGGGAATTACTAAACTTAATGAGAATAGAAGTGGATTTGAAAATGAGAGTGCTGTCAATACAAGATTCGATTTTAAAAACAAAATAAAAGACATGAAGCAGTTTGATATGCTTGCCTTATCATCTGCAAATTTTCTCACAAGTTTTAGACCTGAACTTACTGAGGCATTAAGAAATGGATGCCACATTAGATTATTGACAATTCAGCCTGAATCTGATGCTGCAAACTTAGTTATGGAGCATCAATCCAGAGGAGAGTTGGAACCTGATTTAATAAAGTCAATGGATAGAGTGGCTCAAATTCTTGAAGATTTAAAAGAAGAAAAGAAAGTAGGAACAATTGAAATTAGGGGAATAAATTGGATTCCAAGTTGTTCAATTATTATCTACAATCGAGATAAGATAACAGCTGAATTGAAAATCAAGGTCTACCCTCTTGTAATTGATATCCCGTTGCCTTTAATTAAATCACATACAATAGTTTACAAAAGATATGAGCCTGAACTATTTGATTACTACCTAAGTCATTTCAATATTCTATGGGAGAATTCAACTGAAATGAAAAAACAAGAGAAGGCTGCTGCCAACAAAGCATAAAACGGTCATAGGCTCCATTCGTCGCCTACGCCGTTTATGCAAAACGTTAGCTTCCACCAAAAAGAAAAAACAAATATTATGGCAGAACCAATTACAACAACAATGATTTTAACATCACTTGCGACTGCTACTGCTGCATCGGGTGTAAGAGGAGGAATTCAAGAAGTGATTACCGAGTCTGGAAATTTATTTCAAAAGGTCTTTTTGATGACTTTCTTCATAACCTATAATTTATTTTCTTCAGGTGATGTGGATTTAGGTAGACTTGAAGGGCAATTGTCACCTGAACAGAAAAAAAACTTGCTAAAGAAAATCAGACGATACAAAGCCAATGGCGGTTTTATCCCTAATCTTGATAAACAAGAAGATTTAGCTTTGATTATGTCTATCGTGCTGAATGGTGACAAAACAAGATTAGAAATAATTGTAAAAACTACTCTTGCTTTATATATACCTGCTTTGATAATATTAGCTCCCTATTACGCTGTTACAGGAACTGTAAAAGGAATAGGGAGATTTTTTGGAATAGGAAAAAAGAAATAACCTTAAAATTAGAGCCATGATTTATTGGATACTATTAGCCTTTGCAATTTTAACAGCCACAATCGGTATTTTTATAAGTGACGAAAGTAGAGCAACACCAGCATTAGTAACATCCGCCGTAACAGTAATAATTATGGTGATTATGGTCTCAACTTATATGAGCCGAAGTGGCGACCTGGAATTTGCATATACTCCTTGGATAATTATTGGGTATGGGATGATAACTGCCTCAATTTCTTTTTTAAGTGGAAATTCATCAATAAGAAGAAAAAGTGGGTGGGTAGCATTTATATGTGCGGCAATTTTTGCGGCGATATTGCTGATGGAAAATAATTAAAAAAGGAAGGTGAGAAGCGAACAAAGAACCCCCGAACTCAAAATAGAATGAAGTCCAATAAAAGTAGAAGCGAAGAATAATTAAACCACAAAAGAAATAAGCACACGACTACAAATTAAATTTGAAATTTTTTGCTAATCTAAAAAATATGTAAATGGATATTTCAACTTTTGTCGGCGCATTAAAAAGTGCTTCTTCAGTAAGAGATTTTCTTCTTGACGAACAAGTAGTATCAATTTTAAGTGCGATTGGAGATACTCACCTTGAAGCTGCTACAAGAGATTTAAAATCAGCAAAGTCTGCGAGGAATTCCGATACATTTATTGAAGGAGCAAGAACAAACCTAAGGACATCTCAAGTTGCATATGAAAATTTGCTAAAAAATAGAGGTGACCTAAGTAGCCACTTCCAGCTATTTAGTACATCAACTCTTTATTACAAATTAATTTTTACTATTAATTTGCAAATCATGTGTGCTGTCCATTTGAGAGAAAGAAATGAAGCAGATTCGTTGCTAAGAGATTTGAAAAAGCCAATTGATAACTTGCATATTCTTTACCACGGACCTGATGTCGATACTGATACTTTAGGAGGATTTCTGAAATTTGCTGCAAATGCTGTAGTTAAGGGGCCTTTGGCATTTGCTGGATTTTTAAATCCTGGTGAATGGAAAAAATTTATAGCTGATATGGATTTTGAATTCGAGGTCGAGAGGTATCCCAGAGATATTTATGAAGAGTTTAAAAGAGCTGTCAGAAATCAATTTTAAATTAAGTGAAATGAAAAATAAAATTTAGAAGAACAAGGCGAGAAGCGAACAATGTGTATATGCCAATTTGGGCTAAACGCCCAAACTGCATATACACTCACGTTCTACCCAATTAAAATATAACATATAAAATACTAAACTTGAAGGAAGTAGTCAAATATACTATTCAACCGGAGGATTGGAAATATTGTGCCGTGGTAGATCTAGGTATAGAAGGTTATGTTGAAACAATACTTTCATTCGAGAATCATGGAATAAGGATATTTCGACCATCAGATTTAAAATTAAGCCATGGACATGTTATTGAAATATACTCTCCTAAAAAGGTATATGACAATATGGAGTCGGCATTTGATGGATCAACCGAAATACTTCAAAGATTTTTGAATAGAGTAAGTTTTATCATAGGGTTCCCTCAAAAAGTCCGCCTAGTATTCAAGCCCCTGAGCGGCTGAAGAGC
>CAZWDL010000071.1:0-37623 GCA_964632995.1 uncultured Saprospiraceae bacterium
CAAAATGCCCATCCCAAAACACGAAAGAACTTAATTTACAGTGTACTTAGCGACGAGCAATCAATAACTGTCGGGTTTTCTAGGAGCGCTTTTTCCTTTATCCGGCGTTGATGAACCGCCTCCCTTAGCGCTGCTAAGGTCGGGAACCTTCGCCTCGGCTAAAGAAAAAATCACTTGCCTATCTAAACCCGACACTTATTAATCGCCCATCGCTTAGCGACGAGCAATTAACCCAGTAATGATGACTAGAAATTGGATACTCCCCTTCTCCCTGTTGTGTATCGTTTTATTCACTACGCAGTGCGCGCTTTTCCGCCCCGTGGAAGAAAAGCCCCGCGACGGCAATAGCCGGCCCGGATATAACAAAGAAGACCTTTTCCGTCAGGATATCGTCTCCTACGCCAAACAGTTTGCCGGTATAGAATACAAGTATGCCGGCACCAGCCCCAAAACGGGCTTCGACTGCTCAGGATTCACCTCCTACGTTATGAATAATTTTAACATTGAGCTGCCTCACCGCTCCGCTGACCAGGAAAACCAAGGCAAAAAAATTAAAGTAGCCGAGGCACAGCCCGGGGACCTCATCTTTTACCGCCGCGGTTCATTGGGTAAAGTGTTTCACGTCTCCCTGGTCGTTTCCAACAACCGGGAAGGCATCACCGTCATCCATAGCGTTTCGCGGGGAGTAGTGGTTGAAAACATCAGCACCTCCAGTTACTGGAAACCTAAAATATCCTCGGCGCGTAACGTGATCTCCCGATAACTATATAGTCTGCCTCTTTTTCCCTATTTTCGCAAACCGATACGGACGAACCAACTCATTTTGAATATGATCAATATTATCCTATTCGGCCCTCCCGGGTCGGGAAAGGGCACGCAGGCTGCGAAACTGGTAGAAAAATACGATTTACTCCACATCTCCACCGGCGATCTTTTCCGCCACGAAATGGGCAACGATACGCCGCTGGGTAAAAAAGCCAAGGGCTATATCCAAAAAGGGGAACTGGTCCCCGACGAAGTGACGGTCGGCATGCTGCGCAACAAGGTAGAAGCCAATCCGGACGTGCCGGGCTATATCTTTGACGGCTTCCCCCGTACCGTGGCACAGGCCGAAGCACTGGATGACCTGCTGGAAGAAATGGACACCGAAGTATCAGAACTCATTATGCTCGATGTACCCGACGATGAAATCGTCAAGCGCATCCTGCAGCGCGGAAAAACCAGCGGCCGCGCCGACGACACCGATGAGACTATCATCCGCAACCGGATCCAGGTATTTAAAAATGAAACCACCCCCGTCTTTGAATACTACCAGCGTAAGGGAAAAGCGGTGCGCGTCAACGGCGTGGGCGATATTGAAGAAATCTTCGAGCGGCTCTGCCGGGAAATCGAACGCCTGAAGTAGTTGCTACTGAACTATTTACACCACCCAACTGTAAATGTCATTGCACGAATGCGTGTAATGACATTTTTGTATAAAAAATTTGAGAGATCGGAGGATTGTGTCCCCCTAAAAAAGACCCCTGACGCCGGAAAAGGCGTCAAAGTAAAGAACCGGCCCACACCCTCCTCCTTCCCCGAACAGTATCACCACAAATCAATAAAATGGCCGAACAAAACTTCGTCGACTACGTCAAAATATGCTGCCGCTCCGGTCACGGCGGCGCCGGCGCCGTCCACTTTCACCGCGGCCCCTTTGACCCCAAAGGCGGCCCCGACGGCGGCAACGGCGGCCGCGGAGGGCACGTCATCCTGCGCGGCAACCGCAACGTCTGGACCTTACTCGCACTCAAATACCGCAAGCACGTCATCGCCGGCAAAGGCGGCAAAGGCAACAAAAACAACATGACCGGAGCCGACGGCGATGATGTCATCCTCGATGTCCCCCTGGGTACTGTCGCCAAAGACGCCGAAACCGGAGAGATACACTTCGAGATCACCAAACACGAGGAGGAGCACATCATCGTCCCCGGCGGCCGCGGCGGCAAGGGCAATGCTCATTTTAAATCCTCTACCCACCAGTCGCCCCGCTTCGCCCAGCCCGGCGAACCCGGGCGGGAAGAATGGAAAATCCTGGAACTGAAAGTACTGGCGGACGTGGGCCTCGTCGGCTTCCCCAATGCCGGTAAATCCACCCTGCTTTCCGTCATTACCGCCGCCAAACCCAAAATCGCCAATTACCCCTTCACCACCCTGGTTCCTAACCTGGGCATCGTCTCCTACCGCGATACCCGCTCTTTCGTCATGGCCGATATTCCGGGCATCATCGAACAGGCCCACGAGGGCAAAGGACTCGGCCACCGCTTCCTGCGCCACATCGAACGCAACGCCTCCCTCCTGTTTATGATCCCCTGCGATACCGACAATATTAAAAAGGAGTACGAGGTGCTGCTCAACGAACTGCAGATGTACAACCCGGAACTGCTCGACAAACCACGATTGCTCGCCATCACCAAAAGCGATCTCATCGACGAAGAACTCAAAGAATTGCTGAAACCGGAATTGCCGGAAGGAATCCCCTGCCTGTTTATCTCCGCCGTCGCCCAAACCGGCCTTACGGAACTCAAAGACCGGCTCTGGGAAATGATTCAACGGCCGGCAGTGGAAGAGGAAGCTTGAAAAAACAGGAGAAACATTTTCGAATGTTTCTCCTGTTTCCTATTTCTTGTTTTTCAAAACCTTCAGGCTCAGGTCAAGGCTGGTGGCCGAATGGGTGAGAGCGCCGACCGAGATAAAGTCAACCCCCGTTTTAGCTACTTCGCGTATGCTGTGGATGTTGACGCCGCCGGAAGCCTCGGTCTGAAAGCGCCCGCGGATGGTGGCGACGGCTTCCCTGAGCAGCGGCAGCTCAAAGTTATCGAGCATGATGCGGGTGACTTTGCCCACCCTCAGCACTTCGTGCAGTTCGACCAGGTTCCGCACTTCAACGGTGACGCCCAGATCTTCCAGCCCATTTTCCCTCCGGTAAACTTCCACGCGCTCGATAGCCTGCGTGATGCCGCCGCAGGCATCGATGTGATTGTCCTTGATCATAAACCAGTCGTACAGGCCGTTGCGATAGTTTTTGCAGCCTCCAAGGTCCACGGCCCATTTTTCGAGAAAGCGAATCAGGGGGGTAGTCTTCCGGGTATCAAGAATGGTGACGGGCAGGTCTTCAATTTCAAATTTGTAGCGATTGCTGAGGGTCGCGATGCCGCTCATGCGCTGCATGGTGTTGAGCAGCAGCCGTTCTCCCTGAAGCAAGGCGCGGGTATTACAGGACACTTCAAAGACGATATCCCCGTAGCTGACCGCTTGGCCGTCCTCCGTACGGATATCGATCTGCGCAGCCGGATCAACGCGCAGCAGGATCTGGCGGGCCATCTCTACACCGGCTATCATCCCCGGATCCTTAACGATCAGGTGGGCCGTACTCTGCGAATCGGCCGGAATACAGGCCAGGGAGGTGTGGTCTCCCTCTCCTATATCCTCGCGCAACGCGCGCTCAATGAATTCGTCGATAAGAGGCTGGGATATTCGTGTCGCTTGCTCCATATGTGTTTATTCAGGCTTAAAGATAAATTACCCCTGTGGATTTTGGAATTTTTCCGGATCAAATTCCGGGGACAGCGTTTTGTAGCGGCGGGGCTTATAAGTTTGACCGTAAATATTAAGGGGCCGGAGAAACTTGTGCCTCCTCAAAACATAATTCCAAGGCGGATAATGAGATTAGTGTTTTTACCGGTAGAATTGTCCTGCCGGTTGAGCTGACCGGTATCCGGAGATTCCACAGGATCGCCGTCCTGGGTCACGTCGGTAAAGCCGGCCTGTATGCCCAGTCCGCCCACCAGCGATGTATTTTCAGAAATGCTGTACTCCGCTCCCACGTTGAGCCCGTAGGAAAGGTTAATCGAATTCACTTCTTTTTTGATGTTGACCTTTTCTGCATCATTTCCGACGCCGCGCCCCTCCACGGAACCGTTGGCCTGGGTTTTTATCCCCAAAGTGAGCATGGGCTCCAGAAAGTAACTAGTATAGCCGAAATCGCGGGTAGACATCTTGAGGCCGAAAGGAATTTCCAGGTATTGGATTTTGTACTGAAGCTTAACGCCTTCCGGAAGTTTATAACACATGGCGGTGCTGTCGTAGAAGCTTTGAGATAAGCCCAGGTCGGAACGGTTCCAGTAACAACCGGCTCTTTCGTGCTGCAAAGTACCTCCGTGACTAAAGGCGAAACCGATGCCGCTGGTGAAAGCGTAATTATCCGCAAAGTAAAATTCGCCAATCATGCCGATTTTTATCCCCAGGTTGGTGCCGCTGGAATTGATCCGGTTGGTGTTGGCCGTCATCCAGGAGAAGGTAGGACTCAGCTGGAAACCGAAGCGCAGAGGCTCCTCCTGAGCCGTAGCCGTAAGGGCAAAAGTGAAAAAAGCGAGGAGAACAACAATTTTTTTCATTAATCCTTTGTTTTTGGTGAGCGTCATTTTTATTGTTTTTTCCTTAAAGCTCCGTTGAAGGAGCAACTTCAAGCGGAGTTATACTGTTTAAACTTCGTATTTTTCTCTTTGCTTTTTGTAAATGAGAACGGAGAACAGAACGTTGCGGGTTCTACCTGATTTATGATGCTATGGTTCCATACCGCCCCTAACAGCGATCATCAAAATATTCCCAAATTGCTTATGAACAGATGTTTTTATTTTTTCTTCCTTTGCTGCCTCAGCGCAGGCACCTTTGCCTGTCAAACGGATGAAGCAGATCAGATTCCCGATGTTTCGGATATTGAAGTAGACGTAGAACTAAGAAGATTCGAACGGGATTTGTTCAGCCTGGACACGAGCAACCTGGCGGCGGAACTCGAACGGCTGGAGGCGAATTACCCGCAATTTAGTAAAATTTATTTTGATCATATTCTTCGCTCTAAAAATTCCGCTGTCGCTCCGCAGGGACATGTCGATTACGTGCGGGGATTCCTGCAGCACCCCGCCGTACGCCGGCTCTACGATACCACAATGATCGTTTATCCCGGGCTGGAAGACATCCGGGAAGAATACAGGGAAGCCTTCCGGTTTTTCGTTCACTATTTCCCGGAACAGCCCGTACCCAGCGTGACCACTTTCATCTCTGAATATACGATCGGAGCCTTTATTTATGAAAATAATGCCCTGGGTGTAGGTCTCGATTTTTTTCTGGGGGCCGACTATCCCTACCAGCAGTACAATCCTAACAACTCCAATTTTTCAGAATACCTGGCCCGCACCTTTAACCGCGATCACCTGCTGGTCAAATCGCTGACCCCGCTCGTGGAAGACCTCCTCGGTCCGCCTCCTCCCGGCGGCCGCTTGCTCGACCTCATGGTCCATAACGGCAAAAAGCTGTACCTGCTGGACCACCTGCTGCCTCATCATCCCGACAGCGTCATCATGGAAGTGAGCGGTGAACAAATGGGCTGGCTGCTCGATAATGAACTGGAGATCTGGGCTTACTTCCTCCAGGAGGATCTTCTCTATTCCAGCGAGTGGCAGAACATCCGTAAATTCGTAGAATACAGCCCTCACTCCCCCGGTATGCCGCCCGAAGCACCCGGAAGAACAGCCAATTTTACCGGCTGGCGCATCGTGCGAGCCTACATGCAACGGCACCCGCAGGCGAATATGCAGGACCTGATAGCACTGCGAGATGCCCAGGCTCTGCTCGACCGGTCGAGATATAAACCGGGAAGGTAGGGGAAGTCAGAAGCCGGGATAATGATGAAAGATCTATTTATTAAATAATGTAACTCGAACAATGACCACTCAAAGAAGCATACCGGTTGTGGATTTATCCAAATTCGTAATGGGTACGGAAGCCGAACGCGACGCTTTTGTCAAAGAGCTGGGTACGGCCTTTCAAGAGATCGGCTTTGTAGGAGTGACCAACCACGGTATTCCCAAACAGCTGATCGATGACTTTTACGCTGCCGCGAAAAAATTCTTTGCTTTGCCCGAAGAAGTAAAGCAGCGGTACGAAATTCAGGAACAGGCCGGACAGCGCGGCTACACTTCTTTCGGCGTAGAACACGCCAAACAATCGAAAGTGGCTGACCTGAAAGAATTTTTCCAGATCGGTCAGGAGCTGGAAGCCGGCGATCCGCTGCGCCGGGGCGGCAATTACCCCGACAACCTGCGCGTAAAAGAAGTGCCGGAATTTGCACAGCTGGGCATGACGCTGTACAAGGAATTTGAGCAAACGGGTGCTCAGCTCCTGCAGGCCATCGCTATCCACCTGGATCTTGGCGAAGACTACTTCGCCGATAAGATCGAACGGGGCAACAGCATCCTGCGGGCCATCCACTATCCGCCGATCACGGAAGAGCCGGCCTCGGCCATCCGGGCCGAGCAACACGAAGACATCAACCTGATCACCCTGCTGGTAGGAGCTTCCGCCGGCGGACTGCAGCTGCTGAACAAAGAAGAGGAATGGGTGCCGGTCGTGCCGGAAGAAGACGAAATCGTCATCAATGTCGGCGATATGCTGCAGCGGCTGACCAACAACTACCTCAAGTCGACCACCCACCGCGTCGTCAATCCGCCCCGGGCGGAATGGAGCGAGCCGCGACTGTCCACCCCCTTTTTCCTGCATCCCAGGAGCGATATGGACCTCAGCTGCCTGGACCGCTGTGTTGACGAGGAACATCCCTGCGCCTACGAACCGGTCACGGCCGGTGATTATTTAGAGGAAAGACTGCGCGAGATTGGTCTAAAAAAAGCTTAATTTAGTTGCTTGTGACATTAGTCTTACCCTATCTTGGGAATCTATTAAGCTTGTTGTTTTGTTATGCTGTTACAAAGCGCTATTTTTGTAAAAACAATTTAAATCGTCGGTTATGAAAACCATTTTGTTATTTAACTTCTTCGGACCAGAGATGCTGGTAGTGATGTTCGCTATTCTGCTGCTCTTCGGCGGCAAGAAGATCCCGGAACTGATGCGCGGCATCGGCAAAGGTATTCGCGAATTCAATTCGGCGCGATCCACACTGGAAAGCGAGCTACAGGAAGGTATGCAGGAATCTGAACGCAAACTGGAGGACAAGAAGAAGCAAGAGAGAGAATACGAGAAAGAATAAAACGACAGGCCGGCGCCTTTTATGCCGGCCCGGCGTGTTATCTTCAAAAAAGCGAAAGGCCAGCCGGAGGAATCCGGCTGGCCTTTCCTGTCCTGTTCTCTACTATTTGCGGCCAAACAGGTTGCCCAGCAACCCCTTGCCCAGTCGAGCGATATCGTCAGTAATATCTCCATCATTATCCTGATCGACGAAGCTGTTGATCATGTCCATCGCCGGATTGTCCTTCTGCGCTTTCTGTTGTGCGAAGGCCCCGTTAAGCATGCCTGCCAGGCCCGATTCATCCAGGTTGTTCTGTTGTTTGGCCTTTCCGAGCATTCCCAGAACAACCGGGGCCATCGTCATCATCAGTTGGCTGACCTGCTTTTGGTCCAGCCCCGACAAATTACTGATCATGTTGGCGGCGCCCGACTGGCGGCTGCCCAGCACGTGGCTGAGAATCCCGGCTCCGTTGAGCATGCCGCCGCCGCCCGACTGACCACCCGACAGCATGCCGAATACATCGTTCAGAATACTGCCGTCATGATCGCGATCGAGCGCGCTGGCCAGTGCGCTGGCCCCCTTCTTATCTGTGGCGTTTTTCGCCAGAGCGCCTGTGAGCACTGAAGCTACACCCTTTGCGGCCGCCGCGGTCTTCTCCCGGTCGGCTGCTCCAATCTGATCACTAAGGCCCTCGATAAAAGAAGGGTCGGACATCTTGTCCTGCACCATTTGCAAAAAATCGTTTTTCATAAATTTGATTTTGTATTTGCTGAAAAAAAAATGTAGCTCTGTTCAGTTTGCCGGTTGCAGAAACTGAAACAGAACATAGCGTTTCGTTTATTAGGCCTTTAACGAATGGGAGAGCGTGAAACTTTGGAGTGGCTTAAATCACTTCCTCATAAAAGTACTAAAAGAAAACTTAGCATGCAAAAGAGAGGCTTGCATGCCGAAGCATTTTTGTAGTGAAAGTCAAAAAAGAGCGTCGTTAATTCACTACAATTTTTTGATTCTCACGTAGGTATCCTTTTTCATCTCTTCCATGGGGTTTTTATAGCCATTGAGCTGCAGCAGATCGCGAATGCCGATATCCGGGAGTCGCCCGGCGAGTTCAAAAACGCGCTCGGGTTGCTTCAGGTGATAGTAGAGGTGCCCGCCTTTGGTAACAAAGTTCTTTTGTTCGCGCACCCAGATGGGGGACTGCAGGTCCACCCTGCTCAGGGAAAGCGTGACCAGGGGCGCCAGCGCCTCCACCTCTTCCGTCAGCCGGAAACGCCGATATTCCCGGGGGTGATACACGATCAGTTGCTGCCCGGGGGCCACCCTGGCTGTTTTCAGTTTATTCCAGGTGCGGATCTGGTGAATGGTACAGCCGAAGCGCTGAGCGATCATGCCCATCGTTTCTCCGGCGCGGATGGTATAAACCGATCTGATGTAGTCGGCATTGCGCTCCCCGGCCGGGCGGGTGACAAAGACCGGGGCAGACATGAGGGGGCCCTGCCCTTGCGGATCGGGGCGGTGCGCGTCGACGAAATCCTGAAAAGCGGGCATGACACGGGTAGGCAGCGTCAGGTAGGCGCCTTTGTCCAGCTGTGGAACCTGATTATCAACGTATGCCGGATTGAGCTCCCGGATCACATCGAGCGGCAACCCGGTAATCTGGGCGATTTGATAAAAGGTATACGAGTTATAGACTTTAGTGCTTTTCGTCAACTGCAGATCGAGGTCCGGGTATTCGGGAAGGATGTTGTGGTCTTCGTAATGATGCATCAGGTAGTAAGCCGCGATAAAGGCCGGTACGTAGTTGCGGGTTTCACGGGGCAGAAAGCGGCGGATTTTCCAGAAATTCTTACTCCGCGCCCGCTTTATGGCACGGCTGACGCGCCCGCCGCCACCGTTGTAAGCCGCGATGGCCAGCTCCCAGTCTCCGAAGCGATCGTAAAGCTGAGCCAGATATACCAATGCCGCATTCGTGGAGGCATTCGGATCGACCCGCTCATCCACCTGCTCGCTGACTTCGAGCCCGATCCAGCGGGCTGTGCCCGGCATAAACTGCCAGAGCCCGACCGCACCAACCCGCGAAACAGCCTTCGGATTAAGAGCGGATTCCACAATCGGCAGGTATTTCAGATCCAGGGGCAGTTTGTGCTGCCTCAGGTACTGCTCGAACATCGGAAAGTACATCACGCTGCGCCCTATGATACGCTGCGCCGCCTCCCGCCTGCGCTCGGTATAGGTGAGGATGTAACTCTTAACCACCGAATTGTACTGAGGCGGAACTACGGTATTCTCCAGCTTCTTAATGCGTTCCTTGACGACTTTCTCCTCATAGGGCGGATAGTTGTCATTCTCCGGGGAATTCCCCGAAGCTGTTATACCGGTCAGGAGGAAAATCGAGAGAAAGGCAATAATCTGCAACCTTAAATAATAGGGTTCCATGCGCTGAAGGTTTAGTTTTAAGTGCAATTAGCTGTCTGACAGCCAAAGATAATTAAACAGCTCTACTACAAATCTACAATATTTTTTTATACGGATTATTCATCTAAATGTTTTTGACATCGATTTAACACCTGTGACCGCAGGCTTGATCAATCAAAAAGCGACTCACTTTCCCTTCCCCACTATTTTCCTTACATTTGCACTTTCTTTTTGGAACTTATGAATAGCGCTCGCCGGTAAGCATAGAAAGCCTGCTGCCGGTAAAGCACTCGCTTGATGCCTCTGTAACGGCCGGCGCACAGCGCCGACGCAGAGCCTGAAAGTGGAACTCCGAAAAAAGAAAATAAAAAAGAAGGTTAAAACCGAGATAGCCATGTCCAGCGAAGCATTCGAAAAAGTGAAGGCCTTCCAGCGTCAGATTGACGAGGCGGCGCCGGAAGACCTCGAGACCCTCGAGCAGTTCCGGATCAGGTACCTGGGTACTAAAAATGTTCTCAAACCCCTGATGGGAGAGATCCGCAATGTTCCCAACGATCAGAAGCCCGCCTTCGGCAAGCTGATGAACGAGGTCAAAGAACAGGCACAGACCAAGTACGAGGCGCTCAAACGGCAAATTGAGGCGCAGGCTGAAGACGAGGCCGCCGGCAACATCGACCTCACCGCCCCCGGCGAGCCCGTCGAACTCGGCGCCCGCCACCCCGTTGCCATCACCATGAACCGCATCATTCAAATATTTGAACGCATCGGGTTCATCGTCGCCGAAGAGCGGGAAATCGAGGATGACTGGCACAACTTCACGGCGATGAATACGCCGGAGGATCACCCTGCCCGCGACATGCAGGACACCTACTACCTCCAGGGCAGCACCACTATGCTGCTGCGCACTCATACTTCTTCGGTACAGGCGCGCGTGATGACCAGCACCGAGCCCCCCATCCGCATCATTGCCCCGGGGCGCGTATACCGCAATGAAACGGTGTCGGCGCGGTCACACTGCCAGTTTCACCAGGTCGAAGGGCTCTACGTCGACGAGGGCGTCTCCTTCGCCGATATGAAGCAGACCCTCTACTACTTCGCCCGCGAAATGTTCGGCCCCGATGTGCGTATCCGCCTGCGCCCCAGCTACTTCCCCTTCACCGAACCCAGCGCCGAGATGGACGTCTACCTGGGTGCCGAAACGGAGAAAGACTATCGCCTCACCAAAGGCACCGGCTGGCTGGAAATCATGGGCTGCGGAATGGTCGATCCCGCCGTACTCGACAACTGCGGCATCGACTCCGAAAAGTACACCGGCTTCGCCTTCGGCATGGGCATCGAACGGCAGGCGCTGCGCCTGTACAATATCGGTGACATCCGCCTTTTCTTTGAGAATGATCAACGATTCCTGAAGCAATTCCACTCCGCGCTGTGAACTGAGAACCGAGCACATGAAACCAACCATCCCTAAGGGCACCCGGGATTTTTCTCCCGAAGAGGTGCGCAAACGAAATTACATTTTTGACCGCATCCGCGAGGTGTTCGTCCGTTACGGCTATCAGCCGATCGAGACACCGACTATGGAAAAGCTCTCCACACTGACCGGCAAATACGGCGAGGAAGGGGACAAACTCCTGTTCCGGGTACTGAACAACGGCGACTTCCTTCGTTCGGCTGACGAACAGGCCCTGCAGGCGCGCGACTCCTTCGCACTGGCCCCCTCCATCTCGAAGCGGGGGTTGCGCTACGACCTGACGGTGCCCTTCGCACGCTACGTGGTCATGCACAAAAACGAACTCACCTTCCCCTTTAAGCGCTACCAGATACAGCCCGTATGGCGGGCCGACCGGCCGCAACGGGGCCGCTACCGCGAATTTTATCAGTGCGACGTGGACGTGGTCGGCTCCGATGCGCTGATGTACGAAGCCGAACTGGCGCAGATCTACGATGAAGTCTTCGACAATCTCGGTCTGAAAGTCGTCGTGCGGATCAACAACCGGAAAGTGCTCGCCGGTATCGCCGAAATGGCGGATATCAAAGACCAGTTCGCCGCCATGACCGTCGCCATCGATAAACTGGATAAAGTGGGAATGGCCGGAGTACGCAAAGAAATGAGCGAACGGGGTATCCCCGAGGCAGCGATCGACAAAGTGGAGCAAATCCTGGCGATCGACGACCTCGATGAGCTGGAAGAGCGCTTCGCCCTCAGCGAAACAGGACGACGCGGTGTGGAGGAACTGAGAACTTACCAAAAGTATTTCGCCGCCTATCAGCCGAAAAACAAGGTGCGCTTCGATATTACGCTGGCCCGCGGCCTCGATTACTACACGGGCTGCATCTTTGAAGTAGCAGCCGATCCCGGGGCCTATCCCAATTTACGCATGGGCAGTATTGGTGGGGGCGGCCGCTACGATGACCTCACCGGTGTCTTCGGCCTCAAAGGCGTGTCCGGCGTCGGTATCAGCTTCGGAGCCGAACGTATCTACGACGTGCTGGAAGAACTCAAACTCTTCCCCGCCGATGATATGACCCGACTGCAGGCCGTGTTCGTCACCTTCGATGCCGAATCACACTTCTATGCCTTCCGCCGCCTCAATGAACTGCGCGCCGCCGGAGTCAATGCCGAGATCTATCCGGAACCCGTCAAAATCGGGAAACAGATGAGGTATGTGGATAGTCGCAACGCGCCTTACGCCATTATCGTGGGCAGCGAGGAAATGAAAAGCGGCAAACTGGCGCTAAAAAATATGAAGACGGGAGAACAAACCCCGCTGACGCTGGAAGAGATTGTCGAAAGATGCTTGAATGCCTGAACGCCGCCTTAGCGACAGTTTATAGTGAAATTAGTTTTTCACCAAGCCCTTTCCGGATATGCTAATTCACCACACGATCAGCCAATTATGCCGAAATATCAAAGCCTGCAGGACATACAAAGCGCTATTCAGCAGGAGCGGAGCAGCTGTACGCAAGTCGTCGAATACTACCTCGGGCGCATCCGCGAACAGGAGCACCTTAACGCCTATGTGGAAGTCTACGAGCAGGAGGCGCTCGAACAAGCCGAGGCTTTGGACCAGCGCTTCCACGAGAATCCCGCTTCCGTAGGACGGCTCTTCGGCATGGTGCTTTCGCTAAAAGACGTGATCTGTCACAAAAATCACGGTGTAACTGCCGGCTCCAAAATCCTCGAGGGTTTTGAGTCTCTGTACTCGGCCACAGCTGTACAACGACTGCTCGAGGAGGATGCGATCATCATCGGGCGCGTCAACTGCGACGAGTTCGCCATGGGGTCCACGAATGAAACCTCCGTCTACGGTCCTGTGCGCAATGCCGCCAATCCCGGCGCCGTGCCCGGCGGCTCTTCCGGAGGCTCCGCCGTCGCCGTACAGGCCGACACCTGCCTGGCTTCGCTCGGCTCCGATACCGGAGGTTCAGTGCGACAGCCCGCCGCGCTCTGCGGCGTCATCGGCCTCAAGCCCACCTACGGCCGCGTTTCGCGCTACGGCCTGCTGGCCTACGGCTCTTCCTTCGATCAGATCGGCGTGCTCAGCCACAGCGTGCAGGATGCCGCCCTGCTGCTCGAAATCATGGCCGGCCACGATGATTTCGACGCCACCGCCAGCCGCCGCGCCGTACCGGAATTCTCGGCCATGCTAAACCACGAGGAAACGGCCCGCGTGGCCTACCTGCAAGCGGCACTCGATCATCCCGGCCTCGATCCGGAAATACGGCAGGCTACCCTGGCCTACATCGAAAAGCTCCGCGCCGAGGGACATACCGTGGAGCCCGTCGACTTTGAGCTGCTCGACTATCTCATCCCCGCCTACTACGTGCTAACCACTGCCGAGGCCTCTTCCAATCTCGCCCGTTATGACGGCGTTCGCTACGGCCATCGCAGCGAGGAAGCCCACAATCTGCTGAAGACTTATAAAAAATCGCGCACCGAAGGCTTCGGCCGCGAAGTCAAACGTCGTATTATGCTGGGTACTTTCGTGCTTTCGGCGGGCTTTTATGATGCCTATTATTCACAGGCTCAACGCGCGCGGCGGCTCATCCACGACCGCACGCTCGAATTGCTGGAGCAGTACGATTTCCTTCTCTCCCCCGTGGCTCCTACCACCGCCTGGAAGCTGGGCGAGTCACTCGAAGACCCGGTAGCCATGTACCTGGCTGATATCTTTACCGTGCAGGCTAATATGGCGGGCACCCCCGCTATCGCTTTCCCGGCCGGCACCCACTCCAACGGCCTGCCCGTCGGGCTGCAGCTGATGGCCGGTAAATTTGAAGAAGCCAAACTCCTGGGGTTTGCCCATCGGCTGATGGCAGAGCCCGGTCTTTGACCCGGCTAATACGCTGTCCCAAAAGTAACTGTCTGTAATTCAGGGACATGCTTGCGTCGCGAAGCATCGCTTCGCGCTCCAAAAAAAAAGGACCGGATATCGCACGCTGGCGATTCCGGCCTTAATCATAATCCCAAAAACTATTTTATGCTTCTTCTTCTGCCTTCACCAGCAACTGAAAACCGTTGCCGTGAATGTTGACAATCTCGATATTTTCGTCCCGCTTCAGATACTTCCTCAGCTTCGTTACAAACACATCCATACTGCGGGCGGTAAAGTAATTATCCTCGCCCCAGATCTTCTTCAGGGCTTCGGAGCGCGGGAGGATGTCATTCATATGAATAGCGAACATCCGGAGCAACTGTGCTTCTTTCGGAGAAAGCTTGTTTTTCTCTTCTTCCTGCCCTCCAGGATCAAATATAAGAATTCTTAATGGAAAATTAAAATGATATTTACCAATATTAAATTCTTTTATTTCTTCCCGGGGATCCGCCTTCTGTTGTGCACGCTTTAAAATAGCTTGAATGCGATACAAAAGTTCCTCAGAATTAAAGGGTTTGGTGATGTAATCGTCGGCGCCGATCTTGAAGCCTTTGAGCACATCGTCCTTCATAGTTTTTGCCGTTAAAAAAATGATAGGCATCTCTTTATCCTGCTCCCGGATTTCCCGGGCAAGGGTGAAGCCATCTTTTTTGGGCATCATAACATCGAATATGCATAAGTCGTATTCGCCTTTGTTGTAGCTCTCCAGCCCTTCGTCACCATCGGTAGCCAGGGTGACCTCGTATTCGTGCATTTCCAGATAAGAGCGAAGGACATCGCCGAAGTTTTGATCATCTTCAACAAGGAGAATTCTGTTATTTGCCATAATATTCCGTTTTTCAGAGTTGCCCTGCGGAAACAGCCGGCCAAAAGCCAATGCGCTCTCGTAAAGCGAGCAGCGCCCGGCAACCCATTGTCTTGTTTTAATTTTCTACCTGATAAGGAAAGAATAGAATAAAACTGCTGCCTTTCCCCAACTCGCTCTTGACATCAATCGCACCTTTATGTGCCGTCATGATGGCCTTTACGTAACTCAGGCCCAGGCCGAAGCCTTTTACATCGTGAAGGTTACCGGTATGTACGCGATAGAACTTATCGAAGATGTGTTTTCGCGCTTCCTTGGTCATCCCGATGCCTTTATCAGTTATAATAACTTCTATACCATTGGCAACATTGCGCGTATGCACGGAAATTTCCGGTTTTTCGGGAGAATATTTGTTGGCGTTGTCCAATAAGTTGTTGATGACATTGGAAATATGGGTTTGATCCCCCTGAATGACCGGTCGGGTAGCCTGCAGTTCCGAATGGGCGTGCCCATCCTTTTTTTCAACCTGCAAGCCGATATTCTCCACTGCATTCTGGATAACTTCGTGCATATTGACTTCCGACAGACGCAATGTGAAGTCTTTCTTATCAATCAGCGCCATTTGTAACACTTTCTCGACCTGGCTGTTCATTCGCCGGTTTTCCTGTTTGATAATATGGGCAAAACGCTGCACCTTGTCCGGACTACCGGAAATTATCGGGCTGGAGATAGAGTCGGCAGCCAGGGAGATCGTCGCAATCGGCGTCTTGAACTCGTGCGTCATGTTGTTGACGAAATCGGTCTTCATCTCCGAAAGCTTTTTCTGGCGGAAGATGACGTTGATCGTGTAGGCGAAACAGAAAAGGATGATGGCGGTGAAGACAATCGAGCCGAGGAAGTTCTGCCACAGAGAGCTCCAGACGACACTCGTCTGCGCCGGAAAGTGAATCATGAGCAACCCGGGAACGTTGCTTCCTTCGCGAAAAAGATAATCGAAGAATTTGGAGTTGTAAATATTGCGGTAGCCGGGAAGAATAGCATTAGGCTGGGTGTCCTCAACAACGTAGTGGTCGTTGATGATAACAAAACTCTTCTTTTCCTTGGAGAAAACGCCGAAGTTATATTCCGTATTGATCCCCTGCCGGGTCAGTTCCTGCTTAATGATCTCGCTGAGCTTCTGCGGGTTGATGCGCTCGGCCAGCGGCAGCTGACTCCGGTTCTGATTGTACATCACAAAAGTCGTTCGCAAGAGCTTTTCCCGCTCCGCGGTGCATTTGGTACAGCTACAGGGATTGGTAATTTCGTTGATCAGACGATCCTGCAGGTCACGCAGGCTCAGACCGGACAATAGCCCCGCCTTATTTTCAGGATGCTTGTTAAGGGCTTCTTCGGAATGCCCCGTTTCCTGTAAAATAAAGGAGGTCAGATAGCCGTTCATCTGGAAATTGAGCGCTTCCTGCCGTTCTTCCGCTTCCAGGCGTTCAACTACTTCGTTAAGTGCAGTGTAGACATTTTCCTCGAACTTTTCTTCATTGACCCGGATGGCCGTCCGAATGAGGTCCATCTGTAACCAGACTACTCCGATTACAGCCGCACTCATCAGCCCAATGATCGCCCATATTGCTTTTTTATTCATCGATGTGCTTGCAGTTACCTTAAAGTGTGTTCGATTGACGCACCCCGTCAATCCCTGTTCCAGGCAGTTTAATTCAATCGTCTTCCTTACAAAATTAGGTAATAGAAGTACGTAAAGTTTGCTTTTAACACACTTTTAACCTTCTTGTTTTCAAGAGGTTAATTTACTCACCGGCAGTGTTTGCCGGCGATGCAACCCCACTTCCGACTTCCGACTTCCCACTTCCGACTTCCCACTTCCGACTTCCCACTTCCCACTTCCGACTTCCGACTTCCCACTTCCGACTTCCGACTTCCCACTTCCCACTTGGTATCAGTTTAACTGAAAGCGCACCATGACGCCGCCGGAGGTGTCCGTCCTGGGGAAGCCGGCGGAGGTTTTAGGGACATTGCGGCGGTAATCGACAAAGAAACGCAGCGACAGATTGCGACTCATCTGATATTCGGCCGACGGCGAAATGGTCAGCGAGTAGTTGCCCCGCGTTGGTTCGATGATTCCCTGGTCGAGCAGGTGATTGAAGGTGACGTCATCGCGCATACTGAAAGTAAAGTTGATATTCAGGTCGCGGCCCTGCAGGTTACCACCCGGTACGGGTTGTTGGGGCTGGTTGCCGCCCTGGGTATTCTGGTCCCGACCTTGGCCGCGGTTATTATTCCCCCCGAAAGAGGGGAGGTTGACATTGCGCAGCAGCCAGCCGAAAGCGATTTCCAGTTGCTCGGTCTGGGTTTCGCTAAGCTGATTGCTGACGAAGCTCATGCCCAGGGTGCGGGCCTTGCTGTAATCCACGCCGATGGAAATGCCGTTATTGAGGCGGGCGTCGACGGCGATAAGGGGGCTAAAGCCCTCGGTGATAGCCACCTGGGGAATTTCGAAGCGTGGGTAGAAGTTGCCGTTGAGTTCGTTGACGGGGCCGCCCGCCGTATTGCGGGTCCGCAGCCAGTCAAAGCTGGTATTGAAACTGTTGACGGTTAGCGTGGAGCGGTAGCTATGGCTCAGCGTGAAGCTTTGGAAGAGCTCGCGGAACAGCGGCAACCGCGACAAGCCGTTGTAGTTGAGGCGCCAGTTGAGGCGCGGTTTGGTGCCGAAGAGGTCCAGGCTCACGGAGCGTGGATTCTGATCGGTATAGGCGGCGATGAAGGCCGGAACGAGCACGTCCAGCTGAGTGCGGCCGTAGCCTTTGGTATAGCCCTGCTCTGCCAGGATCGGATTGTCGTGTTCGCCGTTGCCGAGCCGCTGTGAGACGATGACGCGGTTTTGTTCGAAGGTGCGGAACAGATCGACGATCTGGTCCTCGCTGTCGCGAAAAAGGGTGCTCAGCGCCGAGTAAGTGACGGTCAGTGAACCGATATCCTGCGGCACGGTATGGGCAAAATCGGAGACATCGTTAAACAGCGTGTCCTTAAAAAACTGGGTGTGATTCTCGCTAAAGTCCCGCGTCAGCTCCAGGTCTATCCGGAAGTCGCGGAAAGGCTCCACGGTAGCGCGCAGGTCGTACTGCTGCCGGAAGGTCTGCACCACTTCGCGGTTCTGGAGCACGTCGTTGCTGATCCAGCCGACGCGGGCGGAGTTCATCAGCCAGTCCTCGGGCCCGCCGTATTCGCTTTCTTTGAGCAGGCGGATTTTGGGCTGCCAGCCGGCGATGAAACCAAAGCCGGGGGCCTCGAAACCGGGGTTCATACCCAGGAGGCGCGATTCCGGCATAAAGCCCGGAACGACGGTGGAGAACTGCTCCGTCCAGTTGAAGCGGCCGCGTCGTAGTAACAGCAGCGGACGGATCAGGGCCTGTTCTATACCGCTCGGCCCGCTGGAAGCCCGCTGCCGGTCCTGTTGGCCTTCTTGGCCCTGCTGCGGCCGGCGCCCCGGCGCTGCGCGGCGGTCTCTGGCGCCGCCGCCGCTACCGCGGTTAATATCGCGCAGGTAGCCCCATTTGTTATAAAGGGCCTCGAAGTTCATATCCACATTCAGCTGGCGGTCCTGCCGGTTTTGAATGACGTTACCCAGGGAGGTGACATTGAGCGCCGCTGCGTTCCAGCCGTACTCCGCCTGGTACTGCGCCCGCACCTGTATCCAGTCGATGATGGGCAGATAGCGCGTCGGCAGGTTGTAGGACACCTGGAAGTTGTGCAGGTAGTTCTTGGTACGCCCGAAGTTGGCGATGTTCTTCCAGATGCTGTCGCGCCGCACCTGGGCCGGATTTTCAATGGCCGGGTCTTCGATCAGCTTGATCTCATCCGGTTCGTCGATCACGGCGGCATTCACCGCATTGAAGGTGAGTTTAAGAGACTTCGTAAAATCCCACTGCAAGCCGTAGGTGCGGTCCCAGATGAAGCTTTTATTGTAGAAGGTGTTGAACCGGGGATCCACGCCGGCAAAACGATAGCGGGTCGTGTTCAGCCGGCGGTCCATGATGGTGCTGAAGGTGAAGGAATTGGGAATCAGGTTGAAGTTGAACTGTGACAATAACTGCAACCATTTGCCCTGTATATTTTTGAACGGTTCTATGTACTTCGGACTGGTGCTGAAGCCGTAATTCAGTCCTGCCGTATGACGCCGCTCTTTGTCGGATTCGATGATCGGATCCCGCGTATCTGCTTCCGAGTAGGCGTAGCTGACCGAAAAGTTCTCTACATCCCAGGGTTTCGGGGCTTTGCTGGTCGTCCGGTTTTTCCCCACATTGGTCAGGGTAAAACTCTTGAGGGAAGAAACATCCTGCGCCTGCCTTCGGATAGAATCGCGTTCCTCACTTGTTTCGGCATCGGAAATCTTGTCCTTGAGGCGGATATCCATATCGTAGGGATCAAATTCCGGATTACTGCTCGTTTTGGAAAACTGCGTGTAGAAAGGCAGACGCAGGCCCCACTTGTCGGGAAAAAACTGCCCCAGCTGGAAATCGGCGGCGACGTCAAAGCCTACAATTTCTTCACGCTGCCGCTCCTGCACTTTCTGGTCGAGTGCGCCGAAGCCGATACTGGAGTAATTGCCTGCCACCGTGAGGTTGCCAAAGTCGGCCAGCTGCATATCCATGCGGGCGATCGCTGCGCCGCCGCCCCGCTCGTCCAGCCCGGTGAGGCGCATTTCATTAGCCCAGACCTCTGTATTCATGGATTCTACCACGCCGCCCTGCGGGTTGCGCACGCCGACCATGGCCACCTTGACGTAGCCCAGGTTGGGATTGCCGCGCACTTTTACCCGGTGCGACAAGGCCGCATTGTCGGGGTTCAGCACTTCTACGTACTCATTGCCGATGGCGAAGCCCTCTTTGTTGCGTTTGCGTTTGATATCGATCAGCAGCTGCAGCGGGAAGTCGAACTCATTTTCGGGTTTCCACACTTCCTGTTTGTATTCCGGCTCGATGGGGCTAAGCCCCATGATATTATCCAGCTCTGACATAGTCAGCGGTACTTCGTATTCGTAGTAGTTATTCTTAAAATCGCTGCCTAGCCTCACGAACATGGTGAGTTCGCCGGGTTCCACCTCCTGTTCGTCGAGTTCTTCAGCGTGAACGAACATTTTAAAGCGGTCGTAAACCCGCCAGTCCATATTCACTGTTTTGAAAACGGAGCGGGAATCGCCGTCGCAGAGGTCCCGCAGCACGAGGGAGAGCGACTGCTCGTTTTGCAAGGTATTGAAAACGCCTACCGACTGTTCGCGCTGTATGCCCAGTGGAAGCACGTAGTTGAAAGGCTCCCGTCCGGAGTTGCGTTCGATGTTGACCACGTCGGTGGTGAAATCGGTTTCTACAGCGCAGGAGGGCTCCTGTTCTTCCAGATTCTGGGTATAGCGGCGCCAGGTGTTGCGCACCAGTTCGAGGCGGGCGAAGCGCAGGGTGACCGGCCGCTCGAATTCCCGCAGGTACATGCGCATGAAGCGGATGGACCGGAAGTCGCGGATGCCCCCAACGGCAACCTTGTCGGGGCCGTTGAGCGGTATGCGAAAGCGGTACCAGATGCGGTTGCCGTCGTCACTGACGCGACGGTCGGTAATAAACTGTGCGGCCTCGCGATCCAGCTCCCGGGGGTTCAGCGGATCGGGACGCAGCCGGATGCGGTACTGGAAATAGGACTCCGTTTCGTTGAGTGTATTGTCGCGGTTGAGGTCTTCGGCGTCGGGAATATTGGTTGCCGATTGTACGCGGTTGCCGCCCTGGTTGGCGCGCGAGTTACCTTCCGGGTTGTTGTAATCCCGGTAGCGCTGCAGGATGCCTGCTCCGGCCTGGAAGGTCGGATCGCGATAGTAGCGGTAATCGTCGTTGGCCGGATCGCGGGCTACTTTTTCACCGACGATGGTATTCTGGCTTCTTATAGTCTGAACATAATTATCGTATTTCGTCCGTTCGCCGGCATTGTCCAGGCCGTCCAGGCCGACATCCTGCAGTTCGCGGGTTTCGGGATCGTTGTCAAAGGCGCGGGTGATCTGCTGGGCGATGGGCACTACCGACCATTCGGTAGTATCGACGCGGCGGCTCTGGTTCGCCGGTCCCGGCAGGCCGTTTTCGAAGAATTTGCGCGAATCGCGCAGGATATCTTCGGAGATGTTCCCCAGGTTAATATACAGGTCGCCGTCCTTGCCTTCGAAGTCGGGGTTCTCCGGGTTTTGCGGATCGATAAAGGGGCTGAGCATCCAGAATTCGAGGAATTCGATATTAGCCGACTGGAAGTCGTTGGTGTTCAGGGCGCGCATGATGCCGCCCCAGCGGGTTTCGGGATCGTTGAGCACCAGTGAATCATTGACATTATCGATGCTGATGCCGGCGCTGATGCCCGGATAGCCGGAAGGCACGTCGAAGTTATAGGGCCCCCGCTCCTGCGGATAGTAGGTGAGGTCGAGGGTCTGCACATTGGGCAACTGTGTAGGATCGAGCGTCAGGTTGGGGAAAACTTCCACCTGGGGCACCGTGCTGGTATAAGGGTTGCGTTGATCCTCGTCGTTGCGCACCCCCTGATCGATGCGATACCAGTTGATCCGCGCCCGGTTGGCGCCGGCGCGGATGTCATTGATAAGGGCCGATTCGGGAAAAAGCGGGTTGTTGTTCAGCTCGTCATTCTGCGGGACGCTGGCTAGGAACCACTGGTTGGCCGGCTGCCTCAGGTCGAAGCTGGAAGCTGCCCCTTCGAAGTCGTCGATCATGACCACCCCGCCTTTGTCTTTGCGGGTCTGGTTGATGGCGCGGTTGTGACCGGGTTTGAGCAAGGCTGCTTCCGCGGTAATCGACAGGTTGGAGGGCGCTTTGGTCGACAGCAGGGGGATGGCGTCGACGGCCTTGGTCAGCCAGGGCGCTTCCCGGCTCAGGCTCATATCGAGCCCGTAAATGCTGTTGTTGATCGGATCATCCCCGATATTGACCTTCTGGGTAAAAGGCCGCTCAAACAGTTTCAGAAGGGTAGCGCCGATATTGAAGTTCTCGTCGACCTCATAGTCGGCGCGCAGGCCGAACATGGATTTGAGCTGAAACCCGAAGAGGGTATTGTCCTCGAAGGATACGTTGATCGGCACGCCGGAGTTGAGGATAGCGTCATTGAGGATTCTGACCCGACCGATGTTATAGTCGATCTCATAGTCAACCCCTTCGCGCAACACCTGCCCGCCGGCGGTCACCCGCACCGAGCCCGGTGGTATATTGAAAGCTCCCAGCGATATTTCGGATGACACATTGGATTTATAGCTTCCGCGGATGACAAAGCGGTTTTTCTCGGGAAACTCCTGAGCCTGGAATAAGGTCTGGTCATAGAGTTCCTGGTAGACAAACTTTTCGCGGTCGGCAGGCTCGTCAATCTGATTAGCCAGGGAGGAGCCGAAGGGTTCCAGCACGGGGAACATAATACGGCCGTTGCGGGGAGTGATCGTGATGCCCGGCACAAAATCGAAGACGCCGTCGGGCTGCGGGTCGCCTTGCACGTTGAGGTTGTCCAGGTTGAAGACACGGATCAGCGGACGGCCGGTCAGGTTGGATTCGGGGAGAAAGCGCTTTTGTCCCTTACCGGGATCATCGTAAAAAATATCGAGTTTAAAATCTTCCCGGTTGACCTGGAAGGCGCCGATGGCGTAAACATTCTTCATCATCAGGTCCCAGGTGGACACGTCGGTGCGCTGCGTCGTGCTTTTCAGCATTTTGACGAAGAGCACGCTGAGCGAGGAGTCGGGTTGAGTAGTCTCTGAGTTTTGCGAAAGCTCCCCCACCTTATAAGTTTGTCCGTTGTAGGAGTATTGAAAAGCCACGCCGACGACCTGGTCGGGCTGCACATTGACATTGAGCGAGATGAAGCCCAGTTCCGGATGAACCGTGTATTCAGAAGGCTGCAGTTTGCGGGCGCTGACCTTTTCAAAGTCGCGCGCCTGCTGCATGCCGAATTGGTTTTGGAGGGTCGCCACCGCCTGGTCGATCTGGCGGGCGCCCGGCGTATTGATCAATCTTTCGTAGAGGTCGTTGGCGCGGTTGTCGGGCAGGGCGTTGCCGAAAAGGTCCGGGAAAGCCGGGCTGGGCGGTATATTGACCGCATCGGGATTGACAAGCCGCTGGGCCTCCCCGATGTCGGCCAGGGCCACGATATCGCGCACGTTGTCTACTTCATTGCGATCGTTGGTAATCCAGATCTCTATACCCTGCAGGTTTTCCACGCCGCCGGGGATCTGGCCGCCGCCGGAGCTGCGGAAATTGGGATTATTGGAGGAGTTGTTGGTTCTGTTGCTTCCCACTTGCTGCTGCCGGCCCCGGTTGTTGGTACCGGTGCTCACCCTGAACAGCGATTTTATCTGTGGCAGGTTTTCCAGGTTGAACTCAAACTGATCGCGGTTGTAATGGGTGAGGAAGAAGTGGCGGTTTTCGTCATATTCATCAGCGCGCACTTCGAATTCCTGCACCTGACCCCCGTCTTTGATTTGAATATTTTCCCGCTGGGATTTCTGTTGGGAAGCAACCGCCGTCAGGCGCAGGTGACCAAACTGCAATTCGGTGATCACCCCGAAGAGGCTCTGCGCACCCTGGATAAGCGAACCGCGCAGGGGCAGGCTC
Source organism: uncultured Saprospiraceae bacterium (assembly GCA_964632995.1). GTDB lineage: Bacteria > Bacteroidota > Bacteroidia > Chitinophagales > Saprospiraceae > CAZWDL01. The sequence goes on from CAZWDL010000071.1 coordinate 23,302, forward strand.
ACATTACCGGCGTCGATGCGCTTGAGAATTTCATCCTCACTGAACAGATCACTGTTGTAATTGAGCTTGATCTGGTTGTCGAAGTCGAAAGTGGCGTTGGTATTGTAATTGGTCGCCAGGTTGAGCTTCTCGCCGATCTTGCCGGTGACGTTCATCTGGATGTTCATGTCGAAGTCAAAACCGCCCTGCGAACGCTGCCGCTCGGTGAGGATAGGGTTCTCGAGGCGCTGGAAGTCCATCCCCAGGGTGAGGTCAATGCCACCCTGCGGGCGAATGTCGACGGTGGTGCCGCCGAAGAGCCGGTCGAGCAGGCTGTTTTCAACGTCAATCTTGGCGAGGGGATCCAGCGCGCTGGCGCCGCCGCCTTCGGTGCTCACTCCGGAGAGTTGGCGGAAGTATTCGCGCTCCTGCTGTCGGCGGGAGTACTCGAGGTATTCCTCAAATGTCATATAGGTCGGCGGGCGGAAATTCTCCTCGCCGATCTTTTCCGTGATAATATACTGTCCGGTTTCCGGATCGTATTCCACATTTTTCTCAACAGCGCTGGGATCCTGCAGGTCGAAGGGATTGGGAACCGTGTCATTGAGAAAATCATCGTAGCGTGGCTGGACGGGCGGAACCGTATCCTGTTGGGAGGGCAGCCCGGCAACAGGAGAAGCGTGGGGACCTTTCAGCGAGTGCTTGCCCTCCTCTACCGACCATGCCATAGATAGGATGCCTAGCAGCAGCAGACTTAAGGGTAAAAGTATTCTACTCATAGCTATTTTTCATCATGGGATTATTGGAAAGAACCGGCGATGTTGAACAACGGAACGTTCTTCGCAGCTTCGTTTCCTGTTTATTGTTGTTGTATGATGATTCTGTAGTTCGCTCTCTGCTTTTTGTCATTTGCATAAATTTTAACACCTCGCCCCGGCGCTGCGGCGAACGAAACGCTCCTTTGGGAAGTTCATTCTCTAGAGGAAATGTTAAAATTTCTGATTGCTTCTCGTTGAGGGTTAAACACACCAAATGGAGAAGCTCTAGTCATTGGGAGGAGGATCAGGATAACTGTTTCAGGGCCTGTTTTACCAGTTCCTCCACGTTGGCCGCTTCGGGTTTTTCGCGAAGGGCCTTCTTTAACGCTTTCTGGGCCTGAATACGAGTGAATCCCAGTGCAACTAATCCAGATAACGCCTCATCTCTGATTGTATTGTTTACGGCGGGCAATGTTAACGGTGCATCGCCCGATTCTTTGATCAGTTTATCCTTCAGATCCAGGATTATTCGCTTAGCGGTTTTCGGCCCGATCCCTTTAACTTGCTTGAACGCCGCTACATCTTCCCCGATGATGGCCGCGCGCACCTCTTCCGGGTTTAGGGAAGAGAGCAAAATCTGTGCCGTATTCGGGCCGATGCCGGAAACCGAGATCAGGTGTACAAACAACTTCCGTTCTATATCCTCCGCGAAACCGAACAGCGTCTGAGCGTCCTCCTTGACATGCAAATAAGTGAGAATCTTGACCGTGGCCAGCGCCTCAATCTTCGCATAGGTGTGCAGGCTGATGTTGATGTGATAGCCCACGCCGCCGGCTTCCACAATGAGGTAGGTCGGACTCTTGTGCGTAATGGGACCTTTTACATAGGAGATCATGGTTCCTGGTTTTTCAAAAAACGTCCACAAAGGTAAAATAATTTATGAGGAGAGGATTGATCGCCAGAACTCTAATTTGTCAACTTCAGCCGCCAGGCTTATTTCTTATCTTTGTGGAAAAAACGGTAAGCTATGAATATTCTTCTGCTGGGCAGTGGCGGGCGCGAGCACGCTTTCGCCTGGAAACTCGTACAAAGCGAACAATGCGATCAACTCTACATCGCCCCCGGCAATGCCGGAACGGAGCTGCTGGGCAGCAACCTGGATATTGACCCCAACGACTTTGAAGCCGTGGGTGACGCCGTCCGGGAGCACCATATCGGGATGGTGGTCGTCGGTCCGGAGGAACCGCTGGTGCGGGGTATCTACGATTTCTTTCAGCTCGATGAGCAACTGAGCGGGGTTCATCTGATCGGCCCCTCCCAAACGGGCGCCCGTCTCGAGGGCAGCAAAGCCTACGCCAAAGCCTTTATGGAGGCCCGCGACATACCCACGGCCCGCTATCGCGAATTTACAGCTGACAACATGGAGGAAGGCCTGGCATACATCACCCAGCAGGCTCCTCCCATCGTGCTGAAAGCCGACGGGCTTGCCGCCGGCAAAGGCGTACTCATCCTCTCCTCGGTGGAAGAGGCGCAGCGGGAATTCAAAAGTATGCTGGAAGGAAAGTTCGGCGCCGCCGGCGAACGGGTAGTCATCGAGCAGTTCCTCGACGGAGTTGAATTCTCGGTCTTCGTACTGACCGACGGCAAAGACTACAAAATCCTGCCGGTAGCCAAAGATTACAAACGCATCGGCGAGGGGGACAGCGGCCTGAATACCGGCGGCATGGGCTCGGTCTCTCCGGTCCCCTTTGTCGATGAGAAACTAATGCAGCAGGTGGAGCAACGCATCATCCGGCCTACCGTAAGCGGCCTGCAGGAAGAAAAAATAGCCTACCAGGGATTCCTCTTTTTGGGGCTCATCAAAGTAGACGGCGCCCCCTACGTCATTGAATACAACTGCCGCATGGGCGACCCGGAAACGCAGGTCGTCTTCCCCCGCCTCAAAAATGACCTGGTGGAGCTGCTGCTCGCTACTGCCGAAGGGCGCCTGCCGGAAGTGAAGATCGAAGAAGATTTCCGGGCGGCGGCGGCCGTCATCCTCGCCTCCGGCGGCTATCCGGAGGCCTACGAAAAAGGCAAGCCCATCACGAATATCGACAAGGTCGAAGATAGCCTCGTCTTCCACGGCGGCACAAAAAACAAGAACGGCCACCTGGTCACAAACGGCGGTCGCGTGCTGGCCATCACCTCTTATGGGCGCAACGTCAGATCGGCACTGGAAAAGTCGAACAAAAACGCGGAAGTCATTCATTTCGAAGGCAAGTACTTCCGCCGGGATATCGGGTTCGACCTGGGAGATTAAGCCGGATTTCTGATCCTGACTCAACCAATGAGCACCCTCATGTACACCATCCGACAAATCGCCGGCATCACGGGAGGGCAACTGCGGCAAGAGGCTCCGGGCCGCCCTGTTGTTGAGCACTTGCTGCTCGACAGCCGGCGTATCTTTTTTGCGGAGACCTCCTTGTTCTTCGCCATAAAGGGAGAACGGCACGACGGGCACGACTACCTGCCCGAACTGTACCGCGCAGGCGTGCGCCATTTTCTCATTTCCCGAAAGGTGAACCCACTTGATTATCCGGAGGCCAGCCTGCTCTTACACGAAGATCCGGTAGCGGCCCTGCAAGAATTGGCAGCCTACCATCGCCGACGCTTCGCCCTGCCGGTCATCGGCATTACCGGCAGTAACGGAAAAACCATTGTCAAGGAGTGGCTCTTTCAGTTGCTCCACGATGACTATTACCTGGTGCGAAGCCCGGGCAGCTACAACTCTCAGGTAGGCGTGCCGCTTTCTGTCTGGCAGATTAACCCGGCGCATGAACTCGGTATTTTTGAGGCCGGCATATCGCGCCGCGGAGAAATGGCGCAGCTCTCCTCTATCATTGATTGCAACATTGGGCTGTTTACCAATATCGGCGCAGCTCACAGCGAAGGGTTTCGCTCGCGCGGGGAGAAGCTGCGCGAGAAGTTGCAGCTGTTCCGGCAAGCCGATATCGTTTTTTATTGCGCCGACCAAGAGGAAGTCGATGAGGCTATTCGTACGCTGAACCGGCCCCGCTTCACCTGGTCGCGCTGGCGGCCTGCCGATCTCTACATCAGCCGGACCCGGCAGGCGGACGGACAAACCGAAATCCGGGGCGAATACCTGGAGGAACAACTGGAGGTCCGCATTCCTTTTACCGATGCCGCTTCCGTAGAAAATGCGATTCACTGCTGGGCCCTGGCCTTGTACCTGGGTATCGATCCCGGCCTTATTGCCGAACGCATGTCACACCTGGCCCCGGTCGCCATGCGTCTGGAGCTCAAGGAGGGCATCAACGGCAGTATTGTAATCAACGACAGTTACAACAACGACCTGAGTTCGCTGAGTAACGCCCTCAGCTTCCTGGAACAACAGGGCCGCAGCGAACGGCGAACCCTCATTTTGTCCGATATTCTGCAGAGTGGGATGGACGACGAGGAGCTCTACCGCCGGGTCGGCCTGCTGATCCGGGAGAAGCAGTTGCGGCGGGTCATCGGTATTGGTCTTCGGACGCCCCTGCTCGCTTCTTTTCTCCCGCCTGCCGTAAAAAAGGCCTTTTTTGCTACGACAGATGATTTTCTGAATGCCGTTGACAAGTTCGAGTTCCACCGGGAAGTCATACTCCTGAAAGGAGCCCGTCCTTTCGCCTTCGAACGCATCGCCCGGCGTTTGGCTCAGCAGGTGCACCAGACCAGCCTGGAGATCAAACTTGATGCGCTGGTGCACAATCTGAATGTGTATCGCCGGCAACTGCGCCCCGGCGTACAACTCATGGCCATGGTGAAAGCTTCCGCTTACGGCGGCGGCGGCCTGGAAATAGCAAAGCTGCTGGAATTCCAACGCGTGGCCTACCTCGCTGTCGCCTACGCCGACGAAGGCGTGGAGCTGCGGCAGGGGGGTGTGCAGCTGCCTGTAGTGGTCCTCAATGCCGAGCCCGCTACTTTTGAAGCCTTGCTGCGCTTTGGCCTGGAACCGGAAATATACAGCCTGCGGCAGCTGCAGCAATTCGCCTCCTTTGCCGCCGGTCGCCCCAAACTGCCGGCCATTCACCTCAAGATCGATACGGGGATGCGACGGCTGGGATTTGAGGAGCGCGAGCAGGAGGCTATGCTGAAGCTGTTGCAGGGAGCAACTCAGCTTAGAGTGCAGTCGGTTTTTTCTCACCTGGCCGCCAGCGAAGCGCCCGAACACGACGACTTCACCAGGGAACAGGTACGACAATTTGAACGACGGTACGAAGTTATCGCCGAGGCACTGGGCTACCGCCCGCTGCGTCATATTCTCAACTCCAGCGGCATTGCCCGCTTCCCCGGTTTCCAGTTGGATATGGTTCGCCTTGGCATCGGGATGTACGGCAGCGATGCCAGCGGGGTGTTCCGTGAGTTGCTGCAACCCGTATTCCATTATAAAGCTCATATTTCTCAGATCAAGGAGCTGGCCCCTGGTGAAACCGTCGGCTACGGCCGCCGGGCGCTCGCCGGCCATCACCGCCGCATCGCCACCATCACGGCGGGTTACGCTGACGGCCTGCCCCGCGCTGCCGGTAACGGCCGCTATTCCGTGCTGATCCGGGATCGCCGCGCCCCTATCGTCGGCAGTGTATGTATGGATATGTGCATGGTGGATATTACCAGCCTGCCGGAAGCACAGGAAGGAGATGAGGTGTCTATCTTCGGTGATGCGCCCGGCGTAGAGGAACTGGCGGAAGCCCTGCAAACGATTCCCTATGAGGTGCTCACCGGCATCTCCCGCCGGGTGAAACGGGTGTATACGCAAGATTAAACCGGAAGAGGAGGAGATTGGAGCGCGAGGTAAAAGAAGACAGAGGAACAAGGAAACCTACAACCATACAACCCTATGCATTTTTTACTAATTTTGCGAAACTTTCAGGTACTTGATTGACTATAATACCGTTAAGACCTTGTTCTTTATTCCTGATACGCTTGAAAACTACAGATAAAATCAAACGACCCATGGCATTTCGAATTACATTCCTGGTTACGGCCTTCCTTTGGACGATGTGGCTTCCCGCACAGGAGCAGGACCCTGTCTTATTTTCTGTTGAAGGCGACCCGGTTTACCTCTCGGAATTCAAATACATTTACGAAAAAACCAACGGCGATAATGCCGACTACTCCCGCAAATCACTGGAGGAATACCTCGATCTGTACGTTCGCTTTAAGCTAAAAGTACAACGTGCCAAGGATATGCAACTGGACACTATCCCGAGCCTGCAACGCGAACTGGAAGGCTATCGCCGGCAACTGGCCGACTCTTACCTGATTGACAAGGAGGTGACGGACAAGCTCGTCCGGGAAGCCTACGAGCGCTCCAGGCAGGACGTGGATATCAGTCATATCCTTATTTCATTGCCGGCAAACGCCGCCCCGGAAGATACGCTGGCGGCCTATGAGCAAGCAATGGAGGCCAAACGACGCCTGGAAAGCGGCGAGGATTTCGCCGGGGTGGCCCGGGAGCTGTCGCAAGACCGCTCGGCCGAGCGCAACGGGGGCAACATCGGCTATGTGACCGTCCTCTTTCCCAACGGGTACTACCCAATGGAAACAGCTGCCTACACCCTTCCCGAAGGCCTGCTTTCCGATCCGGTACGCACCCGCGCCGGTTATCACATCCTCCGGGTGAATGACCGCCGGCCCGCACGCGGTGAAATCGAAGTAGCTCATATCCTGCTACGCACCAAAGACGCGGATTCCGACGCCGTTAAAATACGCATCGACAGCATTCACCAGGCCCTGCAGAACGGCGCCGATTTTGGCGCGCTGGCGAGAGAGCTCTCCGAAGACAGTTACACTGCCGGAAAAGGCGGCTATATCGGCTTTTTCGGGATCAACCGGTATGAAAAAGCACTCGAAGACGCCGCTTTCGGGATCGAACAGGACAGCGCCTTCTCCGAGCCCGTACAAACCAGTATCGGCTGGCATGTGGTCAAGCGAATAAGTCATCGCGGCATACAACCTTTTGAGATCGAAAAGCGTCGTTTAGAGGCCATGGTCAAGAAGGACGGCCGGCATGAGGCCGCTCGCCTGGCCTTGATCGAACAGATCAAAGCCGAAGCCGGCTTCACCGAAAACCCCGAAGTGCTGGCTGACTTTCAGGAAAGCCTGACCGAGGATTTTCTCAGCTTCCGCTGGAAAGCCCCGGAAGAACCTTCGGACGCCCTGCTTTTCAAACTGAACCCGGACTTCAACGTGACGCTGGGCGACTTCACAGCCTTCCTGAGTCAGGCATCGCGGCAGCGGGCCGCGCTGGGCCGGGAAACCGATACCGGGATGGCGGTGGCCAAACTGTACGACGATTTTATCAAGCAGCAGATCATCCGCTTTGAAGAAAAGCGGCTGGAGGAAAAATATCCGGAGTTCAAGCACCTGATGAATGAATACGAAGAGGGCATCCTGCTGTTTGAAGCAACACAGCGGGAGGTGTGGAATAAAGCTTCCCAGGATACAGCAGGCCTCAAGGAGTTTTACAAGCGCGTAAAACGCAAATACCGTTGGGACGAACGCGCCAAAGCCAGTATCTTTTACCTCAGCGCCAAAGACAAAGACAAGATCGAGGAGCTGCGGGCTTACGCCGAAACGCATACGCCGGAAGAGGTGCTTGCCCATTTCAACTCCGAAGACAATATCATGGTGAGCGTGGAAGACCGGATGCTGGAAAAAACGAAAAACAACCTCCTCATCGGAACCCCCTGGCAGGAGAAAGCGCTGAGCCAGACCAAGGAGAACAGCCGCAATAATTCGCTGTCTTTCATAAAAATTGAGGAAATCATCCCCGCTACTACTAAAACACTTGACGAAGCCCGGGGGTACATCATCGCCGAATACCAGGACTACCTGGAACAGCAATGGGTGAAAAAACTCCGGGAAACGTATGAGCTCACGATCAATGAGCAAGTCGTCGAGCGGTTGATACGCGAATGAGCAACGCTTAAACGGGCTCGATCATAACTTTGCCGTGCTTCTCTGCCTGAGCGGCCTTGTGTTCCGGCGCTCAGGCGCCCCGCGCGATGCAAAGCCCGGCAAAGTGGCCGAATGGCTGCTGAAATTTAAATTGGATAGCATGAAAACGCTGCTGTATACCGGTATCTTTTTGGTAAGCGCCCTGTTGTTGGCTGCCTGCGGGTCGGGCAATTCCGCTGAGGAAGAAGATGAACTGTTGGCCAAAGTGTATAACAAGTCGCTTTACCTCTCAGAACTGGAAGGAATGTTCCCCGAAGGAACGACGGCTTCCGACAGTTCGCTGATCATCAATGCCTACGTCAATCGCTGGGTGCGGGAAGCCCTGATACTCTACGAGGCGGAACGCAATATCCCCAAGGACCTCAACATCGACAAACTGGTCAGGGACTATCGCGCTTCCCTCATACGGGCCAATTACGAACGCATCCTGGTAGAAGAACTGCTCGATTCCGTTATCACCCAGGCCGAACTGATCGACTTCTACCAAAAAAATAAAAGCCAGTATCAACTGGAAACCCCTATTATCCGTTGCTACTTTGTAAAGGTGCCGACCCCTGTCCCCGAATCGGGCAACCTGCGGAACTGGTGGAACAATCCATCCTCCGGCGACAATTATGACAAGCTCGTCACCTACTGCAATACTTATGCCGTTGCTCATCACCTGGAAGACAGCACCTGGCACAAAGTCGAAGACATCGGTATGCTGCTTCCTACGGGAACGCTGACAACCAACAACATCAGCACCAAGCGGGAGTTTACCCAGCGTGACGGCGAGTTTCAATATTTCTTTAAGCTCTTTGAAGTGAAAAACAGAAAGGAAATTGCACCGCTTTCTTTTATCGAAGACCAGGCTCGTAAAGTGATCCTGCACAAACGGAAGATAAAACTGCTGGAAGATAAAAAAGAACAGATGTACGAAATGGAACTGCGCAAAAATAATATCATAGTATATACCAATTAGAATTTTTGCCGCTTTCTGAAGAACCGGCAAAGGTTTAACCCCGGACAGTACAGGAACTCCCGCTTCCTAAAATTTTAACGATGGATAAAATGTGGACAATGAAATATCTTACAGGCCTCCTTATATTCGCCCTGCTTTCTTTCGGCGCCTTCGCCCAGGAGGAAAGAGTCGTTATCGACAAGGTCATCGCCACCGTTGGCGGCGAACTGGTACTCCTGTCGGAAATTGAGGAGCAGCACGCTCTTATGAAAGCCCAGGAGGGCAACCTTCCCCCCAATGCACGTTGCAACATACTGGACAACCTGCTGGCGAATAAACTGCTGCTCAACCAGGCCAAACTCGATAGCGTCGTGGTAGCCGATGAGGAAGTGGAAACACAACTCAACGCCCGTATCGAACGCATACTCGGCTTTATGAACAACGACGTGCAGCAGTTCGAAGACTACTACGGTCAAACGGTCAACGACGTAAAGGAACAATTTCGCGAGGACCTGAGAAACCAGCTCCTCATCGAAAGAATGCGCGGACAGATCATGAACAGCGTCAAGGTCACTCCTTCCGAGGTAAAGGATTTTTTCCATTCTATTCCGACCGACAGCCTACCTTACTTCAACTCCGAGGTGGAAATCGGCGAAATCGTTTATGAACCCACGATCAGTGATGATCAAAAGCAAAGTGCTATCGAACGCCTGGAGGATATCCGTCAGCAAATTATCGACAGCGTAGCGACTTTCGAAGCCATGGCCATGAAATACTCGGACGACGGCTCGGCCAGAGGAGGCGGTGACCTCGGCTGGTCAAAACGCGGCCGCTTCGTTCCCGAATTCGAAGCCGCTGCCTATAAGCTCGACCCCATGGAGATCTCTCCCGTCGTCGAATCCCAATTTGGTTTCCACCTCATTCAAATGCTGGAGCGCCGCGGGAATTCCATTCGCGTGCGGCATATCCTTATCAAGCCGGAACTCACCCCCGCCGACCTGGAGCGCGCCCGGAATCACCTCGATTCTATCCGAACCCTTATCATGGAGGATTCACTCGCATTCTCCCTGGCCGTCAAACGCTATTCCAACGAAGATCAGCAAAGCTATAACAATGACGGCCGCATCACCAACCCGGCTACCGGCAACACTTTTTTTGAAATCGGCGATCTGGATCCCGATATCTACTTCACCATCGACACCATGCAGGTCGGTGAGGTCTCCGCCCCCTTCGAATTTACTGATCCCACCGGAAATACTTTCTTCCGCATCGTTCAGTTGCAGTCGCGCACCTCTCCGCACCGCGCCAACCTGCAACAGGATTATTCCAAAATCCAGAAGGCGACGATCGAATCCAAGAAAAATGAATTTATCAACGAATGGGTGCAGGAAACCGTCGATGCAACCTACATCGATGTCGACAGCAGGTACGATGGATGTCCGCAACTTCCAAAATGGACGCGAAGGGAGATCAGGCCGTAAGAGAAACGCACCTGCGCGGCAGTGCGTTCTGTATTAATCCATCTCCTCTCTTTCCCGCGCACTCAATTCGTACTGATCGATAAACTGCTGTTTGGAAGGCCGGAAGTAGATAAAAGCCAGCAGGCCGACGGCGAAGTAAAGCAGGTAGGTATAATTTTGCGTAAGCAATCCCGCGAGCAGTGCGAAAAAGTTGGCGCCCTCGATCAGGGCGCAACGTAAAATAACGGCATTGCGGTAGTGCTGTGTCTTGGCTTCCAGGTCCTGCAGCTTATCCATATTCCCCTGTCGTTGCCGGTCGAGTGCATAAGCAGCGCCGGCCGCTCCCAGTATCATAATGGGAACGATGATCCGGAACAGGCTGTCGTCCATGCTCTGATTGTCAACCATATTATTGGCCATCAGGAAATAGACCACCCCGAAGAATAGAAGTTGCCCAAGGAGTAAGGCTCCGTAGAGCACCGCGAGTTGTTGAAAAAATCTCATCCATCTGATTTTATCGATGCAATTGACAGAGCATCTAGTGAATCCCATGCATCCACTTGCGCAGCACGGGCACCAGTAAGAGCAGTACGGCGGCGGCGCCGAGAACCACGTAAATACCCCAGGTGATATAGGTGTCCGTATAGGTATTCAGGGTCTCCAGCGGGCCGGCTGCGGTGAGGTCCACTCCTTCAGTGGCGGTCAGTTCGCCGATCTTGCCGGCGGCTTTATTGGCGAGGGCGATGGACAAGAACCAGGCGCCCATGACGAAGCCCACGATTTTATCAGGCGACAATTTGGTGATCATGGAAAGGCCTACAGGCGAGAGGCTCAGCTCACCGGTGGTATGCAGCAGGTACATAAAGAACAGGAAGATCATCGGCACCAGGCCCTCACTGCCGGCGAATAATTTGGCGCCCAGCACGATGACCAGAAAACCGAGGCCCAATTGAGTGAGCCCCAGGACGAACTTCATCGGCGTGCTGGGTTCCATTTTGCGCTTGTTGAGGGTAATCCAGATCCAGGAGAAGAGCGGCGCCAGCACCATGATGTAGAAGGGGTTCAAACTCTGGAAGATGGAAGCCGGAATTTCGCCGCCGAGGAAAGAGCGGTCGACGTTCCGGTCGGTGAAAAGGGTCAGTGAGCCGCCGGCCTGTTCGAAAAGGGCCCAGAAAACTGCGTGGAAAAAGAACAGGACAATGATCACCAGCAAGCGTTGCCCTTCCACCTTGTTTTCATTGGTCACAGCCGAATAAATCAGATAACCGATGACTCCGAAACTAAGCACCAGCAACAGCGTGGACATCATTTCGTCGAGGTTGAGCAGACTGGCGATGATGGGCAGGGCGACGATCGTGCCGACGTATACCAGCGCATTCTTACTCAGGCCGGCGAAGACCGGCTTGCTGGCGTCTTTAGGGTCCGGCGGCAAGCCTTTCTCACCGAATACGCGGGGCCCGAGCAGCCAGAAGACGATTAAGCCCAGGCCCATACCGATACCGGCCAGGCCGAAGCCGTAGTGCCAGTTGATGCGCTCGCCAACGTAGCCACAGGTCAGCGTCGCCAGAAAGGCGCCGATATTTACGCCCATGTAAAAGATGGTGAACGCACCGTCCTTCCGCGGATCATCCTGGTCGTAGAACTTACCCAGAAAACTGGAAATATTGGGTTTAAAATAACCGTTACCGGTGATAATCAGAGCCAGCGCCGTAAAGAAGATAAGCAGGTTGTCCTCGAGGGCCGGAATTCCCTGCAGCGCCAGCGTAAAGTGCCCCAGCATCATCAGAATACCACCGAAAAGCACCGTTTTCCGGAAACCGAAAATGCGATCGGCAATCAAGCCGCCTACGACCGGAAAGAGATAGACCATGGAAGTGTAGGAACCGTAAATACCCAGTGCCCGCGCATCGGCGCTGCCGGCCTCCAGGTCGGCAAAGAGAACTTTCACCATGAACAGGGTCAGAATAGCGCGCATCCCATAGTAGGAAAAACGCTCCCACATCTCCGCCCCGAACAGTACGAAAAGTGCGGCGGGATGCACCTTGCGGTTGGAGTAAATAACGATCGGCACCCAAACGAATACAAAAATCCAGCCGATGAGTAGTATCCACTGCGTAACATCCATGATCCAGAAGTTTTCGTTTACTTGCTATTTGTTGACGGTTGACCGTCGGCCAGCCATTTTCCAGGCTCAGCAACCAGGTTTAGGAGGTTTATTGAGGTTACTTGAGGTTTAGGAAGAGGGCATGGCGATGCCCGGTTAAGCAAAAAATACGCTATTCCCTCGCCCAGCATCCAGCCTCTAGATTGCCTCACTCTCCGCTTTCAGCGGATCCACCTCGGCGTCTCTGTCTTCCGCGCCGTGAGTCAGGCGCTTCAGCGGTTTGAGGATGGCGATGACCAGCAGGCCGAAGATGGCGCAGAAGATGGCAATACCGGTAAATATCTCCAATTCGCCGGCCGACTGTGACCATTCGCCCAGCACACCGGCAACTTTATTTCCCAACCCGGTAGCGGCAAAGTAGATACCCATCATCAGTGAAGCGTACTTGACCGGCGCCAGCTTTGTGATAAATGACAGGGCTACCGGGGAAGCGCAAAGCTCACCGATAGTGTGAAACAGGTAGGCCAGTACCAGCCAGTACATCGCCGACTTGCCCGCACTCTCATACTGCAGCGAGGCGGCCGACATAAACAGGAATCCGAGGCCCATAATGATAACCCCCAACCCCATTTTAAACAGGGATGAGGACTCCCGCCCCTTGGCCTTCCACCAATACCAGAAGCTGCCGATGGGTAAGGCCAGCGTGATGATAAAGAAGGGATTCAGCGACTGGAACCAGGAGGCAGGCACTTCCCAGCCTAAAAGGCTGCGCGCCGTTTTTTCCTTGGCGTAAAGGTTCATCAGGCCGCCAGCCTGCTCGAATGCTCCCCAGAAGACAATAACGATCAGGAAGCTGAGCAGCAGCACCAGCACCCGGTCTTTTTCCACGCGATTGAGTTCCTTGTATATGACCAGGCCCAGGCCCAGCGCCAGACTGAGTACAGCAAAAAGTGCCTGGTACCCGATATCGGAAAATCCGAATATGCTGAGGGCGACCAGGATGCCGGCTACCGCCATGGCGCTCGTATCACCCAGAAACTTGCTGAAAATATTTTTTGTCGACGCCTGTGGTTTTTCCGTATCCACAAATGGCTTCGTTTCACTCTTTTCGAGTTCGCCTATCCCCTTGAGGTAGCGGCGTCCCCATACGAAGACAGCCTGTCCGAGCAGCATGCCGATGCCCGCCAGCCCGAAGCCGTAATGCCAGCCTATTTTTTCTCCGATATACCCGACAATCAGCGGCGACAAAAAGGCGCCCAGGTTGATCCCGATGTAAAAAATGTAAAAAGCCTTGTCCCGGCGATCATCCTTTTGGGCGTATAAGCCGCCTACCATCGTCGATATGTTCGGCTTCAGGGCCCCCACGCCAAGCACGATGAGAATGAGACCGGTATAAAAGGCCCAAAGCATTTCTATCGCCAAAATCAGGTGCCCTGCGCAAAGCAGAAATCCCCCAATCATAACCGCGTTCTTCTGTCCTACATATTTGTCGGCCAGTATCCCGCCGGGGATAGACATGACGTACACCATCATGGTGTACCATCCGTATAGGGCCAATGCATCGGCTTCGTCCCATCCCAAACCCGGATTTTCCATCGCCGTAGCCGTGATATACAGCACCAGAATGGCCCGCATACCGTAGTAACTAAAACGTTCCCAAAGTTCCGTGAAAAAGAGGATATATAGGCCTATAGGATGCCCCATCACCTGGGGCTGGCCCTCAAAATCGAAAGGATGTTCCTTGCTTGCACTCATAAAGTTGCGTTGTTACCATATTGCAATCCTGCAAAACAGCCCTAAAGTTAGACCATTTTAATGTTTTAAGGTAAAATGGCGAACATTATTTTGTTAGAGGACTGGCAAATGACCTTTTATCGTGCCGAAGACGGATGGGGTAGTCACTACTACAAACAGGCGATTTCTCCGAGATCAGATTTGCAACGCCATGTGGGACCTCGGTAGCGCCGCGGATACGAGTTAGCAGGCCGCAGAGAGAAAATGCTTTGCGTTTTCCTTAGCGCACGCTGCGCCTTACAACGACCTTTTTTTAAGATACAGACTAACGGCATCGATTAAGAG
>CAZWDL010000072.1:0-36897 GCA_964632995.1 uncultured Saprospiraceae bacterium
GATGTAGCTCAGCTGGTAGAGCGTCCCGTTTCAATAAAACGGGACCAAGGTTGAGATCGCAGGTTCGCTTGTAGGTTCTAAAAAAATTATATGCGGATGTAGCTCAGCTGGTAGAGCGCAACCTTGCCAAGGTTGAGGTCGCAGGTTCGAATCTTGTCATCCGCTCTAACGAAAAAGCCTTCTTCGGAGGGCTTTTTTAGTTTATGGACCGCCCTGTAGTTTCATTTTCCGGCAAATTGTGATATTTTTGCCTTCCACAAGCGATAAGCCGGGACTTCGCTCCCCTCGGTCGCTCAGCGCGCTGGAAACGTCTAGCGTAAGTTAGAAATCGAACAACTCAAATTATTCAGCTTCATCACTCTTGCCCGGGTGGCGGAATTGGTAGACGCGCTGGACTTAAAATCCAGTTTCCAGTGATGGAAGTACGGGTTCAAGTCCCGTCCCGGGTACAAATAGTTAAACGCCTCCGGAAAGTTTTCCGGAGGCGTTTTGTTTTTTGTTTGTTGAAAGTTGCCCATTTAATTCGTAAATTAACTATCCTCAAAATTGCTGCTCATGACGGTTCACCGAATAAAGCTGAAAGATTTGGATCTTCATTTTTTGGAAGATTTGAAAGCCCGGTACCAGAATGAAGAGTTAGAAGTGGAGATCCGCGTCAATGTCGCCCACGATGATTGTGCCGGCAAAGAGATGGATGAAGATCTATTCTGGCAGATCATCGCCAAATTCGACTGGGAAAAAGAAGGCGATGACATGGCCGTCATGGAGCCGGCAATTGACTTGCTCAGCCAGTGTTCCATTCAGCATGTAAAAGCCTTTCAGGATATCCTTTCCGAAAAACTGTTTGGCCTGGATGCCGAAATATACGCCCGCCATATCGGTGAGTACGCCTACGGCAAGGTCCGCCATTTCTCGGTGGATCTTTTTCTGTACGCGCGCTGCTGCGTAGTGGCCAACGGCCGGGCATTCTACGAACACGTGCTTGCACATCCCGAAGATATGCCCAAAGATCTCACCTTCGAAGCACTGCTGAATCTTGCTAGTCATGCCTTCGAGCGGAAAACGGGGTTTGAGATGGAATATGTGCCTGCTTATAACTATGAAACCTTTGCCAACACAGAAGGATGGGAGTCTGCTCTTTCCGAAAATGCCTGAAAGGGATGAAGGTACACGGGAATTCAAATAAGAACGATAACCCCACCACCTTTATCGAATATGGGATAAGAAGGAAAAGGATGTCTACAAGTACGGCATTTCTGATGATCCCATAGACGAAGATGGCTTGTCGAAGCGTATCCGGGACCAGCTTTCCTTGTTCAATAATCTGGTCAATTGGATACGTTTTGTGGGAAAAATTTTGAAGAGAAATATTCCCGGTAGAGAAAAGGCTTTGGAACTGGAGGATGAAAAAATTGATGCCTATGTCAAAAAACATGGGAGAAAGCCGCGGGGAAACAGGAGGAAGCGGAAGAAGGATCAATTGTAATGATTATTCTCCGCCGCAATTGTCCGAACCTGGATCACCGGGATGAAGGGATGACCGGGATGGGCTGGCGATGATAACCAACGGCTACGCGGGCCGGTATCCTGGCCATCCTTCTATCCTGGTAATCCTGGTTCAGAAAATGAATGCTACGAATTGGGCTATTACAATCCCAAAAAGTACCAAATGCTCTCGCAGCAGGTCCTGGAAATAAGCCGTATGACCGGAGGCTGGATCAAAAGCCTCGAATAGTCCTTTTTTCTAAATAAAAGACATACTGTGTCAGGTTAATGTCGTGTTATTTTAACCCACTACCTATTGAAAAAATTTTGTACTCTGCCCTATTAATAAAAAATTAACGTCCCTCCCAGCCATGAAGTCAGGCGGCGCCTGACACCATCCCGTGCCTTAAACAAAACTACCCGCCCGGCGCTTATGAAACATAGACAATCAAGTTCCGCAAGCCATGACCATCATCTGTATCTCCGATACCCACGGCCGGCACCGGGAGGTAGAGCTTCCCGGGGGGGACCTCCTGATCCACGGCGGCGATATTTCCAACGGCCGGGAACAACAGGTCCGCGATTTCCTCGACTGGTTCATCGCCCACCCGCATCGCTACAAGGTATTCATCGGCGGCAATATGGACCGGCCGCTGGAAGCCCGTCCCCAGCACTACCGCGACCAGTTGCCGGAACGCGTCTACTACCTGGAGAACGAAGAGCTGGAGATCGAGGGAATCAAAATATGGGGCTCTCCCGTTGTTCCCCGCTTCGTCGGTGCGTTCAATTATGAGCGAGGCCCCGAACTGCGTCATTTCTGGAAGCAGATTCCCGATGACATCAACCTCCTGGTCACCCATACCCCACCCTACGGCATCCTCGACCGCACCTCCCAGGGCAAATCGGTCGGCTGTGAGGAACTGGCTGAACGGGTGAAGCAGATCCAGCCTAAGCTGCATCTCTTCGGCCACGTGCACGAATCGTACGGACGCCGGGAAATGGAGAACACGATCTTCATCAATGCCAGCTATATCGGCGGCCGTTCCGGGCAACAGCATTTGCCCTTTGAGGTGGAGGTATGAGAGACAGGTAGGACAGCAAAGCCCAAGCGAAAAATTTTCCTGATGCGCGTTGAACACCGCCTAAAAATAATCCTTATGAGAGTAAGTAATTCAAAACAAAATTTTTAATCAAAAAACCTTTAAGTATGGCAATCCACAAAGTAATTGAAGTACTAGGTAATTCGAACAAAGGCTGGGAAGACGCCGCACAAAATATGGTCGACGAAGCTTCCAAAACCATCAATAACATCGAATCTGTCTACATCCATGAGATGTCGGCTAAAGTAGAGAATAACAAGGTTACGGAATACCGTATCAATGGTAAAATTACCTTCCGCGTCGGCAAGTAATATTTTCCAGCTTTTACAAAATTGAAGTCATCCCGGGTTTGGCGAAAGCCGGATTCCGGTATGACTCATCTACTGTTTTTCCTTTCTCTCCTTATTGCCAGGACCTAAGGTAGCATAAGTCGTGGCTCCCAAAATGATGATCCCTCCGATCAGGACCCGCCCACCAGGAATTTCCTGCAAAATCAAAGCCGCTGCAATAATTCCGTACACCGGTTCCAAAGATCCTATTATACTCGCCGTACGCGCCTTTACCGTTCTCATGCCGTTTATAAACATCGTATGTGACAAGGCCGTGAAGACTACACCGAGCAGAATGAGCAGCAAAAAGGAACGCCATTCGAAAGCCGGCCGTATCCACCATAATACCGGCAGTAACACCAGAGTCGCCGACAGGTCCTGATAGAAAGCAATGACCAGCCCTTTGTAGCGCTGGACGTATTTCCGGTTCAGGATGGATAACACCGCAAAAGTTGCCCCGGAAGCAATTCCCCACAAGGCGCCGCGCGTCAGGGCATTATCCAGTTCAAAGCGAGGAACCACTAAAGCTACGCCAAGGAAAGTGATAAGCGCCAGTAGTAAATCCGTTCCTGACAGGCGCTCGCGAAAAAACAGTGGTTCGAGCAGGGTGGTAAAAATGGGAAAAGTAGAAAAGGTGAGCAGCCCGATCGCCACGGTCGACACCTGGATCGCCTGGAAAAAGGTCACCCAGTGCAAAGCCAGCAATACGCCCAACAACGCCAGCAGCCAATAATCACGGCGGCTTTGCAGGCGCAACTCCCAGCCCATCATCCTGGCCAGCCCCCACAAACTGATGGACGCAAAAAACACCCGTCCAAGAACGATAATAGCTGAGGGCCACAGGACGAGTTTGCCGAATAAACCCGCCAGCCCGAAAAGCAATATCGCCAGGTGAATTTGTAGTAAATGACTGGATTTGACCATTTTCTGTAGTTTTTTATACTGACGTCGAAATGGTTTGAGAAGTTTCTCAAACCGATTTACGTCGAGTATAATTTCCAAGACGGCATTCAGCACTACCTGCCTCACCCGCCCATCTCGCTCTGCGATCCGGTCGGGTTCACCCAGTACCCAGCATCCAGCAAGCGCTCTTTCATCATTCGATAATTTTCTTCAATCCCTCCACCGCCCGCTCAGCTGTGAACCGATTTTCCAATGGATGAGAACGCGCCCGTTCCCGCAAGTCCAGCATATGTTCCGGATGAGTCAGGAGTTGTAAAATCACTTTAATCATAGCTTCCAAATCACTGAACAACAGCCCATTACTGGGCTCATTCACCAGATTGCTCAAGTTTCCCCGTCTCAGGCCCAGCACCGGCAGTCCCAGGATCAGCGCCTCGGCGACGGCCATTCCAAAGGTTTCGAACGAGGAAGGGGAAAGCAACAAGGCGGCTCGCCGGTAATAGTCAAGCAATTCTTCGCTGCTTATTGCCGGTAGGAGCTGAACCCGGTTCTTCAATATTCCACTTTGCTGCACCAGGGTCCGGCAACGGGCGGTGTATTCCGTATCCAAATCATCTGTACCGGCCACGGTCAGTTGAAAAGAAGGTATGGGCTCCGTCTTTTCGGCCAGGATTCGTTCAAACGTTTCTAAAAACGGCAGCAGGCCTTTGACGGGCAGGTAATTCCCGACAATCAGCAACTGCGGCGGCAGATCGGGCGTGAGCATCGTCTTTTCCACCTGCAGGATTGGCGGGACCTCCCAAATTGACGAGGCCGGCCAGGCCCCGTGCCGGACCAGTAGCTCCCCCACGAAGCGACTAGGGACGACAGCAAATTCAAATTTCCCTGACAACCATCCCCAATCTACCTTCTCCCCCCGCGCCGCCGCTTCCAGCCCCGGCAGATAGTGGACGATTAACCCTTTCGGAATGCCTGTATCTCCCAAGGCCTCCTTTTTCAGCTTAGCGAAGTACAGCGAATCGAAGAGCAGCAAGGTCGCTCCCGGCATACCAACCGGTATGTATTCCTCAAGGGATATGCGCTGTACGGTATGACCGCTGAGCTGCAGGGCCCGCATCAGGCGTTCGTTGTATCGGTTTCCGCCGGATACGAATGATGCCGGGTCGGGACATACAAAACCAATCATGCTACCGGCGCTTCGTAGGAGGCCCAAGCCACGTGCGACTCGCCGAGCGTAATCTTCAGATCACCCCGGAACTGTCTCCGGACAGCTTTGCCCAGCTGCTCATGGATATGCCGACATAGAAACTCCGTCGTCGTCAGTTGGCCTTCGAAGGCCGGAACTTCGTCGAGGTTGCGGTAAGCCAGAGGGGCCAGCACCTCCTCCAGCGTATCGGAAGCCAGAGCGATATCAATCACTATGTTGTTCTCATCCAGCTCCGGACGCTTAAACTCCGCATCTACCACATAAGTGGCGCCGTGCAGACGCTGCGCCGGCCCAAAGGCAGGGCTGGGCAAAGAATGAGCAATCATGATGTGTTGTCGAATGCGTACGCTGTACATGTGTTTGTCGTTTTTTACTGAGCGGATAAGTTAGGGAAGAATTTGGAATATTCAAGGTTGCAGTTGGCGGATGACTGGACTCAGCAAAGCCCTAGTACACAGTGTACTAGTGCGCCGGGCACTAAATACTTGACCCTTTTCGCGGCCTCTATTGGCGGTATCCTTCGTTACTCGTCAGTTACGTTCCTTTGGGGATGCCCCCTCCTCGCGCCTCGGCTACCGCCAAGATAGTCTCCCGAAAACTATCAATTACTTAACCCGGATTATTCATGGGGTCTTCGTCATGAGAGGCCAAAGTGGTTGCCAGGCTTGGGCTCCCGCACGAATGAGGCGCGCAGCCGTATCCCCAGATACGGTGAGCACCGAATGAGGAGGACGCCCAAGAATGGCGGGCAATTTGGCATCGTAATAGATGAATCCATGAATAATCCGGGTTAATGCCCGGCGCACTAGCCGGGTGATCCCGGGCTTTCGTCGGGCATCCAGCATCCAGTTCAATACACTACCAACCCGCTTAGCCGTTCCACCTGTCCTCTTCGCAGGCGCTGGAAGAAGGCCGGTGTCTCTGAAAACAGGATCCGCTGATCCAGCAGCGGCGACCAGTCTTGTTCCTGCAGTATACGCAGTACGGCCGCCTTTCGCCGCTGGTAATCCCAGCGTGCAGCCCGCTTACCGGGAATGCTCGATACCTGTGAGCTGATCACTTGCTTGCGCAGGTGATGGAAGTCGCCTCCCAGTTGCAACCGCACTTCGTCTTCCCCGTACCAGCTCAGTTCCACGATACGGCCTTCCATGCCGGAAGCATCGATAGCTTGCTGCAGACCGGCGGAACTACGGCTGGCGTGGAAGGCAATATCTACGGCCGGAAGCTCTTCCTCCCAGGCGCGGAACCCCCATTCCAGCGCCAGATTCCGGCGGTAGGAATTTAATTCTGAAACGTACACTTCCGTTGCCGGGAAGGCTTTCGCCAAACGGGCCGTCAGGGCGCCGATGAGGCCGAACCCGACGACCAGCACCCGGTCGCCGGCAGAAAGCCCGGCGTCCCATACGGCGTTCAGCGCGGTTTCCATATTGCTGGCCAGCGTAGCGACTGCGGGATCCAAAGTGGAGGGAAGCAGTGTTGCCTCCGGTCTTTTCACCCGGCAGTAGTCCTGATGCGGATGCAGCAGGTGAACGAACTGCCCTTTCCAGTCTGCCGGCCCCTCCTGTACTTCTCCCACTAAAGAGTATCCGTACTTGACAGGCAAGCCCAGACTCCCTTCCTGATGAGGCACCCGCATGCTTTCGTACATGGATTCCGGGACCCCTCCGGTAGCGACCAGCCGCTCGGTGCCCAGACTGATCAGGGAGTAGCGGGTTTTGATCAAAAGTGTATCGTTCTCTTCGGGAAGTTCCTGCTCCCGTATCGCTGAACGGTTTTCTGTAAGATGCCAAAGAGCTCGGATAGTCATGGCTGGATGGTTTCAGTGTTTCACGATTGGAAGGTGGCACGGTTGATTGGATGAAAACCACCAGACCCTATACCCCTCCCCTTCAATCCGTCGCCCGCTCCACTTGGGGCTGACCGACGAACATAAAGGTATTGGCGACCTGCTGAAAAAAGAACTTCTTGAATCCGATAGCCGCATCGATTTTCAGGATTTCAGGCAACTGGAAACTGTCCCGCCCAGAGCCGAGTATCATCGGCGCCAAATGTAACTGCAGAATATCCAGCAGGTTTTCCTGCAAAAAGCGGGAGGTAGTTTTGGCTCCCCCTTCGATGAGGACGCTGTAAATACCCTCTTGAAAGAGCCTTTCCAGTACAACGGCACAAGGAATAAAGGCATGCTCTTCCCGGTACAGAATTTGCCTGACCTCCGCTTCATCGATATCGGTCGCGGCTTTATGAAAAAGGATGATCTCATCAGAACTGGCCTTTACCAGGCTGCTGCAATCCTCGATACGGGAGCCGATCACAATGCGCACCGGGTTGGGACCTTCCACCCGCCGCACCGTTAATTGGGGGCGGTCATTCCTGAGTGTATTTTTTCCGATAAGGATGCCGTCACACAGGGCGCGCATGCGGTGAGCGTGTTCCAGGTTGGCTTCGTTGCCTATCCAGCGGGAATCGCCGA
Source organism: uncultured Saprospiraceae bacterium (assembly GCA_964632995.1). Lineage (GTDB taxonomy): Bacteria > Bacteroidota > Bacteroidia > Chitinophagales > Saprospiraceae > CAZWDL01. The sequence continues at coordinate 7,495 of CAZWDL010000072.1, forward strand.
TTCCGGTAGCGATTTTACCGTCCAGACTCTGGGCGAAATGCGACACCGCGACGGCGCGTTTCTTTTTCCGGGCGTAGTAAGACAGGAAACAATAGGGTATGTACTGACTGATCAGCTGTGATTGTTGCTCCGACAGGCTGCCGGGCTGTTCTATCCGGTAATCCAGGACGTCATAGGAACGAATAAGCGTATCCGTATCGCTGATGGTGAGCGCTGCAGTCGTATCGAAGACCACCCAGATCCTGGGCCCTTCGCCCGCCGGAGCCTCATCGACAAAAAAATCATGCTTTTCCAGGGAAAAAGCACAATAGGCAAAGTTTTTTTTCAACTTCCTTGCCTGATCGCCCATACGGAGCAGTAGTGGCCAAATAGTCGTTCTCATGTCCTGAATTGACACCGGAAAAAGGTCTTTTTTTCGGTCACTGCTGTCCGGCGACTAGTTTCACCCTTTCCAGTCAATCAAAATTTAAGTTGTCAGCTATTTAAACCAATAGTACCTGCTACTGTTTATTTTGTCGTCATGGAAATCCCTTCAAAAAGTTCACACTGGGCGGTGGAACGGATGAGTTACTGGCTATTATTCCACGCCGCCCTCATTACCGGAAGCCTTTGCTGGTTCTTCTTTGCCGGCAGTATTATTCCGCTGCTGCTGAGTTCCTGGATCTCTTTCGCCGGTATGGCCCGGGCCACCTGGGGAGAATGGCGCAACCAATACTGGTTGGGTGGTCCCGGCAACTGGATTACCTGGCTGCGACTGGTCCTGATCTCCGTTTTTCTTCTTTTACTGCCAACAGCTTCTCCCCTGCTGCTGGCAGGTACAGGCCTGCTAGAAATCCTGCTCGACGCCTTTGACGGCCGGCTGGCCCGGCGTTACGGGAGCACGAGTCTTTTCGGCGCCTACCTGGATCAGGAAGTGGACGCCTTTTTCGTCCTGGTCATGTCGACAGGACTTTACGAAAGAGGTTATGCCGGGGCCTGGATCCTGACACTGGGGCTGTTGCGGTATCTTTTCGTCTATGTCAATCATTTCCTCAAAACCCCTCGACAGGAAGAGGTTCGCAACAATTACGCCCGTATCATCGCCGGGATTATTATGGTGGGGCTGCCCACCGCCTTCCTCACCCCTCCCTGGCTTTACCAGCCGGCCCTTCCCCTACTGGGGCTGTTACTCGGCTACTCTTTTCTGCGCGGCTTCTTGGAGCAGGTCAAAAGTTGGAGGGTTGAAAAGTTGAAGGGCTGAAAATTGCTACTGACCGGCACTGCTATTCTTCCTCCTCCTGATCCGCCGGCTTTTTACTGTTCCTCCTCCGGCTTAGGCGGCTGACCGGCGCCACGGATGTTCATCAGCATATTCAACAAGTCAAACCAGAAAGGAGCGCCCAGCGAGATAGCCAGGGCCGTAACGATCCAGCCGGCCAACTTGCGCGCCCGCCAGCCGATTTCGGACTGCACGCCGGGCGGCGGCGATTCGGGAAAACTCGTTCTGCCTATGCCCAAGGGTGATTTCACCTGCTCCAGCTCCCCGGCGATCAGGCTGTCGAGGCGGGCCCGGGTGATGGAAAGCTGCTCGGGTGAAGGGGCAGGGCGACTGGTATCCGCAGGCGCGGTATACCCGGAATAGGCATCTTCACTGACAAAATCTCCCGCGATCGCGATCATCTGCTGGCGGGCTTCCGGATTGTCGGAAAGGGTATGATACATTTCAAAAGTATCTGCGTCGAACGAAACCGCGATGCCAAGACCGATGAGCAGAAGCACCAGCTGTATCCGCTCTTTGTACCATCCGGAAGCCCGGTCCATCATCTCATTGAAATTCTTGGCTACCGCCCGCTTGGCTTTTTCTACTTCTTCCTGTAATTCGGCCTGGAACGGCGTCGAACGCGTGCTTAAACCGCGTGATCCTTCCTGACTTTCAGCCATGGAGCTTTCCTGTATCTGCGCCTTGCGCAACAGCTGAAGGTTGTTTTTCAAAGATACATCTCTCATCACAGGCGCTTCAGGTTCCTCTGCGCTGCGGCTAAGTCCACGTGTACCCAGCTCCGGTTCCGGCGCCGATTCCATTATATCCTGCAGTATAGCGATCACCTGATCGGAACTCAGATAGGAAGGTAAGCGGGACAGCCCCATGAAGCGCTCTACGTACTTTTTGTAAACACTGCTGTTCTTAATGCGGTCTTTCCACTCATCCTTGTTTTCTTCTTGCTCGATCATTTTAATCAAAGCATCGAGCAGGACGCGCCCGCGCAATGACAAAAAGGTGGAGATGAGCTCCTGTAGTATGGTGCCTAGCAAACTAAACAGGAGGAAGGCAAAGACAAGACCGATGACGATGTCTAGAATGGCCATTCGTTATGGGTTTTTCGATGTTTGAGTTTAGAAGTTTAGAAGATCTAAAAGCGAAAACGCGTTTTTTTGCTGTCAGGTCTTCTAAACTTCTAAACAGCGAGCCCGACCGGACGGTCCGTAGGAAGGGCGAAGCGCTAAACTTCTAAACTGATTATCTTTCGTGGCGGCGGATCATCTGCCGGAAGTACTGATTAAATCCGTCTTTTTTATTCATTTCTTCCAGGGTCATATGGAAGCGATAGCGCCAGTAATGTTTGGGATTAGCAGGTACATTGATGCGTTCCTCGAAGGGATTCTCCCGTCGCAGCTGCCCGTCGATAGCAATAATATCCTGCAGGGGAAAAACGGCCCACATGCTCGGCCAGTCCAGGTGCTGCTGCAGAATACGCTCTACGATATAGGGTTCGCAGAAGTAAGGCGGTTCTCCCTGAAAGCCTAGTTCCTGCCGATAGAAGCGCTGTTTCTGATCCTCCTCCATTTCTTCCCACCAGGCGCGCAGCGGCGGCATATCGTGGGTGGAGGGGCTGCAGACGGAGAGGTAGGGAATATCAGACTCATCGAGGAATTCAGTTTTGGGATTCTTGGACATGCGCTGGATTTCCAGGCTGAGGATATCCAGTTCCCGCATGACCCCGGGCACGCAGTCGGGCACCATTCCCAGGTCTTCCCCGCAGATCAGCATATTGGTTGCTTCCTCGATCGCCGGCAGCTTTGTCATGGCCTGCTGGCGCCAGAACTCCTCCTGCCGGCGGTAGAAGTAATCGTTATACAGCCCTTCAAGTTTCTGCTGAAGCGCTGAGGACAATTCCTGATAGGAACGCGTATCCTGCATCGTAATACGAGGATGGAAGGCGCGTCCCTGTGAGCCCGGCACTTCGAAGAACAGCACATTGGCGATCAGTTCAAAAAGTCCTGTTTGGAGGTGCACCCGTCCTGCATTTTCTTCGCGCTGGAAGTAAGCTTCCACTTTTCGCTGCGTTTCGAAGGCAGTACGCATGCGGTAATGGTAGGGATAAGTCGGCTCCAGGAAGGTTTCCTTAATGAATGGCGCATCATCTCCAAAGAGTTCATAGACGTACTGTTCGGGGATATAAGGTTCGCAGTAGCGTTCGCGGTTAAAAGGAATCCCGAGCTGTTCCAGTTCTTCGAAGCTCACCGGAATAGCGGGATTGAAGCGCCCCATCAGGCCCTGCACCTGTTCGATGGGGATTTGCCAGATGCGGAAAAAGCCCAGGATGTGATCGATGCGGAAGGCATCGAAATACCGTGATAATTGCTGCAGGCGCTGTTGCCACCAGCGATAACCATCTTTGGCCATTTCCTCCCAGTCGTAGGTGGGGAAGCCCCAGTTTTGGCCAGTTTCCGAAAAGGGATCGGGCGGAGCGCCGGCCTGGCTGTCCATGTTGTAGAGGCGGGGTGCTACCCAGGCATCCACGCTGTGGCGGTAGATGCCGATCGGGATATCGCCTTTGAGGATCACGCCCTGTTCGCGCGCGTAATCCGCCGCATCCCGCAGCTGATAGTCGAGATGGTACTGCAGAAAATAATGAAAGGCAATTTCATCGTAGTGACCGGCCTCCGGGCTGGTCAGCTTTTCCAGTTTTTTATCCGAATACTCTGCGTACGCCTCCCACTGCTTAAAATCAGCGGCGCCGTATTTATCGCGCAGGTAGCAGAAAGCCGCGTAGGGCTGCAACCAGTGTTTGTTTTCTTTAAAAAAAGATTTGAAAGTTTTACTACCGAGCCAGTCTGCCTTTTGTTTATCAAAAATGCGGCGGGCCAGTCGCAGCTTCAGCTCCATGACAGCCTCGTAGTCTACTTCATCGAGGCGGTTGAGGGCTTCGCGGCGCTCGAGCAGCTCCTTTTCATCTAGTCCCTTAAAATCCTTATCCAGCGCTTCAATATGAAGATAAAGCGGGTGAAGGGCAAAGACCGAGATAGCGGCATAAGGATAGGAATCCGTCCAGGTGTGCGTAGCCGAGGTATCGTTGACCGGAAGGATCTGCACCATATTCAGGCCGTTATTCCGCGCCCAGTCGACCATTCCTTTCAAGTCTGCGAACTCTCCCACGCCCAGGTCACGGCGGCTGCGCAGGGAGAAAACGGGGATGGCCACGCCGCTGCCCTTCCAGGCGCCCCTGGGGTGCCGGAAATACTCATCGGTCACCTGCACGGTTTTCTTCTGCCCGATCCATCCGGCCGGCAGGCGGCGATTATCGCCCGCCTCCAGATGGACGATTTGGTCTTTTTCCGGATCGAAGATCGCATACTTGTATTCAATACTCAGGCCCGAGTTGAGCGCTACAGATCCCGACCAGAGAGGATGCGCTTCGTTGCTCAGCATCAGGGCTTCGCGGGCATTCCAGTTCCCCAGCTCTTCGATATTACCTATTACGCCGATCTGCAGGCCGGGCTGCAGCCGGGGGGCCCGTATCCGGAAGCGGGCCACCGGCTCGTCGTCCGGCTTATGCGGCTGTTTCGCTTTGAAATTTTCGGGGCGCAGAATAACGTTGAGGAAAGCGGAGGTGTACAAGGCGTGCTCGGGATGCCCCTTAGGTCGCCAGGCATCTTTAAGCAGGATATGCGGGGAAGACTCCTTTTTCAGATCCAGGCGGCGGGGACCGCCCCACTCCCGGCGGCGGGAGCCGTCCTGCTCGTCGAGGAGCAGGTAAGTATATTCCAGGTTTTCCGGTAGGTCCTTCAGGTCACAGTTACCGCCCCAAAAGCCGGCGCCCTGGTAGTCGAGAACGAAGGCCCTGGCCAGGTCTCCGTCGCCAAGTTCGGGTATATTGCCGGTAATGGCGAGCTGCTGCCCCCATTTGGTTTGATAATGGATTTTAAATTCGATAGTCATTGCTTTTCATTTTGTCGGTGCCTCGGCAAGAGCAGGCGTTCCTTGTGCGCAGGAAGATACGAATAAGGAAATTATCGCACAATCTATCTATGCCTCTGTTATAAAGATGAATTATATCACTTTTTTCAAACCATAAAGACCGAGTATGTTTACCAAACCCACCTTAACTTACGCTTACGACGCGCTCGAACCGAATATCGATGCGCGCACCATGGATATTCACTACAACAAGCATCACCAGGGCTACACGGATAAACTCAACAAAGCGATCAAGGACACCCACTACGAAGAAATGTCGATCGAAGAACTGCTGGCCCAGGTATCCGAAGCCGGTAAAGCCGTCCGGAACAACGGCGGCGGTTATTACAATCACAGTCTTTTCTGGAGTATACTCTCACCCGAAGGCGGCGGTGAGCCGCACAGCGATATCGGCGGCGCCATCGAACACACCTTTGGTTCTTACGATGATTTCAGGAAAGTATTCAAAGAAACTGCGCTGAACCGCTTTGGTTCCGGCTGGGCCTGGCTGTCGGTCAACGAAGCCGGCGATCTTTTCATCAGCAGCACCCCCAATCAGGACAACCCGATGATGGATGTGGTCGACCGCCGCGGAATCCCTATCCTGGGTGTCGACGTCTGGGAACACGCCTATTACCTGAAATACCAAAATCGCCGCGCCGAATACGTAGACGCCTTCTTCAAAGTCATCGACTGGGAAGAGGTGAACAGGCGCTTTCAGGAAGCCAAGATTGAAATGGAAGCCACTGCCTGAACCGGTTTAAATTTATCCCGGAAAACGATAAGAGGAACCCGGATTTTTCCGGGTTCCTCTTTTTTTAGATCGGGTTAACTATTCAGAATCGCCGCTGCGCGGCGACATTTTTAATTTATGCCACAGATCACACGGATTATCATTTTAGCAAATCCGTGTAATCTGTGGCTTTTTTGAAAACCTTTCCTGGCCAAGCCAGGATGATGAATAGGAAGGAGCAGAAAGCGCAATTCCCCTCCTCAATCCTTCCATAATTCAATCCTTTTATTCATATTACCAGAAAATACACCAAGCATCACTATGGCAACATTCAAAGACAAGACCGTATTTATCAGCGGCGCCAGCCGGGGCATCGGCAAGGCCATCGGTTTGCGCCTGGCGCACGAGGGGGCCAACATCGTCATTGCAGCCAAGACCACTGAGCCGCATCCCAAGTTACCGGGCACTATTTATACTGCTGCTGAGGCTATGGAAGCCGGCGGCGGCAAAGCGCTGGCCCTGAAAACGGATATCCGGCATGAAGAAGAAGTGCAGTCGGCGGTCGAGCAGGCGGTCGAGCACTTTGGGGGTATCGACATACTCATTAACAACGCCAGCGCCATCAGCCTCACCCCTACCCTGCAGACGACTATGAAGCGCTATGATCTCATGCATCAGGTCAACGTCCGGGGAACCTTCCTCCTATCTAAAACCTGTATTCCTCATCTGAAAAAATCAGATAACCCGCATATCCTCAATCTCTCTCCTCCCCTGGATATGTCACCCAAGTGGTTCGCCAATTTCCTGCCTTATACCATGACCAAGTACGGCATGAGCATGTGCGTGCTCGGCATGTCGGAAGAGTTCAAAAACGACGGCATCGCCGTCAATGCGCTGTGGCCCCGGACCACTATCGCCACGGCCGCCGTGCGCAACCTGCTGGGCGGAGAAGAGATGATACAGAAGTCGCGGCACCCGGCCATCCTCTCCGATGCGGCCTTTTTTATTCTGCAACGGGAAAGCCATTCCTGTACGGGTAATTTCTTTATCGATGAGGACATTCTCGCCGAAGAAGGCATCACGGACCTGTCGGGCTACGCCGTGAATGAAGATAATGAACTGCAAACGGATCTTTTTCTGGATTAGCAGATCAAAATCAGGCTTCTCCTGGTGAAGGTTTTTAATATATTAAAACTGTCGAGAAAATTATAACTGAGTAAAAGTAAATATAATTTAACCCAGAGTCGGTACAAACTTCCTCTGTTCTTCTGGTTTTCTGTTCCTCTGTTCTGCGGTTCCGGCCTGTTTGAAACAGTTTTTCACCTTTTTGTAGACATTCAGAACCGCAGAACAGTAAAACTGACGAACAGATGAACCGTAGAAGTAGCCAAAACCGGACTTATGGGTAATCAACACTTCAGCGGGGATCAGAAAACATCGCCTGAATTATTTACGGAATTTTCGTAGTGAAGAGTCAACTCATGAATCAACCGGGTTAGCGGACTGTTAACCGGTGATCGGCTGTCTTGGAAAGGCTGCCCAGGTCGACGGTCAGCCATTGACGGGCGGCATCGTATTGGTAGGCGGAAGGCGGGAGGGATTGGCCGTTGAGGCTAAGGGATTCCGGCTGACGGGTAAAAAGCACCTGGATCTGGTAGCTTCGCTCCTGTTTCATACCCTCATAACTTCCTTGTACAGCTTCGATATCCAGTACAAAGCGTGTTCCCTTTTGCTGAAAAGCAAAATTTGTTCTGGCCACTGCGCCCGTCAGGTACTCCTCGCTGACGCCGTCATCTTCACTCAGCACGAAGGATCCCTCTTCCCGGCCGGCCGGAAAGACCTGAAGCAGCAGCGTATCGTTGCTCCCTGCTTCGATGCTGCCGGCGTAGGGACGCGTAGGTATAATGCTTCCCGCCCTGAGCAGCAGCGGAAGCCGGTCGACCGGCGCCTCGTAGGATATGGTCTGATCGCCTGAATAGGATTGATGAGTGTAATAATCGATCCATTGTCCGGGAGGCAGGTAGATTTCCCGGCTTTCGCGGCCGCGCTCCACGATGGGCGCGACCAGCAATTCCCGCCCGAATAAATACTGGTCCTCGTGGGCGGCGCTGCCCTGAATCATCTTCCTTCCCGTGCGGTGCGTGAGGTGCGCGTAGGTGTAGATATAGGGAAAAAGCTGCATCTTCAAATGGCTGTAGAATCGGAAGTTGTCGAGTGCCTGCCTGGAGAAATTAAAAGGCAGGTTGGCGGAGAGATTCTGATGGGTAGTGAAGACCGTGGTAAGCGGATTGAACATGGAAAACTGAATCCATCGCATATATAGAGAATCGCTTTGTTCATCAGCACCGAAAAAGTTATACCCTCCTGCATCGTGGGTGAGAAAGGGCACTTCGTAAGTAGATTTCCGCGGATTGGCCACCATGATCACGTTTTCGCGGTAAGCACCCATGGAATAATTTTCCAGGTTGGGATAACCGGGCTGTGTCCAGGCGATCGTGGCGTCACCGGTCCACTTGGCGGGATAGCGTTTCATGCGGGGATCGTAGGTGGAATGCAGGTGGGAAAGAATAAACCCCCGTCCTTTCGTTTCCCTGCCCAGTTCCTGCGTGGCTTCGAAGGCCGCTTTCATGAAGGGGACAGCCGAGCTGCGGTCGAGTTTGAGAAAGTCCAGCCCGCTTTCAAAGAAAGGCTTCAGTTCTTGCTTCCAGTGCGCTACCGCTGCTTCGTTTTCGAAATCAATATCACCGATCAGGGTATTATCGCCTTGGTTGTGCCAAGCCTCGGTATTGACATAGGGGACGCCGTCGAAAAAGTCCCGCTCTTCAAATTCCCGGAAAACCCGCTCATTTCCCGGCTCCTGGATAGCATCCCAGATCCAGATACCGGATTTAATGTTCCGTTGTTCCATATAAGCCCACAGGCGCTCCATATTGGGATAGGCGCTGCTGTCGCCGGCGAAATCTATATAGCCTTCGGGGCCTTCACCCCGGTTTTTGTAATCCCAGAACCAGGAGTCGATCCAGTATCCATCTATAGGCAGCTCATTGTTGCGAATGCGCTCGATGCGACTGATCGTTTCCTCCTGATCGGTGTACCCGCCGTAGAGAACACCGAAGGCCCAGGCCGGCGGCAGAACGGTTTTCACCGTGTCTTCTACCAGGGCATATCCCGTAGGAGCGTAGTCGGCATGGTTGGTGAGCAACATTTTGTCAAAAACAATCCTGGCTTCCTCGCTGCCGAGACCTTCTATGATTAAAAAGTAAGAGCCGAAATCCGGGAACTCCACCCATCGCTTTTCTCCTTTCGAAGGCATCCATTCCAGGGCCCGCGTTGGCCGGATGGGGATGCTGACTGAGTCCACCCGCGTCAGGCTGTTGGCTTTTACCGGTGTGATCGTGACTTTCAATTCCTTCTGCACCGTAGTATCGTAGCGGTTCATGGCTGCCATAGCCCAGGGATAGTAGCGCCCGGGGGCCGGCACATAAATTTGCAGAAAAATATAATTCCCGACTGCCGGCTCGCCGGCCTCTTCCTGCAATGCCACTCCCGTATAATACGCCCGGCTGCCCCAGCCGCTGTACTCATCGCTCACTTCCGCCTCGCGCGACAGTACGATGGGGCCTTCCCCACCGAGATTACAGGACTGGAACAACAGACTCATCCCGAAAAGCAGACCGGTCGCAGCGTAACACAAGCGTCGAAAAATCATAAAAGCCTTTCCCTTTGATTGAGCCCGGAAGATAGGAAATATACTCGAACAAGGACAGGGCGGGGGCGGCAAAAAGTAACTGCCGCACGAGGAGGGAAAGTAAACGGGCTCCCGAAGTTAATCAGCAGCCCGTCGTCGCTTTTTAGCTTGATCGTTTATCGTTCGCTTATAACGCAGCCGGCATCGCTTCCGGATTGACGAGTTCAAAAAAACCAAGATCCAAATGTAATTCAAAACGCTTGCGGGAAACGTCGGCGATTTGTCCGGTATCCAGATACTGAATACGAACAAGATGTGGTTTCAAAACCAATAGTCTGACTCTTCTGGATTTTCCTAGCATAGGGCGATAGGTTTTGGTTATTGAAATAGAACTTATTTCAGGTGTTTGCAAAACGAATTCAATGCAGTTCATGGATGTCGAATAACAATGACCGGAAGTGCTTGCACTACTTGTAACTGACAGCGCAATGGTAAAAATGTAAAGGCTGTTTTCAAATTGCACCGGCCGTTACAACCGGTTATTCGTGGAAAATACAGAAAGGTAAAAACAACTGTAAGGTTGCAATAAGAGAATAGCAACCAAACTCAAAATAATAAGTTGGGATAAGGGTCCTTATCTCAAGGCATGGTGAATATACAAAATATTTTAAAATATTACAAGTTCAATAAACGTCAGGAAGCATCATCTCTTCTTTCCTTTGATTTTCTGGTCATAATGATAATCAGAATGACCAGCGGAATACCGATCAGGACGACGACCGTCGCCGCCATGAGAAAATTGGCTTGAAACCAGTCTATCAGAAACATAATTATTTGATATTAAGCAGCTTAGTAAACAATGCGTTACGCCGTAATAATAAGTCAATTTCAGCCCTCCACGATTGATAATTCTCAGACCTGGGCGATGATATTTGTCATGGTGGAAAAAGGACAGGCGTTAAGAGACAGGACTTATCCGGGGAATCCGTAACTTTGGGGCGACAAAATAATATCAACAGCCTATGTCACTTGAAACACCAGTAAAAATTAGCCAGTCGGTCGCCATTCTCATTGATGGTAACAATATGGAGTTGAGCTTGCACGATATGGTGAAAGACAAGAACGCCATGCTCAATTTCGACACCCTTATCCCAAAATTGCTGGATAACCGGGGACTCAACCGTTTGATCTATTTCCGGGAGGGTTCGCATATTTCCAACAAATTGGCAGAGAGGCTGCACAACTACTTTCACGGCTCGGTTGTCCCTTGCTACAAATCGGCCGATATTCCGCTGACGATTAAGGCCACCCAAATCGCTCAGAAGGTGGATACTATCATTATTCTCAGTGGCGATGCCGATTACGTGGAACTGGTTCGCCACCTGAAGAGCGAGGGCGTACGGGTAGAAATTGCCGCCATCGAAAAAACCACTGCGGCTATTCTGCGTGAAGAAGCCGACCATTTCACGGCAATAACAGACGATGATTGCTTTATCTACAAACACACCAAGACCCGCAAAAAGTAATCGTACTGCAGGAAACAAACAACTATGGAAGTTTTTAAGGAATTCACTTTTGATGCTGCTCATTTTCTTCCTCATGTACCCGAGGAACACAAATGTCGCCGCATGCACGGCCACACCTACCGGGTCCGCCTTTATATCAGCGGGCAGCTTCATCCCAAGCTGGGCTGGGTCATCGATTTTGGCGATATCAAAACCGTATGGAAGCCGCTGGAAAAGCAGCTCGATCATCACGTACTTAACGAAATAGAAGGATTGGAAAACCCCACGGCCGAAAATATTGCCATCTGGCTATGGCGCAGGATAAAACCGGATATTCCCTATCTAAGTAAAATCATGGTCCGCGAAAATCCTACGAACGGAGTGATCTACCAGGGGGAGTTTGAAGAGTGATTCGAAGTGGGAAAGCGGAAGTCGGAAATTTGAATATGATACACATTGACGGCACACACGGTGAAGGAGGCGGACAGATCGTACGCACGGCTCTGGCTTTGTCTACGCTCACCGGCCAGCCCTTCCGGGTGAGCGGTATCCGGGCCGGAAGATCAAAGCCCGGCCTGAAAGCCCAGCACCTTACGGCCGTCCATGCCCTGGAAAAAATTTGCGATGCCCGCGTCGAGGGCGCCGCTATTGGCGCCACTGAAATGACCTGCCGTCCGGGGAAAACCAAACCGGGTGAATATCTGATCGACATCGGTACGGCTGGCAGCATCGCCTTGTTACTGCAGGCCCTGCTGCTGCCCCTGGCTTTCGGCCGGCATCCCTCCAGGCTGACCATCACCGGCGGCACCTGCGGCAAGTGGCAGGCGCCAGTAGAATACCTGCAACTCACGCTGCTTCCTTATCTGCAACGGATAAGCGGCATTGAAATAGAGCGCCTACAACTCGGCTATTTCCCAAAAGGCGGCGGCAAGGTAAGGGTTGACATACAGCCTTTTCTGGAAGACTGGCAACAAGCCGGCGGGCAAACGGTCATTGACCTTTCGAAAAAAGGGAAACTGCTACACATAGAAGGGAATTCACACGCTTCGGAGCTGCTTCAAAAGGCCGGCGTTGCGGAGCGGCAGGCAGAAGCCGCCCGGCATCTGCTTGCTGATCTGTCCGTCCCCCTCCGCATCAGTAAAGACTATCAGTCTACTTACAGCAGCGGTTCCGGCATTACGCTCAGCGCCGTTTTTCAACACGCCTCATCGGATAGTATCTATGCCCTGGGAACTGACGCCCTGGGTGAGCGCGGGATTCCCGCCGAAAAAGTAGGCCGGCAGGCCGCCCAACGTTTGCTACAGGCCATTCATAGCGAAGCTCCTGTAGATGAACACCTCACGGATCAACTCATCCCCCTCCTCGCGCTGTTGCCCGGCAGCCGCATGCGCATCCCCCACCCCAGTAACCACCTGCTGAGTAATATGTACGTAGTGGAACAATTCCTGCCGGTGCGCTTTAAGATGAAAGGATCGATACTCCGTGTTGAAGAGTTGTCCGATGCCGGTTAGCTAGTACCTCCGGCACTAGTGCTTGATTTCCAGGGCATACCTGACCCTCCTGGTGATCATTTTTTATGAATCATCACGCCCGGGATGACCTCTCCACCGTTCCATTTGCCGTAGACGGCCGTCACGTAGCGCCCCTTCAGAAAAGCTTCCGGATCGATATGAGATTGCAGGACAACTCCTTTGTGTTTGCCTTCCATCAGCAGGGCGGCGGCTTCGGCAAGCGGAGCAGCCGTTGTCGCCTGCATAGCGCGCAGCACGTGCCTGCCGACCGGTTGCGGATGCAGGTTATAAGTATGCTCCGTCTTTTGCCAGCGCCCCTCCTTATCTTTGCCTTCCACTGAAGCGTAGATCAGCACGAGGTCATCTTCTACGCGCGGGATGACGGCTTCCATATGCTGTTGCAGATATTCCGCTTTATCTTGGCCGGAGGGCGTGATGCTGAGCTGTTTGGTCACCCACTCGTAATGACCGGGATAACGGAGGGTTTTATAGTCCAGACGTTTCACCTTGCCGGCCAGGGCGTCCGGCAGATCGGCGCTGCCGCCGGAAGTCAGGTCGGCCTCGTAAGTGATGCCGTTGATAATGATTCTCTCCCTTTCGGAAAGCGCCGGCACGGTCGTCTTTTCGAAGTCGCGGATACAGAAAGTATCCTTCACGTATTCGGTCGCTACGCCGGCGGGGCTCCAGGTAAAGCCGTAGTAGTGCGGGGAAGTAGCGTGCCTGGTCAGCCCCCCGACTTTCATTGCCACATAAGCGGCCTTATCGACCTCGTGTTTTTTGCAAAAACGCTGGAAAATTCCGTTGGCCATTACGTTGACAAAGCCCGGCGCCAGCCCGGTCTGCAACAGGAAGCCCGTATCGGCCTCCCTGGCGATCTCCTCGATCTGGTGCGTCTCACTGACATATTCAGTGAGGTTGGCATAATGCGAATGGTATTCGCGGGCCAGCCTGGCCATACGCGGCGCGAGGCGTCCCGGCAGGCAGTCAAGAATGACATCGGCCGCTTCGAAGGCCCGGCGCATCCCGTCAGTCATTTCTTCTCGGGGCAAATGAAAAGCCGTTACTTCCAGGCTTTTGGAAGTTCCCAGCTTGATCCAGTTGGCAACGCGCTCGGCCTTTTCCATGGTGCGGTTGCCGATAAACAAGTTTGGTGGAATTTCGCTGAATTCGGTGAGGAGGAGTGCTACCGCCTGGCCTATTCCGCCGGCGCCGGCGATGAGCACATTCTTGGGTTGTGACATGGTTGAATTTTGGTTAGTATACTTGCTCTAAAAGCATAAAGTCTACTACTATCACCCAATAAGCAAAGACTTTGTTCAACCGGAGTCAAAGATCAATCTTTTTTCACCTGATTATTCACCACGTCCAACCCCATTTCCTTACCTTTTTCGATCATAAAAGCGTAAGCGGCTTCAAAATCATTGGGAATTTCCCCTTCCAGGATAGCTTCGCGAATAGCGGTTTTGATTACCCCCACCTCCCGGGAAGGAGCAATGCCGAAGGTTTCCATAATCACCTCGCCGCTGATCGGCGGTTCCCAGTTGCGCAGGCGATCCGTTTCTTCCACTTCCTCCAGGCGCTTGCGCAATTCCTCGTAGTTCTCGCGGTAGCGTCGAACTTTACGCGGGTTTTTGGAAGTGATATCGGCTTCGCAGAGCAGCAGCAGGTCTTCGATATCCTCACCGGCTTCGAAGAGCAGCCGGCGGACAGCCGAGTCGCTGATGTCTTCCTGGGTCAGACTGATGGGGCGCAGGTGAAGGCGCACCAGCTTTTGCACGTATTTCATTTTGTTATCGAGCGGCAGCCGCAGGCGACGGAAGATGCGCGGCACCATAGCCGCGCCCAGGGCCTCGTGCCCGTGAAAGGTCCAGCCCTGCTGAGGATGGAATCGCTTGGTGGGCGGTTTGGCGATATCGTGCAGGATAGCTGCCCAGCGCAACCATAAATTGCGGCTTTTCTTGCTCAGGTTGTCGAGCACTTCCAGGGTATGGTAAAAATTATCTTTATGTCCGATACCATTGCGTATCTCTACGCCCTGCAGGGCCGCCAGTTCAGGGAGGATAATTTTGAGCAGCCCCGTATCGAACAGCAGTTTGAAACCGGTGGAAGGTACGGGCGACAGTATGATTTTATTCAGTTCGATAGTGATGCGTTCTTTGGAAACGATGTTGATTCTGTTGCGGTATTTGGCGATGGCCCGCAGCGTTTCCGGTTCGATGACAAAGTCGAGCTCGGTGGCGAAGCGAATAGCCCGCATCATGCGCAGCGGGTCGTCGGAGAAGGTTTTCCCGGGTTCCAGCGGCGTTTTGAGGATCTTCTGCTCCAGGTGCTCCAGCCCGTTGAACGGATCGATGATCATGCCGTAGTCCTCTTGATTGAGGCTGACGGCCAGGGCGTTGATGGTAAAATCCCGCCGGTTCTGATCGTCCTCCAGGGAGCCCTCTTCCACCGTCGGTTTGCGCGAATCGTGCCGGTAGGATTCTCTGCGTGCCCCTACGAACTCGAGTTCCAGATCGCCGTGCTTGAGCATAGCTGTTCCGAAGCGTTTGTACACCACCACCCTCGGTATGGGTCGCAGTTTGGCGGCCACGTTTTCCGCCAGCCGGATACCACTGCCTATGCAGACAATGTCGATATCCTTCGACGGCCTGGCCAGCAAACGGTCGCGCACATAACCGCCCACCAGATAGGTAGGATAGTTCAGGTCATCAGCGGTTTCGCTGATCAACCTGAAAATTTCCCTCTCGTATTCTTTTATATTAAATACCACTTGTCGTATATATCAATTAAAAGTAAAGCCGGTAACCGGCGGTTTCAAGGTGTTGTTCTGTTTTGCCTGACAAAAAAACAGCCTATAATAAATTCTGAACACTTAAATGAAACAGCCTCTTAGCATTCTCCCGGTTATCCATATTCCTTATCCCAGCACCATCTCACCGTAATGCGATTCAATTTCCCGGAGCGTCGCAAAGAGAACTTCCGGTTCCTCGCGGGTGACGAGCTCCTTGCGAAACTGTTTGATGCCGGGATAGCCGCGGAAATAGTTGGAATAGTGGCGGCGCATTTCCAGAACGCCCAGTTTTTCTCCTTTCCATTCGATGGAGCGGCGCAGGTGCTCGCGGGCGGCGGCAACGCGTTCGCCTATATCAGGCGCGGGCAGCAGCTCCCCCGTTTTGAAATAGTGTTTGATTTCCCGGAAGATCCACGGATAGCCGATACTGGCTCGTCCGATCATGATACCGTCGACGCCGTAGCGCTCGCGGTACAGCTTCGCCTTTTGCGGACTGTCGATATCCCCGTTGCCGAAAATGGGAATGTGGATGCGCGGATTCTCCTTGATTTTGGCGATAAGGCTCCAGTCGGCTTCCCCTTTGTACATCTGCTTACGCGTACGGCCGTGAATGGAGAGCGCCTTGATGCCCACATCCTGCAAGCGTTCGGCTACTTCTTCGATATGCATGGAATCCTTATCCCAACCCAGGCGGGTTTTCACCGTGACAGGCAGCTTAGTGGAATCGACGACCGCCTTGGTCAGCTCCACCATGCGGGGAATGTCGCGCAGGATACCGGCGCCGCACATCTTATTGACCACCTTTTTCACCGGGCAGCCGTAGTTAATGTCCAGTACTTCCGGCTGTGCCTCCTCGACAATTTCGGCGGCGCGCATCATCGAGTCGAGCTCGGCGCCGAAAATCTGAATGCCGACGGGGCGCTCCTCGTCGTAAATATCGAGTTTCTGCACACTTTTGTCGGCATCGCGAATCAGCCCCTCCACCGAGATGAACTCGGTATACATCATATCGCAGCCCTGCTCCTTGCACAGCGCCCGGAAGGGGGGATCACTGACGTCTTCCATCGGAGCGAGCAACAGCGGAAATTCTCCGAGTTCTATTTTTCCTATCTTCACCATGGTCGCAATTTTCTGTTCTTTCTTCCTGGTTTCAAAGGTTGAAATGCAAAAATACAGTTAATCTGATAAAATTCCGGAATATTAACCCGACTACCTCCGACAGAGTTCCCATTCATCTTTTTGGGAAAAATTTCAAAAAAATATGGGTAGCAGCAAGAAAGTTTTAATTTTACGCTTGCCCGCTTCAGCCAAATGATCTGCAAACAAAACGACTATCAACTATTAATCAAGAAACGAGGATTACATGATTGCCGGAGTAATTATTTGCTTCATCCTTGGGTACGCTGCGATTGTCTTCGAACATCCGCTAAGGCTTGACAAGACCGTTCCCGCCCTGATAATGGCCGCCCTTTGCTGGGCTTTGCTCGCCCTGGGATTCAACAGTGGCATTTTATCTGTCATCGACACACACGAGCACGTCTACAGCCTCATGGGAGGCCACGGCGGCGACCACGCGGCGGAAGAGGGATTTACCAACACCCTGCTGCACCACCTGGGCAAAACTGCAGAAATACTGGTCTTCCTTATCGGCGCCATGACCATTGTGGAGATCGTCGACCTGCACCGCGGCTTCGAAGTGCTGAAAAGCTACGTCCGCACCCGCAGCAAGAAAAAATTGCTTTGGATTGTGGGCATCCTCGGCTTCATCCTGTCGGCTATCATCGACAACCTCACCGCTACCATCGTTTTGGTTACGCTTTTGCGAAAGCTCATCACCAATAAGCAAGAACGCCTGTGGTTCGCCGCTTTGGTCGTCATCGCCGCCAATGCCGGAGGGGCCTGGTCGCCCATCGGCGACGTCACCACCACCATGCTGTGGATCGGCGAAAAAGTGTCGGCCGGTGGCCTGATCCAATTCCTGGTGGCGCCCTCTATTGTCTGCTTTATCGTTCCCACGCTGATCGCCACCTGGCTACCGCCTTTTAGAGGAGAAATATCGAGGAGTCTTGAAGAGGAAAGCCTCGAAAGCAATAAGCTGCTCAGCAGTTCTACTATGCTTTATCTCGGCCTGGGCGCCATTGTTTTTGTTCCCGTTTTCAAGACGATCACCCATTTGCCGCCCTATATCGGTATGATGTTGTCATTGGGGGTCGTTTGGCTGGTCTCGGAATACATCCATCCGGAAGAAGATTTCACGGAGGAAAGGCGTCATATGTACTCTCCACACAAGGCCCTTTCCCGCATTGAGCTTTCGAGTATTCTGTTCTTCCTGGGGATTCTGATGGCCGTAGCTGCGTTGGAAAGCCTTGTTTTCGGCTCCGTTCTGCACGAGGGGCAGCAGACCCAGGTGGGCACGCTGCGCTACGTCGCCGAATGGCTGGATAAACTGGTGCCCAACCAGGATGTGGTGGTGATCCTGCTCGGTTTTGCCTCCGCCATTATCGATAATGTGCCGCTGGTGGCTGCCTCCATGGGGATGTACAATCAACCTATAGATTCCAACCTTTGGCACTTCATCGCCTACTCTGCCGGTACCGGAGGCTCCATGCTGATTATCGGCTCGGCCGCCGGTGTCGCCGCCATGGGTATGGAGAACATCGATTTCATCTGGTACTTTAAGAAAATCGCCTGGCTGGCGCTGATCGGCTTCCTGGCTGGCGCAGCGACCTTTATTCTGTATGTGCCGCTGGTGAGTTAAAAAGGATCGAAAGATTACCCCGCTGCCGCCCTGAACCGAAACATCAGGACGGCAGCGGTTTATTAAAGGAACAGCGCATCTATGAGATACTTAACGGCGATAAGCTTACTAGCCGGAATCCTCGTTTTTCAAGCTTGCTGGGAATCGCCCTCTCGTAAAGAGAAGCTGAGCGGGCACTGGGAGGCGCTGAGGGTGACAGAAGAAGAGCGCCCCCTGGAAGTCGACCCCGAAGAAATACAGTTCTGGTTTTACCCAAATAACACTTACGAATTCCGGAGCACCCTCAACTACCGGGAGGCCGGCCGCTACCGCCTGCGACAGGATTACCTCTTCACCACCGATACGCTGGCGCCCGGCGGCCAGGAGAAGGCTGTCGAGATCCTTCAGCTCACCCCCGACACGCTCACCCTGCGGATGATCGATCAGGAGAAAGAAAGGAGACTGGAGTTGGTGAAAACCGAATAGGAGCACATCCGGTTCCGGAGTTCACTTGCCTATGCCCTGTACTTTCAGCACGATATCTCCCATCATGCCGATATCCACACGCATAGCCGTTTCGGTCAGGCGCACCTCCATAATGCCGAGGTGCTCAAGATTGCCTTCCAGGTTAATGCCGTCGGCGACTTCGTAGCCTTTGAGTTGCTCCTGCACCTGCTTTTTCATTTCGTCGAGGTTGTAGTCGAGGAGGAACTCCATATTTTTCTCGAATTTATTCTTGATGGTGCTTCGGAGCAGCCACCCTGCCGACTTGTAGAGGAAGTTAGCCGTTTTCAGGGTGTAATTCAGGTTTTTGATCTCAACGGTATTTTTCCGGACGTTGAACACCGGCTCGCCTTCCAGATAAACGTGCCCTTCGTAGCTGCCCGATAGCAGCGTATTGATGACCAGTTTATTACCGCTGCCGTATATTTCGATATCCTCTACCGTCACCGACCGTTTTCCCGACTCGAAGGTTTCGCCGAGCATTTGCTCCTGCGCCAGCCGCTCTGCTTCTTTGTAAGTGATTTCAGTGTCGATCAGCAGGAAAAAATCTTTCCCACTCTCGGGTATGATTTCGAGTGGCGGCAGCGGCGGCATACCGAACAGCTCGGGGCGTTGTCCCAATTTGACATAGGGTCGGGATTCTACAACGATGACCGAGGTAGCGAAATCTTCGTTTTCCGCCCTGAGCGGCGTTATTGCCAATCGCTCCGGGTTGACAACCATCCAGGTGTTGTACTCCTCCGACACCAGCATCGGCTCGTACATTTGTTTCCACACATCGCTGATCATATCTTGCAGGTTGAAGCTCTCGCTAACCAAACGGTCGATCTCCTGGGTAAGGAACTGCCGGCCGTTGCGCAACACGATGTCCATCAGCGATCCGACCGACATGCTCATCACGCCCATCCGCAGTTTGGGCTCCCGGAGCCACTCGTAGTTTACCAAATCGGTTTTGGTTTCGATGCGCCAGGAAGGCATCACCTCGAACTCAGTCGTCATATCCAGCATGAGCTCTCCGTTGGCCTCCAGGTCGGTGATGCCGGCATCATACTTGATCCACAGTAGCAGCGGTATCTGGTATTTAATCTGCTGACTATCGATGCGCAGGCGGATATCCCCTTCCTTGACCGCGCGCAGCATGAGGTTGTCGTCGCTGATGTCGTTGTCTTCGTACAGGGTTCCGCTAAGCTGCTCGTTAAGAGAGGCTTCCATGGCTTTTATATCAAGCCGGATGGGAATATTGACTTTGGACAGCGGGTTTTCTTCCCCGGTATTGTAATATTCTTCCGGGGCCTCCAGCTTTTTAGAGGAGCCGCAGGCCCCGATGCCGAGCAGAATAAAAGCAGAAAAGAGATACGTTATCAGCGTTGCGATGCGCATGGTGGGTAGATTCGTTTTTTTAGAAAAGCATAGCTGGACAAAAGTAGTGTAAGTATTTGTTTTTGTCGCACAAAATTTGCGGTACTTCCCCTTACCGCAGAAAACAATCAGAACTCAAGATCAACCTCCAAGCAACCCTCTCCCGGCTGCATTGTCCCTTAGGGAAAGAACACAAAATTGATCTGAAGTATGAAAAATATCTTTGCCACATTGCTGTTTATCTTTTTGGCGCTGAGCTCCGGTCTCCTGCCTGCGCAGAATGCCTCCCTCTTTAACTTCTGGGATGATGATGAAAACCGGGCCTACCTGGGCATTTACTCCCGGGAAGTTTCCGATGACAAAGCGGAGCTGCTCGGTTTCGACAATGAATACGGGAGCTACATTTCGAGGGTAATTCCCAATTCGGCTGCCGACCGCGCCGGGCTGCAGCCTTTTGACTACGTATACGGCGTTGATGAGAAGCGGGTCGATTGGAACGATGACCTGACCGATCTGCTGGAAGCCTACGAACCCGGCGATCGGGTTACTATCCACTACATTCGCCAGGGACAGAAGCGCGCCGTACAGGTGGAGCTGGGAGAGCGCAGCAACTGGAGCTGGAGTAAAGACAACAGCGAGGATGCCTTCCTGGGCGTCTCTCCCCGTCATGACAATGAGCAGGACGAATTCGGCGTCCCAGTCAATATCGTTCGCAACTCCGCCGCCGAGGAAATGGGACTGCGACACGGCGACCTGATCCTGTCCATCAACGACTATCCGATGGTCGACTGGGAAGATATCAGCACGGCTATCGACAATATCAAACCCGGTGAAACCATACGCATCGAATACGAGCGTGCCGGTGAGCGGCAAAGCCTCAGCGGCCTCATCCGCTCCGAAGCCGAATCAAGGCGACAGGCCGAAACACTTAGCCGCACGCAATCCGGCAAGGCCTTCCTCGGTATTCACAGCGCCAAACTCTCCGAAGAGAAAGCTGAGCTTCTGGGCTTCGACAACCTCTACGGCAGCTACGTCACCAAGGTGCTGCGCGGCACTGCCGCCGAAAGCGCCGGCGTGCAGGCTTTCGACTACATCTACGGCGTGGATGCTTACCGCACCGGCGAGCAACAAGACCTGTCGCTCATCCTGCGCAAGTACCGGCCGGGCGAAGAAGCTACCCTTCACCTCATCCGCCGGCAAGACAAGAAGACGCTGCCGCTCACCTTTGGCCAGCGTTCCGACGTCATCTCTGAGCAAAGCGATAAGTGCGAGGAACCCTTCTTCGGCATCCGCCACGATCACAGCTACAATCCCGAGCGCGGTGTCGCCGTCGAGGTAATCAGTAATTCCACCGCCGAAGAGCTGGGCCTGGAAAACGGCGACGTCATCACGGCTATCAACGGCTATCCCATCATTGACTGGGAGGACATCAGCACCGCTATTGACAATATGAAAATCGGTGACCCGATCGCCGTCGATTACCGCCGGCAGGGCAAGGAGCAATCCGGCAGCCAGCCTATCAAGTCGTACTGCGATACTAAAGGCCTGACCAAGGAACAGGACAACAACGTCTACTTCTACGACGATCAGACCTGGTCGGAAGGCAGGCGCCAACCCAGCCGCATGGATCTCTCCGATGTCGAGCTAGATATGACAGACATGAGCCCCGCCGAGGCCCGCGAGATGAAACAGGAGTACGACATCGATATGCCAACGGATAACAACCTGCGCATCGAAGGCCTCAAGCTGTTTCCCAACCCTTCCGACGGCATGTTCCGCCTCGAGTTCAACCTCCCGCAGCGCGGGCAGACCAGCATCCGCATCTACAATGCTTCCGGCCGGCAGATCTACAACTACGAGCTGGGCAGCTACTCCGGCGCATTTAGCGATAGCGTAGACATCTCGCAGAACGGCACAGGCAGCTACTTCCTGGAAATCCGGCAGGAAGGGAAGTCGGTCGCAAAAAAGATTGTGCTGGCGAATGATTAGACGTCGTTCGCTGTTCGCTGTTCGCAGGCTATTGCAAGGCCTGCCGGAGTGGCCCCCATGCCAGGCAAAGGGCCGACAGGCTCTGCAAAGCATAGCTCCTCAACCGGGAAGCCCCGCCTCGCTGCGAATAGCGAATAGCGAACAGCGATTTCCCCCCATTTCTTTTCCTTTTCCGCTCTTTTCCGTAATTTCAGCCGCTTCTTTTACCACTCCAAGAAACGAGACGAAATCGCTCATACCTGATTTCTTTAAAACCGGATTAGTAAAAAAACTCATTCTCTATGTTCAAACGATCCATCACCTTTTACCAATCGCTGTGGCTGTTGGCACTGGCCTTTATTTTCGCCCTGCCCGCTAATGCGCAGAACACTTACGAAGAAGAACTATACAGCTCGCTGGAATGGCGCAACATCGGTCCCTTTCCGGGCGGGCGCTCGGCGGCGGTGACCGGGGTGCCCGGCAAGCCCAATCTGTACTACATGGGCGCCACCGGCGGCGGCGTCTGGCGCACGACTGACGGAGGACAGACCTGGGAAAACATCTCCGACGGCTACTTCGGCGGCTCCATCGGCGCGGTGGCTGTAGCCGAATCAGATAACAATGTCATTTACGCCGGCGGCGGCGAGGTAACCGTTCGCGGCAACGTCTCCTACGGCTACGGCATATACAAAACGGTTGACGCCGGGAAGACCTGGAAGCACGTCGGTCTTGAAAATTCACGCCACATCCCTCGCATCCGCGTGCATCCGCAGAACCCGGACCTGGTCTATGCGACCGTCATGGGCGACCTGTACAAACCCACTGAAGAGCGTGGCATATACCGTTCCAAAGACGGCGGGGCGACCTGGGAAAAGATCCTCTTCGCTAATGACCATGCCGGCGCGGTCGACCTGATCATGGATCCGACCAATCCACGCATTCTCTACGCCTCCACCTGGCGTATCAGCCGAACACCGTACAGCCTGGAGAGCGGCGGCGAAGGCTCCTTGCTGTGGAAAAGCACCGACGGCGGCGATACCTGGACCAACCTCTTCGAGGAAGCCGAAGGCTTGCCGGAAGGGCCCATCGGCATCATCGGCGTGACCGTTTCGCCGGTCAATCCCGAACGTGTCTGGGCCATCATCGAGGCCGATGAAGGCGGTGTATACCGCTCCGACGACGCCGGTGAGACCTGGCGCAGGATCAACGAGAGCCGCGCGTTGCGGCAGCGCGCCTGGTACTACTCGCGCATCTATGCCGATACCGAGGATGAGAACATCGTCTACGTCATGAACGTAGCCTACCACAAATCGACCGACGGCGGCAGTACCTTTAAGTCGGCCTACGCTCCCCACGGCGACCATCACGATCTATGGATCGCCCCCGAGGACAACCAGCGGATGGTGATCGCCGATGACGGCGGCGCTCAGGTCAGCTTCGACGGCGGCGAGAACTGGAGCACCTATTACAACCAGCCCACCGCCCAGTTTTACCGCGTCACCACCGACGATCACTTCCCTTACCGCATCTACGGCGCCCAGCAGGATAATTCTACGGTCAGAATCCTGCACCGCACCGACGGCTACTCCATCGGCGAGCGCGACTGGGAGCCCTCCGCCGGCGGCGAAAGCGCCCACCTGGCTATCGATCCGGAGAATAACGACGTCGTCTACGGCGGCAGCTACGGCGGCTATCTGACCCGCGTCAACCACGAAACCAAACAGACGCAGGCCATCAACGTATGGCCTGATAACCCCATGGGCTACGGCGCTGAGGGCATGAAGTACCGTTTCCAATGGAACTTCCCCATCTTCTTCTCGCCACACAACCCCGACAAGCTCTACGCCCTGTCGAATCACGTACACGCCAGCACCGACGGTGGCCGCTCCTGGGAGCTGCTCAGCCCCGACCTGACGACCAACGACTTGACCAAGCTGGGCCCCTCCGGCGGTCCTATCACCAAGGACAATACAGGCGTAGAATACTACTGCACCCTCTTCGCAGGTATGGAATCACCCTATGAGGAAGGCCTGCTCTGGGTGGGCTCGGACGACGGCCTCATCCACCTCAGCCGCGACGGCGGGGAGAACTGGAGCGACGTCACGCCGCCCAACATGCCGGAGGCCATGATGATCAACAGTATCGACGCGGATCCCTTTGTCAAGGGGGGCGCTTACGTGGCCGGCACCCGCTACAAGCTGGGCGACTACCAGCCCTACCTGTACAAAACCAAGGACTACGGCAAAAGCTGGACGCTGATCACTGACGGCATCGACGAGCAGCACTTTACACGCGTGCTGCGCGCCGACCCCAAGCGCGAAGGCCTGCTCTACGCCGGTACCGAAACGGGCATGTACATCTCCTTTGATGACGGCGACAGCTGGCAGCCCTTCCAGCTCAACCTGCCCATCGTGCCGATCACCGATCTGGCCGTCAAGAACGATAATCTCATCGCCGCTACCCAGGGCCGCAGCTTCTGGATCATCGACGACCTGACCCCCCTTCACCAGCTCAGCGAAAGGGTCGCCGGCAGCGACTTCTACCTCTACGAGCCCATGCCCAGCTACCGCATGCGCGGCGGGCAGCGCGGCGCGTCGAAAACCGCAGGCGCCAACCATCCCGGCGGCGTCATGGTGCACTTCTACCTCAAGGAAAAGCCCGCCGACTCGGTGGCCGTCAAGCTGGCCTTCCTGGAAGAAGATGGCAAACTGATCCGCGAGTTCTCCACTACAGCCGAAGATAAGGAAGATCAACTTGAAGTGGAGGAAAAAGGCAATAGGTACAGCTGGAATATGGAATACCCTGGCGCCGAGCGTTTCAAGGGTATGGTCCTGTGGGCGGCCAGCCTGGACGGCCCCAGCGCCGTGCCGGGCAACTACCGCGTGCGGCTGACCGTAGGTGAAGAATCGCAGGAGCGCGCCTTTGAGATCCTCGCCGACCCCCGCTCCGAAACAACAATGGCCGAGCTGAAAACTCAATTCGACTTCGTCATGGAGATCCGTAACAAGGTCACGGAGGCGCATGAGACCATCATCGACATCCGTGAAATACGCAACCAGCTCAACCACTACAAAAAGCTGTGGAAAGACGAAGAAGCTATGGAGCCACTTATCGAAAAGGCCAACGCTATCGACTCGGTAATGACGGAAGTGGAAAAGGAACTGTACCAGACCAAAAACCGCTCCGGGCAGGATCCGCTCAATTACCCCATCCAGCTGACCAACAAACTGGCCCATGTGGGCACACTCACCGGCCGCGGCCAGTTTGCGCCTACCGAGCAGGCTATGCAGGTCAAAGAGGAGCTGACGGAAAAGATCGACACCCAACTGGAGAAATTCGAGCAGATCAGAGACAATGAACTGCCTGAGTTTAACCGTATGGTACGTGAAAAGGCCGTGGATGCGATTAAGCTGACAAAGGAGGGGGAGACAAGTTCCTAACGAAGGCATCTGGAGGTGGAGGGTGGCGGTGCTGCGCGCGCCTTGCCTGTAGGAGCGCTGAAGCTGCTGCTTCAGGGCTGTGGGGGCTCGGCTATCGCCTCGCTGAAGGGGTTCTAGCCGGGGGTTCCCTGGCCATCCCCTTAGCGAAGGAGCGAAGCGACTGGGCCCACACAAGGGGGCAGGCAGCAGCCTCCCGATCCCCATCCCGCTCATTCGAGCGGAAGCACGCCCAGCGCTGCTCCCCACCCACTATTCCCAGTTAAATTGAAAATTTTGGCCAATCGCCGTCACCGTCCTGTTAATATACCTCCAGAGGCGATAAAATTTGCTAATTTGCTGGTCCATTTGCTAAAGGAAACCTCATCCTTTTTCACCCTGATAACAGGTTTTCAAAAACCCTTACACCATTTACCATGAAAAATTCACTCTTGCTGTTCGTGCTCCTGCTGTCGACTGCAGTCTGGGGCCAAACCAAACTGATCGAGAAGGTCACCAAAACGGGCGACGAAGTTGTCATTCCGTACGAAAAGTACGAACTGGAAAACGGGTTGACCCTCATCATTCACGAAGATCACTCCGACCCCATCGTTCACGTCGATGTCACCTATCACGTGGGTTCGGCGCGGGAGGAGCTCAACAAATCCGGCTTCGCCCACTTTTTCGAGCACATGATGTTCCAGGGCTCCGAAAACGTCGCGGACGAAGAGCACTTCAAAATCGTTACCGAAGCCGGCGGCACCCTGAACGGGACCACTAACCGGGACCGGACCAACTACTTCGAAACCCTGCCTTCCAACCAGCTGGAAACAGCACTCTGGCTGGAATCGGACCGCATGGGCTTTTTCCTCGACGCCGTCACCCAGGAAAAGTTCGAAGTGCAGCGGGCCACCGTGAAAAACGAAAAAGGCCAGAATTACGACAACCGCCCCTACGGCCTCTACCGCGAATTGCAGGCCGCCGCCATGTATCCCTACGGCCACCCCTACTCCTGGCTGACCATCGGCAGATTGGAAGACCTGGACCGGGTAAACGTCGATGATCTCAAGCGCTTTTTTCTGCGCTGGTACGGCCCCAACAACGCTACCTTAACCATCGGCGGCGATGTCAACCCGCAAGCGGTGGTTGAATTAGTGGAAAAGTATTTCGGCGTGATCCCCAGCGGCCCCGAAGTAGAGCCCCTAAAACTGGCTCCGCCCGTTCTGGAGTCCGACCGCTATGTCTCCTATGTGGATGACAAGATCCGCTTTCCGGCCGTTATCTTCAGCTATCCTACGGTGCCGAGATTTCATCCTGACGAAGCACCCCTGGACTGCCTGGCGGAAATTCTGGGCAGCGGCAAGAGTTCCTATCTCTACAAAAATTTTGTGCTGACGCAGAAAGCCATCAGCGCCTCCGCTTCGCACCCCGCAAGTGAACTGGCCGGCGAATTTTCCATGTTCGTCCTGCCCTTCCCGGGCCAGACCCTGTCCGACTTTGAACAGGAAATGCGCAGCATCCTGGAGGAATTTGAAAAGAACGGCGTCACCGAAGAGGATATCGTCAAGTTCAAAGCCAACCGGGAAGCCGATATCATCAACGGCCTGTCCAGCGTCGCCGGCAAGGTTTCCCAGCTGGCGAATTACGAGACCTTCTACGGCGATCCCGACGCTATCAAGCACGACCTCGACCGCTATCTCAGCATCACTAAAGAGGATGTCATGCGGGTGTTTAACAAATATATCAAGGAAAGCCCCGCCGTCGTTGTCAGCGTGGTGCCCGATGAAAAAACGGCGCCGGCCCGGCCGGATAACTACGAAATTCCCACCGAAGGAGAAAACCCGTACCCGACGACCGATTATTCCGGGCTGGAATACAAGCGCCCGGAAGGCGACCGGTTTGATCGCAGCCAACGCCCGGCGCTGGGACCGAACCCGGTGGTCAAAGTGCCCGATTTCTGGAAAACGGATTTCGACAACGGCATCAAGGTCATCGGTGCCGAATCGGATGAGATTCCTACCGTTACCCTGCAGCTGACGCTCAACGGCGGCCACAAACTGGAAGCCAAAGATCTGTCCAAAGCAGGGCTGGCTTCCCTCACCGCCGGCATGATGAACGAGGCAACGGAAAAGTACAGCTCGGAAGAAATTCAGGAGGAGCTGCGTAAGATCGGCAGTAACATCAGCCTCAACAGTGGCCAGACGAGCAGCACCATGTACATTTCCACCCTGGTCAAAAACCTGGATAAAACCCTGGAACTGGCCGAGGAGATACTCATGCGTCCCGCCTTTAAGGAAGACGACTTCAACCGCCTGAAGAAACAACAGCTGGAAGGCATTCAGGCCCGGCGCAAAGACCCGGCGGCCATCGCTTCCCAGATCTTCCAGCAGCTGTTATACGGTGAAGGTCACATCTACGCCGTACCGGGCAGCGGTGAAGAGGAAACCGTCAACAACATTACGCTGGAAGACGTCAAAGCTTTTTACGAAAGTAACTATTCCCCCGCCGTCGCAGAACTGGTGATCGTCGGTGACATTTCCGAAGAGGAGGTCCTTCCCAAACTGGAATTCCTGCAATCCTGGGAAGGTAAAGCAGTGGAGATTCCGAAGCTGCCGAACCCGAAAAAAGCCGATAAGACCAAACTTTACCTGATCGACAAAACCAGCGCGCCGCAGTCACAGATCCGCATCGGCTACCTGACCGACCTGGAGTACGACCTGACGGGCGATTACTTCAAATCCTACCTGATGAACTTCCCTCTGGGCGGCGCCTTCAATAGCCGGATCAACCTCAACCTGCGGGAAGACAAGGGCTGGACCTACGGCGCCCGCTCCTACTTCGCTTATGATGATGCAGATGACCCGATCGCCTACATGGCCAGCGCCGGCGTGAAAGGCGAAGCAACGGCCGGAGCAGTAAAAGAATTCATGAAAGAGATTAAAGGTTACCAAAAAGAAGGCATCACGGAGGAAGAACTGGCTTTTATCCGCAAGGCAGTCGGTCAGCGGGATGCAAGGAACTACGAGACGCCGCGCCAGAAGGCAGGCTTCCTGAGAAGAATCGTCCACTACGACCTCGATGAGTCCTTTGTAGACAAACAGACGGAAATCATCAATACGATTACGAAGCAGGAAATCGACAGGCTGGCCAAAAAATTCCTGGACTACGAGAAGATGTACATCCTGGTGGTCGGCGACGAGGCTTCCAATATCGACGGGCTGAAGGAACTGGGGTACGACATCGTTCCGCTGGACGAGGAAGGACAAGTAAAGGTCGTCCGGCCGTAAGGGCTACTCGGAGACCTGGAGACTCGGGGACCGGAAACCTCCTTTGGAGAAATAAAGCGCGCTGTTCATCGACGGATGGGCAGCGCGCTTTTTGGTATCAGGCGGAAGTGGGAAGCAGGAAGTTCACCAGGCCGGGCCGTGAAGGTTGGAAGGAGGAAGTAGCAACTACGTTTTCACGCATTTGCCAGGGTTAGCCCTGACACAAATATTTTAAAATCAATGGTTTAAATCATTTGTCGTCATTATTCATGGTAAGTCCATGAATAATCCGGGTTATGGGAGTATTCCAAACAGAATCAGCAAAATGATAAAGACGGGCACAGCGACTCGTCCCACCCTGGGGTTCAACAAATAGGAACTGAGGGAAAAAAGCGCCAGTCCGGTAAACCATAGTTCATTCTCACAAACTTTCCAACCGGGGAAAAAAGCCTGCAAGCTCATGAGGAAGACCCCGACCTGCATCGGAATCAGATAGAGCAAGCGCAGCGGGCCGATGTGTTGGGTGAAGAACCCGCGAATTTTACGGGCTGTTTCATTGTTTTTGACGGACAAAGCGTTGCATGTTTTGGCTTTAATTTGAGGTAAGACCATGATCAGAATACCTAGTGGCTTCGGCACTAAATAATTAGGAGCATCTATACTCGTTCTTTTCCGGCTGAGCTGCGTTAAAGAACCGGGCTTCGTGG
>CAZWDL010000073.1:0-36891 GCA_964632995.1 uncultured Saprospiraceae bacterium
TGCAGGCGCACGCACTGCGGAACCCGAAACGAGTTCTTATGTCTTTTTGATTTGAAGCGGGGAAAACGAGCCCGCCCCCCAAAGAAGTTCTGAAAGGCCGTCTCCAAACAGCGCAAGGCATATTGCAGACTTTGACTATTCACCTCTTTCAACCATTTTGTTTCTTCCTGCCCCTTCAATACCGTCAGCGCCCGCGCTTGCGCATGATAATTGTCCGATTGCTTATGGATTCGATACTGGTCAATTCGCTCTTGCAAAAAGTGATTGTAGACATAGCGAACACAACCGAAATGCCTGGCCAGCAATACTCTTTGCTCCCGGTTCGGATATAACGCAAAACGGTAGGTTCGCAGAATCTTTTTCACGCTCAGCAATGAAAGTTTTCGATTACTCCAAAAATACAACTTTTTGTAAAAAGTACTCGACATTCTTGTTAAAGCACTTCTGGAAAGAACACACTTTTTGGTCAGATGGCTATTTCGTTTGTTCGATTGGGGAAGCATCTCCAAATACGATCCGGCGGTACATCTTGTCACAGGGGTAAAGCGTCTCGCTTTCATCCCACCGGCTGAAGACCGGTGGGTTTTACGCTCCATTATATAAAAATAAAAACATTTATCAAATCCCAAGCGGGCGAATCAGCTCTTCGCGATTGGCTTTTCGCCGTCGGCTGCTTAGTCTGGCAGGCGCCTTGCCGTTCTGGGCTGACCATCCATCTATCCCAGCCACTCCTCTTCTACGGGCTGGTCTTCAATTTCCAGGAAGCGCTCTACCTGCTGTTCCAGGTACAGCGCCTGATCGGCGTGTTTGAGGCCGCGTACCAGTTGGATACTGCGTTTGCTATCGAGTTCCACATTGACGGAGAAGGCGAAATTGGGGGTGCCGTTCGTTTTGCTGGCTACGTATTTTTTGATAAAAATTTGCTGGATATCGGTAATGGGAATGTGGTGTTCTTTGTAAAAAGGGAAATGCAGGGGCTGGTGTTCGATGAGCAGTCGCTGCCGGTCCACATTGACCTGCGTGGTATTGATAAAATTGGCGATCATATTGTACAGCAGCCCGAGGCCTATGGCCAGGTGGATGCTAATTCCCAGAAAAACGCGGAAGTCGCCGGAAGCTAAGGCTACGAAGACGAAGGGCAGCAGCATGCCGTTCCATAGTATGGTGAAAAACGTCATAAAAGAACTGTTACTGTGCCGCCAGCTGATGATCATATCCACCTCGTTGGGCGTACTGTAAGCTTCGATGCCCGGCGGTAAAAGTACTTCCGGACGATGTCGTTGGGCCTGTTGAATTTCTTCTTCGAAGCTGAATACATGGTGGCACTTGTTGCATTTGGCCACCAGCTTGTCAATGTTGATGTCTTTCGATAAAATTTGGGCCCGGCAATTCGGGCAGATTAATTGTCCCAGCATGAGTTTTAAGGTGTTTTCCGGATGGACTCTAATTTATATGGGGGAGTGGAAAAAGCTCATTTTTATTTGAGGAATATTTCGATTATTTCAGAGAGGGCTTCCATGTCACGGGTTTGGCATTCCCAGATGATCAGTATTTCCCAGTCCATTTCCTTCAACTTCTGAATATTTCTTTTATCTCTTTCGATATTTTTTGAGATTTTCTCCGTCCAGTATTTTCGGTTTGTTTTGGGTGTCCTTGCCCCCCTTTTGCAGCTGTGGCCGTGCCAAAAGCAGCCATGTACAAAAATAGCTTTCTTTTTACCAATAAAAACAACATCCGGTTTTCCAGGCAAGTCTTTTCGGTGTAACCGGTATCGATATCCAAGAGAATAAATCAACCTTCTAACCTTCATTTCGGGTTTTGTATCCCCGGAGGTTACGCGTCTCATTATCTCACTTCTTTTCTTTTTAGAAAAGGCATCAGACATTTTAAATCATTTAGGTTCAATCCGTAGACTGGGATCAGTCTCGTACTCATCAATTACTTTGTTATACGCCTTGATTAATTTTTTTATCGAACTTGTTTTTCCTTTTTTCTCGAATTTTCCTAATTCATAGATGTTTACAGCTAGAAATTGCTCTATGGAGAACACTTCAATTCTTTCATAGAGTCTTTGGTTTTCTGCCAGACCAAAAGCTACCTGTACCTTTTCATCCAGGGTTACTATGATTGGATTAAGGTTTTGCTCCAGATTCCTTTTGCATTTTTTAATGAGCGCTTCGCTAGGTGCAGTAGTCACATGAATAGAAGAGTCTCCTAAAAAAAAGTCCCCAGGTCTGGCTGTTTGAGCGTCGGAAGTAGAATAGCTGTGATGCTTTAGTTTTTTCCCTTCTGGGAAAACAGTTTCAAGTTTTGCTCCGACAAGATGCTGAAGGACAGCCCCCATGGTTTGGATATGTGGCGCTTGTTCTTGTCTTTTTTTAACCTGAACAATGAGGTCTGCTATAACGGCTCTGAGGGATATAGACTGGTCGAGGTTTATTTTGAATGGTTTACTTGCAAAGTATTTTCTAACCTGTTCAATCCAATAGGATTCTACTTCTTCCAAGTTCAGTATTTCATCTTTTTCAAGTTGGTTAAGAAAATCAACATATTTTTGCATATTATCGATACTTCCCCTGCTTGTTCGTCCACCTTCCTGAGCCAGAACTTTTTTTATCTCGTGTCTCCCCAGTATTTTTTGAACAGCGGTTTTACCAAGGCCTTGAACTTGTCCGCCGCTCTTAGTAAGCAATTCATTGGGAACCAAGGGCATTTCTTTTTTTCTTGCATGATCCGTAACGACAAGAGCGACGCAGAGTTTCCCTTTTGTGGAAAATTTATTGGCAGATGTAAAATCAGATAAGCGTTTTTTGAGTTCCTTTGACATAAATTTCTGAATCGATTTCTTTACCGAATAAGTTATAATCAAGGATTGGTTCAAAAATTGATTGTGCCAAATGGCTAACCACTGGAACTACGACGCCGTCTCCAGTGAGATAGTAGGCTTCATTCTTATTTTCTGGTAGGATATAACTATCTGGCAAGCCCATAAGCCTGGCCGTTTCTCTGGGTGATAACAGTCTCGATCTGATGTTTTCTTCCTCAATGATGAGAAGTATTTGTCTACTGGATCCTCCGGTGGGCGTGCGAAGACAACCGGCGATTCCATCAATTCTGATTTCGGCTCTGACTTTTCCTTTTCGGGTTCTTCTGTACACCGTGCCGACTTGTTTTCTACTGGAAAGCTGAGCGGACTGGACCTTTTTCATATTGGTGAAAGTCATAGTTTTCAAAAGAGCTTCCGTATATTCCGGGGAGTGCCAGTTTTCGTCTTGTACGCTTTTCTCGATGATATCGACTAAATTAATTTTTCTTTTTTTTGGAGTCGGGACATTCCACCAAATCCAATCTTGTGCGGTTGTCTCTTCCAATTTTTTGAACCCCTTTATCAAAGCTTTAGGGTGCCAAAGAGGAAAAGGAGCTGTTCTGGTGAGTGCTCCAGGTATTTTGATATCTTTTCTTACCGCAATCAGAAAGAAACGGGGCCTGCTTTGAGGTATAAATAATGCGGCATCTATTATTAATGCGCCAAATTTATAACCCAGGTCAGAAAAAGCTGTTCCGATCGCCAAAAAATCTTTTCCTCCATGGCTGGTTAGCGTGCCATAAACATTTTCCAGGACAATGATCTCAGGCTTATCGGCGCCCAGGTTTTTCATCAGATCGTAGAAACTCCAGAAAGTTCCGCTTCTTTTGCCATTTAGTCCTTTACCTTTTCCCGCAAGAGATAAATCCTGACAAGGAGATGAGGCCCATGCCAGATTGGCGCCGATTGGGAGGTCTTTAACTGTTAATTCTCTAATATCTTTAACTTGGAGTTCGTCGCTACTCCAGTTTCTTTTATAGGTTTCTGCTTTTTTCTCATCGTAATCATTTGCAAAC
This sequence comes from uncultured Saprospiraceae bacterium, assembly GCA_964632995.1. Taxonomy (GTDB): domain Bacteria; phylum Bacteroidota; class Bacteroidia; order Chitinophagales; family Saprospiraceae; genus CAZWDL01. The sequence continues at coordinate 3,883 of CAZWDL010000073.1, forward strand.
AGGCAGTTCCACCCGTTTCCAAGACCGGCTCTCACCATTCCTCCGCCGCTGAAAAATTCATAATATCCAAACATTGGAAAACCGATATTAATTTCAATAAAATTAAGAGAATTTCTCTAAGTTAGGGAAAACTATGTAAATTCTTGATAAAACCATAATAGTTTAAGTTTAAATGTTTTTGTTCTAATCTAGTATAATCAAAGTTGCATGGCGCAAAGGAAAGAATTTACAGTAAAAGTTGTCCGGAAAAAAGGTATTAATCCGCTTACAAAAGAACACTTAAATCTTGAGGAAGAGGAGTTAGTGGTTCAGGCAAGATCAAAATTGGAAGCGAAGGAACTGGCTTTATCTATGACAAACATTGAGTTTCGAGGCCAAGAAGCTTTAGTTTATATTGACGGAGAGATTTTCATTGACCCGAGATTCTGATTAAGAACTTGTTTGGCCATTCTTGTCGTTAGCTTTTCGTTGTAATGTTTTTACCTTCCTTTTGTTGATATTGGGCCTATCCGTAACTCTTTTGCCATGCTCTAACGAATTCCTGTTTTCGTAAAAATGATCTTAATCCGGATCATTCATGGGTTCTTCGTTATAAGAGGCCAAAGTATTTTCCGGGTTAAGTGAAAAAATTAAACCTCATTTGCCGAAAGGCGCAAAACGACACCAACAGCAAACTCCATGGAATACACCACACGGGGAATACCGGCGTCTAAGTCAGCAAAATTTCTTTTCCATGCAACTCAAACTCATCCGGCAACAGTTCGAAGCTTTCCGTCAGTACCTGCAATCCCGGCGCGGGCAGAAGCGGCTTTACATCTGGGAATCGCAGCGCATCTTTCAGGAAAACTGGGACCTGCAAGCGCCCGACCTGGCCGCTATGTACGACAGCAGCCTGGAAAACAGCCAAACCCGCCGCCTGTGGAACCGCGAGAACTACGAGCCCAAGCGCATGATGCTGGAATTCATCCGGCTGGCCCCCGACTTTGTGCGCTCGATGTTTCGCGAGCTGTTCGACGAGAGTAAGAGTCTGGATCTGCGTTGCAGCCGTTTCGTTTTCTACTGCGATGAGTTGCTGGAGAATTATAAAAAAGAGTACCCGCATCGCATAGAGAATAACCATTACCACGACGATGATTACCACATGGTGTTTCTCTATCTGGCTTTTCGCTATCCGGATCGCTATGCGCTCTACGATTTTCAGGCTTTCGTCAATACCCTGAAAAAACTGGGTGTCGCCCAACTACCGCCGACCAATGACGTGGAACGTTACGCCAAAGTGACCCGCACCCTGTATAACCTGATGCAAAAAGAGGAAAGCCTGATGCAATTGCATCGCAAACGCCTGCGCCCGGAACACTACGCGGGTGAAAGTTATCTGCTGGTTTACGATTTCTATGTATTTTGTGGAGCGTCGTGAGATAATTACCGGAGTCACCCCGTCAATTGACCAAATCAAGCCCTCATAACTTATGTCGTACCACCTGTCACCCCGGAAATTTTGTTTCCGTTATCTGGAGATATCTCTTCTCACTCTGCTACTCGCCTGTTCCCGCACGGAAGAAAAGCCGTTTCTTCTATCTCGCTTCAGGATTAAATCGCCGGTGCTGAGATTGATCCGGGTGGGATCGGCAGCCGTAATTTGCTCAAAGGAAAACGGGGCGGGGGAGAGGGCCGAAAGGGAAAGCTCAGCGGGTTGCCCGGAGAGCTTGTAGGTGGGTTAAAAAAATCGCGATTGTCAAAGTGGCGCCGAGGTTCATAAAAAATTGGTAACAATGCCTATTTTGGGGATTAATGAGTTTACGTTTAATAGAAATACGAGCCGAAGAAGACCAGGAGGAAAAAATCCGGGAAGTGCTCGAAGAGCATAAGATTGTAGGAGTTCACGGCTTTTCGATGAGAGAAGGTCAGCTCCTTATCCGGGGACTCTTGTTATCGGAAGGAGCCGAACCTGTTTTCGACGCCCTGGATCCGGATAAGCAGAACGGCATTCACCAGGTCTTTTTGACCAATGTGGAGGCGGTGATCCCCAAAATTGAGCGGGAAGAGGAGGAAGAGGAGCCGGCGAAAAAGACGGAAGAAGAAGAGCAGAATCAAATAAATCTGGGGCGGTTTGTTCGTATCAGTAAAGAAGAATTGCGCAACGACGTACAAGGCTCCGCGAAATTGACGTTGAATTTCGTTTTGCTCTTCGTCCTTTCAGCCATCGTTGCCGGCATTGGTATTTTGAAAGAAAATACGGCGATCGTCATCGGAGCGATGGTCATCGCTCCTTTTCTCGGGCCTAATGTAGCCCTGGCCTTTGGAACGACTGTAGGGGATCTGAAGATGGTGCGCAACTCTCTGCGGACAGCTGTCGTAGGCACCTTGATTGCCTTTGGTATATCGGTCGTATGGGGATATATCGATACGGGGGTCAGCAATATCGGGCACGACATTTTTATTGAGTACCGGGATATTGCGCTGGCCCTGACCTGCGGTTTTGCCGGCGTACTCAGTCTGATGATGGGACAGGCCACTTCGCTGGTGGGGGTTATGGTAGCTGCTGCTTTGTTACCTCCCCTGATGCGAGCCGGGCTCTTCCTGGGTGGCCAGCTGTGGGTGCCCGCGCTCAATTCTTTCCTCATCTACATGGCCAATATCATTTGCGTCAACATCGCCGGTATCGTGACTTTTTACCTGGCCGGCATCCGTCCCAAGTTCTGGTGGGAGGAAAAAACCGCCAGAAAACATCGCGTGCGCTCACTGCTCATCTGGTTAATTATGCTTCTATTACTCGCGGGAATGATCTTCTTCATTCGAAAACTGGGACTGAGCTAATTGCCGCAGTAGTGGGATGAATAATTTCCAGCTGCCTCTCGGCCTTGTCCATTTTATGACATCTTAAAATCCAAAGGGAATATCATTTTTGCAGCTCAAAAGCGCGATGGGAATCCTGTTTAATTGACAGGGCAATTTCGAAGAGAAAGTCCCCCGTCAATTCATTCCTTATTCCGCACCGCGATAGTTCTTGATTTCACAATAAAAAAACTATGGATTATAAGCTTCGCATTTTCTCATTACTTATCGCTAGTCTTTTCATTGCCTGTCAGCCCGTTAATCAGAAAACGGAAAAAGCTCAGCCACAAGAAACGATGCAGGAAGAACCTTCCGGCAAAGCCCAGCCCATCGTAGACGGGGCCATCGAAGCCCACGGCGGCGATCTGATAGATGATCGTCGGATTGAATTTGACTTCCGCGGTCGCCGTTACGTTTCTACCCGGGAGGACGGGCAGTTCACCTACGAGCGCATCTTCACCGATACCACGGGCGACCGCATCTGGGATGTGCTGACCAATGAAATGTTCTACCGGGAGCTTAATGGCGAGCGGGTGGATTTACCGGCAAAGGACAGCGCGGCTTACGCCAACTCCGTCAATTCAGTGATATACTTCGCTTTGCTGCCTTATTACCTCAACGATCCGGCAGCCATTAAGGAATACCTCGGCGAGGAAAGTGTCCAAGGGAAACCCTATCACAAAGTTAAGGTGACCTTCCGGCAGAAAGGCGGCGGCAAGGATTTTCAGGATGAGTTCATTTACTGGTTCCACCGCGATAACTATACCATGGATTATCTGGCTTATAATTACGAAACGGAAGGCGGCGGCGCACGCTTCCGCGAAGCCTACAATGTGCGTACGGTCGACGGCATTCGCTTCGCCGACTATATCAATTACAAACCAACGGAGAAAACCATGGATGTGGCTTCCTTTGCGCAGCGCTTTGAGGAAGGTGAACTGGAGGAATTATCCCGTATCGATATCGAAAACGTTCAGGTGGAAAAGGTAGCACTGCAGTAACCTTCAACTTCCCAACCTGCCCCGGCTTTGCATGGCCGGATAAACATTCAGCTTTGAAAATTCTCATCATCCGTTTTTCTTCCATCGGTGATATCGTGCTGACCAGCCCGGTGCTGCGCTGTTTAAAACAGCAGCTGAACGCCGAAGTGCATTATCTCAGCAAGCAGGCTTTCAGGCAGATCCTGGAGCCGAATCCCTATATAGATAAGGTGTACACCATTGAAAAGAGGGTAGGAGAGGTGATGCCGCAGCTGCGGCGGGAAAACTATGATGTCCTTATCGATCTGCATAAAAACCTGCGAAGCCTGCAGGTGAAAGCCGGCTTATGGCGCGTGAAAAGTTATGCTTTTGATAAGCTCAACCTGCAGAAATGGCTGATGGTTAATTTCAAAATCAACCGCTTGCCCGATCGTCATATTGTCGATCGTTATCTTGGCGCCGCCGAACCCCTGGGCATCGTCAACGACGGGCAGGGACTTGATTACTTTACCCCCCCGGAGGAAGAAGTGGACATCGATCGCTTCTTTCGCGAGAACCTGCCTTCCCATTTCAGAGCGGAAGAAAAAAAATCTCCCGGCTCCAACTATATCGCTTTTGCTATCGGGGCGGCCCACGCCACCAAACGCCTGCCGCGAGAAAAACTGATCGCCTTGTGTGGGGCAATCCCCCTGCCCGTGGTACTGCTTGGCGGCCCTGCTGATGCGGAGGAGGGAGAAGCCGTTGCAGATGCCGCGGGCCGGCACGTCATCAACGCCTGCGGCCGGCTTAGCCTGCACCAGTCCGCATCTCTCGTACGCCAGGCCAGGCAGGTGATCACCCATGACACCGGCCTGATGCATATTGCCGCCGCTTTCCGCAAGGATATCGTCTCTGTGTGGGGAAATACCATTCCTGAATTCGGTATGTATCCCTACTATCCTCAAGGACTGCACCGTAATCAAACCGTGGAAGTGCAGGGCTTGCCCTGCCGGCCTTGTTCAAAAATCGGGTATCAACAGTGTCCTAAAGGACATTTCCGGTGTATGCGGGATATTCCGGAGGCATCTGTTTTGCAGGCCTTGAAAATAGAAAACTTCCATTCCTGAGCATTGGAAAGCATCACACTCTAAAAATGCTGGAGTCACTGGTGAAAAAAAACGCCGATTTTCTGGAAGATGTCCCAAGATGTCCCAACATGTCCCAAGATGTCCCAACATGTCCCACCCTTATATCTTATATTTGTTAATGATAGCAGTAAAGCAGGGAGTCTGCGGCATAGGCTGAGACTCTTTGAGAAAACCGGCTCCCGGCGCACCAAAGCCGGGGCCGGCTCTTCATCCATGTTTTGGCTGCCGTTTTACAGGCGGCTTTCATCCGTAACTTCTCGCTTGAAAGCCGCCCGTAAAATGCAGCAGCTATAAAGGCTGATAAAGAAGTAGGGAAAACTCGTAGTTGGGTATTTTTGGGGTGCCGGGGATGATTAGAAGTGAAAATCGATGCACCCGTGATCTCCACTCGCTGTTCAGTGACCGGCAGATCGCAAAAAACATCTTTCGCAGGCTAATCATCCCTCCCCCTTTTCCCGAAGCTTTCTCACAGCGCCGGTGGAATATATTTTCACCAGCACCGAGGCGCGGCCGGTAAGCAATGCGAAAGTTTTGTAAGAAAGACGCTGCTGATTTGTACTTCCAGGTAAGAAGGACAGCCCCGCTGTTTCCTGAGCGGGCTCGCCGCTTCCGGTCTTTGAAACCGACTTGTTGCAGACTACCATGCACGTGTGGTCTGCAACGGGATTGCTAATTTCCGGATCCCTCTTAAAAACGCATCCTCTTCCAATTGCTCCCACTCGAACCTTTACGGCTTCAACCCTTCTTTTGATTTTTCCGAATTGTTGCAGAAAAAGCCTATATTTCGGATTCATTCGACAACCATGCGAAAGGGGGAAGCTTTGCTCCCCACCCTAAGACTATACAAAAGCGCGTTTATGAAAAAAAGCACCCTTTTACTCTTTTTCCTTACAGCAATCACCCTCGGCACCCTGACGGCACAAGATATTCACTTCACCTTATACAATATGTCGCCTCTGACCCTTAACCCGGCCCAGACCGGCGCCTTTTACGGTACGGCGCGGGTAGGAGGGATCTATCGCGATCAGTGGCGTACCATATCCAACTTCGAAGGCTATCGCACTCCTTCCTTTTACGTAGATGCTCCGATCATCCGCGGATTTGGTGACAACGACTGGGTGGGTGTCGGAGGTATGCTGGTCAGTGACCGGGCCGGGGTCGGTAATCTGCGCACCAATCAGTCTATGTTGTCGGCGGCCTATCACCTTGGCCTGGGCAAACAAGGCAATAGCGTGTTGACGCTGGGCCTGCAGGGCGGAAGTATCACCCGCCGTATCGACCTCAATTCTACAGAGCTGGTATTTGAGGACGAGATCGATGAAAGCTTCGGCGGGGGCGGCCTCACGGCAGGGGAGAGCCAGGACCGGCAGGGCAACGGAAAGAAATCCTTCATCGACTTCGGCGCCGGGCTTATGCTGCGCTCCAAAATCAATGACCAGAGCAGCCTGGAACTTGGCGCCGCCGTCGGGCACGCCCTGACACCGGAGTACGGTATTCTCAGCGACAGCCTGGGAAGAAAACCGGAACGGCCGATGACCACTACCGCTCATGGTCGCTTTCAGTACGACATCACCGACAAATGGCGCTTTTCCCCTACTTTCCTTTTTCAAACAACCGAAGGCACCAGTGAGGCTATGGTACAGCTATGGGGAGGGTACCTGATCAAACCCGGAAAAAATATCCGCCTCAACTTCGGCACCGGTTACCGCTTCGGCGACGCTGTACCGCTGATGGTGGGCATTGATGTGGATGACCTGCGCGTCGCGCTGGCCTACGATATCAACACCTCTTCCCTGTCCAGCACCACCAATTCGGTGGGCGGCTTCGAAATCGCAGCCTCCTATATTTTCAAGATCTTTAAAGAACCCGAGGTAGACCCAGCTATTCTTTGCCCGGAGTTTTAACATTTTATTAAAACTATTCCGGTGCCTGAATTGCGTTACTCAATAAAGTTTACCAGGGAGAAAACGAAGATAACCATGAGATATATCCTATTGTGCATCCTCATCAGCGGCCTGAGTTCCCAAGCCTGGGCTCAGCCTATTAAAAAAGCCAGATACGAAACAATGGTTAAGGTGGCTCAGGAACGCCTGGAGCTGAAAGATTACTACAACGCGCTGGAGTGGTATGAGAAAGCTTACGAAGAACGCAATGACGAAAGCCTGATTCCCATCATCGCCGATCTGCACTATAAGCTGCGCGACTATATCCGCGCGGAACGATGGTACGCCCGGCTGTTTCGTCGCGATGATGAAAACCAGTATGCCGATTTGCGTTTTCGCTACGGCCGCATCCTCAAAATGAACGAAAAGTATCAGGAGGCCATCCCCGAATTGCAGCAATTTATCAATCATACGAATGATCCCAAACTAAAAGCACTCGCTGAAAATGAACTGACCGGCGCTGAAATGGCCATCGAAATGCCCAATACGACTAAAGGCGCTACGGTGGAAATGGCCGACCGCGATATCAATTCGCCTTTCTCTGAGTACTCGGCCGTGCTCAATCGCGCTGGCAGCGTCATGTATTATTCCAGCTTTGGCGATACCAGGGATGTCATCATTTTTGACGAAGTAAAGGAAGAATATTTTGCCCGCATTTTTACCACGACGAAGGGAGAACGGGGATGGGAAGAACCCGTGGCGTTGAGCGACGAAATCAACCGCCCCGGTTTTCACGTCGGCAATGTGGCCCTTTCCCCCGATGGGAATACCATGTACTTCACCCGTGCTACGCTCAGCGGTAATATTGTTGACGACAGCGATATTTATTACAGCGTTGGGGGTGACTACAACTGGGGACCCGCCCGGGAGGTGGAGGGCGTCAATGGAGATTACATCGCCAAGCAACCTACACCGGGTGAACTCTACGGAAGAGCAGTGCTTTTCTTCGTCTCGGATATGCCAGGCGGCTACGGTGGTTTTGATATCTATTATGCCACCCGGGAAGGGGAGGGCAGCTACGGCGATCCTGTCAACCTCGGTCCGCAAATCAATACCGCAGCCGATGAAGAAACCCCCCATTACCGCGACGGCACCCTCTACTTCAGCTCCACCGGCCACCCCGGAATCGGCGGCTTTGATATTTTCTACAGCACCTGGGACGGCGAGCGCTGGAGCGATCCCGCCAATATGGGGAAAGCCTATAATACCGGTGTTGACGATCGCTACTTCAGCCTCGACGCCGAGGGCTCCAACGGTGTGTTGACCTCCAATCGACCCGGCGGACGCTCGGTGCACGGGCGAACTTGCTGCGATGATATCTACACGGTATCCATCGCCCAGATTTATGCCGACCTCGTAGTGGGCCTGTTCAACGATGAACGGCAGGTGCTCAAAGGCGGAACCGTTTCCATTGTCCCAATGCAGAATAATACGCCCGGCCCGGTCGACAAACAAACTCAGGAAACCGGAAACCGCTTCGACTTCGATCTCGAACTCGAAATGCCTTATATGATCATCGCTGATCATCCGGATTACTACGCGGATACCGCCGAACTGAACACCGCCGGCCTCACCGATTCCAAGACCTTCGAGCAGCGTTTCTATCTTAAACCCAAACCTAAGGCGCCGGCAGAACCGCGCTACGATACCCTGACCCTCGAGGAGCCTATCGTACTGGAAAACATCCTTTACGATTTCGATAGCGATCGCATTAAGGATGAAGCGGAAAGCGATTTGGAGGTCGTGCTCGAACTGATGAACGAATATCCCGAAATGATCATCGAACTGCGCTCCCACACCGACTACCGCGGCGATGACGCCTACAATGAAAATCTCTCGCAGCGCCGGGCCGAATCGGCTCGCCGCTGGCTTATTCGCAAGGGAATCCCCCGGGCGCGTATGGAGGCGAAAGGGTACGGCGAAACGGTGCCTTATACGATTAAAGCTAAGGATGCCGCCAGGTATGCCTACCTGGAAGAAGGAGATGTGCTGACACCCGGCTTTATCGACAGCCTGAATAACGAAGCCCAGGAGGAAGTTGGCCACGCTTTTAACCGGCGCACCGAATTTCAGATCATCGAGGGCCCTACTTCCATCATCATCGAGCGCAAGCGCCTGCGCCGCCAGGATTCTAACGAACAACCCGACCGGCAGCAGCTGCCGCAAAGCAGCAACGATACCCTGCGCATCCACAAATTGTCCTCCCTCCATGGGAAAGGAGTGACCAAGGATGTCCCGATCATGCAATTCGAAGAGAGAATGGTCGACTTCGGTACCGTCAAACGCGGAGAAAAACGCGAACATATCTACCAATTCACGAACCGCGGCGATACCGACCTGGTCATTTCCGTCATCTCCGCCTGCGATTGCACGACCACCGAGTACAGTACCGATCCGGTTAAACCCGGTGAAAAGGGACAGATCAAGGTCATCTTCGACAGTACCGAAAAAGAGGAGGCCGAGGTGATCGATGTCGATATCATCCTCGATAACGTCATGCCGGAAACAGAGGCCCCGATCATTGAGACGATTCAATACCAGTTCGATATTGAGTGAGCTGACCCAACAGTAACTGTCGGTAACGCCGGCCTCTTTTGGCGGTATATCTGCCTTTATCTATTTTTGGCCGGCTTTCAGCTAAAATGTCTTATCAATGAATTGGTGGGAAGATCTTGCCCAAGTAGCCCTTAACCTGCACTGGGCGGAAGTGGCCTCGGTGATTGCGGGGATCATCTACGTGGTGCTGGCCGCGCGGGAGAACATCTGGTGCTGGCTGTTCGGCATCGTGGGGTCGGCACTCAGCATTTACCTGTTTTACATTTCCAAACTCTACGCTGAATCAATACTCTACTTCTACTACGTAGGCGCCGGCATTTACGGCTGGTGGGCCTGGACGCATGCCCGGGACGCCGGCGAGACCCATCAGATGTCCATCACTACCTGGCGCTGGCGGCAACACCTGTTTGCCATCATCATAGGGGTCGCTTTGTCCTTACTGCTGGCCTTCTTTCTGAAGCGGTATACCGACGCTCAGATGCCCCTCCTGGATGCGCACACCACTATCTTCAGCTTTATCGCCACTTACCTCGTTACCCGGAAGGTGCTGAGCAACTGGGTCTACTGGATCCTGATCGACGCTTTTTCGGTGGGGCTGTATGCCAGCCGGGAACTTTATCTTTACGCACTGTTGATGCTGGCCTATACGATCATCGCTGTGTGGGGGTACCGGCGCTGGTTGAGGGTGTACAGGTTGGAAAAGTTGGAAAGTTGATGAGAGGCATGGAGTACATCTCTGCCCGACTTGACAGTTAGCTGACTGAAATCACGGTATTGCCGCGAACCAGATAGTATCCGCATTGTTTTCCTAACAGTTGCAGAACGAAGGACAGATCGGAGTGTACTCAAATGTGAACAAGAAAGACCCAAGAGAGCAGCCCATTTTAAAATTATGGGTCGAGGCTTCCTGTAAGTTTTTGATTTTTAGCAAAATGCGCCTTTATTTAGAATTTATCTAAATAATATGGCTCTCCGAACATTGAAGAAAGCTAGATTATTTTTTACTAAAAAGCTTTCTATATTTGCGGTGATTTTTAGAACCGTGTTTTCCCGTAGCCACACAAAACCGGCAGGGATAAGACAAGCAAAATTTGGGATGAGAAACGGATTAACCAAAGTTACGCTACTGCTGCTCTTATTGGGGAGTTCCAATTTGGCGCATGCCCAGAATGGATCAAGCAGTTCCAATTATCTGATCTATATACTGCTCGCTCTGGCAGTCCTTGTTTTCTTTGCCCTCGTTGTTCAGGTTTCGGATAACTTACTGAATATCGAAGCCAAACAAATCGGCGCTGAGAAGCCAGGCGGCAGCTTTTCACTCTTTCCGGACTGGAGTGAGTTGATTCCCTCCAATCTTCCGGAATATGTCAATGGCCAGCTGCCTGTGTTTGCTTTGAAAAAAGGGTATAATATTTCACTTGAGGGTGAAGCTTCCTCTGAAAAAGTGGAGGAGGCGCGGGCGAAGACTTACGCTGTACAGCCGCCTAACTTCGTCGGACTAAAGCCCATTCCCAAGCTGTTGGTAGAAGAAGGAGATGAAGTTAAAGCTGGTGATCCTCTTTTTTTCGATAAGAATATGCCCGATGTGAAGTTCTGCGCTCCGGTAAGCGGGGAGGTGATCGCCATCAATCGCGGCGCTAAGCGGGCCATAACGGAAGTTGTCATTCTGGCCGATAAAACGCAAAAGTTTCGCGAGTACGAATCCTTCGATCTGGAAAAAAGCAGTCGCCAGGAATTGGTGAGCTACCTGCTCGAATCCGGCGTATGGCCGATGATCCGGCAGCGTCCCTTCAACGTAGTTCCCGACCCGGAAGAAGCTCCCCGCGATATATTCATCACGACCTTCGATACGGCGCCGCTGGCGCCCGACCTGAATTTAATCGTGGAAGGCCGGGGCGAGGATTTCCAAAAAGGGCTCGATGTACTGAATAAACTGACGGAAGGGGCCGTACACCTCAGCCTGGATGCCCGTAAGGATGAAGCGCCCTCAGCAATATTCACGGAGGCCGGAAATGTGAAGAAATACTGGTTTAAGGGGAAACACCCGGCCGGTAATGTCAGTGTTCAGATTCACCACATCAAGCCCATCGGACCTGGCGATAAAATCTGGGTGCTGGGTGTGCAGGAAGTCATTACATTGGGTGCGTTATTTCAACAGGGGAAGTTCGTTACCGAGCGTGTCGTCGCCCTCACCGGGTCGGAGCTGAAAGAACCGAAGTACGTGCGCACACACCTGGGCGCCAACCTCAGTGATTTGTTGCAGGACAATCTGGCCAACGATCATGTCCGCATTATTTCCGGCGACGTGCTTTCCGGTGATGCTAAAAAAGAGGATAGCTTCCTCAATTTCTTCGATGATCAGGTAACGGTGATTGAGGAAGGAGACGATTTTGAGATGTTCGGTTGGTTAATTCCGTCGTCATTGCGACCTACCATTTCTCGAACTTTTCCGAATTTTCTCCTGCCCGGCGATATCAAGTTCAAGGTTGATACCAACACGCACGGTGAAAAACGTGCCTTTGTCGTCACCCACGATTATGAGAAAGTGCTGCCGATGGATATTCACACCCAGCAGCTGATGAAAGCGATTCTCATCAATGACTTTGAACAAATGGAGGGCCTCGGTATTCAAGAACTCAGTGAAGAGGACGTTGCGATCTGCGAATTTGTTTGTACCTCCAAACAGCCGCTGCAGCAAATTCTGCGGCAAGGGCTGGATACGATGCGCGAACAAGGATAATTCAACTTAAACGACAAAAGAAACTCGCTATAAATGAAAAAGGGATTGCTTAAATTTTTCAAGCGAATTGAACCCAACAAGGGAACTTTCCTTCACACGCTGTACGACGGGTTCTTTACCTTTGCCTTCACGCCGGACGAAACGACGAAAGGGGGCGTTCACATCCGCGACGGAATGGACCTGAAACGGCTTATGGTACACGTCGTACTGGCGCTGCAACTGGCTTATCTTTTCGGCACCTATAATATCGGTCATCAGCACTTTGTGGCGCTGGGCGAACACACCGGTTTTCTGGAGGCCTTCCACCTTAAGGTTTTTTACGGCCTGGTGCAGCTGCTTCCCATCTGGATCGTGACGCACGTCGTCGGCCTGGGTATTGAATTTTACTATGCCTACAAAAAGGGGCACGGTATCGAAGAGGGCTTTCTCGTCAGCGGCGCCCTTATTCCCCTGATCATGCCGCCGGATATTCCACTGTGGATTCTGGCCTTGTCGGTGGCTTTCGCCGTCTGGATCGGTAAAGAAGCTTTCGGTGGAACAGGTATGAACGTGCTGAACATCGCCTTGTTATCTCGTGTATTCATCTTCTTCGCCTATCCGACCGATATTTCGGGAGACGAAGTATGGGTGGCCGGGCTCAGCGCGATGGAATCCGGTGCCGCGGCCAGTTACGACTGGTTTCACCTCAGTGTGCTCAACCCGCTCTTCGATAGTTTCGGCTGGTCACTATACGATGTGAAATCAACCGTCGTTGACGGGTATACCGGGGCTACACCGCTCAGCCTGGCCTTCCAGGGCGGCTGGGATAACGTCACCCAGGTATATACCGAGAGTCAGATGTGGTGGGGAACTATTCCGGGATCAATCGGAGAAACTTCCAAGCCGCTCATTCTGATCGGTGCGCTCTTCATGGTTGTCACCGGCGTTGCCGACGGGCGGATTATGCTTGCCGGCGTGTTCGGCACGGCCGTTATGGCGCTGTTGCTTAATGCCTGGGGAGCTACGGCCTTTATGGAGGTGCCCTGGTACTATCAATTCTACATGGGCAGCTTCTGGTTCGCGATCGTATTTATGGCGACCGACCCGGTGACCGCTACTTCTACCGCTATGGGGAAATGGATCTACGGGTTCCTGATCGGTTTTATAGGCATCATTATCCGCGTGATGAACCCGGCTTATCCCGAAGGCTGGATGCTGGCTATTCTTTTCATGAATGTCTTCGCTCCGCTCATCGATCATTACGTACTGAAGAGCAACATGAACCGGCGCCTGAAACGGGCCAAAGCAGTGGCCTAAAGAGGATTGAATAAGTAAAGGTTGAAAAGACCTGTTTCGTAAAAAATAAAACTTACAACAGTGCAAAGCACAAATTATATAATCGGATTCATCATAGCCCTGACGGCAATCGTAGCCGTAGCGCTGACCGGCCTGCGGGAAGCTACTAAAACGAAGGCAGCCCTGAACGAAGAAATCTTCGACAAACGGGCGGTGCTTTCCGCCGTGGAAGAGTATTTGCCGGAAGGCAAACAAGTCGGTGACCTAAGTGATCAGGAGGTAGTGGAAACCTTTAACCAACAGGTGGAGCAAAAAGTGCTCAACATGGAGGGAGAAGTTGTTCCCGGTATGGACGCCGAAGACATAGTAATGGCCAAAGAGCGCAAACTTCCCGAACCGCAGCGCAAGCTACCGCTGTACATCTATAATCAGGACGGTAATAAGTTCTACATTATCGCGGTACGGGGCAATGGGCTCTGGGATGAAATCTGGGGCTTTATCGCTCTGGAAAGCGATTTGAATACCATCGCCGGCGCTTCTTTCGATCATCAGGGGGAAACGCCGGGGCTGGGTGCGGAAATCAAAGATAATCCTGGTTTCGCTGAACAGTTTCAAGGAAAAAAGATTTTTGAAAACGGGAATTATGTATCCGTAAAGGTAATGAAGGGCGGCGCCAAAGATGAAGAGCATCAGGTTGATGGTATCTCCGGTGCTACGGTAACCTGCGACGGCGTCACGGAAATGCTGCAGCGCGGCATCGAGTATTACCTGCCGTATTTTAACACCATACGCCAACAGGGCATGTTGGTGCAGTAAGTAGTAAAAACACTTTAAAAGACTTTACACCAAAAAAAACAGCAATGGCTGAAATCACCACCGAAAAGGAAAAGAAAGAGCCAATAATAGAGTTTGGCAAAACGGAGCGTAAGCTGATCGCCGACCCGCTAAACGACAATAACCCGATCACCGTTCAGGTGTTGGGGATATGCTCAGCGCTGGCTGTTACCTCGCTGGTTTATCCCTCGGTCGTTATGTCAGTTGCCGTGATCTTCGTACTGGGTTTTTCCAGTTTATTTACCTCCCTTTTGCGCAGTTACATTCCCAAGCAGGTCCGCATGATCGTGCAGCTGGTGATTATCGCTTCCCTGGTGACGGTCGTTGAGCTGACGCTGAAGTCAGTTAACTACCCCATCTATAAGCAGTTGTCGGTATACATCGGTCTGATTATCACCAACTGTATTGTGATGGGCCGTCTGGAAGCTTTCGCTATGGCCAACAAGCCCTGGCGCTCTTTTCTCGACGGCATCGGCAACGGCCTTGGTTACGGCGCCATCCTGATCGCGGTGGGAACCATCCGGGAGGTTTTCGGTAAAGGCTCTCTCTTTGCCGGCAGCCCCATCGAACTGAAAATCATCGGCCCCTCCACGGACTACTGGATTGATACGGTCAATAACGGCTGGTTCAGCTGGTACGCCAACAACAACCTGATGGTACTGCCGGCGGCAGCCATGTTTATCATCGGTATCCTGATCTGGATACAGCGCAGCTACAACACTAAGCTGGTCGACGTATCCTGATGAGAAGGTAGTGCTACCTACCTGCTTAAACTTAATTTTGACAAAGCAAAAGCATTTCCATAATGGGCGAATTCATAAATATTTTCATCAGAGCGGCTTTTATTGAGAACATGGTGCTGGCTTACTTTTTGGGCATGTGTTCCTATCTGGCCGTATCCAAAACCGTGAACACGGCTTTCGGCCTCGGCCTGGCGGTTATCTTTGTACTCGGCATCACGATGCCGATCAACTGGGTGATACAGACCTTCCTGCTCAGCGAAAGCGGCATCTTCGGTATAGATCTTACCTTCCTGCGCTTCATCATATTCATCGCGGTTATCGCATCCATGGTGCAGCTGGTGGAAATGGTGGTGGAGAAGGTCTCTCCGGCGCTTTACGCCGCACTGGGTATCTTTCTGCCGCTGATCACCGTAAACTGCGCTATTCTCGGCGGGTCGCTGTTCATGGTATCGCGTGAGTACAACTTTGGCGAATCAGTTGCCTTCGGCCTGGGCGGCGGCTTCGGCTTCTTCCTGGCAATCATCGCTATCGCAGCCATTCGCGAGAAAATCCGCTACTCCAACGTACCACCGGCATTGCGTGGGCTGGGGATGGCCTTCATCATCACCGGCTTGATGGGCATCGCCTTCATGTCCCTGATGGGCATTGACCCGGCGGCGCTGGCCAGCGGTGGAAACTGATTTGAAACCGGAAGTGAGAAGCCGAAAAACATAGTGCCTATCTCACGCCATGTATACTGAAAGGGTTGAAGCTGTAAACAGACAAAACAAATGTGCCCCCGCGTCGCATACAACGCGGATGAAAAGAAATAAAATAGCATAACCCACAATAGGAAAGCAATGATTTTATTACAGATAAGCTTTACCACGATTGGCCTGGCCGTGCTGGTTTTTACAGCCGTAATCCTTGCGCTTTCGTTCCTTCTGATCTTCGCACGGAAGCAACTGGTGCCGCAGGGTGATGTCAATATCGTCATCAACGGTGATGAAGAGAAACCTCTGAAAGCCAAACCGGGCTCTTCTTTGCTGAACGTCCTGTCCGATCAGAATATCTTTCTGCCTTCCGCCTGCGGCGGCGGCGGAACCTGCGCCATGTGTGAGTGCCACATCGACGAAGGCGGCGGCGAAGTGCTGCCTACTGAGTTGAACCACCTCACCCGCCGGGAAGTAGCCGAGAACAAACGCCTGGCCTGCCAGGTAAAGGTTCGCTCCGACATGCGGATCCGCGTGCCCGAAGAAATTTTCGGCATCCGCAAATGGGAATGCGAAGTAGTGTCTAACTACAACGTAGCCACTTTTATTAAGGAATTTGTGGTAAGACTTCCCGAAGGAGAAATGCTCGAATTCGAGTCGGGCGGATATGTGCAGATTGACGTGCCCATTGTCGAAGTGGATTTCAAAGACTTCGATATCACCGCTCACCCGCGTATGGACAAAGCAGCGGATACCTACCAGGAAGAGTGGGATAAGTTCAAAATGTGGGACCTGACCATGAAGAATGACGAAGAGCAGTTCCGCGCCTACTCCATGGCCAACCATCCGGCGGAAGGCAATATTGTAATGCTGAATATCCGTATTGCCACGCCGCCGTGGGACAGAAAAAACAATACCTGGATGCCGGTCAACCCCGGGGTCTGCTCCTCTTACGTCTTTTCGCGTAAGCAGGGCGATAAAGTCACTATTTCCGGTCCCTACGGAGAATTCTTTATCAAACCGACTAAGAAAGAGATGATATATATCGGCGGAGGCGCTGGTATGGCGCCGCTGCGCTCTCATATTTTCCATCTCTTCCATACGCTGAATACTCGCGACCGGAGAGTCTCTTACTGGTACGGCGGTCGCTCCCTGCGCGAATTGTTCTACACCAAGGATTTCCGTGACATCGAAGAGGATTACGATAATTTCTCCTATCATATCGCCCTCTCGGATCCGCTGCCCGATGATAACTGGGATGGTCCGACCGGTTTCATCCACCAGGTTGTGTTCGATAACTACCTCAAGGAACACCCGGAGCCGGAAGAGGTGGAATACTACCTCTGCGGACCTCCGCTGATGCTGCAGGCCGTGATGAAGATGCTGGATGAACTGGGCGTACCCGAGGAGAATATCGCATTTGACGATTTCGGTTCTTAACAATTACATACGATCACCAACTTTATCCAAAATGGAACTTGGCTCGCCGTAAGGCGGGCCATTTTCGTTTTTCAGGTGACCGCTTTAAAGGGTCCAACCGTAATATTCGTATATTCCAGTCGTTTTGGTGATATACAAAACTTACAGTAACAACATTTGGTCTATGAGAATTATGCTTTCTGTCGCTGGTTTGTTCTTTTTATTTGCGGCCTGTCAGAACGAGCGACCTGCTGCTGATTTACCCGCTTCTTCGAATGAGCGGCCTGAACCGGCGCTTGCCGACCCGCAGCCGCCGGGCGAAGCTCCTGAAGGGATGGTCTGGATACCGGGCGGAACTTTCACGATGGGGAGCGAACATGCGACGGCGGGCCCCGGCGAAGAGCCGGAGCATACCGTGCAGGTGAAGGGGTTCTGGATGGACGCCACAGAGGTGACCAATGCCGAATTCCGGAAATTTGTGGAAGCCACCGGCTACAAAACCGTTGCCGAGCGACCTGTCGACTGGGAAGAGCTGAAAAAACAGCTGCCGCCCGGCACGCCCAAACCGCCGGAGGAAGTATTGCAACCGGGCTCCCTGGTGTTCACGCCGCCCGATC
The DNA here is from genome assembly GCA_964632995.1 of uncultured Saprospiraceae bacterium. Lineage (GTDB taxonomy): Bacteria > Bacteroidota > Bacteroidia > Chitinophagales > Saprospiraceae > CAZWDL01. The sequence goes on from CAZWDL010000073.1 coordinate 21,644, forward strand.
ATGCCGTGGGATTACGCGATTATTCGCAGTGGTGGACCTGGATGACCGGCGCCGACTGGCGCCGACCGCAGGGACCCGGTAGTTCCATCGAAGGAAAAGATAATTATCCCGTTGTCCATATTGCCTACGAAGATGCCCTCGCTTACGCGAAATGGGCCGGCAAGCGTTTGCCTACCGAGGCGGAATGGGAGTTCGCTTCCCGCGGCGGTCTCGACGGCAAGCCTTTCGCCTGGGGGGACGAACTGAATCCTGGGGGCGCCTTCCGCGCCAATTTTTTCCAGGGCGCCTTCCCCCACCGCAACAGCGCCCAAGACGGCTACGCCGGCGCGGCCCCCGTTAAAAGCTTTCCACCCAATCCCTATGGTCTTTACGATATCATCGGCAACGTCTGGGAATGGAGCGCCGACTGGTACCGCCCCGATACTTATGCGCAGCGTGCAAAGACAGTACGCAATCCCACCGGCCCCGCCGAAAGCTTCGACCCACAGGAACCGCTCATCCCCAAGCGGGTCATCAAAGGGGGCTCTTTTCTCTGCAGCAATGAGTACTGCTCCAATTACCGTCCCAGTGCGCGAATGGCTACCGCGGTCGACTCCGGGCAGGAGCACCTCGGATTCCGTTGTGTTAAAAGTGTAAAGTAAAAGCTGGTGCAGCCCTCTCCTCTTCCAAAATTAATCCGGATCAATCCTGAATTTTAACCGATCAGCCCCTAAATAATCCGGAAAACTCTGTTGTTTTGTTCAAAATCATAATATCGGTCATGAGCAGCGCCGGAAAAGTACCCTATATGGAAAGATTTCAATAATCTTGTGAAAAGAATTTAAATAGTTGTTCCCCAGGGTGCTAAACAGCAAGGTGGAAATCGGCGGTGGAGCAATCATTAAAATAACTGAAAAAATAAAATAGCTTGATAGGCTTTTCAGACTGACAAGGAAATTGGCTTCAACTTAATTTCTTTTTTCAGGGCTGTTAAAGATTTAATTCGAATGGGTTTTAGATGCTGAAAGCACCAGGCTCGGAAAGTTACACCAAAGGGTGTGACATCCGGGTTGTGGCTTTCAGCTTTTTTTATGCTGTTCGTGAAGGTCGTATTGAGAAAGTACGCTTTCAACCCGGTTTGCCAAATGATCTCACCGGCTGTCGAACCATCAAATATCCAATGAATACCCGGTTGACATTTTCCGCCTTATTGTGGTTCACTATTCTTAGGTGCAGTCTCCTGTCCGCCCAGGACGCCAACTACTGGTCGCATCAGTACGGCGCCTATTCTATTTTGCTGGGCGGTACGGTGATCGGATCGGTGTCCGACCTGGCCAGTACCTATTACAACCCCGGCAGATTGGTGTTAAGTGATACCAGTACCTTTCTCATTACGGCCAATGCCTATCAGCTGTCGACCCTGCGCGTGGAGGATACCATCGGAGAAGACCGGGACGCTGTCAATTCGACGGTCGGCGTGGCGCCCAATTTGGTGGCGGGTAACCTGCCTGTAAACAATTTTATTCGCCCCTCCCGCATGGCTTACTCCATAGTTCAGCGTTACGGTTCCGAGTTTGAGCTGATTGCGCGTAACGGCATCACCATCGATGCGCTGCCGGGGGTGCCGGGTGACGAATTCATCGCCGGCGAACTGGATTACCAGTTTAAAATCAGCGATCTGTGGCCAGGCATCACCTGGAGCACGCTATTCGGTGATCGCATCGGTTTTGGGGTTACCCAGTATTTTTCCATCCGCAGCATGCGCTGGGATCGTCGCGTCCTCTACGAAGGTTTGCTGGAAGACGGCCGAACCGCTTCCGCTTTCCGGTTTAACAACTTCCGTTACTTTCTGGTCAGCGCCCTTTGGAAAGTCGGGCTGTCCTACGAGTTCAGCCCCCGAAGCATGATCGGGTTTAACCTGACGACTCCCTACCTCAACCTCTTTGGCGAAGGCGAGGTGATGTTCAACGAAACGGTCACCGGCGGCGATCTCGTCGGCGACGGAAAGAACGATGACATACTTATCACTAACCAGCAGATGAAACGAAGGCCCCGCTACAAAAGCGGCTGGGCATTCGGTCTGGGCGCTGCTTTTCCCATCAGCCCCAGCGGCCGTATTCATCTCAGCGTCGAATACTTTACCCCGGTTGCCGCCTTTGATCTGTTGGAAACCGAACCTTTCACCGGACAGACCGACGACGTCGAGCGCGAACACTTCGTTCAGACCAAAGCCCGGGGCGTGCTCAATTACGGCGCAGGAATAGAATTCGCGGGCAAAAAGCGGGCCGACTTCTACGGAAGCATTACTACTGATATCAATCCCGCGCCTTCGAATGCTTCGGAATCTATCACCGCCGAACTCGGAATAGACCGGATCCATCTCAGCGGCGGAACCGTACTTTCCTTCCGGAAAGTGGACCTCAACCTGGGACTGGTTTACTCTTTCGGTCGTTCCGACGTGCCTCCCTTGTCGGAAATATTTCTTCCTCCAGGCTGGTCCTTCAACGAAGCCAATAGTGTTGGTGAAATGAAATCTTCGAGAATTAAGCTGGTGTTTGGTATAACGGTGAAGTGAGCACTAAGCAATTCATACCTAAGTGCACAACGCTTATTGTGCTCATTTTTTGAACAGATTTATAAACCGGAGCATCTTACCACTTTTATTTTCGGGATGAAAACGGCAGCTGCCCTACCTTGCAGATTATTCCGAAAGAACGATTGATTGCAATTGTTTTTTCTACACACCCATTCTGAATTGACCGGCCTTAGCACCAGGTGTACCAGCTGATCAGGTCTGCTGTCTTCCGGCCGAATATTAAAGTAACAATTTTAATTCATAAATACCAGATATGAAACGTCAGAACCTGATTCTACAACTCATTTTTTGCTTGGTTTTCTGGAGTGGCTTCCAGTTGTCTGGCGCCTATGCGCAAAAAGCAGATACGGAAGCGGAAATGCTTCAGGAACTATGGGGAATGGCTAAGAAGGAAATCGTCAGCCAGTATATGGAATTTTCCGCTAGTGAAAGCGCCGCTTTCTGGCCGGTATACGAGGAGTATACGGCAAAGCGGCAGGCACTGGCCAATGACCGCATCAAAATCCTCGGTGATTATGCCCGGAATTATACCAATCTAACGGATGACAAGGCAGCAGAACTGACAAAGGTCACCCTGATGAATGACATCAAGCTCGACAAACTGCAGAAGAAGTGCTATAAAAAGATGAAAAAAGCCATCTCGCCGCTGCGCGCCAGCCAGTTTCTGCAGTTAGAACGCTACCTCAATACAGCCATTCGCAGCGAGCTGCAGGAAGTGATTCCCTTTATCGGTGAACTGGAAGAAGTCCGGCAATAATCCTATTAAAAACATTTTATGATGATTCAACTAATAGACCAATCATTTGATTTTGTGCGCCGTGCCGGGGTGTTCTTTCTCTCGACGCTGCTTTTCTTTTCTTTTGGATGCTACCCGGATGATCTGACCTCCACTGATGAACTGGATCTCGTGTTGACGGATTACGAGAGGGATTACTTTGCTGCCGAATCGCCACAGACCTTCTTTATGCCCGATAGTGTGACATTGCTGATAGACCCGAACAGCAGTGCAAGCGAAGGGGCGGAAATCAGTCTCCAAATTCAGAACCTTATTCTTTCGCAAATAGCACTCAACTTGAAGGACCTGGGCTATACCCGCGTGGAAGAATTGGAAGAAGGGAATCTGCCCGATGTCGTCGTTTTGGTTTCTGCTGTGAAGAATACCTGGGTAGGTGTAGATTGGTACTCCTGGTGGGGATACTGGGACTGGTACCCCTGGTATCCCGGATGGGGTTGGGGACCGGGTTGGGGCTATCCGCCCAGCTACCCGGTGTACTGGTCCTATGAAACCGGTTCGGTACTCTGGCAAATGATCGACCCCGAAGAGTCGAATAGAGCCGATCAGGAACTCGGTATGATCTGGTTCGCAGGGATCAACGGGCTGGTGCGCAGTAAAGGCGCTAATAATGAATTTGCTATCAGGCGAGGTATCAATAAGGCTTTCGAACAATCGCCTTACCTGACAAACTGATCATTCTGCCATTTTAAAAACAAAGATATCATGAGATATTTCCTTGTGCTAATTGTGCTCGTTTTCCTGTTTCCCTTTCAGAGCCATAGTCAGGATTACCTGACGAGCCTGAGTTATAATACGGCTGCTCCGACCGGGCAAACACAAGATTACATCAGCCAGTTCAGCTGGCGGGGCCTCAGTTTTGAGGCGCGTACCTTCTTCGATACCAATATTTCCGCCGGTGTTTTTTTCGGCTGGAACGTTTTTTACGAAAAATTGCGGGGCGACTTCCAGGCTACCGACAGCCGTACCATCTCCGGTACGCAACTCCGTTATATTAATGCTTTCCCTATGTTAGTGGAAGGGCACTACTACCTGGGGGAAGACTTTGAAGTTCGCCCTTATTTTGGAATGGGGGTCGGCACCAACCGTACCGTGCAGCGCACAGAGATGGGACTTTTCGCTATAAACAACAACAATTGGCATTTCGCCTTGGCCCCTTCGGCCGGCTTTCTCATTCCCACCGGGAATTACGATACAGCTATCCATCTTGCACTGCGTTATCACTATGCCTTCAAGACCAAGGATTCAATCGATCACTCCTGGTTAGGCATCAACCTGGGCATCGCCTGGATGAATTGAATCAGATGATTTTGCCAAACCCAATCGGGGAACTGGATGACGACGAATGATCAATTTTGAAACGCCTTTTTAATCAATACACACAATCAGCAATGAAAACAACGATAAAAAAAGCTACTCTTTACGCTTTCTCCCTGCTTCTGGGTTTCGGACTTCTACCGGCCTGTCAATCAAATATCAATTATCCGGCGGTAGACATGAGTAGTTCGGAAAGCGTTCAGCCGGGAGCCTTCGTCTGGCGCGATCTGGTCACCCGCGATCCTGCCGCCGCGCAGCAGTTCTACGGTGAAATGTTCGGATGGACCTTCGAAACCATAGGCACCGAAACACAGCAATACACTGTTATCCGGCACGATGGAAAAGCCATCGGCGGCATCATTCGCATGCCGGTAGTGGTGGATCCTGCTTCCACGGCCGAATGGGTAAGTTCCATGACCGTTCCCTCGGTAAAAGGCGCTGCAGAAATAATAAAGAGCAAGGGCGGTAAAATTATTTTCCCGGTCTCGAATCTAAAGGGCCGGGGCATGTCGGCCGTAGTCTCCGATCCGCAGGGCGCCATTATCGGTCTGGTAGAAGGTGGAACCCCCGATGATGACCCGCCGCTTAACACTTGGTTGTGGACGGAACTCTGGTCGGGGCAACCGACACAATCAGCTGAATTTTACCGGTCTTTTGTCAATTACGAAGTGAAAAAAATGGATAATATGTCCCCGGATTACTGGATTTTTGAAAACGGGGATACCAAGTCCGCCGGGTTACTAAAGAACCCCATGGAAAACACGCGTTCTCAATGGTTGCCTTACATCCGGGTTGCCGACCCCGCTGCGCTTACCCAAAAAGCCAGGGATGCGGGCGCTACTGTACTGGCAGCTCCCTCTTCTGAGTTGCGCGACGGTAATGTCGCCGTCTTGCTGGATCCGACCGGGGCTCCATTTGTCATACAGCGCTGGCCTTTGCAGTAGTAACCGGAGATTGTCCAACGGAGGCATAGATTCTATAATCAGAAAAAATTAGTTCCATGTTGAAGTCAATGATAAAAAGATTCTTATTTGCTGTGCTTTTGTTCACGATGAGCGCCGGCCTGGAATCCTGTTCCAATATGCGTTGGGGAACCAACGCGGGCCTCGATGTCCGATTTGGTCCCGGCGGCCCTCGAATCGCACCCCATTTCGATATCGACCTGTACAGCGGCGGTCGTTTTTAGAATTCATTTTCTCTTTGTTTGAGCAGTGTCTTTTACATCGTGTGCTCTGCGATCCGCTGCGAAAATATTACTAAACACCTAAAATACATTATCATGTTGAAAACACTCTTTAGAAATTGGTGGGTCTGGATATTGCGAGGCGTACTGGCCATCCTGTTGGGTGTCCTGGCGCTTACAAGCCCGGGAACAGTGGCTGCAACCCTGCTTATGTGGCTGGCCATTTTCCTGATTATCGATGGTATGCTTGGTCTCATTTCCGTTTTCTCCACTTGGAAACAGCAGGAAGATAAATGGTTACTTGTGTTGGAAGGCGGTCTAAGTCTGATACTCGGTATGTTGGTCCTGCTTAACCTTGGCGCCACTATCGTTTTCGCCATCATGTATCTGGGGGTCTGGACTATTTTTTCGGGCGCCATGCGTATCGTAATGGCCATTCAGTTGCGAAAAGAGATCGAGGGAGAGGGCTGGCTGATAGCTGGAGGCGCCTTGAATATCCTGTTCGGTCTGATCATTATCGCTCAGCCCGGAATAGGAATATCTACCCTCATGACTATACTCGGTATTTTCGCCCTGTTGCTAGGCGGTCTGTTGATCGCCCTTGGCTTTAAAATCCGGAAAGCAGGCAAGCATATCAAGGGAAAAGTCGGTGATTGGCGGGAAAATATAGAAACAGCACGCGCTAACCGCTGAGGTAGATGATCAGTTTCTGTTTTTTAAAAAACCAGCGTAGTTTATTGCTTCAAACTATGATCGAAATCATAATTCTAAACACAAGAAACTACTGAAAATAGATTTTTCTGGTGGTTTCCAAATAATTTTGTGGAAACGATTTAGTTCTTCCCGGAAACCTAACTAAGTGATTTCCGGGAGATTCAAAAATAGTAGCTTGATAGGTTTTCAAGGCTGATAGGAGGATTGCTTTTAACTTGCAATCCTTCCTTTCAGCTTTTAAAAAGATTAATTCGAATGGGTTTTAAAAGCTGAAAGCAGAGGTCGGGAAAAAAATGCCAAAGGGTAGCGTTTTTCAGACCATAGCTTTCAGCCTTTTTATTACCCTCTGAAACTAAACGCTTTTCCCAATTACTTCATATACGTATGTGGTATTAAAGCAGGGGAAACTTGCCTGAGAAAGTTTTTTACAAAACAGTGACTTTTTCCCAGCTATCCGTCAAAAAATCAAAATCGAATTATTTCAAAGTTTTAAATTCTGAGACACCATGAAACGTCTACTGTATTTGTTTAGCACTCTTTTATTTCTCTTTCCCTTTTATACCGAAGCCCAGGAAGAAACTCCTTTAACAAAGAAAGGAGTAAAAGAAAAGGAAGAGGTCGCCTCTCCCTGGACCCATGACCTGAAGGTGAAAACCGGAGAGGAATCTTTCGATGATACCTATCACCACGCCTATCAGATTACGGTCTTCGATCTTAAGAACAGCAAAGTCGCAAAACTTTGGAAAGATGAAATCAAGCGGAAAAGTGATAAGTTGAAAGGTGTCAAAAAGAAAGGCGTTCAATCTCATACCGTCAACCTTCCCCGAATCACTCTGGAGCCACTGGAAGTACATGCAAAGGTGGAAGATGGAATTACGCCTAACTCTTCGGTATTAGCCATTACCTTCATCAATGATGGCACTGAAATTGGACCGGAAACTTTTCCCGAACTCCATGAAAAGGTGGAAAAGATGATGTACGACTTGTCGGTCACAATGAACAAGGCGGTCGTTCAGGAACAGCTGGAGGAACAAGAGGGGATACTCGAAGATTTGCAAAAAGACTTGGAAAAACTGAAGAAGGACAAAGTGGAATTACACGACGATATCGCCAAGAACAGCAAACGCCTGCAGGAGGCTGAGATGAAGGAGGTTGAGGAAGAACAAAAGCGGGAATCCCTGGCGAAGGAAATGGCTGACCACAGAGCTGCCGCCGGCGAGCAACCCTCTGCCGACGAACTCAAACAACGTTCTAAAATACGCAAGGATCTCAGCAAACTGGAAAAAAGTATCTCGAAATTAAAAGAAAATAAGATCAGTTACAAGCATAAAATCGCTGAGGCCGACGAAGCCATTCCTGCCAATGAGCAGGAACAGGAAGCCAAGATAAAAGAAATCGAGAACCAGAAGCTTATCGTTGAGCAATACCGCAAAAAACTGCAAGACGTTCAGTAAGGGAGCTGTAAATCCCTGCCACAAAAAATCAATTATCCTGATGAGGCTATATCAATAGTCTCGTCAGGTTTTACATTACTCGCCCATTCGAATTCCAAGTCCCGGCAAATCTTCGAGTACCGGATTACCATCATTTTTTCTTCATATCAAATCCATGCGCTATGCATCTCAATTCTGTTTTCGGGCGCCTTCGTCGGCTGCCGGTACTGATTGTTTTATTCTTTATTCCCACCCTGTTATCCGCTCAGCTCATCACCATGTCCAACAAGTGCTACAAGAATGTTGAGGCGGGAAAAGCAGCTATTGAAGCCGGGAATTACCAGGAAGCCCTGGATTTGTTTGAAAAGGTGCTGGACAAGTGCAGCGCTAAGGATGCCCAACAGGAGGGCAATATCGGCAAGGCCCGGGCCTATAACGGTATGGAACGCCACCAGGAAGCTGTTGAGGCTGCTGGTGCAGCCCTGGCTGTTAATGAAGGCAACATTCAGGCACTGTTTGAACGCGCTACCGCGTACAGTAAACTGAAGGATCCGGCTTCCGCCAAAAATGATCTGGACAGTGTCATCGGACTTACCGAAAAGAACCAGAATACTGCCGAACGCGCTACCATCTATGCCAAGCTGGCCGAACTGGAATGGAGGCAGGAAATGAAAGAAGAGGCGTTTCAACATATCGGACAAGCCCTTGAATACGATCCGGAAAAGATTTCCTTTTACTTGCTGCGCGGAGATATGTACGCCGATGATGGACAGTTGGAAGCCGCCTTCCAGGATTACGACCGCGCCATTGAACTCGGAGAAAACGGCCAGGATATATACGTGGTTCGTTCCAATGCGCTCATCCGGGCTATGCAAGATAAATACGCAACAACCAATGCTTCCCAGCTCAAGTCAAAAATGACTTCCGGGGAGAAGGACCAGCTCTGCGGGGAACTCAACAAAGCCTTCCAGCTCGGATTGAAAGACCTGCAGATGGACCTCTTCCGCAGCATGCTTTGTAAGTAAATCGGATAAAAATCTACTTTAAATATTCATAAAGCATTCTACCATGAAAAAGATTACTGTCGTTATCATTGCCTGTATAACCCTGCTGGCCGGCTGCGCCAGCCTTAATAAAACTCAAATGGGAACCGGTGGCGGCGCAGCGGCCGGTGCAGCAGCCGGCGCTCTGATCGCTAAAAATAGCGTTGTGGGCGCCCTCATCGGGGCTGCCGTCGGAGGATCAGCCGGTTACTTCATCGGCAAAAAAATGGACAAACAGGCCGAAGCCCTGAAACAGGCCATCCCGGATGCCGAAGTGGAAAGGGTAGGGGAAGGGATCAACCTGACCTTCGACTCCGGCCTGCTCTTTAAAAGAGCTTCTCCTGAACTGAGCGAGGAAGCCAAGAGCACCTTGAATAGCTTCGCCGGCGTGATAAAAGACTATCCCGAAACCAATATCCTCATCGAAGGGCATACCTCCGACAATGGTGACCCCAATAACGATGAGGCGAATATGTCCCTTTCTCAACAACGCGCCCAGGCCGTCTCCGGATATCTCAAATCGCAGGGAGTCGGCACGGATCGCCTGACCGAAAAATGGTATGGCGAATCCCAGCCCAAATACCCCAACGATATAGAAGAAAATATGGCCAAAAACCGGCGCGTGGAAATCGCTATCTTCGCCAATGACACCATGAAAGAACAAGCCGAAGCTGGTAAGCTGGAGGAATAAATTTTAAACAAGTTCCTGAACAATTAACTCGTTAATCCGATAACGAAAGGGCAGTGGGTCATGACCCACTGCCCTTTCGTATTGGTAGTGGTTATGACTTTTCTGCCGCCGCCGGCTGCACCTTCGCCCAGCCGCTTCGGCGGAGCAAAGAAAAACAAGGTTTTCATTCCATACTGGGCTTCTTTTAAGGCGCAGAGCATCGATACGTAACGAAAAAGAAGCCCAAAATGGGAAGAAAAGACCTTTTTGACAGGCCAGTGAGAAAAGGCTGAATCACTCTTTGTTAAATTATGAAAATACTATGCGATTACTCCTCTCCTTTTTACTGCTGCTTCTGCTGATCGGTAACAGCCTGCCGGCGCAACCCCTGATAGACAAAGGCATATTCATCCCCCTGGAAATTCAGGAAGCCTACGAGGAAGGCACCCGCCTGCCCAACGGTATGCCCGGCCCCAACTACTGGCAAAACTTCGCCCGCTACGACATCGATGTGCGCATTGACCCGGAAGAGCAGATGCTCTACGGCAAAGAAACGGTGCTGTATCAAAACCACAGCCCCGACGTACTTAACCAACTTGTCTTTCAGTTACTTTACGACATCTATCGCGAGGGCAATCCCCGCGATAACCGGCTGCCGCCGGAGGATATTACACAAGGCGTTCAGCTGGATTATATCCTGATCAACGGCGACACGATCGAAATGACCAACCAGCAACACACCCGGCGCGGCGGCACCAATCTTTCCGTACGCCTGCCCCAACCCCTGCAACCGGAAGAAGAAGTAACCGTGGACGTCAAATGGAGCGAACCCATCCCCCCTTCCGGTATCCGGGTAGGCGCCTATGACAGCACCTCCTACTTCATCGGATACTGGTATCCTAAAATCGCTGTCTACGACGACATCGACGGATGGGATACCCGCTCCTACACCGGACAGGAAGAGTTTTACAGTAACCTGGCCAGTTACGACGTGCGCATTACCGTGCCCGACAGCTTCCTGGTGCTCGGCACCGGGAAACTCCAAAATGCAGAGAATCTGCTGCTGCCCGGAGCTTATGAAAAATACCAACGGGCGCAAGAATCTGATTCCACCATTACCATCATCAGCGAGGCCGAAGCCGATAAGGGGATCGTCATGCGCGCCGGAACATGGCACTACCGGGCTGATAGCGTGCCCGACTTCGCCTTCTTCACCAGTGACCATTTCATCTGGGAAGGAGCCAGCCAGAAGGTGGAGCCTGAAAGACGCGTGTTCATCAGCACCCTCTATCCGCCGGAAAATGCCGAGCCCTATCAGGGCGTAACCCAGATTCAGAGAGCGGCAATGGATTTCTTCTCTGACGAGATCAGTGGTATTCCTTATCCCTATCCGGCTTACACTTCGATCAATGCCGCCTTCGGTGGGGGAATGGAGTTTCCCATGCTGGCCAATAACGGCGCACCGCCCAACCGCAGCAGCATGGCCAACCTGACCGCCCACGAAATGCACCACATGTACTTGCCGTTCTATGTGCGCATCAACGAAAAAAAATACGGCTGGATGGATGAAGGATGGGCTGATTACATCACCTCGCTGGCCCTGGAACGTCAACTGATCGGCGAAGCTTACCGCGAACAGGCGCTCGACAACCTGAAATTTGTCACCGAAAGTGCCTTCGGAAGGATGGCTAACGTACCCCTGATTACGCTTTCAGCATATACCGACTCGGACAACTACGGTTTTACGACCTACTCCTATGCCCATCTGACCTATCGCCTGTTGCACGATATCCTGGGGGAGGAGACTTTCGTCAAATGCTTCCGCGAGTACATCCGCCGCTGGGTCTACAAGTCGCCGACGCCTTACGATTTCTTCTTCACCTTCGAGGACCTCTCCGGTCAGGATCTCTCCTGGTTCTGGAAACCCTGGTATTTCGAATATGGCCACGCTAATCTCAGTGTTGCAATGGTGAAGAAAAATCAAGTGAAGGTCAGCCGGGAAGGAAAGCGTCCTCTGCCCGTTGATCTGCGAATAACCTACGCCGACGGAACCACCGATACGGTGAGGCGCAGCCCTGCTATCTGGAAAGATGGAAACCGGTCCTTTGTCCACAAGCTTCCCAGAAAGAAAACAGTGGAAAAGATCATTCTCAATGCCGACTGGCCCGATGCCAACGATCTGAATAACGTCCATTTTTCGGAGGAACGCCTGGCTGCTATCGGTGAGCTGGGACCTTACGGCGGCTCCTACGCCATCAACCCGCTGGTCCAAATAGACATCGAGGCGCAAAGCTATTACCTGAAACTGGAATTGCCGGCCGCCAACCTGAAAAAGACCCTCTTCCCCGATGGCGAAAACCGCTTCACCTCCCTCGGTGAAGACATGGTCATCACCTTCAATACCAACGAAGCAGGAGAGATCACCGGCATGTTCGCCGAAATATTCGGCAACCGGATCCCGGCAAGAAAGATGGACTAGTGCGCCGGGAATATTCCCCGGATAAACCCAGTCCCGCTTTGTATAACGGGGCACGCTGTTCACGCTTCGCACGGCCGGGATTTGACAAGTACAAGCATCGCTATGCCCTGCCCGCCCCGCCGCGTCCCGAATAGCCAGTCCTTACCCGGCGAAAGCTCCGCTAGACAGCCAACGGCCGACTTGATCGCTGGCCCCCTCCGCACCTGAGCCTATTCCACTCCTCCGGCAGCTAGTTTCTCAAAGTGCTGGCAGGTTTGCTGGCAGGATTCGAAGGTCAGGTCCAGTTGTTTGCCCCAGGCAGATAATTTGGGTTTTACATTGGAGAGGGTTCTGCGGAATTCAGCGGTTTGCGCTTCCAGGTCAACTGGGTTTTGTCCCTGAGTGAGTTGCTTTCTAAGCTTTTCCATTTCACCGGTTTGTTCTTCCCAGCGGATGGCGAAGGCTTCCACCGCTTCGGCGACCTGATCGTAGACGGCGCCGTGTTCCCGACAGGTTGTTTTGATTTCCATTAGCTGGTCCCGGGTCTGCTCATCCAGAACGGCGAGCTCTTCGAAATCCAGTTCCATGCGCTCGTATTGTTCCTGCCAGTTGATCTGTTCCGTCTCAGCACGATCGACGAAAGCGTTGACCAGGGCGTAGGTTTTATTCCATTCACGGCTGATATTTTCCAGGGCTTCCCGCTGCTTACCCCCATCCGTGCAGGCATGAAATATGGCCGCTATGGTGATGATACCTACTATTTTTTTCATCTTCTATCATTTAATCGGTTCTCAGGTGATGATAATGATAGGATAACAACGTCAAAATGAAGGCTTCCTGTATAAATGGCAGATATAATTTTACTTTCAGGCAAAGGCAGATATTCGACAGCTGCATGAATAATCCGGGTTAAAAAAATGTTAGTGCATTTCCCGATCGTACTTTTGTGCCGGTAATTTGCGTCCTTGTGTTGGGGAATGAGGAGAAGACGGGAGTCAGGACCGTATGGCATTCGGTCAATTACGCCGGGAAGCTACATTAAAATTATGCAGAAAGGCATAAAAAAGATAGGATGGGCAGGGGCCGCGGCGTTGGTCGTGGCGAATATGATCGGTACGGGAGCTTTCACTACGCTGGGGTTACAGCTGGAAGTACTGGATTATACCTGGAGCATTTTGTTGTTGTGGACGCTGGGCGGGGTGATTTCGCTTTTTGGCGCTTTTAGTTATGCGGAGCTGAGTACGCATCTTCCCCGCTCCGGGGGAGAATATCACTTTCTTTCTAAAATCATACATCCATTTGTGGGGTATCTGTCGGGCTGGATTTCGCTGACTGTTGGGTTTGCGGCCGCGATAGCATTGGCGGCAATGGCCGTGGGCGCTTATCTGCAAGAGGTGTTGCAATGGCCGTCTATGGCGATTGCGTTAGGGGTTCTGGTGACGGTGGCGACTATTCATTCCTTCAGTATCAGGCGTAGCCGGAATTTTCAGGTGTTGTTCACCGTACTAATGGTTTTGCTGCTGCTGTTCTTTATTATTAGTGGATTTTGGCTGGACAGCCCGGTTGACGCCCTGCGCTGGGGGAACGGCTGGAAAGAGGAGGTCCTGCAGCCCGCTTTTGCGGTTTCGCTAATCTATGTGCTTTACGCGTATTCTGGTTGGAATGCCGCCGCTTACATCGTTGAAGAGGTTGGGCAACCCAGGGTCAACATTCCCAGGGCGCTGGTCTTCGGCACCTTGCTGGTGACGGTTCTCTACCTGTTGTTGCAGGTTGTCTTTCTACGGCAGGTCTCTGCTACGGCTTTAAGTGGAGAGGTTGAAGTGGGGCAGATCGTGGCTGAACAGATGTTCGGACCTCTGGGTGGGTATTGGGTGAGCCTGGCGATCGCCTTTTTTCTGGTTTCGAGTATCAGTGCGATGATCTGGGTCGGTCCGCGGGTAAGCCGGGTGATGGCGGAGGATTATCCGCTATGGCGTTTTCTCGCTTACGATAATAAAAAAGGCATTCCGGTAGCGGCCATCTGGTTTCAGGTAGCGATCAGTACTGCCCTGATTATCAGCGGCTCTTTTGAGACGGTACTCGTTTACAGCGGCTTTGTGCTGCAACTCTCCACCGCCCTTACGGTCGCCAGCGTTTTCATCCTGCGCCGCAGGGGTCTAAGCGGCGGCTTTCGCAGCCCGGGCTACCCCTGGTTTCAGATCGCTTTTTTAATCTTCAGTATCTGGATGATGTTCTTTCTACTGATCGACCGGCCGGTAGAGAGTTTGCTGGGCATGGCAAACTTGCTACTCGGCGGACTGACGTACTGGGTGAACCGGCGGATGGGGACTTGATGGATGCTTGATGCTGGGGCAGGCCGGTCGACAGGCATTGCAATGCCTTACTCACCCCCGCTCAGGGGCGCCGCGTTCCGGATAGCCGGTCTCTATCCGGCGAAAGCCATGCTGAGCAGCCAACAGCCGATTTGATCGGCAAGGCTTTGGCAATCGTCGCGGATCCCTGACACTGCGGGTGGGAAGTCCAAGTCTGGCAACTATTTTGACTTCTCCTCACTCCAAATCCGGGAATAACCCGGGCTGAAAGAATGAAGGTTTAGGGTTCAAAAGTTCAAGGTTGGAGGTTGAAAAGTTTGGGTGAGCTCCAGCCTTGAACGTTTGAACCTTGAACAGTCCCCTTGAATTTTTTAAACTATTCCCGGCTTCGGTTTTCGACCTGTGGCGGTTCCGCGCCCGCTTTTGGGCTTGGGGGTAGCTGGTTGAGTATCTCCTGTATGGCGCGTTCCAGTTGCGGGTCCGTGCCTTTGGCCAGTTGGGTGGGATCTTCCGGTACTTCGATATCCGGTTCCACGCCGTAGCCCTCCTGGAACCAGGTCCCGTCGGGATCGTACATGCGGAAGGTTGGGACGGTGACGCCGCCGCCGTCAATAAGACCGGGGGCGCCGCTGATGCCGATGAGGCCGCCCCAGGTACGGGTGCCGATGAGCGGGCCGAGGCCGGCCTTGCGGAAGTAGTCGGGGAAGGCGTCGCCGCCGGAGCCGCTCCAGCCGTTGATGAGCATCACCT
>CAZWDL010000074.1:0-36884 GCA_964632995.1 uncultured Saprospiraceae bacterium
CTCTTCAGCCGCTCAGGGGCTTGAATACTAGGCGGACTTTTTGAGGGAACCCTAAGATAGTACTCTTTCCTGAGTTATTTGAACCAGAAATCAAAGTTAAAGGAGCAAAATCGATTATAGGAGTACCTTCATCAAAGACTCTAAAGTTTTTTAGGCCGATGAACCGGAGATGCGCCATGGGATCTTTATTTGGTAATGAACGAGCTTATTAAATTAATGTATTGGAGCTTTAATACCCTGAAAACCAACCTTCCCAGCCCTACAAATACAGCCCTGCCTGAAGCACCGCGAAAAAATATAACTCACCTTCATCCCTCCCGCCGGATCAACTCCTCCAACCTTAATTCCCGGTAAGCCTCCGGATCCCTTTCCTTCAGCACTCGGGCTACCTCCTCCAGTTTCTGCATCAGCAACCGGTTCAGGAGCAGGAGTTCCTGGTTAGTCGCAGAGCGATCCGACGGCTTCAGGTTTTTCATTTTTTCCGGAGCAGGACCTTCCCACATTTCGCCCTGTCCGGTGATGAGCCAGTCCAGATTGAGGGTGGGGAATGCCCTTTTTACGGCCTGAAAGAAGTCTAGTTTGGGTTGTTTGGTTCGGCCGTTGATGAAGTTGGTGAGCGCATCACGGCTATAACCCGCAGCGGTAGCAAAGTCTGTTTGAGAATAGTTAGCCGCTTCGAGTAGTTGTATAAATCGCTCTCGGACAGTCATTTATAAGCGATTATGCAAAAATACACAACAAAAAACACAAAAATCCTTATTTTGTGATTATTTGCGTGTTATGTTTGTGCTATTCATTAAATATTGCAAAAACACAAGGTAAAAAACTTAACCCGGATTATTCATGGATTTGTCGTAGTGAGAAGCCAAAATGGATGCCAGGCCTGGGCTCCCGCCCAGACGGGCAGGCAGGAATGAGACGCGGAACCGTATCCTTAGATCCGGTGAGCACCGAATGACAGCCTGCCCCGTATCCAAAGGGTCGGGGAGGACGCCCAGGAATGGTAGGCAGTTTGGCTTCGTAATAGATTAACTCATGAATAATCCGGGTTAACCCTTTGGGTCGCCTGGAGGGGTCGGATTTTTTTTGCCAGGGCCCAACTGTTTTTGCGTCAATTCCTAAACCCATTAACTGAAAAGACCATGATTCGATCCTATTCTTCTACCTACCCGGTAAGATTACCATTCTGGGTATTACTGATTGCCCTGCTGGGACTGGTCATCTATTTATCCATGCAACATCAGACTGCCTGGCCGATACAAACCCCTATTTTTACGAAAGCAACGGACGGACCCGCTCCCCCCTTCCCCCACCGCACCATCACCTCCGACCTCCGCGTCGACTGGACAGGCGGCGGCGATTTTGATCCGCGCAACAAATGCCCGGATGACTTCTTCGGGGCCGGCTTCGTGGTGATTTGCAAAAAGATGGCCGACGGTAAGGCCTTCAAGTTTCTTTACCACAAGGGAAAAAAGCTGCTTTACCGCATCGATAAAGATATGGCTAAGGGCAAAGCCAGGATCGGTCTGCACTGGGTGGAAAGCACCCGCTTCAGCGCCAAATACCGGATTGCCGATCCGGCTTATAAAGGAGGAAAGACCGTATCGGTTCCCGATGGAAAGGGTGGCGGGCAGTCCCGGGTGTTTCAATACGGGGAAGCCGTTTCCCCCAAGCGGGTGCAGCGTCACCGGGAACTCTTTCACGAAACCCATATCCACCCAAAGCAATGCGATGATTGGTGGGATATTTTTAACTTTATCCCCTGATTCGGGTTAAATGACCAAATCAAGATGCGATGAAGTTCTCTTTCCAAAAAATGCAACTCGAAGCCGAAGGCTTTTTCGACCTGATCAACACCTGGGCCGAAATGCAACTGGTGGTTACCGAAGACAGCGCCGAGATCATCGGCTACGGGTATACCGATCAAATCGCCGAAGCCTTCACCCTCCTCGTCTTCGACTGGGAAGCCACCATCTCCTTAGACCGGGCGGCGCTGGATATTCCCGAAGGCTCCTACGACCTGATCCGCGACGAGGACAAGGACGTGGTGCACGCCTGCCGGGGGGAGCAGTACTACATCCTCCACGACCGGCCGGTGACGGTGGAGGTGGTGTCGGCGCCGGAGGAGAGTTAGGGATAAGGAGACGGCAGGGCTAACGTATCATGGAAAAAATTAATCCGTTTTTTCCAAATAACAACCTGGATTAACGGATTTTGAGTACTTCTACGGTTCGAAATTCCTCTGTTTATCTGTTCTTCGGTTCCGTAAGACTTGGGAAAGATTGAAAAATAAAGTGAACAGTTTGGAACCGCAGAACAGAAGAACCGCAGAAGTAACCGAACATCGCTGGCCCCGTCGACGGTATATGGTATATTTTCCGCTTATGTGACACATAATAGATTATCATGATGCGTCAGCCCTGGGGGAAAACCGGGAGAAAAACAACCGAGATTAAAAGACGAGCCCGAGGTCTTTATTCATTCGATGCACAAGCCTCCGGTCGCTCTTCCATTCCGTATTCTTTCGTTAATTCTTTCAGTCTTTCTTCATGAGCGTCGGGCGCTTCTACCCGGGCCAGCTTTTCCAATGCCTGATAGCGGCAATTCCACACCTTAATTTTCAATTTCCGGACCCGGCATTCCAGCTCTTTACCGAGCTTAAACTCAAAATTTCGTTGAAACGCTTCAATTTCTTCCAGATACTGGATTCCTTCCTCACAGGTGCTGCTGGAAAGCCCTTTCATGGTCCAGTCTTTGATCTCATGGATGTAGTCGCAATAAAAGTCTGCCGAGCGGTAGTCCTCGTGGAGGATGTCGCCCTGTGCAACAAATTTGTTCCACAGCCTTTCAATTTGCGCCCCATTGGATTGAATTCGTTCGTTTAACGCCGCCAGTTCATTGATCTTGATCATCGTGATTTGCTCCAATTGCGTTAGCTCCTGCCTTTGGAGGGAATCAATTTTCTGAAGCATATCTTCCGCTCTTCCGCAGACGGAAGCGAAACCATCCATAATATATGCCCGGATCAAAGGCTCTTTACTGCAATACTCATAACCGTATTTGCCCACGTGTTTCACCTTATTGTCCGGAAGAAAGGCTTCCCACGCCTCATTCAGAGCAGCAAGATCGGCTTCATCCTGTTGAATGGCCGCTTCCAGCTCCTTCACTTTTTCCGCCAGCTCTCCACCGGGAGCCACCTCGCTTTCGGCTTGCAGTTGCTTAATTTTTTGAAGCATTGCCGGGGCTGAATTACACAAATCCGTTGCTCCTCTTAAAACCAGGGCCTTCATATTCGGAACGGGGTAGCAGGGGAAAAGAGGCAATTCAATGTCAAAGCCGGGAGAAACGCCCGTTTCCATATAGATCTTCCAGGCGCTTTCCAGTTTGGTCATATCCTGAAACAGGGATTTCATTTTAGCTACCTGTGGCGCCAACCCTTCGACATCCTGTATGCGCAAGGAGGTTTTTTCCGTTAAGCGGAGAGTGCGGTTTTCAAAGATATTCTTTGCTTTCGAGACCTCCCCCCGGCATAAATGATAATAGGCCGTCATGTAGGAATACTTCGCCAGGGTGCTTTTTTCACAATTCGTTTTAGCTCCTGCAACGTTGTCCAATTCTTCCTGCGTGACTTCTTTGGTTTGCAAAAATCGGTTCCAAATTGCATCAATGCTATGATAGGCTTTGATTTTTGTTTCTATCTCCTCCATTTTTCCCACAAATCCCGGAATCGACTCATGCACTTCGTCGTCTATCTTCCGGACTTCCGCCATCAAACTTTCTGCGTCTTCCACCATGCTTTGGCAAAAACTGGTGTTGGTATTCATCAATAAATATTTGGCATAATCCGCTTGCTCACGCTCTTTGTCAGGCTTGACTAATTCGCTCATCTTGGAAATTTTGTTGTTTTCCAAAAATTCCTTCCAGGTTTCGTCAAAGTTGGTTCCCTGAGCATAAGCGGTGGCAGAAATGAAAAACAGGTTGATAACAAGGCCAAAGAGAAAGTAATTCGTTCGCATCACGATTTGAAGTTTAAACAGGTTCAGTTTAGGCTTTGAGCAAGTGGATTGGGGGTGGGTCCAAAACTCTGAAATTAACGTTTTTTTATGCAAAATTATTCCCCTCCAAAACCCGAAAAAAAGTAACGGAGTTCGCAGATGGAACCTTTCGGCAACGCAGGACAGGGAAAAAAGCCCCGCTCGCAGGCTATGAGGGTGGTTTTCTAAGTCAGTATACATGCGTGAAGCCGGAGTTAATTGGTTGAGAGGCGTGCCGCCCCCGTACCGGCGGATTTATACGCCGGGTGTTTAGCACCGAAAGCAACAGCTGAGAAATGTGCCGGCAGGCGATAACAGCATCCATACCCGCTATTGCTGTCTTTTTTTATCGTATTTTGCCAGTCGAAACAAACAGAGAACTACGCGCCATGAAAATTAAGCTCCTCCTCCTGCTGGTCATAGCTACCCTTCAGATTTCCACGGCTCAGATCAAGCGCATCAACAAAACCATTGACCGGCTCGAAGCGGAGTCGCACCTTCGTTTTTTGACGGCCGATGAACTGAAAGGGCGCAATACCGGCTCGGCCGAGCTGCTGGTCGCCGGCCGCTACATTGCCGAGCAGTTTCGCCGTTACGGCCTGATACCGCTGGGTGACGCCGAGGGGGATTTCCTGCAGCGGGTGCCCCTGCATACGAGCAGACCGCCTGCCAAAGCCACCGTCTCCATGCTGGAGCAGGAGTTCAGGGGCGGGGAAGATCTGGGCGTCCTCAGCGGCGGCAACACCTCGGTGGAGGCACCGCTCGTTTACCTGGCAGCACTCGAAGGTTACGAGCCGGCCGATATACAGGGAAAGATCGTCGTGACGGTGCTTCAGGATCTGCGGGGCTCGGCCGGTAACCGGGCGCAGATAGAAGCCCTGGAGGAAGCCGGCGCCGCCGGCCTGGTGCAGCTCTTTGGTCCGGGGCAGCGCATTCCCTGGCAGCTGGTCCTGAATTACCTCAACCGGGAGCGGATGAGCGTCGGGGAGATCGGAGCGGAGGAAGAACGGGGTATGCTCCACATCTGGGTGCGGGATTCCACCGGCATGATGGTCCAGCAATTGAAAGAAAAGCCCGGAGCATCCGGCGGCATAAACATCGAAGGCGCCGAGAAAAAGATGGTCGAGGTTTTCAACGTAGTCGGTAAAATTGAGGGCAGGGACCCGAAGCTGGCCGGAGAACACATCGTCATGTGCGCGCATTACGATCACGTGGGCGTGCAGTCCGGCGAGGGGCAGGATTCCATTTACAACGGCACCCGGGATAACGGCATCGGCACCACCGGCCTGATTAATGCGGCTAAATACTTCGCGAAATATCCGCCCAAACGCTCGATCATCATCATTGCCCTGACGGGGGAGGAAAAGGGCCTGCTGGGCAGCCAGTACTACGTCAACGACTCCAAGGTTCCACTGGAAGAAACGGTGTTTGCCTTTAACATCGACAATTCGGGCTATACCGGCACGGAGGTAGTCACCTTACTGGATACCAACCGGACGAATATCGACGAGCTGGTCTACCAGGCCGCCAAAGAGGTGGGCCTCGGCGTGATCGGCGACCGCCTGCCGAACCAGAACTACTACGAGCGCTCGGACCAGGTCAGCTTCGCCGCCAAAGGCGTACCGGCCGTCAACTTCAAAATGGCCATGACTGCCTTCGACGAGCGGATCTCCAAATACTACCACCAACCCAATGATGAATTCGACACCGTAGACCTCGACTATATTCACAAATACTGGAAGGCCTATATCCGCTCCGCCGAACTGATCGGAAACTGGAATCAGCGACCGTACTGGATTCCGGGCGATAAGTTTGAAGCGGCGGGAGAGGCGCTTTATAAGGAGGAGTAGTACTAAGTCGGAAGTGGGAAGTGGGAAGTCGGAAGTCGGAAGTGGGAAGTCGGAAGTGGGAAGTGGGAAGCCTCTGGCCTTTTACCTATGTGAAAATAGAATTGCTGGGCGGCGCAATACGTAACTCGTACCGCCGGATTTTCCCGGTCCTGAATTTTTCCGGGCGCCGGAAATGGCGCCGTTACAGCACCTGCTCGAACGCTCCGGCCGCGGCCTCCATATTTTCGGTAAAACGCGGGACCGGGTTAACGCTTGATATTCCTCCGGAACCTGTTTTTTATTACATAAAGCCACACGAAGGAGTCACAAAGCTTTAATGTTTTACTTCATCTTTGTGACTTCTTCGTGAATTTTTGTGTAAAAACCTCTCCGGAGGAATATCAAGCGTTGATGCGGCATCACTCCAACCGGAACTCCATGCGCTGCGTATCCCGTGAGTTCGGCCCCACAAAAACGGAAAACTCGCCGCTTTCGGCCCCGTATTCCAAATCGTAGTTGTAAAACTTCAGCAACTCCTCATCGATGCGGAACTGCACTTCTTTCGTTTCTCCCGGCTGCAGCTCCACTTTTTCAAAACCCTTCAGTTCCAGGACCGGCCGGCTGATGGAGCCCACCAGATCGCGGATGTACAGCTGTACGATTTCACGTCCGGTTCGATCTCCGGTATTGGTCACGGTGACCCTGGCGGTAATCGATCCACCTCTTTCCAGTGTCGTGTCGCTGAGGGTCATCTCCCCGTATTCGAAGGTCGTGTAGTTCAGGCCATAACCGAAGGGATATAAGGGCTCGTTTGGAATGTCGAGATAATTGGATTTAAATTTTGCAGCCTCCTCACCGCGGTAGGGGCGGCCTGTATTGAGCATACTGTGGTAGACCGGCACCTGGCCGACGTGCACCGGAAAGGAAGTCGTGAGCTTGCCTTCCGGGCTGACGTCGCCGAACAGCACATCCGCCACGGCGTTGCCTGCTTCGATGCCGCCGAACCACACGTCGAGGATAGCGTCCATATTTTCGTTCTCCCAGGTCAGGGTCATGGGGCGGCCGTTAAAGAGTACCATCACGATGGGCTTGCCGGTTGCTTTCAGCTCCCGGAGCAGGCGCACCTGGGAAGGCTGCAGGCCGATGTCGGCCATACTGGACGCCTCGCCCGTCATATCGGCGGCTTCGCCGACCACGGCGATGATCACATCCGACTGCCCGGCGACCTCAATTGCTTCCCGCAACATCACTTCCGGCGAGCGTTCGTCGATGCTGATCTCCTCGCCGAAGACGTTGACCTTCCGCGCGAATTCCGGATCATCCGACAGGTTGGCGCCCTTGGCGTAACGGATCGTCGCCTGGTCGCCGACAACACTGCGAATGCCCTCGATAACGGTAACCGATTTGGAGTGGTCGCCCGATACGCTCCAGGTGCCCATCATGTTGCGGCGGCTGTCGGCCAGCGGGCCGATGACGGCGATATCGCCGCTTTTATCGAGTGGCAAGAGGTCGCCTTCATTCTTCAGCAGTACCTGCGATTGGGTAGCCGCCCGCCGGGCAAAGGCCCGGTTTGATTCGGACAGTATTTCTTCCGCCGCTCTTTCTTCATCGAAGTAGCGGTAGGGATCGTCCAGCAGGCCCAGCCGTTCTTTGGCCTCCAGCACGCGCCGGCAGGCCTGGTCGATATCCTCTTCGGTGACCATCCCCTCTTCCAGCGACTGCTTCAGCGTAGACAGAAAGCCCTCGCCCACCATGTCCATATCCACGCCGGCTTTCAGCGCCAGGGCGGCGACTTGTTGCAGGTCGCCCAGGCCGTGTGCGATCATCTCGTTGATCGCCGTATAGTCGGAGACTACGAAACCGTCGAAGTCCCAGCGTCCCCGCAGTACATCGGTAAACAGAAAACGGTTGGCGGAAACGGGCACGTAGTCGAGCACGTTGAAAGAAGTCATCACGGAGCCGACCCCCGCATCGACCGCCGCTTTGTAGGGTGGCAGGTATTCGTTGAACAGCCGGACGCGGCTCATATCAACGGTGGCATAATCGCGTCCGCCCTCCGCGAGGCCGTAGGCGGCGAAGTGCTTGACGCAGGCCATCATGGTCAGCGGGTCCGACAAATCACTGCCCTGGTAGCCGCGCACCATCGCCTCCGCGATGCGGGAACCCAGAAAGGGATCCTCGCCGGCGCTTTCGGCAATGCGGCCCCAGCGGGGGTCCCGGGAAATGTCGACCATAGGCGAGAAGTTCCACATGATGCCGTCGGCGGTCGCTTCCCGCGCCGCCGTGCGGGCGCACTCCTCGATCAGCGCCATATCCCAGGAAGTGGAAAAGGCCAGTGGAATCGGCAGTACGGTCTGGTGACCGTGAATGACGTCCATGCCGGTGATCAGGGGAATGCCCAGGCGGCTCTCTTCGACGGCCATCTCCTGCACGGTGCGCATCTTATCCGCGCCATGGATACCGAAGATGCCGCCTACCTGGCCGGCTTTAATCTTGGTTTCTACATTATCGCTAACAACGGAGCCGGTTACCGCTCCGCCCGGCGTCAGCAAGTTCAACTGGCCGATTTTTTCGTCCAGCGTCATGCGGGACATCAGCTCGTCGACGCGGCTGGTAGTGGTTTGTGCGATGGCTTGCCAGGAAAGGCAGGCGCCGATCAGGAGGAATAGTATTTTTTTCATGTTAAGTTTCTTTCTGCTTTTAAAAGAGATCGCTTTGCATGGTGAACAGAACAACCAAAAAGATTAAATAGCTTCAAAAGTCCTGCTGTCAAAGGTAATCTATCCTTTTTAATTAACCAGGCAGCAACCGTGTTCAGTCCGGATGACCGTCTTTTTGTCAAAGCGGTCTAAAGGTTTCTCACCAGGCTACGCGCAAAGCGTTGTGTCCCCCGCCTTTCGTTATTTTACCTGATCCTTAATCAAGGCACACAGTCCTTCACGCTGGCAGACGTCTGTCTGAATTTTCAATATATTATCGAAGGTAGAGATGGAGAAAGCGGATGTCGGCCGGCGAATCTATTTGCCGGATAAAAGGAATTCTCGATATTAACGACGAAAAATTGAAATTTCTTCTACAGATGGAATGAGTATTCCGCTGCCTTTACAAAATCAGAACCGAACAGCCTGGTTTGGTTATATTTAATATGTTTTACAACGATGATAGTCCGGTCACTCCATTTCCCGTCTACACTTTCAGTTCCACCAATAAACATGACCCTGGATGGGTTCTAAAAACCCGCCCCTCAGACGTAAGCGCCAAATCGGAGGTAGATTATCTATTGCAAAAATCTTACAGAGCTCTATTGCTCTGTAAGCTAAATTTCTATTGATAATTTTGGCCTCTTTCGGTCATGCTCCACGTTGCGCCGCAGCGTTGTTGGTCTGCCCCGTAGCGTACTCAACCGGACAGCGCGCCACTGCGAAGGCAGGCAGTGCTTTACTGCTGGATTCAGACCGATTTTATACACATAGTAGAGCGGCAGCTTATAGACATTGACGACCAGCGCAAAAAGCGTGAAGACCTGTAAGAGGGTAATAAGGTACGCAACACCGGAACCAATTAGAAAACAATAAATACCAACTTTATGGAAACGATCGCGTTAATCGTAGCCATAGTAGCACTGATCCTTTCCCTCATAGCCTTCCTGAGAAAACCGAAGCCGGCCAGCGGCGTCGATCACTCCGCAGAGATCAAAAAGCTCCGAGACCAACTCGCAGCACTGGAGCGGAAAGTAACGGAAAACACCAAGCGCATCGATGATCTGATCAATGCCGTTGAGCAACTCAAGAAACTGGAGGACAAGTTCACCGCACTGGAGAAGAAAGTTTCAGAAAACACCAGGCGTATCGATGACCTGACCAACGTCGTCGAACAGATCAAGACCGAGATCGAATCCATCAAGCGTCAAATCGAAACGATGGAAATTCCCGACATGGAGTTTATCAAAATGACCTTGACCGAGATTGCCGACAACACGCAAAAGACCTTCCTGGGAGACAGTGAGATACCTAAGCCCTGGAATGAGCACGTTACCGAAACGGTGCAGATTGCCGTCAAGAAGTAGAATTACGACCGCTTAGGCCATAGGGGTAATATTGAAAATTTCCATCATGCTGATAAAAATATCCCTTTTCACGTTGGATCAACTCGAAACCGTTTGCCATGATGGATTTTTTAAAGGCAACAATATGCTCCTTAATAATGTGCCTGGTCCTAATCGCAGGAGCTTGTCGAAATGAGCGTGAAGTATACACCTGCCCCCCCTGCGATCAGTTTTGCGACGAGATGCGTTTTTCCGGGCCCGGTACTTGTCCGCACTGCCGGATGGAACTCGTCAGAACAAAAGGCTCAGCCGAAGAAAAAGCTTTGATCGCCGGGGATATCGTGATCCTCCCCGGCTCCGGCGCTTTTATGATCGAGGGCGGCGCGGGCCGCGAGGCGAAGAGGATCATGGTCTTTTATCACAAACCCGGGAATTACACCCCCGACTCCCCCATCCTGATTGTCGTGCCCGGGGCGGGAAGGAACGGGGACGATTACCGGGACGCCTGGATCGAAGCCTCGGAGCAGTACAATGTGCTCATCCTGTCTCCGGCTTACCCAGAAGGCGATTACGGATTCGGCGACTACCACCTGGGGGGAGTGATGAAAGACCTGAATCTGGAAAACAGCGTGGAATACGTGGAGAACACCAACTGGGTGAGGCTGGATGAGGAAACATTCACTTTCACCTTCAATCCCGATTCGAAACAATGGACTTTCAATGACTTCGACCGGCTGTTCGACCTGACCGTGCAGGCTTTGGGGTCCACCCAAACGAAATATGATATCTTCGGACACTCCGCCGGCGGGCAAATCCTCCACCGGATGGCCATCTTTCATCCGGAATCCAAAGCAGACAGAATAATCGCCGCTAACGCAGGTTTTTACACCTTGCCAGACACCAGTGCAGGGCTTCCCTTCGGTGTGAAAGCCACCACGATTAATGAGAGAGGTTTAAGCTCCTCCTTTGAAAACAACCTGACCCTGCTTCTGGGCGAACTGGATAACGCGGACGAAACCGGAGGCACTCTGCTTCGCTCTTTATCCGCCGACCGGCAGGGGTTCCACCGCCTGGCGCGGGGGAAACACTTTTTCAAGACCTCAAAGCAAACAGCGGCAGACCTGGGGGCGCCGTTCAATTGGAAACTGAAGGTCGTTTCCGGAGTGGGGCATCAATTCGGGGAAATGGGAGTAGTGGCGGCAGACATATTGTATGGAGCTAATTATTCTAAAGATTAATTTTTGAAGTAAGCATCTGGACAGATTTTTTCCCGAAAAAACAAGATGACAAGGAAACTGAGAGAACGCTCATTCCTGTCGAACTCCTACGGTCAGTGGGTTCTCCTTCTCCCGGTCCCCGGGTCTCCCTGTCTTTTCGGGTCCAATAAGAATTGGAGATACAATTGCGATTTTAGATTATACTAAGGTCGAAAATAGTTTGAGAAATCAAACCATCTTCGAGTCAGTATACAATCAAGGGCCTGAAATTTAATGATTTCCACTTTCCGACTTCCGACTTCCGGCGCCGGGCTCTCCTCAATCAGATCGCCCATCGGCCAGGGCTGCGTGGCGGGGTCGGGCAGCGTTGCAGGTATTTCCTGAGGCGTAAAATTCAGTGTCTCCTGTCCTTCCGGGAGGCAGATACAACCTTGGTCGCCAAAATACTTTGCCGTACGTACCAGTCCGTTTGGCAAGGTAACATGCACCGCTTTCTCCTCCGTATCAAGCTCCCGTTTGGCGAACTTGGCGCGTTCTTCGTACGGAGCAGTGAAATATCCGATATTCTCGGCGGCAAAGTCAAAGTCGAGCCCGGTAATGAAGACGGCCGAGCAGAGGATCTTCGCAAAACCGGAAGCATGATGAGATAGAGGGTCGCCGGGCGGAGGACGTATTTTGAATTGAGCTCGAAGGAGTCGGCGCGGGCGATGAGTTCGGTATCGGGGCTTACGTCAATCGTTTCTGCGCTGCTTTTCTGTTCTTCGGTTGCAGGCTGGCAGGAGCCTAACCATAGTAACAGACAAGCCAACATAATCCGGGAAGGATAATTGGTCATTATTCGTTCGTTTTGATGGATGAAAAGGCGATTTAAAAAGTTAGGAATTTCTCAAAAAGGAAAGACCTTTTTCAGAGAATGCTTCTGGGCAGATGCTTATTTAACTTGCATGATCAATTTGACTGAATTTTGAATCCGGTATTTTTTACCGCCAGCCTATGGGTTGAGGTCCATTGTTCTTGCTCGGATGCATTCTTTTCCAGATGCAGGGTCACCTCATGCCTTTCCCCAGCCAGTAATACCGCCACCGGCATATCCAGCTCCCGCATAATGCTCAGGTACTGCGGCCCCTCACGATGACTGAACGGCAGCCGGTGCAGCTCCAGGGATAATTTCCGCGGACTGTACAGCGAGGCATATACGAGCATCCCGGCCGCAGGGCCGGTCGCTTCCGCCCGTATCTCTTCCCCCTCCAGGCCGAGCGTTTTCAGCGCCTGCACCAGGTCCAGCGTCTGCATTTCCTCCAGAGTTTGGCCGAGCAGGAAGTAGCGGCGGCGAATATGCGTTTGTTCCCTCTCATCGCCGGAAAAGACGGCCGGGCCGGCGCCGCGCATGGGCAGAAGGATGAGCTCGTCGTATTCTTTAAAAAAGCGGTTCGGCGATTCCGGGGAGCCGGAACTTGTCTCAGCATCAGACCGGAAAACGGCGTCGGGGAAGGCGCTGCTCAGAACGACCGACCATCGCCGCCAGGTCTCATCATCCAGAACGATCAGTTTCGTACCCTTTCCGGAAGACTCAGGCGCAGACAGGCGAAAGAGCGGCAGACGGGTATATTTGTCGGAAGCCAGTTCCAACAGCTCTAGCTGACCGTGACCGGAGGCGTAGGTTTCCACCCTTTCCAGCTTCGCCGGCGCTCCTTTTGCGAAAGCGTAATCATCGATCACTTTCCGCCATTTTGCAGTAGCTGATTCCCAGCCCATTTCTTCGAGTACCTCCCCGGCCGCCGGCGCCTGCGGCACGAAAATTTCGTCGATACGGGTGTTAATCTCATCCTTCGGCAGGTCGTCGAAGACGCGCAATTGTTCCGGCTCGAAGAACTTGACGGCCGGCTCCTCGATGAGTTCGTCATGGCCCTGCAGGTAGTGATTGAACCAGCGGAAGGCGTGCACCCGCAGCTCCTGTACATCTTTGTGACCGCCGCTGACGGTGTTCAGGGCGATTTGAGGCTCCGCGTCCAGTTGTTTGTAAACTTCCCGGGCTTTCATATAAGTCCTGAAAACCCCGTCGATCGGAAATATCGGGTCTTGATCGGAATTGCTGATCAGCAGCGGGCGGGGCGCGGCCAGGGCCACCATTTTGGCGTAGTCCCATTCATGCGAATTGACCATGTACATGCAATCACAGTGCCCCTCCACGCAGCCGTCGATCACGTGGTTGGTCAGGTCGGTCACGCCCGCCACGGGGACGGCGACCTGTATACGATCATCGAGGGCTACCCCCCACCAGCTGTTAATACCTCCGCCGCTGCGCCCCGTCATCCCGATGCGCTCGGGATCCACCTCCGGCCGGCTAACGAGGTAGTCGACGGAGCGGATGGCAAACCAGGCTTCGACACCCGCCGGCGTGTAGCCACGCGACAACCACCACCAGCGGTCGTAGCGGTACAGACCGTGGTGGATGCCTTCGATCTCGGCCAGCTGCAGGGTGTCGATAATCAGGCAGACGTAGCCGTGGCGCGCAAACCAGGCGGCGTGATGGTGGTAGTTCACCTTGGCGCCGTAGCTGATGCCGTTCTCCACCACATTGGCGTGGCCGCAGACGTACAGGATGGCGGGCATTTTACCCTTCCCATTTTTCGGAAGATAAAGATTGCCGGTTACATACAGTCCCGGGCTGGCCTGAAAATGCACCTTCTCTACGCGGAATTCCTCGTGCTCCGTCGTGCCGGTGACGACGGCCTGCAGGGGCGTGCGCTCGGGCAACGGATGGAGCCCCAGCATGTCGAGCAGTTCGGTGCAGGCATGCTCGCGGTAGGCTTCCCAGTCGTCGATGGTTACCAGTTCGGCGGCAGTAGCCGCTTCGATGCGCTGGGTCTCGGCGACGAAGTAGTTTTGAAGTTGCTGATCGAAATCCCAGGGCGACGGGTTTTGAGCGGATATCCCCGGAATAAGGAATAGGGCAGAAAGCAGGAAGATAATTTTCATACGGGAGGATGTTCTTTTAAGTAGGAAGATAGGGAAATTCTGAATTAACAAGCTGACTTTACATAACAGCGGCCCCGGATCAATCTTCCCCACTCTTCCCCTGAACCCAAATCCGGCTTCGATGGTATTATATCGGGTGACCGGAAAATCGCCGAAAGAATTCCCCGTTATCTTCGGCCTACAGCTGTTCGTTCCTTATTTTTGCTCGCGTAAGAACAGGTTAAGAAAGGGGACTGACGGGGTGACTCAGAGTCACCCCGTCAGTAAAATCTCAAACCATCACCATTAAACCGACACCATGCAAAACCCTTTGACTGAAATAAAGCAAAAGCTGGGCAAAGCTTACAACGACCTCGAATACCTGCTACACGCCTTGCGGGAGGCCCTTACGGAAAACGGCGAGGCGGTCATCGCCCGGCAAATACCGCTGATCAACGACGTAACTTTCGACGACATCGATCATTTTACCGTGCGGCACATTCAGCTGTACAGCATCATTTTCCAGCTGATCGATACGGTGGAGATCAACGCAGCTATGCAGTCGCGACGGAAGCAGGAAGATGAGGACCCCACCTCCATCAGCGGGCTGTGGGCCTGGAACCTGGAGCGACTGAAGGAGCAAGGCTTTTCAGCTGAAGAAATCGCCGGCCGCCTGCGCCGCGTCCGCGTAGAGCCGGTGCTGACCGCCCACCCCACCGAAGCCAAGCGGACTACTGTACTGGAACACCACCGCGAACTTTACCTGCTGCTGCTCGACCTGGAGAATACCATGTACTCCAAATGGGAGCGCAGCAATATTCGCAGCAACATCAAGCAAAGCCTCTACCGGCTGTGGCAGACCGGCGAGATTTACATCGAAAAGCCGGATGTAGAGTCGGAGCTGCGCAACGTGCTGCACTACTTCATCAACATCTTCCCCGAATTGATTCCGGTACTCGACCGGCGACTGTTGCAGGCATGGCGTTACCACGGCTTCGATGAGCAGCTGCTTTATGATAAAAGAGCTTATCCACGCATCCGCTTCGGCGACTGGGTGGGGGGTGACCGTGACGGGCACCCCTTCGTAACAGCGGAGCTCACCCGCTATACCTTGCAGCGTCTGCGCCTCAATGCCTTCGTCGTACTCAAGCGCAAGCTGGTGAGCCTGGTGCGGCACCTGAGCTTCGTGCTCAGCATCGACGACGCACCAAAGGGGTTGCAGCGAAGAGTGGGGCAGCTGCGCCTGGAGCTGGAGGAACGCGGCGACGACGCCGTCAGCCGCAATCAGGGCGAAGCCTTCCGGCAGTTCGTCAACCTGATGATCGCTAAGCTGCCGGTAGATATCGCGCGCGGTCATGCTACCTCGCTGCACGAGCGCGAGGGGTCATACGTGTACAGCAAAGAGTTGGAGGATGACCTTCGTCTGTTACAGCAAGCTTTACTCGAATACGGCGCCCGCACTATCGCCTACGACGAGGTGATGGAGGCCATCCGCCTGGTCGCCTCTGTCGGCTTTCACCTCGCCGTGCTGGATATCCGGCAAAACAGCGCTTACCACGACCGCGCCGTCGCCCAACTGATGGAAGCCGCCGGCATCAGCGAACTGGATTTTCCCAGCGCCAGTGAGGAAGAGCGCGTCGAGTGGCTCAACCGCGAGCTGGCTCAACCGCGTCCCTTCGTTCACATCAAGACCGAGTTGGCCGAGGAAGCCAGCGCCGTTACCAACGCCCACCGGGTAGTGGAGGAACACGTCGTAAAGTATGGCCCCGAGGGTATCGGCGCCTTCATCGTCAGCATGACGCGCGACCTGTCGGACCTCCTCGTTGTATATCTGCTGGCCCGGGAGGCCGGCCTGACCGAAATGACGGAGGAAGGACTGGTCTGCATGGTCCCCGTCGTTCCCCTCCTCGAAACCATCGACGACCTGGAAGCCGGCCCGCAGATCCTCGACCGCTTCCTGTCGCATCCCTTCACCCAAAGAACCCTGAAGCACCTCAACGCACAGCAGGAAGAGGAGCAAACCGTTCAGCAAGTGATGGTCGGCTACAGCGACAGTAATAAGGACGGCGGCATCCTCGCCAGCCAGTGGCATCTGTACAAGGCGCAGATCCGCCTCTGCGAAGTGGGCAAAAAGCACGGCGTCAGCATCCGCTTTTTCCACGGCCGCGGCGGCTCTATCAGCCGCGGCGCCGGTCCTACCGACCAGTTTATCGCGGCCCTGCCCAGCGCCGGTTTCAACGGCGATATCCGCCTTACCGAGCAAGGGGAGACCATCGAAGAGAAGTACGCCAATAAAGGTCACGCCGTCTACCAGCTGGAACTGCTGGCTGCCAGCTCTCTGGGACAGTCAATGCTGAATGGGATTAATAACAGCAGCCTCCATCCCTTGTCGGATACCCTCGAATGGATGTCACAGTACAGCCGGAAAACTTACGAATCCCTGCTGCAGGAAGAGGGCTTTATGACCTACTTCCGCGAGGCTACCCCCATTGACGCCATCGAAAACAGCAAGATCGGATCGCGGCCCTCGCGGCGCACCGGCGCCACCACACTGAAAGACCTGCGCGCTATCCCCTGGGTCTTCGCCTGGACGCAGTGCCGCTGTAATATGACCTCCTGGTATGGCGTAGGCACCACATTGGAGCAACTTAAAAAAGAAAGACCAGAGGACTACGACCGGCTAAAGGCTACCCTCTCCGAAGACCCTTTTCTTCGCTACGTGCTCAATAACGTAGACCGCAGCCTCGCACAAACGGACAAGCAGATCATGGAACTCTACGCTTCCCTGGTCGGGGACGAACGAATCCGCGAAAAGTTCCTCAGTATGTTGTTCAATGAGCTGGATTGTACGAAAGATCATC
The DNA here is from genome assembly GCA_964632995.1 of uncultured Saprospiraceae bacterium. Taxonomy (GTDB): domain Bacteria; phylum Bacteroidota; class Bacteroidia; order Chitinophagales; family Saprospiraceae; genus CAZWDL01. The sequence goes on from CAZWDL010000074.1 coordinate 16,945, forward strand.
TACGACACTTGCTCGGAGAGTACCGCGAAATTGAAGACACCAATGAATATTACGCGAATGCCCTGCGTACCTTCACCCTGGAGAACCTGCACAAAAAACAGGTAGCCATGCTCCGACAGTGGCGCTCCGAAAGCAGCAACGGTGAATCGGAACGAGCGGAAAAAACGCTGCTCTCCCTGCTGCTCTCAGTCAATGCCATTGCGGGAGCGATCGGGCATACGGGGTAGGAGGAAAATGGTCTCATGGCCATATCCTGGTCATCAAGACAGGCGGCGCCCTGGAAGGCGCCGTCTGTCGCTATCCGGAGCGCTTTTCTTACCTTTGTCCGGCAAATACCATCATGTATGCAGGTCATCACCCTTCTCAACTTTCTCGGCGCCGTTCAGGGTATCTTTCTGGGGCTGGTCATCTTCGGCCGTTCCGGAGGACGTCGTGATCTGCGACTGCTGGGCGCCCTGTGCCTGGTGGTGGCGGTCTCCATCCTTGGGGGCGTGTTGGGCCTTTCGGGATACTACCGGGTATGGCCGCACCTGATCCGCATTGGCGATCCGCTGGTGTTTTTGTACGGCCCCTTGCTTTACCTCTACGCACGGGCCCGGACAGGGGCGAAATGGCGGCGGCTCGACTGGCTGCATTTTATTCCTTTTCTGCTTTATGTTTTGAACAACCTTCCCTTTTATTTTCTCTCGGCGCCCGAAAAGGTAGACTTCGTCGACCGCGTATTCCGGGGCGGAGCGGTCACCGATACCGTGTTGTGGATCGCCATACTACGGCTTCTGCACGTAGGAGCTTATGCGGGGGCGTCCTTCCTTCCCCTGCGGCGCTATCGCGAGCGGGTTGAAGAGAACTTTTCCAATGTCGAACGGATTAACCTCGACTGGCTGCGCCGGTTGCTAGGTGTTTTTCTTTCGGTCTGTATAGTAGGCATCGTCGCCTACGGTTTGATGGTGGGCAATGGTCTGGATTTCGTGCAGGCCAATAACCTGATCGGGCTGGTGCTTTCCTTCTCCATTTACCTGATGGGATATAAAGGCACGCAGACGGCCGGCATTTTTGAACAGCGGGGTGCGAAGGAAAAAACCGGCCTGCAGTCTCCCGCTTCTGTCAACGGCTACCAGCTCCCGGAGCAACAAAAAAACCGGATCGAAGAAAGGCTGCAACGCGTCTTTTTTGAAGAGGAAGCCTTCCTGCAAAGCGACCTGACCGTGCAGTCTCTCGCCGATCAGATGGATGTACCCGCTTACCAGCTCTCGAACTACATCAACTCCGTTTACGGCGAAAACTTCTACGACTTCGTCAACCGCCACCGGGTGGAGAAGGTCAAGGAAAAGCTGCGCGACCCGGCGAATGATCAATATACCATCCTCACCCTGGCCTTCGAATCGGGCTTCAATTCCAAGTCGACCTTCAACGCAGTTTTTAAGAAGTACACCGGTATGACACCCTCGCAGTACCGGAAGCGGAAATAGGAAATAAGAAAGCATGGTGGCCCCGACAAGGGGCGACAGGGGGTAGACGTACTTCCGCCTTCCCATTTTCGACTTCCGACTTCGAATAGGTCCGACTTTCCAAATCCGGACGTCCGGACTTCCTAAAACAGACGACGGGAGCGTTATTTCTCCGCAACTTTGTGCTATCCGAATCCAAAACGGTAAAATAATGTCGCAGAAGAAAAACAGCATCACTATGACAATCACTCAGGAACAACAAACCAATCAGCAATACGCCCTGGCGCGCCTCGGAAAAAGCGCTGCGGACATGCAGACGATGACCCTCGAAGCCGCCCGTATCATTCTCGCTCCTGCCGCGGAGGTATGGGAGGAATTAACCACTCTAGAAAACTGGAAGTCCTGGCAGGGTGAGCTGGTGCTTTCTGCACGCTGGACGAAAGGTAGAAAGTTTGAGGAAGGCGCCGAGTTCGAGCAGCTGCTGCAGCTGGGGTTCCCCCTGGGGAAAACGATATCCAGAGAACGCGTTGGAGAATCCATACCAGGTGAATTACTCGCCTGGTGGAAGGAAGAAAACGGCGTGGCTTCCTGTCACGTTTGGCGGCTGGAGTCCCTTGCGCCTGATGCCACACTGGTCACCAATACGGAAGTATTTGCCGGCAAGGCTATTCCATTCCTGCGCCCCCTCGTGGCCGGCCGCTGGCAGCGCGCCTTCGATTGCGCGGTAGCCGGGCTGGAGGCTCAGTTCAATACGTCCGATTTTGAAATTAACGAAAAGGCGCCGGTAACCGGCGAAGCATGGCTGCGCATGGATGCACCGGCGGAGAAAGTTTGGTCAGTACTGACTGATGTAGAAAACTGGCCGGCCTGGCAGTCCGCCGTTTCCCAGGCAACCCTCAACGGCCCGGTGCAGAAAGGCACTACCTTCGACTGGAAAGCCAACGGGATGAATATCCACTCCGAATTCACCGTGGTCAAGCCCACCGAATTCCTCACCTGGAAAGGCCGCATGCTCTGGATCGACGCGGTGCACGCCTGGCGCTTCCTGCCGCTAGACGACGGCAGCACGGTGGTCGTCGTGAAAGAATCACTGGAGGGCGCCGGTATCCGTTGGATTTTCGGACGGCAAAAGCTGAAGGACAGCCTGGAGGCTTCACTGGAGGAGTTGCGGGGCAGGGTAATTGAGGGATGAAAACTCCTGGTAGTTTATGCAATTTTAAAGTCGCACTTTAAAATTGTATATACTCGAAAATGGTTTGATTTCTCAAACCATTTCGACGTCAGTATAAAACCAGAAAATTTTGTTCTTGGCTTATTTTTCAAAACTGTTTTTTTGTCAAATGCCTAGTGCCTCCGGCACTAAGTAATTGATAAGTTTTCGGGAGGCTATTTTGGCGGTAGCCAAGGCGCGAGGCGGGAAGATAGCTGTAGCTACCTGACCAACGAGTAACGCAGGATACCGCCAAAAGAGGCCGCGAAAATTGTCAAGTATTTATTGCCGGAGGCACTAGTATCCGCCCCTATTCCATTTGCTCTTTGCGTGCTCTGCGAGCTTGGCGTGATGTTCAAAACCACTTTTCGCGAAATCGAAAAGCTGTTCGCACTTAGTCAGTTCTCCCAGGCAATCATTCTTTCAACCACTTCGCGTGAATTCGGCTGCCGCACGCGCAGGCGATCAATTCTCAGCGATTCGATGAGGTAGTCCAGCGCGGGCCGTGTCCATCCGGCGCTGAATTCGTCGGTATAGTGGTGCAGTAGCGCGATCTGGTAGAGCAGGGTGAGCTGCTCGAAGACCGGCTTGGCGCTGGATTCGATAACGGCGCGTTCCTCTTTGAGCAGTTGCGGCAGCAGGCTGGTGATATCGCGCAGTAGTTTCAGCAGGAAGTCGCGCGCCGGCAGTTCACCTTCGCTGAGCAACTGCTTGATGTCCTCGCAGAGGAACTGTACGCCTTTTGATTTGCGCAGCGCCCGCAGCATATCGAGCACCATGATATTGCCGGCGCCTTCCCAGATGGGCAGCACCATTGCGTCGCGCATGATTTTGGGCATGACGCCGTCTTCGATATAGCCCATACCGCCCATCAGTTCCATACTTTCGCGGATGTTGTACACGCAGTTTTTGGCGGTGGCCTTTTTGGTCATCGGCGTCAGGAGGCGCAGGAGGTGCTGCTCGCGCTCATCCCCGTTATCGGCGCGGTCGAGGGCAATGATGGCGCGCCAGGTGAGGTAAAAATCGGCCAGGGTGCGGGCGCCCAGCTCGGTGAATTTGTCGCGAACCAGCGCGTGATCCAGCGCATTTTTGCCGAAGGTATGGCGGTATTTGAGAAACTGATAAGCTTCCACGAGAGCCCGGCGTTCGCCGGCCACCGCGGCTACGGCATTGTAGAGGCGCGAGAGATTGATCATGTCGGTCATGATCTTGAAACCTTTTCCTTCTTCACCGATGAGCTTACCATGGGTATCCGTCATGATGATCTCGGCGCTGGCCATGGAGCGCACGCCCAGCTTTTCCTTGAGCCGGACGACATCCACCGGGTTGCGGCTTCCGTCGGGCAGGGTGGGCTCCACCAGGAAGATCGACAGGCCGCGGGTGCCGGGCGTCTCCGGATCGGTGCGGGCCAGAGCGAAGATGATTTCGGCATTGGCATTGCTGCAGAACCATTTTTCGCCGTTCAGCAGGTAGTAGTCATCGCGGTGGGGCTCGGCGCTGACGAGATTGGCGCCCACATCGGAGCCGCCGCTTTTTTCCGTCAGAAACATGGCGCCGGTGTAGAGCTCCTCCGCGTTGCGCGTATAGATGTGCGGCAGCAGCCGCCCGCGATCCTCTTCGGAACAGTAGCGGTCGACGAGGCGGGCGGCGCCGTCGGTCATACACAGCGGGCAGTAGAGGCCGCTTTCGCTCATGGCAAAAAGGAAGCCGGCGGCAAATCCGAGGCGGTGCCGCTCCGTGCGGAAACGATGCCGTAGCTCGGGATCCCACTTGACGTAAAACATGCCGGAATCGACGGCGATGCGCGTCAGTTCTTCGTAGGCGGGATGAAAGCGAATCTCGTCCAGCTTCTCCCCCAGCCAGTCGCGCTTGACCAGCTCCGGTCCGTTTTTATCGGCACGCATCGACAGCCCGTTCATCACACCGGCTGCCTGTTCTCCTAGTTTTTGCAGGCGCTCTTCCATAAAACTCAGGCCTTCACCCGAACATTCCCGCGTTAGCAGGTGCCGCAGGATGCGGTCGCTTTGGTAAAAATTGCGGCTCGGCTGGTAATCGTCACGCAAGACCTGATTCTGTTGCTCTATCTTTTCTTCGGTATTTGCCATAAATTGAGTTTTTTGCGCTCTATCAGAGAAAACCCCTGTGTACCGCCCACTGTTCGACGGAACGGGAGTTACGGATATTCCTTACTTCCTCTCATGACTTCTCCTCCATTTCCTGCTTCCGCAACTCCTTCTTAAGTATCTTCCCCGTCGCACTCATCGGCAATTGATCGACGAATTCTACGACGCGGGGGTATTTGTACGAGGCAATGCGTTCTTTAGTCCACTCGATAAGCTCGTCCGGGCTGGGGTTTTTGCCTTCTTTCAGTACGACGTAGGCCTTAACCTCCTCGCCTTTTTCCTCATCCGGTGCGCCGATAACAGCCACCAGGGAAACCGCCTCGTGTTTCATCATCACCTCTTCCACTTCGCGCGGATATACGTTGAGGCCGCCGCGGATAATCATGTCCTTGCTGCGGTCCACAATGTAGTAATAACCGTCCTCGTCCCGGTAGGCAATGTCCCCCGAATGCATCCAGCCGCCTTTAAGCGTTTCGGCGTTGGCTTTCGGTCGTTTGTAATAGCCCTTCATCACGTTATGGCCGCGGTAGAGCAGCTGTCCTTTCTGGTTGGGGCCCAGCGGCTTGTCTTCCGGGTCGGCGACCATCACTTCCACGCCCCAGACCGGTATGCCGATACTGCCGGGTTTGCGCTCCCGGTTGCGGGGGTTGAAGGTGACCACCGGCGACCCTTCCGACATGCCGTAGCCTTCCAGGATCGGCACCTTGAATTTTGCTTCGAATTCTTCCAGCACTTTAACCGGAAGCGAAGCACCGCCGGAGACACACAGGCGCAGGTTTTTGGCGATAGCTTCCAGGTCGAATTTTTCATTGTTGCAATGCAATAGCCCCCAGTACATGGTGGGCACGCCGGCGAAAACGGTAACCTCGTGCTTTGTCATCAGGCTGAGTACCATCTCCGCATCAAAGCGAGGAAGTAACACGTTAGTCGTACCCTTATAGAGCCCTGCATTCATCATCACGGTCATGGCGAAGATGTGGAAAAGCGGCAGCACCGTGAGTTGCGTATCTTCAGGCTGTAGTCCCAGCAGCTTTTCATCGGCACTGAGGATGGCATTCTGCAGGAGGTTGGAGTGGGTCAGCTCGGCGCCCTTGGGGCGGCCGGTGGTGCCGGAGGTGTAAATGATGATAGCGGTATCCTCGGCCGAAGTGTCTTTCCTCTGGAAAGTAGGGGCCTGCCGGGCCATAAAGGGACCCAGCGCCATCGTTCCTTCGATGGGGGACACTTCGGAGGGGTTGGGCATGATGACAAAAAAATGCTCACAGCTGTCGACGCGTTCGAAGGCTGCATGCCCTTCCTTGGCCATCGGAAGTTCTTCCGTTCCCTGAAAGCAGAAATAGGCCTTGGCGTCAGAATCTTCTAGATGGTAGGCGATCTCGTCGCGCTTGAGCAGTACGCTCAGGGGAACGACGACGGCGCCCGCTTTCAGGATTCCGAAGTAGACGATGGGAAAATAGGGCAGATTCAGGCAGCTCAGCGCCACCTTGTCGCCGGGCTGAATGCCGATGCTGAACAGGCCGTTAGCCACCTGGTTGGCAGCCGCGTTAATCTCTTTGTAGGTCATCCGTTTGTCCATAAAGATAAAGGCATCCTTGTCCGGGTAGCGGCGGGCGCTGTCTTCAAGCAGTACGGAGAGGTTGAGCATGGTTTATTGCGTTTGTTTTGTTTAGCAAAATTTTACCGGGGATCTTTTTAATTACATGTACCAGGTATTGATTTTGAAAATAAGGCTATTCAGCGAACACTTGCTTTTGTGTTAACAAATTATTGCGTGATTATTTCAATTGACAGCAGGTGAATTTTCTTTGGGTGGAAAAAAGCCCGGAAAAGGACCTTGTTAAAAAGTTGTGGTGCGAGACAAGTTTATCTCCGCATTCGAAACTAAGTGCCAGGGTCGAATGTATTGAAAAGATACTATCGCGGATTTACATTTCCGCTCCCTTATGAACCGAATGCCCCGATATTGCCCGGTGATTAATTTCCTGTTTCTGCCCCTCCTTTTGTCGGGATGGCAGATCTCCACCGCTCAACCTCTTATCCGGCTAGCCGGCATCGTCGTCGATGCGCGTAACGGCGATGCGCTGTCCTATGCCAATGTCGCCGTTCCGGGCACGGATATCGGCGCCACCACCGAAGAGGATGGCCGCTTTGAGCTGATGGTGGAAGTGCGACCGGATTCTTTGGCCGCCTCCTATGTCGGCTACCAACCTTTGCAGATTGCGCTGGCTGATGCCGAACTGGAAAACCTCCGCTTTGAGCTTTCCCCCGAAGCCTTCGAGCTACAGGAGGTGACGGTGCGGGAGCGCCGCAAGCGGTACCGGCGCAAGGACAACCCCGCCCTGGCGCTCATTCGTCAGGTGATCGCGCACAAGGATTCCAACCGCCTGAGTGCGCAGCCTTATTATCAATACGAAAAGTACGAAAAGGTAGAGCTGGACGTCAGTAATCTCCCCCGGCAGTTGATGGAAAGCAAGGCGCTTCGTTCGGTGGATTTTATTTTTGATCATATGGATACGCTGGAGAACGGTAAAAACATCCTGCCCTTTTTCCTGCAGGAAAGTAAATCTACCGTCTATTACCGCCGGAATCCGGAGGACCGCAAGGAGTACCGCGAGGCGCTAAAGGTGACCAATCTGGACGACTACGTCACGGATGCCTCGCTGTACAAGCTCACGCAGCGCCTCTACCAGGACGTGAATGTTTACGAAAATACGATCTGGCTCTTCGACCAGAAATTCACCAGTCCGCTGGGCGTCGTCGCACCCAGCTTCTACCGCTATTACCTGCTGGACACCCTGGAAATGAAGGGCCGGCCGGTGATCAATCTGGGCTTCATTCCCGCCAATAAATACGACCTGGGCTTCGAAGGCAACCTCTTTATTGCGATGGACTCCACCTACCGCGTGCTGGGCGTCGATATGGGGATTTTGCCTTACGCCAATCTCAATTTTGTAAAGAACCTGCGCATCAAACAGGAATTTACCGGACAGGATAGTCTATGGGTGCGCCGCCGCGATGAGGTCAAGGTCGAATACCTGATATCGGAAAAACTCATGGGCCTTTACGGTAAAAAGACGACGATCTATTCCAACTATCGCTTCATAGAACCGGCTGATCCGCAGGTGTTCGAAGCGGTGGGGCAATCGATCGCCCTGCCCGAAGAGAGCCAACGACAGCCCGATTACTGGGAAGCGGAACGGCCGGAGCCCCTGAGTAGTGAGGAGGCGGCGATCTATGAGATGGTGGATTCTCTAAAAGAGGTGCCGCTTGTCAAGGCTACCGCTACAATGACCCGCCTCTTCAGCTCAGGCTACTTCCCGGCGGGGCCGGTTTATGTAGGCCCCATCTACAACGCGCTCAGCTACAACGAGGTGGAAGGGTGGCGGGTTCGCCTTGGCGGCAAAACCAACCAGCGCTTTCACGACCAGCTGCATCTGCGGGGCTACCTGGCCTACGGTTTCGATGACCGGCGACTAAAATACAGCGGGATGCTTCGCTATGCACTCGAAGACCGGTACCGGGATTTTCCCCGTCACTTCCTGTCTTTTCTCGTTGAACGCGACAACCAGTTTCCGGGGCAGTTTTTTCAGTTTGTGGAGGGCGATAACCTTTTCCTTTCCTTCCGGACGGGGCAGGCCAATAAGATGATCGCCTATCAGCAGTACCAGCTCAATTATCATCGGGAGTTTCCGGGCAACCTCTTCGCCAATTTCCTGGTTCAACACCGGTCTCAGGCCGCGGCCGGCGCCTTCAGCTTTGAACTGTCGGACGAAAATACCGGCGCCACCCGCTCGCTCAATAAGATAACGACGGCGGAAACAGGCGTGGTGCTGCAGTACGCTCCCAATGCAGAGCTGTACGAAAGCGTTCACTTTCGCTACCCCATGCCCAATCGCTATCCCATTTTGGAGCTGACCTACCTCGGCGCCTGGAAAGGGCCGCTAAACGGCGACTACGCTTTTCAGGCTCTGGACCTGGGCGTCACCAAGCGCTTCTATATGGCGGCCTTCGGTTTTACGGATGCTTATCTCAATGTCGGGAAAGTGTGGGCCGATGGAGTGCCCTACGTATTGCTGAATATTCCCAACTCCAACCAGAGCTATGCCTTCCTGCCCCGCGCTTACAACCTGATGAACTTTATGGAATTTGTCACGGATGAGTATGCCGGCTTTCATCTCACTCATCAATTCAATGGCTTCCTTTTTAACAAAATCCCCCTTATCCGGCGATTCAAATGGCGGGCTATCGGCGGCGTGAAAATCCTCTACGGCAACCTGACGGAGGGCAACAAACCCACCAGGAATCCAGGGTTGGTGCAGTTTCCCGTGTCGGAGGAAGGCGTAGCGGAGACCTACGCACTGACCAATACCCCGTATATGGAATGGAGCGTCGGCATTTCCAACATCCTGAAAGTTTTCCGCATCGATTACGTCAAACGCGTGACTTATCTGCATCACCCGAATTTGCCCAGGGCTTTCGGGATGAAAGGGGCAGGAGTGAAACTGGGGATGGAACTGCGGTTTTAGGGGCTTCAACTCCATCTATCCATTGCAAACCCCCACTCTCGTTTTAATTCACGTATTTCCTCCTCCGGAATATCGTACTCGCTCTTTTGGTAAGACTTAATTTGCTGCTTGTTGAGATACTGCTCAAACTGCTTTGAAACAGAACTAAAGTCTCCCAGCTCGAAGCGATTGTACATGGCGGCCAGGTGTTCCATGGGATGATTGACCATATCTTCGTAGCTGACCTCGTAGAGCTGATGCTGTGGCACGAGGGTGCGCTCGTCGAGGTAGGTTTGCATGAGATCTTTGTAAATCCAGATGATGTCTTTTTTTACCTGTTGAAAGTCGTAGTCCTGTAGTTGGAAGACGGGCAAAACGTTGCGATAGAGCTTTTGAGTGGAGGGGTATACTTCCAGCGGATCCCGGTAGATGAAGAGGAAGCGGGCATCGGGAAACAGCTCCAGTAACGCATTTATTCTGGCGGTATTGGAGGGGCTTTTCAGCAAAAGTCGCTTGCCGCCGTGATGAAGGGTCGTTTTGGTGAGCAGGGCGAGATAGGCCCTTTCCCAATTCTGACGCTCCTTATCGGAAAGCCCCTCCAGCTTGACCATGCGATTGTATATTTCCCGGATGCGACGGGGAAAATGCCAGGCGTGATAATAGGAATGTGGTCCGTAGTTAACCATCGCCATCTCTTCTTCCTGCGGGCTTTGCATGTATAGGCGCATATCGTCCATCGGGCGGGTGGGCGGCATTATCTTGTCGGTCAGGTACGGATAGAGAGCATTGGTCATAAAGGAATGCGGGAAAATACTTTGCACCGTGGTCACGTAGCCGAACTGCTCATCCTGGCTGAGTAAGTTGTGCAAAAAAGTGGTGCCGCTGCGCCAGTGTCCGATGATGAATACCGGAGCCGGGTGGATCTGCGTTTCGCGCAGGCGCCGCCGCAGCCGCCGGTCTTCGTACCATTGAAAGGGCGTACTCAGGAAGGTGATGCTACTCACTGTCAGCAGGCGCAGCCAGTATTTGGAGGAAGTTTCGCCAGGGTAGGCCTGTAACAGACGCAGCCACCCCGAAAAACGGTTGCCGATGGCCGGTGTCAGAAAAGTTGGAATTTGTCTCATAGAGGCTTTGGTAATCCTGATTTCTTAACAATACAGGAAGCAAAATAGATAGCGATGATCGCGAATTTTACCAGGATTGCCAATCTTTTGATTATTTTAAGTTTTGCAAAACTTAAAACCGATGAGCGACCAACACTACCAGGCTGATGCAATTGTCGTAGGCGGCGGCATTGCGGGCATCATCGCTGCGCTGGAAATACTGGACCAGGGGAAAAGCGTTGTCCTGCTGGACCGCGATAAGGAATCGGAGCTTGGCGGATTGGCGCGCTGGGCATTCGGCGGCATGTTTTTTGTCGACAGCCCCATCCAGCGCAAGCGGGGCATTAAAGACAGCCTGGACCTGGCGATGCGCGACTGGTGGAGCTTCGCCGAATTCGACGAGGGGGAGTTCTGGGGAAAAAAATGGGCCGAGCAATTTATCCACCACACTACGCCGCATGCTTACCATTGGTTGAAACAATACGGCATCAAGTTCTTTCCGGTAGTACACTGGGTGGAGCGCGGCCTCCTGCAGCCCGGCAACTCCGTGCCCCGGTTCCACTTGCTGTGGGGAACCGGCTACGAGTTGGTTCGCGTCTTTGGTGGGCGCCTGAAAGAGCAGGCCCGCTCCGGTAAACTGCAACTCCATTTTCGGCACCGGGTAACGGACCTGCTTACGGAAGGAAAAGCGGTGACCGGGGTACGCGGTACGAATGAAGAGAGCGGCGTCGAATTCACCGCCGACGGCGAGGTGGTTGTCATTGCCACCGGCGGGATCAACGGCAGTATTGAGCGGCTGAAAGAAAACTGGTACCCGGCCTGGGGCAGCCCTCCGGAGGTAATTCTCAACGGGTCGCACGAATACGCCGTCGGGGACCTGCACAACGCGGCCGGGCGCGTCAACGCCCAGGTCGTCAACCTGGAGAAGCAATGGAATTACGCCGCCGGCATCCATCATCCGGAGCCGCGCATGCCCAACCACGGCATTAGTCTGGTACCCTGCAAATCGGCCCTGTGGACCAACTACCGGGGCAAACGCATGGGTCCCATGCCGCTCATTACCGCCTATGATACGCGATACCTCGTCGAGCGTATTTGTCAGGAAGAAAAAAAATACTCCTGGCAGATCCTCAACCGGAAGATCGCTAATAAGGAGTTCGCCATCTCCGGCTCCGAGCACAATCCGGCGGTGCGCGATAAGAAACTATTTCAGTTTATCAAAAATATCCTTTTCGGCAATAAAAAACTAGTGCAGGAAGTCATCGAAACCTGTGAGGATATCGTCGTGGCCGGCTCCGTCGAAGAACTCGTCGACAAGATGAATACCCTCACCGGCGACAACGACGTGGACGCCCAGCTGCTGCGGGATTCTATAGAGCGCTACGACGCGAACATCGACCGGGGCAAGAGTTACCACAATGATGAGCAGCTGCGCCGCATCGCCCACGCCAGGCAGTACCGCGGCGACCGGGTGCGTACCTGCAAGTTTCAGAAAATCGACGATCCCAAAGCGTATCCGCTGATCGCTATCCGAGAGTTCATCCTCTCCCGCAAATCCCTGGGCGGCATACAAACCGACCTGCAGAGCCACGTGCTGAGCAAAGCGGTCAATGGTAAACAGGAGCCCATCCACGGTCTCTACGCCATAGGAGAGGCAGCGGGTTTTGGTGGTGGCGGCATGCACGGACTACGGGCGCTGGAGGGAACTTTCCTGTCGGGCTGCGTCATCACCGCCCGCGTGGCGGCCAAAGCGATTGGCGGGGGGCAGCTGTAGCCCTCCATCCAGTAGTAAAAACTTTACATCTGAACCACTTTGCAATATGCAACACAAACTCCCACACCTTCCGAAAATATCTATCCTCATCCTTCTGTACTTTCTGGCAGCTCCGCTCTGCGCCCAGGAAGAAGTATCCAGCTGGGAAGCCCTCCGCGCACGCCCCTACCCGCAGTGGTTCGAGGAGGCCAAGCTGGGGATCTTTATCCACTGGGGGCTCTACTCCGTACCGGCCTACAGCGGAAAGGAGCAATACGCCGAGTGGTTTCTGCGGGGCTTGCAAACGGGCGATTCCCTGCGCAGCAACTTCGTCGACCGCGTGTACGGCGAGGATTTTGAATACCGGGATTTTGCCCCGATGTTCAAGGCGGAACTGTTCGATCCCACGGAATGGGCCGGCCTGTTTCGCCGGGCGGGCGCCCGATACGTCTTGCTGGTGTCCAAACACCACGACGGCTACTGCCTCTGGCCTAGCGAGTACGCGGAAGGCTGGAATAGTATGGATGTGGGACCGCGACGCGACCTGGTAGGCGAACTGACGAATGCGGTGCGCGACGAAGGGCTGCGCATGGGCCTGTACTACTCCCTGGCGGAATGGAACAATCCGTTGTACAGTTGGTACAACGACCCGGAGGAAAAGGTGCACCGCTACGTAGAGGAATACATGGTCCCGCAGTTCAAGGAATTGATCGGAAACTATAAGCCCAGCGTGCTCTTCACCGACGGCGAGTGGTCGCATCCGGCGGAAACCTGGCAAGCCCGTGAGCTCATCAGCTGGTACTACAAGACAGTAGGTCCCGAAGCTATCGTCAACAATCGCTGGGGCCACGGCAGCGACATCGGCTTCCTGACGCCGGAGTACAGCGCCGGCCTGGAGGTGAGAGAACGCCCCTGGGCGGAGGTCCGGGGACTGGGGCGCTCCTTCGGTCTGAACCGCAACGAAACGCTCGACGCCTACATGACGCCGGAAGAACTCGTTCACTTTTTTGCGAAAGCAGTAGCCCACGGCGGGGGTATCATTATCAATGTCGGACCCAAAGCCGACGGACAGATTCCCCTGCTGCAGCAGGAGCGACTGCTACAACTCGGCGAATGGCTGGAGACCAACGGCGAAGGTATCTATGGATCCAAGGCCTGGAAAAAAACGGCCGAACAACGACCCGTGACCCTCCAGCGTGTCGATCCGGTGATTGACTTCAACTGGGTGCGTAATACGCCGGGGCGGCCCATCCTGGAAGATCACTTTTCAGCTACCTGGACGGGCTTCATCCAGCCCCGCTACTCCGAGGAATATCTGTTCGAGGCCGAAGCTGATGATTACGTGCGGGTATACGTAAATGGAGAACTGGTGATTGACGAATGGGAAAAAGAAACGGAGGACTCAGAAAGTAATGTCATGGAGAGCGAAACGGGGAGCAGCGCCGGCGGCCGCATCCGGCTGAAAGCCGGTAGGAAATACCCCATTCAGGTAGAGTACCGGGAGGAGAAACAAAACGCCCGGCTGCAGCTCTTCTGGTCGAGTGACAGTCAGTTAAAGGAGATCGTCCCCCAATCGCAACTCTTCTCTAAGGTAGGCAAAAGCCAGGCCTACGGCCTTCCGGGCGTTTACGCCTCCCTGAAACCCTACCTCGTTTATACGGTCAACAACGACAAGCTCTACGCCATCTCGCTGGAATGGCCGGGTGACACCCTCACTTTATCCCCGGAACTGGAACAGGCGCCCGAACGCATCAGCCTGCTCGGCCGCGAGGGGGAATTGCCCTGGCGCTACGAAAACGGTGAACTGCACATCGATCTCAGCGAGCTGGGCTACACCGATGTGCCCGGAAAGTACGCCTGGGTGTTCAGGATCGAATGAATGCCAAGCGAAAAGACCAACCATGTTGTCATGGAAGAAGCACCAACCAACTGATTAATCAAAGAATTGCCCGAAAAAATTACTTTGACGGTATTGGAGCTCTCTTTCAAACCTGACTTCCGACTTCCGACTTCCCACTTCCCACTTCCGACTTCCGGCTTCCGACTTAGAATCATTCCCCCGTCACTCTCCCCCTGATATTCCAGTTAATGCTTTCGCCGGAAATCTGCCGGTAAGTAGACCACTGCTGCTCACTGTCGCGGTAAAGCCAGTCACCATCGCTCCGGGCGGGACCATCGTCACAGCCGATAGACTGCTGAGTCCCACTATGGGTCACCCCTATGCTAATCCAGAGATCTTTACCCGTGATATCGATGGGGTTGCGGATTTCGTGGGCATTCCAGCTAAAGGGGCGAAGGCTGTTGCTGACAGTAGCCGAGTACAATACGTTTCCGGGAGTATTGGCGCCGCCCTCGTCGTAAATTCTGATCGTACAGTTCTGAGGCAGGTTGGCCATAAAGAAATTGACTTCGATGAGTTTGCGTCCGACGTAATCGGAGAGTTCGGTGGAGGTGAACCGGGCGGCCGCTTCGTAGTCGCCTGCCGGCAGAACAGGAGCCGTCTGGTTAGGTCCGTCGTAGTGAATCGTGTTTTCCAAACCAAAATCCTCCTCATCCTCGGAACAAGCGCTTAAACCAATCGCTATTATTGTAAAGAAAAGAATAGTCCATTTATTCATATTGCTGAATGTTGTTGATGTCTTCTGCAAATATGGGAAGCAAAGAGCCAAAAAACATTTAAAGGCATGTTAAATACTTTGCAGAACGCAAAAAAAATCGTCCTTTTTGCTCAACATCACAGGCAACCGATTATTACTTATATGTGTACAGCTAATTGAAGCAACATAGAAAAAGGCATTTCCGGAAAGCAATACGCTCCCAGTCTAGATAACATGAACACACTAAGACGACCTTGATTGCTACAGCATTCAAAGATCCTTCTGTTGCTTTTACTCAACCTATTTTTCATATCAAACCTATAGAAATGAGATCTAAATTTTTACAATTTTTACTTTTTGTGATGTTGTTCTCGTCCAGTGCCTGGGCAACCACACACACGGTTACGAACAACGGATTTAACTTCGTACCCGACACCTTGCGGATTACAGTAGGGGATACGGTGGTTTTCAACATCGGCGGAACCCACAACGCTGTAGAGGTCTCCGAAACCACTTTTAACAATGACGGCACGATGTCTAACGGCGGCTTCGACGTAGACTTCGGCGGCGGCGCCGTTGTGCTTGATGAAGTGAAAACTTATTACTACGTATGCGTGCCACACGTAGACCTGGGCATGAAAGCGATCATTATTGCGGAAGAAGCATCTCAGGCCGACGAGGTTTTTGTTGCCCAACTCAGTGGCAACCATGCGGCTCTTCCGGTTTTGAGTACAGGACAGGGACAGGTGCAGGCCGAGCTGACCGGCAGTGAACTTGTCGTTACCGGTAGTTTCGATGACCTGGTCGGCACCTTTGCCGTCAATATTCAGGGTGGCGCCCACTTGCACCGAGGCTTTGCCGGTGAAAACGGCGGAATCGAAATCCCGCTGACTGCCACCGTTGACAATGACGGACTTGGCGGCGCTTTCGAAGCGGCGAACAATACCTTCCAGCTAGACGATGATCAGCTCGAAATGCTGCGTGAGCGACGGCTCTATGTCAATATTCATACCGATTTTGTTCCCTCCGGCGAAATTCGCGGCCAGCTGGTCCCTGAGGCGGATAAGTTGTACTACCTGAACCTCTTTGGCAGCAACGAAGTGCCGGCGGTTATGTCGGACGGGCGCGGCGCCATGGTGCTGGAAGTACATGATGACACCCTGGTCGTTACCGGTACCTTCATGGGGCTCAGCGGCGACTTCAATGCCAACATCGGCGGCGGTTCCCACCTGCATGAAGGCCTTTACGGCCAGAACGGAGGGGTAAGGATCGCGCTGAATGCTACTGTAGGAGAAGCTCTTCGCAGCGGCACTTATGTAGCGGACAATAATACCTTTATCATCGGCGACCCCGAAAGGAACCTGCTGGAACGGCGGGCCATGTACGCTAATATTCACACGACACGCAACCCCTCCGGTGAAATCCGGGGTCAGGTGCATGAGTATGCCACTTCAGTATTTAGAGCTTACCTGGCCGGCAGCAATATTATGCCTCCTGTCACTTCCGGAGGCATCGGCGGCCTCCTGTTTGAAGTCGATGGAGATGACCTGACGGTCAGCGGCGCTTTCTCCGGAATCGAAAGCGGCCTGAACACGGATGTTGGCGGTGGCGCCCACATACATAATGGTATGGCCGGTAGGAACGGCGGAGTAGCCGTGCCTTTGAACGCCACTCTGGAAAGCGGCAATCAATCCGGTGTTTTTGAAGCTTCGGACAACAATATCCAATTGACGGACGATCAATTGCAGCAAATGCTTGCCCGTGGCTTTTATGCCAACCTGCATTCCTTGGATTTTCCCTCGGGTGAATTGCGGGGCCAGATCCTGCCGGAAAGCCAGTTTTACCTCAACGGCTTCCTGAGCGGCACTCAGCAGGTGGATCCGGTACTCACCGATGGGATGGGCGCCGTAATTGCGGAAGTAACCGGCCAGCGCGTCGTAGTAACAGGATCCTTTGACAGTCTGAAAAGCGACTTCAATCCCCAGATTGCCGGTGGTGCTCACCTGCATTTGGCCCTGGCAGGCACGAACGGCCCCATTGGAATTCCGCTGATCGCCAGTCCGGGTATGGGCAATCGCAGCGGTATCTTTGAAGCAGCGGATAACATCTTTAGCGTAAGCACCGGCCAGCGCGACACCCTGAAAAGTCGTATGGTATACGCCAATATCCATACCCAGGACAATCCGGCCGGTGAGTTGCGCGGCCAGATGCTGCACGAAGCCCTGGTTTATTTCCACGCTTCTCTTTCCGGCGCCAGCCAGCCCGATCCGGTGCGCAGTGAAGGACGGGGTGCGGTAGCTGCAGAATGGACGGGATCTTCGATCTTTGCCAGCGGCTCCTTCTCCGGCCTGGAGAGTGATTTCAACACCCAGATCGGTGGCGGTGCTCACCTGCACATCGGTATGGCAGGGATGAACGGCGGCGTGCGTTTCCCGCTGACCTCCGAATTGGGGGCCACGATGCGCGAAGCCAAGTTTCCGGTACGGGACAACGTGTTCAACCCCGGTGCTGATTTTGCCGATACCCTGCTGGCGAGGATGGTATATGCCAATATCCACTCTTTCGATAATCCGCCCGGTGAAATCCGGGGGCAGTTACTGCCTTATTCCGTAAGCTACTTCACCACCTCCGATATGGGCATCAACGAAGTGCCACCCGTCGCCAGCGGCGGCCTCGGTGGTCTGAAGCTGGAACTTAGCGGCGATCGCCTGATTGTATCCGGCGCCTTCTCCGGCCTGGAAAGCGACTTCAACAGTAATGTAGGCTCCCACCTGCATATGGCAGGGCCTGGCGCCAACGGCGGCGTTGCCATTCCGCTCAACGCCACTATCGGCGACAATCAGCGCAGTGGAATGTACAACCCGGCGGATAATACCTTCACCCTGACCGGCGATCAGCGCATGGCGCTTCGATCAGGTATGCTGTATCACAATATCCATTCTATGGATGTCCCTTCCGGCGAAATCCGGGGGCAGGTATTGCCGGAGACGAACGCATTCCCCGATTCGTCTTCCATCACGGCTCCCGCTTCGGGCGCAATGCTTACCATCGAAGGACCGGGCGATACGCCATTCGCCCCCATGTGGTCGCCCGCCGGTGATCCCGACGGCAATACCGTCGTGTATGTCTGGCAACTCGCCACCAGCACCGACTTCGATATGCCGGTGCTCAGCGTAAATACCGGTGTGGATACACTCTTTGAAACGGATTTCGAAACCGTCGGCCAGCTTCTGACCTCGCTTGGAGTACAGCAAGGACAAACGGTGACGGTGTACCACCGTGCTATCGCCAGTGACGGCAGCCTGACAACAACCGGCGCCGTCGATTCAGTGGCCCTGACCTTGGGTGATGTCGCCACCGGCTTCGATCCGCTGCTCGCCGAGCAGTTCCAGCTCGATATGTTCCCGGTGCCGGCGACCAACCGCCTCAACCTGAATATCGATGCTGCCGAAACAGCCGAAGCAGAAGTGCAGTTGATCGATCAGAGCGGCCGCATGGTACAGCGCCAGACCTTCTCGCTGCACAGCGGGGACAACTCAAACCAGCTCAATGTTCAGCAACTGCCAGCTGGAACCTACTTCGTACAACTGTTCATCAACGGACAACCCCTGCGGGCCCGACAGGTACAGGTGCAACGATAGTACGTTACACCCCTGAGCTCTCGCAAACGCAAGCCCCTCGACGAAATAACCCGTCGAGGGGCTTTTTTTATCCTGCTGAGAAAAGAAATTTCTGTTAATAGGTACAAAAGACGGATGTCATTCTGATCTTCAAATGACACAGCACTCTACTGGACATGCAGAAAGGTAGGGGCGGCGACTAAACTCTACTTATCCGGCTCCCACCAATATACCATCTTCGAGGCTACCGCATATTCCTTCGTGGCCAGTTCCACCGTCAGCGAGCGATCCCCGTCGCGCAGCCAGGCGCCGCTTTCCGTGTCGTAAACGGGGGTGGCCTGGTATTGCGTCCGGGCGAAGAAAAACTGGTCCGGGTCGACCTGCTCCAATGACAGAGAACTTACTTCGCCGTCAACCAACAGGGATATCCTGGCATCGGGTAGTTCAAAATCCGCTATCCACAGCCCAAGGTCGGCTTTCCAGTCACCGGGATAATACTCCTGTATCAAGCATCCGGTATCTGAAATCTGGTATCTGGCATCTCATAAAAATTAGAACTAGTGCCGGAGGCACTAGTCAAATCCTTCCGCTTCTAAAAATCTGACTTGGATTAGACTTAGTTAATTTTTTGATTTACAGAATATACTGTTTCCAACATTTATTTTCTGACCACTTTTGTAACCATTTGTCTTTCCTAGCTTTAAAGCGAAGCATTTAGAAGCTGTTTCATTTAAGTGTTCAGAATTTATTATAGGCTATTTTTTTGTCAGGCGAAGCTCCCCGACCCTTTGGGTACGGGGCAGGCTTTTTTGAGCTTCATAGCCTTAGCTATGGGGCGAAAAAAAGCTGAAGCATGACGGAAAAAGAGGCATAAGAAAACTGAAGACTTGAGTGAAACAGCTTCTTAAAACCCAGTAATTTATGGAAATCTCCACCTCTACCGAGTCCGCGAAACTGTTTGATCGGCGGGCGAAGCTGGTGCCCCGCGGCGTGGGCGTTTTCAATCCTTCCACTGCGGTGTCCGCCAAGGGCTCTCTCGTCAAAAACGCCGATGGGCGGGAGCTGATCGACTTCGGCGGCGGCATCGGCGTACTCAATGCCGGGCACTCCCCCGATCTGGCGGTGAAGACCATACAGCAGCAGGCGGCGGAGCTGATCCATACCTGCTTTCACGTGGCCACCTACGAGCCCTACCTGGCGCTGGCTGAGAAGCTGGTCGAGCTGTTCCCGCACGGAGAGCACACCAAAGTGATGATGACCAACACCGGCGCCGAATCGGTGGAGAACGCCGTCAAGATCGCCCGGCAGGCCACCGGCCGTTCCGCGGTCATTTGCTACACCGGCGCCTTCCACGGCCGCAGCATGATGGCTATGACGCTGACTTCCAAAGTCGGATACCAACACAACTGCGGTCCCTTCGCGCCCGAAGTATATCGCCTGCCTTCCCCAGCCGCTCGCGGATTCCGGGGGGCATGACGGAAGAAGAATATAGTTGTCAGAAGCTGGATCGGTTCCGCACGGCACTAAGCTCGACTTTAGCCAAATCAAGCGGCCCTGGCCGCCATGAAAGCCAAGTGATTA
>CAZWDL010000075.1:0-15973 GCA_964632995.1 uncultured Saprospiraceae bacterium
TCCAAATACGATCCGGCGGTACATCTTGTCACAGGGGTAAAGCGTCTCGCTTTCAACCCACCGGCTGAAGACCGGTGGGTTTTACGCTCCATTATATAAAGGCCGATCGTATTCCTGGCGACGCGAGAACCTTTTATGCTCTTTTACCGGACCCTCATTTGACGGCTCGGGTAAGTATTGCTTAAAATTCAACCCTTCCAACCCAAAGCTGTGTCTTCCCCGCCTCATTATTAAATCCCTTACCGATTACCCAGGCCCCGTTATTTCCACCGATAATGCCGGCGAGTTCGATATTGGAGGGGCCGGAAGCGGTAAGCGGAGCAGCGGCACGGATGGAACCGTCGGGAGCCATTTGCAGCACCTGGGCATCTATCGCCTTGAGGCTCCGTTTTGCTCTGGCGAGCAGATAAATATCGCCGTTATCCGCCGCTGCGAAGTCGACAA
Organism: uncultured Saprospiraceae bacterium; assembly: GCA_964632995.1. Classification (GTDB taxonomy): domain Bacteria; phylum Bacteroidota; class Bacteroidia; order Chitinophagales; family Saprospiraceae; genus CAZWDL01. The sequence goes on from CAZWDL010000075.1 coordinate 445, forward strand.
TGCTGAGTTCGTTTTCTTCGGCCAACGGTTCCAGGTAGATCTCCCGCAGCGGCTGATCCGGACCAAACTCCAGAAAGTAGATGCCGTGCACCGGCAGTTCGAGGCGGCGGTCGGCTACAACAGTCGCCAGAGCGCCGTAGCCGTTGGCGGTAGGCTTGACCAGGGCCGCGTTGGTAGCGCCCTGGCTGCGCATCAGCAAGTTGCGCCGGGCCCCGTACGCTACTTCGGTCGCCTCCATGAGTTGCATCTGTTGGTTGTTCTGCTCCATCATTTCTTCTGCAGAAAGGTCTTGCGGAATAGCCACCTCGCCGCCCCACATCAGGTCGCGTTCCAGGGGGGATGACTGCCAGGCAATTTCCCCTTCTGTCGTGGCCAGGAGCAAGCGTTTTTCCCGGTTGATGACGCCCTCTACGGTTCGGCCGCCAACCTCGAATGTAATGGGACCGGTTTCTGTCGATAATCCCTTTTCATCCTGCGAAGTGATATCGACAACCATGCCGATCTGGTTGTCAGGAGCAGCGAAAGCGCCGCTGATCATCAGGCGGGCATTCTCCCGCCGGTAGGCACCCTGTCCGAAGATGTCGCCCGCCGGAGAAAGCGTATACCAGGCAGCAGTACCGACAGTGGCGCCGGCTTCGTTTTTTCCGCGCTGGCTCGTCGTAAAAAAGACATTGCCCTCCGTCGTCGATCCCTGGAAGCCGGACCAGTCCCAACGCTCGCCCTGCGGCCCTTCCGGAGAAGGGACCGGTATTGAGGACCGGACGCTGCCGTCAGTAGCCGACCAGACTTCCAGCAGGTCGCTTTTGGCGGGGTCTTCTGCATTGCGCTGTACGAGTACCTCCTCGCGGCCGGCGCGCAGGGCCAAATGTGTCTGTTCCATCACCGGCTCGCTGTAGAGCAATTGCTGGCTGGCGGCTCCGTTTTTATCAATATTCACAATATAGACATTCACGTTCCAGTCGCCGGATTAGCCCTGCTCCAGCGATGGGGAAGTGGAATACAGTATCCGGGCGCTATTGTCCAGCCGGTCCATGTCCTGAAGCCAGAACTGTGCCATCTCATCGGGCCGGTCAACCCACTGACCACCGGTGGGAGGCCTCTCCGGGTAAGAGGTATTGCTACTTTTTAAAGTGGAGGACTCTGCGGTAGAAACGGCTGTCTGGGTTTCGGCCCCTGCTTCCTCCTCTTGCCCAGAATTATCCGACTGGCAGGCCATCAGACCAATGCAGAGGAAAAGTGGAAATAAAATACGATGAAAAGTGGTTAACAAGATGGAAGTTCGTATTTTTTGGAGCCAAATTGAAACAGGCATGTCATAGTGGGTGGTTTTCATAATTCCTTATTGGTATATGCACCTGGACAAAATTGGGTTACCATTAGATTGAGATGGATTTTTAGCTTAGACGAGGCGAAAAACGCAGGCATAGCCTTAGCTAAGACGAGTATTTTCAACGAAGTATAAGCCAAAAAGCTGCTCAAGATAATATGTGATTTAATTTGTCCAGGTGCTTAAGTGTCAAAATCGACTGCCTTCATAATATACGAATTTACGATTAGCCGGGAGAATGAGCACCCGTTCATCCCAAAATTCATAAAAATGAAAAACACTTTATTTCTTCTTTCTATATTCTTATGGCTCAGTTCCATGTTCGCTTGTAAGCCTAAAGAGGATTACCTGATCAAGGTCTATGAAGGCCCGGAAGACTACATGGGCGTCCCTAGTGGCTACGTCAATCAACAGGGAGATACCATCGTTCCCCTGGGGAAATACCAATACTGCTACACCGATACCCTGAGAAGCTTTGGGATCGTCTTAAAGCAGGATGGAACCTGCACGGCCATCGATCGTGACGGAGAGGAATTGTACGAGGTATACTGGTACGATAACGGCCCGGATTACCTTTCCGACGGGTTATTCAGAATAGTGAAAAATGAAAAGATCGGTTACGCCGACCGAGACGGGGCTATTGTCATCCCCCCTCAGTTTTCCTGCGCCGATCCGTTCGAAAACGGAAAGGCCAGGGTGACTTTCGACTGTGTTTCCGTACCGGATGGAGAGCATACGATGATGGAAAGCGGCTCCTGGTTTTATATCGACAAACGAGGGAACAGGATACAGGATTCCCAGTGATCATCCACCTATTGCTGCCTTTTGTCGGTTTCCTAGGTGAAATCAACTGCAATTTATTATTTTAAAAGCCGCTTATATCTAAATCTGAGGGTACTCCGAAAAGTGGAATTACACAGAGATATACGGACCTGCCCGCCGTAGCCATACGCCGCTGGCCGAAGCCTTCGGCGTAGGGTCAAGGCTACTTTGGCGGAGGAGGCAAGGCAGGCAGGGAAGATACAGAGTTAATTAATTGATTAGCAAACCTCTGTGATCCTCCGTGTCTCCTCGGTGAAACTCTGTGTAACAAAAAACACTTTTCGGAGTGGACTCAAACCTCATTTTCATGAAAAGGGATAAGCCTATGTTACAGTATGCCAAAAAAGCACTTCCTTTTGTGGTAGTCACTGTTCAGCTGCTTGCGATCACACTGCTGGTCACCAGTATTCCAGAACATTCGACCTCTCCGAGGTCGTGAAAACAGGGGGAACCGCTGGATTTCTACCAACCTTGGACCTCTCCGAGGTCCCATTCGCCGGTAGGCGGTTCCGACTTCGGAGAAGTCGCCTGTTTGTAGAAGTTGGAAGTAATGGTCGCATCGACCTCGGAGAGGTCGAATCTCCCTTTTTCGACCAAGTTGGATTTTTCTTACGCGAAATGATCGTCCGCCTTCCCACTTCCCCTTACTCCATATAATCCACCTCAAAGCGCGCCAGCGGGGCCATTCTGGCCCGGTTGAGGCTCAGTACGGTACCGTCTTCGTTCATGCTGTAATTGTCGGCTTTGCTGAGCACTTCTTTGAAGGCTTCCTCAATTTCCGGGGTGGGGCAAGCCATCATAGTCGAGGCCATATTGGCGGAGAAAGAGATGCGATTCATTTCCTGCAATTCGTAGGAGCCGATGAAGTTATTGCATCCGGCGCTACCGGACATGCTGTTGTCCTCCGAGTCCAGATACAAAAAGGCCGCTTTACGGGGCTTGGGATCCATTTCGGCCACCTTTTTCCCCATCAGTTCCACCAGTTTCCAGCGCCGGTCTTCGATGCCTTTCTGCTGTTTTTGCAGCATGTACCGGGAGGCCAGATCGCCCGTGATGCGGTTGCCTTCGCTATCGAGGTGGAACAAGGCGTTTTCGCCGACCTGGTACATCTGGGGCCTCTGTTCTTCCTCATCCTCCAACGTAATTTTATTTCCGGCTTCGTTCCAGGTGAAAGTTCCGGTGCTCGTAAACACCTCGTCCGACTTGCCGAGGTATTTGGTCTTGACCACGTAGGTCTTGTCTTTGTTCAGATGGACCATCGTTTTGATGCCCTCGCAGTCGGCGCAGGGTACCGTGCCGGTGTATATTCCATTCCAGTCCAGGGCGTTCATGCTGTTATCTCCACCGGACACCAAAGGCTGGGCCTGGGGGCCGGCGGCCGTTTCCTGCCCGTTCGCGGCTTCACTGCCTTGTTCATTCGAAGGCGTATTGCAGGCCTGGAAAGCAAAAAAGGCGCTGAGCAGGACAAAGAACAATAGTCTGAATTTCATAACTACTTGATTTTGGTTATTGGATGATGAATGTGATAAAAAAGGCTAGAAGCCCGACCGGCTTTGGCAAAACAAGACACGACTAAAGACGATGTTTTTTCGCCAAAAGCGACAAAAGCCCCTGATGGTATCGTTCTGATGGAAAATACAGGACAGGAAAGAGCCGGAACGACTGTGATTTCAAGATCGAATGGGTGGGAATAGGTTTACGAAACCGCAAATTGGCAAATTTTGGGGAAAGTTTAAAACATATGACGCGCTTTGTTCTCAGAAACAAATATTTTGGGTCAATATAAAGAGGAGTTCATCCTGCCCCCTTACATCCTTTTGACAATGGAAAGCGTACATTTACGAAGCTCTCATGCTTTTGCAGAAGCGTTAACCGAATTCTATGAAAGAACTGATCGAATCGAAGCTGAAAGCAGGTGATTTAAAGCAGGCCATTTCCATTTTTTTGAAATGGGAGATCATCAATAATGACATCCAAAGTGAAATCATCCTCCACGCTGCCAGACACAACAGTGCATATCGTGATTTTGTAAAGGGAGTGATCAGCTAGGAAAACTACCGGATTGAAAACTACCGGATCACCCTGGCGCTGTCGGCATAGTGATAAAAAATAAGTAAATTGTACTTATCTTGAAAACGCCCCATATGGAAAGTAACGGAGAAAGAGACAGGTCATTAGAGAAAATGATCAAACGTCGCCTCGAAAAGGCAAAAGCTGCCCCCACCCTTGCCCTGGATGGGCTGTCCCCAAATGAGCTTCACGATATGCTATATAATACCTTTGAGGGAAGTAGCCCGCTTCAGTATCGTTCGACCGTTCCGAACGAAGTGATCGAACAGATGCCTTTCTACAAACTCTTCCGGGAATACCTGGATCGGATCGACGAAGCAGGTGAGTTGAAACTTACTGCAAAAGGTAACTTGCCGAGGAAGTTTTGTAAGGAAATGTATGGGTTAGGGATCATTAAAGAAGAATATATAGAATCCGGCTTAATAAAACTGAATAGAGAAGCGGACAGCCTGGTCCTTTCCAGTCTCAAGGTCATCGGCAATCTGACCGGGATCATCAAAAAGCGAAACAACAAACTGAGCCTCACTAAAAAAGGGAGGGAACTATATCAACCGGATAGGCAATTCGATTTATTCAGAGATCTGTTCGAGACAAATATTTTCAAATTCAACCTGGGATATCACGACGGCTACCCCCAGGAAAGCGGCGTTCAGCAGGTGTTGCCGTTTACGCTTTACCTGCTGCTGAAGTACGGTAAGGAGCAACGGGAGATCAAGTTTTACGTGGACAAGAACCTAAAAGCATTCCCTCGGTTATTGATGCATTTTGGAGGCGATTGGTCTGCCCCGGAATCTCAATTTAGGAACTGCTACAAAGTAAGAATTTTTGAAAGATGCCTGGATTACTACGGATTCGTGGATATGGAAATGGAACGAATTCCAAAGCAATTAGATGATACAGTGAAGGTTGTGGCAACGGACCTGTACAGGAAGGTATTTGAAATCAAAAAATAGCATTAATTGGGGGCATTATCTATTGCCATATGGTCAATGCCCAGCTCCTGATAAGGAGCCCCAGAAATTAAATATTTTAGACTTTGGACTTCAGACGCCGGATCCTAACCAACGTGTTATCGACGCATTTTAAACCTTAGCATATCCCTCTACCTCAGTAGAACAAAGTTTGCAATCCTTGGGAAACCAAGGCTATCCAGTCTGCTATCTGGCACCTGATGTCTGGCGTCCAAAGTTCATAAATATTAAAAAATGAGTAACTTGAGAGTGGAATGATCAATGAAAACACCTACCGCTCATGAGCCGCCAAGAATTCCTCCGCCAGCTCGGTTTAACCGGCGCCGCTTTATTCCTTACCCGCGAAGCCCGTCTCTCATCACTGCATCAACTACTCGCCCCGGCAGAAGGCGTAAGCGTGGATCCCCCCCGAAAAGGAGAAGACCTCTTCGCCTACATCCGCCGCAAAAAGGGGAAGATGGATCAGCGCCTCTATCAGCAGCTGACCGGCGCGGCCAATGCTTTTAAGGAAGGCGACCTGACGATCGGAGTGGCGGCCGCCGACGAAGCCTCCCGCAGCAATGCCCGAACCCTGCTGGCCAACACCCGCCTCAGCGACCTGGAGCGGCACAGCCTTTTCGAAGATGAGATCTATCATTTGATCCGGCAAACCACGGAGAGGGATTCCGGACACTCCATCCGGAACTGGACAATGAGGAAATTAAAAGACTTTGTCCTGAACAAACCGGAAGCGGCCGTCAAAAAGATCATGCCCGGCCTTTCCAGCGACGTGATCGGCTGCCTGGTCAAGCTTATGAGCAAGGAGGAACTGATCCGGGTAGGACAAAAGGTATTCAACCCGCTGCCCGGCAGTCAGATCGGCAGCAAAGGCTACCTCAGCGCCCGGGTGCAGCCCAATTCCCCGACCGACAACACCGACGACATCATCTGGCAGGTCTTCGACGCCTGGTCTTATACCGTGGGCGACCTCGTGCTCGGCACCAACCCGGTCTCCAGCGAACCAGCCTCCGTCGCCAAAATCGAGGCGGCCCTGCACGACCTGATCCTCACCTTCGGACTGAAAGACACCCTGCCCAACTGCGTGCTTTCCCATATCGACATACAGGCCGAGGTAGAAGGCTTCCAGCCGGGCACTACGGGCATCTGGTTCCAGAGCCTGGGCGGCACCGTCGCCGCCAATAAGACCTTCGATGTGACCATGGAAAAAATGTTCGACCACGCCGCCCAACGGCAGGGCCGCTACGGCCTGTACGCCGAGACCGGTCAGGGCGCCGACTTCACCAACGGCCACGGCGAGGGCTTCGACACGGTGATCCACGAATCGCGCAAGTATGGCTTCCTGCGGGCGCTGAAGCAGGCTATGTCGGCAGGTATAGCGCCGGAGGAAGTCCCTTGGGTGCACGTCAATGACGTGGCCGGCTTCATCGGACCCGAAGTGTTTAAATCCAAGGAGCAACTCGTGCGCTGCTGTCTGGAAGACACCGTAATGGGCAAACTGCACGGCCTGCCTATCGGCCTCGATATCTGCTCTACCCTGCACATGGACATCTCCCTCGACGATCTCGACTGGTGCATTGAGCAGGTCATGCCCGCCAATCCTGCCTACCTGATGGCGCTGCCCACCAAGAACGACCCCATGCTGAGCTACCTGACGACGGCTTTCCACGACCATCTCAAAATTCGCGAAAAGTTCGGCTATAAGATCAACGACGCGATGTGGGCTTTCTTCAAAAAGCTGCAGGTCATCGATGAGGAGGGGCAACCCACCGGACACTTCGGTGATCCCATCTGGGTGTACTACCAGTACCGCCTCGCTAAAGGTGATCGGCGCACCCGGGAGGACATCTATAAGGAAGGACGCCGGAAAATCCGGGAGATCAGAGGCCGCGGCGTCCCTATCGCCGAAGGCTACGGCGAACACGTCTGGAATTTAGCCCCGGAGCTGGACCGGGAGGTACGGCTACTGTACGAAGACGCTAAGATCAGCATCTGGACGGAGATGACGGAAAGCTTCGCCCGTTCTGTACCGGCGGTCATCCCCATTGCCACTGCCTCGGTTGACCGCCAAGACTACGTCTACCATCCCGAATCGGGTGAGCAATTGAACGAGCAGGCGCGCGCCACCCTGAAAGTGATGCGACGCCAATGGGGCAATACCCCGCCGGATATACAACTCGTCATCTCCGACGGCCTCAACGCCCGGGCAATCATGGATGAAGGGCACCTGATGCCCTATCTGGAAGGATTGAGCAAAGCACTGAGTGACCTGGGCTACACCGTAGCCCCGCAGCACCTGCTGATCACCTACGGGCGGGTGCGGGCCGGCTACCAGTGTGGAGAATTGTTGTTCGGACAGGCCGGCAAGGGAGGCCAAAACAAAGGAATCATCCACATCATCGGGGAACGCCCCGGCTCCGGGCACCACAACTTCTCCACCTACCTGACCGTCGCCCCGGCAGGTACCTGGAGACAAACCGGCGCCGTAGATCACAACATCACAAAAGTAGTTTCAGGCATTTCCGATACTTCACTGGAACCGGCCCGGGCGGTGGAGGGTACGGTGCGGATTATGGAAACATTGTTTGCGAAAGGATAGATCGGTGAGGATGGCAACGAAGCCAGGTAAAGAAAAGATAGATCCGGAGAAATAAAGAGCAGTTAGGAATCAATTTATTTAGGAATCGGTTTGGCTGTAAACAGTCAGGTTTTAGACAACTTCGAGAACTGGAAAGCCATGTTCAAGATACAGCAGGAACTTAACCCTCTTTTAGCAATTGACTTTTTAGCCCTGACTTCGGGCTTTTGCATGGAAAAAATATTTTAATGTCAGATAAATCAGTAAGCTTAAATAAATACATTAGCCAGACCGGCATATGCTCCCGCCGGGAAGCCGACAAATGGATAGAGGCCGGCAGGGTGAAGATCAATGGGAAAGTAGCCCAAAAAGGTAACCGGGTAAGTGAGGACGACACCGTGACCATTGACGGTAAACCGCTGAAAGAGCGGCCGGAACCGGTGTATATCGCCCTCCACAAGCCCCCCGGAATCACCTGCACTACCGACCGGAAAGACAAAGACAATATCATCGACTTCGTCAACCACCCAAAAAGATTATTCCCGATAGGCCGGCTGGACAAAGCCTCAACCGGCTTGATCTTTTTGACCAACGACGGCGATATCGTCAATGAAATTCTGCGGGAGGAGAATGATCACGAGAAAGAATATATCGTAAAAGTTAATCGCCCTATAACGAAGACTTTTATCCAAAAAATGAGCAGTGGAATCCCCATTCTGGGCACCGTCACCAATAAATGCATCGTAGAGCAACAGTCGAAATTTGTTTTCCGGATCATCCTAACCCAGGGCCTGAACCGTCAGATCAGAAGAATGTGCGAATTCCTGAACTACAAAGTGGTCACCCTAAAGCGCATACGCATCATGAATGTGACCCTCGGCGGGCTAAAGCCCGGGCAGTGGCGAAACCTGACAAAAGAAGAACTACGGGGGTTGAGAAGACGCATTGAGCAATCCTGAATCAACCGCAACCCTTTAAACAATCCCTTGACGGAATGCTTTAAATGACAAAACCACCATGGGGAATTCAGGTCAGCGCGTATGTGTACTAGGTGCAGGCATTGCCGGACTGGTGACGGCCAAGGTACTCCGGGACGATGGCTTTGAAGTAAGTGTCTTTGAAAAAAAGCCGAACATCGGCGGCGTATGGGCGCCCTCCCGCACCTACCCGGAGCTGCGGACAAATACGCCACGTGAAATGTACGAGTTTTCCGACTTCCCCTAACCCAAGACCGCCGACGATTTTCCGAATGCAGCGCAAGTCAGGGATTATCTCGAATCCTATGTCGATCACTTTGATTTCAGAAACCTGATTCACCTTTCCACGGAAGTGGTCTCTATCACTTATGATTCCGAAAGTAAAAAAAAGGCACATCCCGGCTTTTCGGTTGCGGTACGGCCGGTTGCACATCCGGAAGACCAGGAATCTCATCATTTCGATTATGTCGCCGTCTGCAATGGCGTATTTTCTCAACCTTTCGTGCCGGAAATTGAAGGGATGGATCGCTTCGACGGCGAGGTCCTGCACTCCAGCCAGTTCACAGATACAGAACTCATAGAAGGGAAAGAAGTGATCGTCGTTGGCGCCGGTAAGTCGGCGCTCGACTGCGCCACGGCGGCATCAAAACGGGCGGAGACCTGTACGCTGGTCTTCCGTTCTCCAAAGTGGATGGTCCCCCAGTATTTTTTTGGCATCCGCTACGACCAGCTGTTTTTCACCCGCTTCGCCGAGTTCTTCTTCGAATATCACCGGCAGAACCGTCTGGAAGCCTGGTTGCACGGGCCGGGAAAACCGCTGGTGAATCTTTACTGGCGGCTGAACAGCTGGTTGGTTCGCCGGCTGATTCGCACCCCGGATATCATGGTACCTGAGCACCCTTTGACGAGCAACTTATTAAATATTGGTATCGGAGGAGAGTTTTACCAGGCTGTTCACGAAGAACGCACCATTCCGAAACACGCCGAGATCAGCGCCTTTACAGGTAGAAAAAGCCTTAGACTCAGTACAGGGGAAGAGTTGGAGGCGGATGTCGTGGTCTTCGCGACGGGCTGGCGACAACAACTGAGTTTCCTTGATTCGAGCCTGCTGGAGAAGGTAGAAAAGAATGGCTTCTACCATCTGTATCGCCACATCCTTCCTCCGGAGGAGCCCCGGCTGGGGTTCATCGGATATGCCCAGTCGTTTATGAGCAATCTCACTTCCGAAATTCCCGCCCACTGGCTGTCGCACTGCTTCCGGGATGAGCTGTCCCTTCCCGCGAAGACGGAGATGGATAAGGAGATAGCGCGAGTCCGTGCCTGGGCGGAAGACAGGTTCGATCTTGGCGAAGCAGGGTTCTTCATAGGACCCCATATTTCACATTACACCGATGAGCTGATGGAGGATATGGGCTTGCCGGTTCAACGGACCGGTAATTTCTTTACAGAATATTTCGGCAGATTCCTGCCCAGGCGGTACCGGGAGCTTGGCTGACCCGGGTTTTTCCGGTGGTAAACGGCCGGTAATCCCGAACACTGGGAGCCTATTAATTTCCGACAAACCTGGGTTCAATTCGTATCTTGTACTGTACATGATGAAAGCGGCAATGACTTTGCCTTCCCAATTAAATAACTGCTGTCAGGTGCTTACTTATTTGTCCCCTGAATGATCCAGGGCAAGCGCCTGGCTTACCAAACCACCTTATGAATTCCTTTGGAAAAACACCCAGCACCATCTCCCGGCGTAAATTCCTGGACCTCAGCATTCAGGGCGCTGCCGGCCTTACGCTCGCTGCTCCCTTGTTGGGCGCCCAGGCCTGCACTTCGGCAGAAGCCAGAACGGTACACGGCGCCTGCTATCACGACTGCCCCGACACCTGCAGCTGGACCGTGACGGCAGTTGACGGCAAAGTCACCGGTTTTAACGCCAGCCGGAGTAATCCTTACACGGCCGGAAAGCTATGCGGCAAGATGAACGACTTTCCCAATGACGTCACCTTCCATCCCGACCGGATACTGACGCCACTCAAAAGAGTGGGCCCTAAAGGGACTGGGGAATTCGAGGCCATCTCCTGGGAGCAAGCCATCGGCGAAATAGCCGCCAAACTGAAGACCATCCTTGCGGAGAAAGGCGGCGAAGCGGTGCTCCCCTACAGCTACGCCGGCACCGAAGGCCTGGTACATAGAGATGCTATCAGTGACCGCTTTTTCGCCCATATCGGCGCCACCCGGCTGGAACGGACCATCTGCGGGGATGCGGCCGTAGCGGGTGTGATGGCCGCGAACGGAAGTACCACCGGCGTATTGCCGGAGGATATCATCCACAGCCGTTATATACTCCTTTGGGGCACCAACCCGGTGATCACCAATCAGCACCTCTGGCCCTTGATTCAGCAGGCCCGGGAGGCAGGAGCTAAAGTGGTCGTGATCGATCCTTTTCAGTCGCAGTCAGCATTGCAAGCTGACCGGCACATCCAACCCCTGCCGGGGACGGACACGGTGCTGGCCCTGGCCATGATGCAGGTTATCCTTTCGGAAAACCGGCAGAATCAGGAATACATCGATCAGTTTACTACGGGAATTGAGGAACTGAAAAGCCACGTTCAGCAGTATGATCCGGACAAGGCGGCAGCCATCACCGGTCTCGAACCCTCAGTCATCATAAATCTGGCCCGCGAATATGCCCAGGCTTCACCATCACTGATCCGGGTGCTGATCGGTATGGAACATCAGGCCAACGGCGCCAGCGCCTTCCGGGCTGTCGCCATGTTGCCCGCCCTGACCGGCGCCTGGCGGAAACTGGGCGGCGGATTGATGCACATGACCTACGAACCCTTCGGCGAGGCCCTCAACTGGGAAAGGATAGCGCTGGGCAGCAACATCGAAAATCCGGAAACCCGCTCGGTCAACATGGTACAGATCGGACGGGCACTTACCGATCCGGCAATGGATCCGGGTATCCACGCATTATTCATTTACAACTCCAATCCCGCCGTCATCGCTCCTGACCAAAACCAGGTGATCCGGGGGCTGCAGCGCGAAGACCTGATGACCGTAGTGCTGGAACACTTCCTCACCGATACAGCCCGCTATGCCGACTACGTCTTTCCTGCTACTTCACAGCTCGAACACTGGGACCTGATGACTTCCTGGGGGCAAACTTACCTCAACCTGAACGAGCCCGCCATCCCCCCGCTGGGCGAAGCCAAAAGCAACACCGAATTCTTCAGAATACTGGCCCGGGAGATGGCTTTCGAAGAGGAACACTTCTATGAATCCGATCTGGATATCATCAAAAAAACGCTAAACAGCGATCATCCTTACCTGGAGGGAATCACCTTTGACTACCTGAAAGAAAACGGCTGGGCAAAGTTGAAACTTCCCATCCCCTGGATGCCGCATGCAGAAGGCAATTTTGCGACGCCATCCGGCAAATGTGAATTTTACAGCGCGTCCCTGCAGGAAGCAGGCGGCTCCCCGCTACCCGAATACAAGCCGGTGGAATATTACGTAGAAGAACTGGAAGCTTATCCGCTGCAATTGCTGAGCATCAAATCCACCAAGAATTTTCTGAATACCAGCCATGCCAACGTGGAGCACCTGCGGAAAAAGGAAGGCCGTCCCGTCCTGGATATCCATCCGCAGGATGCAGCAGCCCGAAGTATCACTGACGGCGATGAACTGCGGGTGTACAACCAAAACGGGGAGGTGCGAATCACCGCGCGGGTCCGCGAAAAGGTCCGGCCCGGCGTAGTCTGTATGCCACAGGGCCACTGGCCTTCCCTCATGAAAGGCGGTTCCTCCGCTAACGCATTGACTTCCGATCGCCTGACGGACATGGGAGCAGGGGCGGCCCTGCAGGAAGCAAGGGTGGAAGTGGAACGGGTTTAGAGCATGTAGCTTTTGCGAAACCTTCAGGATTTGCCGGACCTTTATCCCCACAACACCAGGAGTCCTTTCCCGGAACCTCCTGGTTTAAATTCAATCAGCAACAATTCAAAGAATAATAATGAAACCCAACTTAATCGCAAAACTCCTCACCCTCTGGCTCTTTTTTTTTCGCTTGCGCTAAAACAGAAGATAAGCCTCCCGTCAATGGCAGCGTCGCCTCCGCGCACCCCCTGGCCACGGAAGCGGGGATGGACATTCTGGAAAAAGGCGGCAACGCCTTCGACGCCGCCATCGCCGTGGCCGCCACGCTTAACGTCGTGGAACCTATGATGTCGGGCATCGGCGGCTACGGCACCATCCTGATCTACGACGCCGGCGCCGACCGGATCCGCTTTCTGAACCCTAGCGGCCGCTTTCCGGCCAACACCAACACCGACCTTATGCGGCCGCCTGCGCCTGACTATATGCAAAACCGCGTGGGGCCTAAATCCATCTCTACGCCGGGCAACCTCAATGCCTGGGCGGATATGCATGAGCAGTACGGGGAACTGGCCTGGAGTGGATTGTTTGAAAGTGTTGTTACTCATGCCGAACAGGGTTTTGAAATTGATCCGTTTATCGCCCGCATGATCGGGATGGCCTTTGAGGATTTCTATCCCTATACCCGTTCGTTTTATGGGAAAGACGGATCCCCGCTTAAGGCAGGCGATACATTGGTGCAGCAGGATCTGGCCAATACTTTTCGCTTGATCGCCTCCGAGGGAGCGAAGCCTTTCTACGAAGGCGCAATTGCCGAAGCCATCGATGAAAAAATTATACTTATCGGCAGTATCAGGTGCGTTTTCACGGCAATCGTTGATTAAGAGCCTTTCCCAAGACCACCCTCATGGCCTGCGAGCGGGTCTTTTTTCCCTGTCCTGCGTTGCCGAAAAAATCATGTAGCTTCGGCTACACTCAACTTTCGGCGCCTTGACCAGGAAAAAAATCCCTCGCTCTCGGCTACATGCCGGGGTTTTCGGATAGGCTCTCAGTTAAAAAAGCTTCTTTTTCCGAAAGACAGGAATATCGGTAGAGGAGTTATATGGAATCGGAATTGTCGTCAATATTACGTTCGCCACAACTTAATTCTCATAAATGCACTGTCAGGCAACTATTTTTTCGATTTACTGGTAAAGGTCAACAGAGCGGTTACCGGTAAGGCTTCTGTAAAAAAATTAACCCAAAAATAGTAGCTTATGAAACAGTCATTACTCTTCATCCTTTTTGCCGCATTTTCTATCGCCTTCCTGTTCTTCGGAAACAGCTCCGGTCCCGGACAGGTACAGGGCATCGACCGTACCGGCTCTCCCCTGAGCCCGGGCGCCTGCAATGCCTCCGGCTGCCATGACGACGGCGCTTTCAATCCCGCGGTAGAAGCTTCACTGCTGGACGGAACGGAAACCGTTACGAATTACGAGCCTGGAAAAACTTACACTTTCCGCTTCACGATTACAGCCGGCACAGGCGAGCCCGGCGCCTACGGCTTCCAGGCCGTCGCCCTCACCGGCGATGACGATCAGCAGGCAGGTTCCTGGGGTGACCTTCCGAGCGGCTTGCAGGTGACGACCCTCAGCAACCGTGATTACGTGGAGCACAGCGAACCGAATTCGGAAAACACCTTTGAAATACCCTGGACCGCTCCCCAAACTGAGGCCGGTAATATTCGCTTTTACGCCGCCGGTAATGCCGTCAACCGCAATGGCGCCAGTAGCGGCGACGGCGCCCTGCCGCTCAGCGAACCGCTAACGGTCACTCCGCTCACTTCCGGAATATTCGGCGTGGAGAAACTGGCCGTGCAACTGTCGGCCTTTCCCAACCCGGTACAGGACAAACTGCAACTGGATATCGAAGGCGCGGAAGCGGGCGCCTACCAACTCAGCCTCGTCGACCTGCACGGACGCGTGATCGCTCAACGCGCGCTGCAGCTACAATCCGCCGCCCAACGCGAATCATTTGACTTTGCTGCTCTGCCCGGCGGGCACTATTTCGTTCGCCTCTCCGACGGGCGGCGCGTGGCGGGGCTGAAGGTGGTGAAGGAATAGGAAAACATACGTTTACGAAATCTCGAAGGTGTATCGATTACCCACATCTTTGGTCGGGTCTGAACTTCTGCGGTTTTGCGGTTCTTCTGTTCATCTGTTCTGCGGTTCCGGCCTGTTTTTAGCAGTTTTTACCCTTTTATAGACATTCCGAACCGAAAAACAGAGGAACAGAGGAACCGTAGAAGTCGCCAAAACTGACTTATGAATAATCAGTACACCTTCGAGATTTCGTGAACGTACAATCTCAAACCAACTCCGACGTCCCCACCCTCGCGTACACATCCTCCAGGATCATGTACAGGCACGGCACGATCACCAGGATAATGCCCGTGGCGAAGACGATGCCGAAGCCCAACGATATCGCCATCGGAATCAGGTAAGCCGCCTGCTGTGACGTCTCCAGAATGATCGGCGACAGACCGCCGAAGGTGGTCAGGGTGGTCAGGATGATGGGGCGGAAACGGCGGACGCCTGCTTCGTGGATGGCGTCGAAGACGGAGTGATCGTCCCGCTGCTTGTTGGCATAGTCGATCATAATCAGGGAATCGTTGACCACCACGCCGGAGAGGGCGATGACGCCCATCAGGCTGATGAGGGAGAGGTCGTAGCCCAGCACAATATGACCGATGACGGCGCCCACGATACCGAAAGGAATGGCGCCCATGACGATCAGCGGCTGCAGGTAGTTGCGGAAGGCGATAGCCAGTAAGGCATAAATAATCAGCATGGCCATCCCGAAGCCGCCCCAGAGCGCCTGGGTGGATTCGCGCATCTCCGCCTGGCTGCCCTGGAAGCTCCAGGTGATGCCCGGGAAA
>CAZWDL010000075.1:15983-36588 GCA_964632995.1 uncultured Saprospiraceae bacterium
GGGAAATCGGCGCGCAACTGCGGCAGCACCTCCGCGGCGATGGATTCCCGGACCCGGCTGACCGCGTTTTTCGGCTCCACATCCATTCCCACGGTGACGACACGGCGGCCGTCACGGCGGTTGATAGACGTAAAAGCCTCGCCTTCTTCCATTTCCACCACGTCCATCAGCGGCACTTCCATGCCCATGGGCGTACGTACGAGCAGCGCTTCAAGGTTAGAGATATCTTTGCGCTCCTCCAGCGGCAGCTTGACGCGCACCTCAATCTCGTTGGTCTGCCGTAGCTGTCGCATGGCCAATGCGCCGAAGAAAGCGTTGCGGACTTGCCGGCCCACGTCGGAGGATGTAAGCCCCAGGTTTCGGCCTTCGGGCATCAGTTTGAAATCATACTGCGGTTTGCCGCGGTTGTAGTTGTCGTTCACATCGCGGGTAGCCTGAAAGGACTCTACGCGCTCGAAGAAGGCCTGGCTGGCCTTTTCCAGCGTGCCGATATCGGAATGGCTGATATCCACGCTGATATCCTGTTGCCATCCCCCGGGGCCGCGTTCGGCTTCGAAGGTGATCTGGTCCACCCCCTCGATATCGCCGATATTGTCGCGCCACAGCTCGATGACTTCCTGTGCCTTCATGTTGCGCTCCGTCGGTGGCTTCATTACGATTTCCACGTCGATAAAATTCTGCCCTCGAACATTGGTCTTAATACCTTCCGCTATTTCAAACAGGTCGTGCTCCTCAAACATGCGGTAGGTGGAATTGGTAATTTCTTCGGCGACGCCGGCCGGCTGCGCCGGCGTGGTGCTCACCGGCAGGGCCACCCCCGCCTCAATTTCGTCGGCCGCTACTTCCGGCATCATGATGATGCCCATGTGATCGCTGTACCCGTAGCCGCCTACCATCACCAGCAGGGCGATCGCGGTGCTGAGTGTAATATAGCGGTGCCGCAGGTAAAGCTCCAGGAAAGGACGGTAGTATCGATCGATCAGTTACTTGAAACCCCGGGCGATACCCCGTTGGCGGCGTTCCAGAAATTCACCGACTTTGGAAAAGTGCTTTTTTGAACTGTGGCCGAGGTGCGCCGGAAGAATAAACAGCGCTTCCAGCAGGGATACTCCGAGCACGACAATGACCACAGCCGGTAGCGGCCACCAGAATTTGCCGGTAGTGCCGGGAATAAAGAGCAGCGGTATAAAGGCGATAATATTGGTCAGGATACTGAAAATCACCGGCCGGGCAATGTCCCGGGTGCCGGCAATAGCCGCCTGCATATGGTTCATCCCCTGCTGCCGGTACTCGTATACATTTTCACCAACTACGATCGCGTCATCCACCACGATGCCCAGGACAACGAGAAAGCCAAACATGGAAATCATGTTGATGCTGAGGCCGATCATCGGGAGAAAGAGCATGCCGCCAATAAAGGAAATCGCCATGCCCATCATCACCCAGAAGGCCAGCCGGTACTCCAGGAAGAGGCCCAGAATGAACAAAACGATCACGATGGCCAGCACACCGTTTTCGGTGAGCAGCGACAGGCGCTCCCGGTAGTCCTCGGCGCGGTTGCTGTCGATGCGGGTCTGAATGCCCGGCGGCAGCGAATTGCCGAACTCCTCGAGAATGCGTTCTACAGCGGCGGCGATTTCCAGCGACGACTGATTGCCGATACGGAAAATCTGCAGCTCGACAGAGGGCTGCCGGTTAAACTGGGCATAGAACCCCGTCTCTTCGAAACCGTCGGTAATGCCTGCCAGGTCGGCCAGGGTCACGGCGGCGCCAGTGGGAGAGGTCACGATGCCAATGTTGCCAAACTCCTCCGCCCACTGCTTGCGCTCCTGCATGCGCAGCAGGATCTCGCCGGTGCCGGTTTCCACGGCGCCGGCGGGAATATCTTCACTCGATTGGACAATGAGATCAGCCACATCGCTCAGGTTGAGGTTGTACTCCCGCAGCCGGTGACGTGGAATTTCCACGTGGGTGACGTAATCGGGCACATTGCCGATTTCGACCTGCGTGATCGAGGGGGCGCTGAGCAGGCGGTCGCGGAGCCGCTCCGCCAGCTTGCGCAGCGTCCAGATGTCGGCCTCGCCGTACAGCCCGATTTCCATCACGTTGCGTTGCTGCGCCTGCAGGCGCACCTCCGGCTCTTCGATGTCGTCGGGAAAAGTGCGTATCCGGTTCACCGCCTGGTCGATATCCTGGAAGACTTTCATCCGGTTGGCGCCGGCCACCAGTTCAATACTAATATTACCGGAGCCCTCATTAGCCGTGGAGGTTACCTCCTTGATGCCCTGCACCCCTCTGACGGCTTCTTCCACCGGCAGCAGGATGCCCTGCTCCACCTCGGCGGGGGCGGCGCCGGGGTAGACGACACTAGCCTCTACGATGTCAAGCTGGAATTGCGGAAATACTTCCTTCTGGATATTGTACATCGTCCAGATCCCGCCGCCGATCAGGATGATCATCAGCAGGTTGGCGGCAATGGAATTGCGCGCCATATAGGCTATGGGGCCGGAGCGGTTGCTATGTCGGTTGTTCTCTGAGTTCATGTTGAAGATGTGGATACAAGCTGAATTTGTTAAAGTCGGTGGCGTGGGCGTAGCTCTCCGCGCACGAAAGCTTTTCGCTTAGGCGAAAAGTAATTATGGGCATTATGCCAAGTCGCAAAGAGCAAGACCTCGGAGCGACCAGTGGGGAGGGTGCGGCAATATGCTCGTAGAAAGAATGTTTCCTTTGCGGACTTTATGTGATGATCTTTTTTTGCGCAAGCCAAAAACCTCACAATGCCTCGCGCTTTGCGCGCTCACTCATTCACGGAGACCGCCTCCGCTGTGCTGCTCGTATCCACCTCCGTCTGTTCCAGGCGCAGCGCGGCGCCGTCGACCACTGTCGACAGATTGGTGGTTACCACCCGGTCGCCGTCCTCCAGGCCGCCGGAAATGTAGGCGTTTTGGGCATCCCGGAAAACGATATCTACGTCGCGGATGCGCAGCTTTCCTTCTTCCATCACCCAAACCGTTCCGTTTTTCCGGAGGTAATCCCGGTTCAGGCGGAAAACATTTTCGATGGGTTCGGCCTGGATGTCTGTCTGCATGAACGCCCCAATCATCAGTTTGGGTGAATTCCGGGAGCTGCGACTACGGGCCAGCGGATCGGGGACCGATACGATTGTCGCGTCTGATCTTCCAGTGCTCCGATGAGGCGATACAGATAGCCCTCGCGGTATTCCCCTTCCGGCCAGGCGCTGCGATTGCGGAGCCGCACCTTCGATCCCCGGGAACGGCCGTCGTTGGGAAAGTTCAGCCGGCGGAGTTGAGCGAGCGGCACCGTTGCCACCACCCATCAAGCATCAAGCATCCAGCCCGCAACTCTCCAGCTTCCCCAGCTGACGACGGCGCAGAGCACTGTTCCCCAAAGCATATCGATGACCACGGCCTGCAGGGGCCAGTCGCGCAGTGTAGCGAAGTTGGTCAGTTCATAGGTAGCGTAGGTGACCAGTCCGAAGAAAGCGCCGTTGAGCAAGGCCCGGATTCCGCTATCCGCTTCGATAGCCGGCAGGGTAGCGAAGTAGACCAGCCCGGCCACAAAGAGCAGGTAGAAGATGATGGCGGCGGACCAGTTCACCTGCGGGGCCATCCAGGCGCCGAGATGACGTTGATAAAAACCCCGGGCCAGCCAGCCCAGCCAAAGCATATCCACAAGGAAGAAAAGGACGAGCGCAATGAGGTAGAGACGAAGGAAAAGCATATTTGGCGTTTTGGTATATAACAGCCATAGGGTAAAAGTGTTAGAAGAAAAAGTAAACAGTTTTTTACAGCGATATACTTTTGGTGGATGCATTTTAGTTTATCGAAAATTTTTCCTATAAATAGCAATCCTGATGACCTTCTTGCCAAAGAAGTTGTCTAAAATTTTCTTGCTGGGCTCCAAAACGCGTCTTTTGCCCTCACTCTGTGCCAATTTTTAACTCCGTAGCGCTGCTATGCAGTGGAAAATTGGCTTCGATTGGCGCCAAAATCCGGATTTTTTGCTGGCAGCAGACAACTTTAAAGCCAGGTTGTGGAACACGATATAATCAATCCATTTTAAGTAGAATTTGACTAAGAGTATTTATGGACAACGATAAAAATCAGTCTGCGGAAAGAGAGGGATCGAAAAGGTACTTCGATATATACCCTCCTGTATTTTACCCCGCCGCGATAATCATCATTTTATTTATAGCGCTCACCCTGACCGTAGGAGAACCCATGGAACGGGTATTCGGCAGTATACAGACCGGCATGTCCGATAACGCGGGCTGGTTTTTTGTGTTGGTAGTCAATGGAATGGTTGCGGTTTGTCTTTTCCTGGCTCTTAGCAAGTACGGCAATATCCGGCTGGGAGGTAAAAATGCGGAGCCCGATTTCAGTACTTTTGCCTGGTTTTCCATGCTTTTTTCAGCAGGCATGGGTATCGGGTTATTATTTTTCAGCGTAGCGGAGCCGATTTTCCATTACGATACTCCGCCCATGGAGGTAAGCAGCCAGGCCGGCGCTGCCCGGCAGGCCATGAAATTTACTTTTTTACACTGGGGGTTGCATCCCTGGGCTATCTATTCAGTGGTTGGCTTATCCCTGGCTTTTTTTACCTTTAACCGGGGGATGCCGCTTACCATTCGCGGGGTATTCTACCCGGTTTTGGGCGATAGGATTTATGGTTTTTGGGGCAACGTCATTGATGTCATCGCCGTGGCGGCGACCTTGTTCGGGCTGGCGACTTCCCTGGGGCTGGGGGTGCAACAGATCAATTCCGGCCTAGATTTTTTATTCGGCATCGGGGACAATACGACGGTGCAGGTCATCCTGATTGCGCTCATCACTGTTGCTGCGACCACCTCGGTCGTTTTGGGGCTGGATAAAGGCGTGCGGGTGCTTAGCGAACTCAACTTACGCCTGGGGCTAATCTTTCTCATCGCCATGCTCATTCTGGGGCCTACGCTTTTTCTGTTCGACAGCTTTGTGCAAAATATCGGCGCTTATCTTCGGGATCTACCCATGATCGGCAGCTGGACGGAGGCCTACACCGGCACCGAATGGCAAAACAGCTGGACGATTTTCTATTGGGCCTGGTGGATCTCCTGGTCACCCTATGTCGGTATGTTTATCGCACGGGTATCCAGAGGGCGCACCATCCGGGAATTTATTCTGGGCGTATTGCTGGTGCCTTCATTGCTCACCTTTCTGTGGATGTCGGTATTCGGCGGTTCGGCGCTGTTTCTGGAACTCAACGGCATCGGCAATATAGCCTCGGCGGTGGGCGATAATATTTCTACGGCGCTGTTCGTCTTGCTGGCAGAGTTTCCGTTCTCATCGGTGACTTCGGTCATCGGTATTATTCTGGTGACGAGTTTTTTCGTCACTTCTTCTGACAGTGGTTCGCTGGTTATCGACAGCATTACCAGCGGCGGAAAGCTCGACGCGCCGGTCGGGCAGCGTATTTTCTGGGCCGTTTCTGAGGGCGCCGTGGCCGCCACCTTGCTGGTAGGCGGCGGATTGCTGGCCCTGCAGGCAGCGGCTATTACAACCGGCCTGCCCTTCGCTTTTTTGCTGATACTTATGGTGTACAGCCTGATGAAAGGGCTGGAAGAAGAATATCAGGAAATGCAGGAACGCGAGGCCCACCGGCAAAAAGAATCTTACCAAAAAACGATTGCTGATCTGGTCAGAAGGAGAAGTGGGCAAGATGTCCCATCCGAAAAATAAAAGATAATAAAACAACTTGTCCGGGGTGTGGCTTAAAATACTGCTTTGAACCCCAGAACTCAACCTATATAAGTGATCATGAAAGAAACCAAGGTCTTATTAGTCGGGTTGGATCTCACCGAATCAGATCCACTTTTGCTGAGATATGCTTCCATGCTGGGCAAAAGCTTGGGAACGATCAGGCAAGTCTATTTCGTCCACAATATCAAACTGGCTTACGAGTCGGAGGCTCCCGGTTTTCTTCCGGAGCTGGATCGCCCGCTGGAAGAGATTATTACGGAGGAGATAGAAGAACAGGTTGATCAGTTTTTTAAGAGGAGTCATCCCGATATGCCTTTCGAGGTTATTGTAACCAATGAAACCAATACTCCTACGGCAATCTCTCAGCTGTGTAAAGAACGGGAGGTGGACCTGGTGCTGATGGGGAAAAAAATAGCGTACATCGGCTCGGGCATCGTCGTGCAAAAACTGCTTCGAATTCCCCCACTTACGGCGAACGTGTTATTGGTGCCCGACACGGCGTCCCAGCACCTGCAGCACATTGTGGCGGGTATCGATTTCTCGGAGCCTTCGCGGCGGGCCCTGCTCCAGGCCAGTTCCCTGCAACAGGCAAGTGGAGCAGAACTGACTCTGCTCCATGTCGCTAACATTCCTACCCATTACTTTCCTTACATCCCCGAAAAAGATATGAAGGAAAAAGCCCGGGAGAGCGCCCGCAAGAAATACGAGAAATTCATCAAGCGTATGGAAGACCCGGAACTGCGGCAGAAGGAATGTCGTATCGTGCAGAAACACGGGGAATCCATCGCCCGGAATATTTACTCGGAAGCCTTGCAGTTAGGGGCCGATCTCATTGTTACCGGCAGCATCGGCCATGGCAAGGTAAAAACTTTCCTGCTGGGCTCCGTCACCCAGCGCCTGGTGAATATCGACAGCCATATTCCGTTGCTGGTTGTAAAGGGGAAAGATAAATGAAAAAGCCGGAGTAAAGATGCTCAGGTTTCAGCAACTTTTGCCCCAGCTACTCTTCCAGTTCTTCCCAGGGAATGGTAATGACCATCGTCTCCAACTCCCCTTTCTCTGTTTTTATCCCGAAAAGCAATAATTGCTCTCCTCCGAGCGACCAGCTTTTAACGGGGTAAGGCGTTATGGGTTGCCGGGATTGGATTTCGCTGCTCACGTCATTGAACTCCACCTCGCCTTTTTTGCTGATGGTGGCAAATACGGTGTTCCCGCTCGTACCGCTGCGGGAGGCGTTGAGGTTATTGTAGAGCAGTTGGAGCTTACCGTCTTGGTAGAAGGCCCGGTAGGAGAATTTGCCCAGGTCCTCCCAGAATCCTTCCTGTCTTTTAGGGATGCGGATGACCCAGTCGAGGTAGCGGTCCTGGTTGATTCTGGCAATGATAATATCATTGTATTCAAAAGGAGGAAACTGACTCTGATTATCGATCAGTTGTTCTCCGAGGACGTACAGGGAGCTATCCTGCAGGAACAGGTGGTCGACAGTGAAATCCCTGAAGTTATAGGAGTTGGTTCCGCTGGGTTGCCGGCCGGGCACCTCCGTGGCTGCGTTTTTATACTGGTTCTTATTCACCGGTAGCAGCTGATGCCCCAGCCTGTCGGCCGGGCCGTCGATGCGCACCGTAATAAAGCCTTCGTATTTGCTTCGGCTCCGTTTGCGATAGAGGCCGGCGCCTATGAGCTGATCGTTCTGATCAAGGGCAAAGCGGATGCCGGATAAGATCAACTTGCCGGGTTCGATGGAAAACTGGCGCGGCCTTTCCAGGTCCTTGCCTCCGTAGAGAATGATCTGTTTGATCTTGCGCTCATTGACGCCCGAAAGCCCGCCGGGATTACCCTGGTACTCCTCGCACAGCAGATAAGCGTTGCCCTGAGCGTCGAGCAGGCTGCCGTAGAGGTAGAAAGTTTCGTTTTTAAAGGGAAGGATATAGTTGCGTACCCATTCGGTTTCCAATTCGCGGTTGAACACCTGTAGTTTAAGCCGTACCGGATCTTCAGGAAGGCTGTAGCTCCAGCCATAAACAAGCAGGCGCGACTGATCGGCGGACAGGCTGTAGCCAAAAGGGATGCGCAGGTTGCGCGGGGTATAGGCTTCTTCAATCAACTGAGCGCTGATTTCTTCGAGATCCGGAAGCGTATATTGGCGCAGGATGAGATTGTTGCGCCGGGGCCCGGGGTAATATATGGAAGTCAACACCGTCAGGCGGTCCCCCCAGCGGAAGGCGCCTTCCAATTGCGCCGGCAGCCCGCGGTCGCTCAGGGTCAGGACCCGCTCGGCTTTCATCTTTTCTTCTATGTCAAAAGTACGAATGGTCAGGGAACGCGGAGCCTCCGGCTGATCCAGCAGCAGGGCGACAAAACCCTCGCTGCCCAGCGGCACCACCTTCTGTAACTGTGGGTTGAATTCGCCGGTTTTGTCGATCAAGGGGCCGATCGACTGGGCTGGCGCGGCGAGGGAACTTAACAGGATGCCAAATAAAAACAGATAGTATTTCATTGATGATCTTTTGCTCAAAAATAGCAGTTGCGACGGGGTAATGCAGAAAGAAAGCACTTTTTTACTTTGCGGTACTTTCGATTCCTGCAAGACCGATAATAAAGAAAGTTTAAATCACTTCAATTAAAGTAAAAAAATCCTGCGAAAATCCGATGCGCTATAACAGTTTGTTAACAGTAGATGATGTCGATCCCCCTTCGCGGTATCCGGAAAAATCACAAAGAGAGGACCTGCCGCAGGAGTATACCTGTAGCGGTGGGTTAAACCAATTCGTTGATAAAAGCCAGTGTGGAAATTGATGAATATCATTGCGTGAAGACAACTGGGCATCGTAAATTTTGCTGCCCGGCGTACCGATGCGCAAAGAATGAAAAAGCCTCCGTTACAGGAAAAATACACATGAAAACACAACATGCCCAGGATCTTACTACTTTGATTGACAAGATAAAAAAAGTGCTCGAATACGTACTTCGGGCGGAGCAGCGAGCAGGCGCAGCGCTGAGCGAAGTGCATCCCCACTACCGGGAAAGCGCACGCAATCTGGTTCATTATATGGCGCTGCGCTCTTTTGACCTGCGCGAGGTGCAGGAGGAACTCAGCATGCTGAGTATTTCCTCGCTGGGGCATTCGGAAGGTTATACGATGACCAATTTGCGGAAGATCCTGGAGTTGTTGAAACTGTTGAACGGAGAACACGTGGAAAAGGCCCTCAAACAGCAATTTTACTCCCCGTTCAATTACTTCCGGAGCCGGGAGCAGTTGCGCGAAAACGCCAGGTCGCTGTTTGGTTGCTGTACCCGTGGTGATCTGGCGCAAATCATGGTGACCATGGACACCGAGGCCGCCTATAATTACGAGCTTATCCAACAGCTGATACAGGCGGGAATGGATATTGCCCGGATCAACACCAGCCATGACAGCCCGACGGAGTGGGAGCGGATGATTGAAAATATACGCAGGGCGGAGGCGGAGACGGGCCGTTCCTGTTTGGTCTATATGGATTTGGCCGGACCGAAAATCCGTACCGGACCTGTTGATCCGGCCTGCTGCCTGCCGCATGCCAAAAAGGGTCCCTATTTGCTTTTGAAAATAGGCGATGGCCTGCGTATTGTGCCTCGTGTCGCCGAGTCGAATGGGCAGCAGGGGATTCCGGCCGGACAAGTTCCGCAGGTGGGCATTACCTTGCCGCAGATATTGGAAAATGTAGAGGCTGGCCAACGCATTGCCTTCGACGACGGCAAACTAGGCGGCATCGTCCGCGAAGCCGGTCCCGAAGGATTATTGGTGGAAATCACCTTTGGCAGACCTGATGGGGCCAAGTTGCGGGCAAATAAAGGCATCAATCTTCCCGACACCCACCTGCGGCTACCTTCCCTGACCGAAGCGGATTACGAGCACCTGCCCTTTATGGCCGAACACGCTGATATGATCGGCTATTCATTTGTACGCACCCCCGCTGATGTCGAGCAATTGCAATCGGACCTACGCCAACTGGGCCGGGACGACCTCGGCATCATCCTGAAGATAGAAACCAAGGAGGCTTTCGAAAACCTGCCTGTACTCCTGCTCACCGCCATGAAGAGTCCCCGAGTAGGGGTAATGATTGCCCGCGGTGACCTGGCCGTAGAAATCGGGTTCGAGCGTATCGCGGAGGTGCAGGAAGAAATTCTCTGGATTTGCGAAGCGGCTCATATCCCGGGTGTCTGGGCGACACAGGTCCTCGAAAAGCTGGCCAAGAAGGGCGTGGCCAGCCGGGCTGAAATCACGGACGCCGCCATGTCGGCCCGCGCCGAATGCGTCATGCTCAACAAAGGCCCTTCGGTCGTCAAGGCGGTAGCTACCCTCGATGACATTATCCGGCGCATGGCCTCTCACCAGTTTAAACGCAAGAGCAATCTCCGGCCCCTGCAGGTGGCGCGCCTGTTTTTGGAGGCAAAGAAGGAGGTGGGAGAGGAAACTGAAAACCGATAACCTTCAACGCGGCCGGGCTGAGCGATCAGCTGTTTTGCCGCAGCCATTCCAGAATTTTCGTCGCAGCGGCCGTCCGCAGACCGGCGGGCAGTTCAACCCTTCGGCGTTCCAGCATATCAATAGCTAGGGCAGGCCGGTCCTCTTCGAGCAGGCGCAGCACGAGAAAGCGGTTGTCGAGCGCGCCTTCGGGCACGTTGGTGCTCACAGGCCGCGGTCTTTCCAACAAGGGGTTAACTTCAAACTGATTGATAGAAGGCGCATACTCCGGTAACAAAATCTGATAACGATTCCCGGAAGGCAGCAGGAAGAGTGAAGCATAGCCATCCTCCGGAATTTCATACTCTGCGAAGGGTAGTACCGGTTCGGGGTTGGTGGGGTTACGCAGATCGAAGGCGAAGGCGCCGAAGTCCTGAGCGTAGCCAACGAGGAAATTTTCCCAGACTTCCACCCGCCGGATCATGCCCGACTGGGCATCCACGGCATGGCGACCAGCTTTAAAGCGGGGGGTAAGTGGCGGAAGTAGTCTGCGGTCAGCAGGGTTGTAGCAGTAGATCACATCAAAGCCTCTGATGGCGACCAGCCGGCTATTGTTGTTGTAAATGATATCTGCGATCTGATAGGCGTAGTCCGGCGCCCGGTTGACGGGCAGCACCTGCCGGTCAACCGGCTGGCAGGAGACCGTGTCGTACAGCATTAGTACGCGATGGCTGGGGCCGTAGGGTTCCTCATAGGTTGTGGAGTCGGCAATAAGAGCGAGAAACAGCCGGCTTTGATTGACCTGCCTCCAGTTTCCCGGCAGTAGCTCGCCTTCCACAGAGCAGGGAGGGGCTGCCGGTTCCGCGGTGGGCAGATTGCGGGAGCTGGTAGTAATGGTATCGCCTTCCGGCCTGCTTGCCGCTTCTCCGGAAGCTTCTTCCCCACTGCAAGATGCCGCAAATCCTGTGAGGAGCAATGAAATTATTAGTACGGGCAGTCTGTTGGTCATGGTCAAATGTTTTCTATAATGGTAAGGAAAAAATGGGGGCCTTGGTTGAGTTTTCGGCCCGCGGGGCAATCGAAGCGGGCGGCTTATGGTTTTGTGCTTAGCCCGGAAAATTCACAAAGAATTTTCCGCCCTGAGGGCTGACGAATTGCAAAATTTTGCAATTCGTCAGGGTTGGCCCTGTCACAAGTATTTGGAAATCAATGATTTGCGATCATTCGTCGTCATTATTCACGGACTTGCCATGAATAATCCGGGTTAGGCGGAATATAGCGGGGAGCAGCCATGGCACAAGAGCAGAACCATGGCAAAACAAGATCGAACAAATTCGAATGGGCTCTATGTACGGCAACACCATTATCATCTCATTCTCCCCGTTTCAACTATTCGGTGGGGGGAAATTGGCCATTATTTCATTGACAGCTGCGTCGATTTTCTCATAAAGCTTTTCCGTTTTGGCGTTGCTGATGACCTTTGGAGCTGATCCCCGCCATATCAGCTGATTGGAGCGGCGGTTGATCAGGTCAATGATCAGCGTACCTTTTTTATACCTAAACTGTTCCGTACCGCCGTAGTAGCCGCCATAGCTCCAGTGGTCGGGCCAGTACATATAGCCCTGCCGGCTGGGATAGATGGGGGCTTTTTCCCCGATGTGGTAGGTGAGCAGGAGCTCACCCCCGCTTTCTTTCTGGCTGAGCCCTTTACTTTCGAGTGCCTGGCTGACCGCCTTGCGGATGTGCTCCTCTACCGGCGCGATGAGTGCGGCCGCTTCGCTGCTTTTTTCCAGCCAGCTGAAAGTTTCGTATTCCGAAAAACGGGCTTTAGTGTAATAATCGTACAGCACCTGCGAAGAGTTGCAGGCCGTCAGGAAGCCGCTTAGCACAATCAGGATACTGCTGATGATAGTGGTCGAGTGCATATCAATGATTTTTCACTAAAGAAAACGTTGCTTATGCTGCTTGCTTTGCATTCCGGAAAGATAGGAAAATCCTGCCCGAATGAAACAATGAGAACATTAGTTCCGAAAGGCCCTTCTTTGAACCCCAAAACAAAAATTTGTGACAGAAAAACTTGCATTTACGAATGATTTCGTATATACTTGTACTACGAAAATATTCGTAAAACAAAAAGTCATGTCAAAAAAGCAGATACCGAAGCCGACGGAAGCGGAACTTGAGATCCTACAGGTCCTCTGGGAAAACGGTCCTTCCTCCGTCCGCTTTGTCAACGAACGATTGAATGAAGAGCGGGAGGTGGGCTACACCACCACCCTGAAGCTGATGCAGATTATGGTGGAAAAGGGTTTGGCGAGCCGGAATACGGAGCGGCGCACCCACGTTTACAAGGCGGAGGTAGCGGAATCCGATACCCAACGGCGTTTGCTGGAGAAATTTCTGGATACGGCCTTCCGCGGATCGGCGACTAAGCTGGTCATGCAAGCGCTGGGACAGCACGAGGCTTCCCGGGAGGAACTGGAGGAGATCAAGGCCCTGATCGAGGAGCTGGAGCAAAAGGAGAACGAATAACCGTATCACCCGATGTAAATCACCCGACTAAAAAACAAATATATGAACTTCGTTGAGCATTTCTTTTCTGATCCTGTGATCTATGCCCTGGGCTGGACCGTACTGCACTCCTTGTGGCAGGCGATGCTGGTGGCGTTGTTGTTGGGGCTGCTCAGCCTTCTACTTCAGCGGCAGCCGTCGGCTATACGTTATCTGGCCGGAAAACTGGCGCTGATATTTGTACTGGTTTTATCCGGAATCACTTTCGCCGGGCTGTACGCGGAGGCCTCGGGGCCATATGCCGGCGCCGTGGAATCAGGCAGCGGTCAAGTATTGGCGGCAGGCGCTACCTCCGCGTCGCCTTACTGGCACCAGTTTCTCAGTTACTTCAACGCGCACCTGCCGCTCATCGTTATGATCTGGTTGGTGGGGGCCGCATTTTTTTCTCTGCGCCTGCTGGGGGGACTGGTCTATCTGCAGCAGCTCAAGCAGCGGGGAATTCATCCGGCGCCTGCGCAGTGGCATCGCCGGATACGTGATATTGCTGACCGGTTTGACCTGCAGCAGCCGGTGCAGCTGCTGGAATCCACCCTGGCGCAGGCGCCCATGGTTATCGGTCACTTCAAACCCGTGATTCTTTTGCCCGTAGGGGCCATCAATGCACTGAGTCCGGCCCAGGTAGAGGCCATTCTGGCGCACGAGCTGGCGCACATCGCCCGCCGGGACTACTCGCACAACCTGTTGCAGTCCTTTGTCGAAACCCTGTACTATTTCAATCCTGCGGTGTGGTGGATTTCCGGTTTCATCCGCACCGAGCGCGAGCATTGCTGCGATGATATGGCCGTATCGGTCAGCGGCGATCCGCTGATGTACGCCCGCGCCCTGCTCAGTCTGCAGGAGCACTGCCGGCCCGCTCCGCAACTGGCAATGTCCTTCTCAGGGAATCGCAGGCAGCTGCTGCAGCGCGTACACCGCCTGCTGAGGCAGCCCTCCCGCGGCTCTTTTCCGGCGGAGCGCATGGTGGCGGCCTTGACGCTGCTGCTACTAGTCGTTTTGCTCCCCCTGTCATCTGCCTACGAACCGGTGACTATTCCCGAGGGGCAAATTGAAGTGTTGTTGTGTGAAGCGGAAATGGCCTTTCCTGCCGAGATCCATGAGATAGCCCCACCCTCCCCGGCCGCTGTGCGCCTCGATACTCTGCCGCGGGAAGAGACCACCCTGGAAGTGGTCAAAGGCAACGGTGAACGCATGAAAGTCCGTATTCGCGATCGAAAAATCCAGGAACTGAAGATTGACGGACGGGATATTCCTGCGGAAGAATACCAGGAATACGAAACGCTGGTGGAAAGCTACCTGGAAACGGCCGAAACACCGCTTCCCCCCGCGCCGCCGTCGCCTCCTTCTCCTCCCTCCGTGCGCATGCCTTCGCCTCCTTCCGTCAATCTGCCCGATATTCCGGTTCCGCCGGCGCCTCCCTCCCCGCCTTCTGCACCTTCCGTTCGCATGCCGTCGCCCCCGGTCTTAAAAGAACTGGACGGGCAACGCATCCGCCGGATCGAAACCCGGCGCGATAACGGGAAGATCAAGATCATCATCGAGACGGAAGAAGGGAAACAATTCAATATCGAAAAGGACATGGGCGTCATTTTCGACTTTGATCCGGACCTGGACTTCGATCTGCCGATGGAGCTTCACGTCGCCGAAGATACATACAAGGGGGCCTGGAAGAAATACGAGCTGGAACTGAAAGGACTGCAGCTGGAGCTGAACGGCATGCTGGACAGCCTGTGGAGGAGGAGGTGAAAAATTGGCAGTCGATCGGCAGTCGGCAGTTGGCAGCGCCGGCTAAGCGGAGGAAAGCAGGGAACAAACTCGGCTAGACCGGGTAACCATCTCAAACAAGCTCGAACTAAATCAAACCATCTCGAACCCTCAAACTTCACCCCTCCCGCACACATCGCTCCCTGACGACCAGCCGGTGTTGAGCGGCATCCAGCTCGGCGGGGATGCCGACGGGCAGCGTACACTGGTTATCGATATGGCCGAACGAAAGGCCGTAGGCGACCGGGATGCCGAGGTCGCCGAGGCGATCCTGTAGGGTTTCGCGCAGGGAGAGCGAGCGGTCCTCCGGATCCGCTTCGCAGTCGGCGAAGACGCCGAGGGCGATGCCGGCGGCGGCGCTGAGGTTGGCGGCCTGTCGCAGCTGCGTGAGCATGCGGTCTATGCGGTAGGGCTTCTCGCCGATATCTTCGATGAACAGGAGCTTACCTGTGGCGTCCAGCCCGTAGGCTGTACCGGCGAGGGCGGCCAGCAGGCTGAGGTTGCCGCCGAAGAGGGGCCCCGTCGCTTTTCCACCCCGGATGATGGTAGGCTGAAAAGCCGGTTCTTCTTTTTCGCCATTCGCCTCCGACAGTTCAATGGTATGCGGCCCGGCGCCGTCCATCAGCAGGGCGCTCAACTGCGAGCGGGTATAGTCGGTGAATTCCGAGGCCGCCACCGGGCCGTGGAAACAAACCAGCTTCGTCTCCTGATAGATGGACTGCAGCAGTGCGGTAATGTCGCTGTAGCCGATCAGCACCTTGGGATGCCGCCGGATGAGGGGGTAGTCGATGTAGGGCAGCAGGCGGCTGCAGCCGTACCCCCCACGCGCGCACCAGATGCCGGCGATCTGATCGTCGGCAAACATGCGGTGCAGGTCGTCCAGCCGCTGCGCGTCCGTACCCGCTGTAAAGCCGCGCTCAGCGCGGAGGTGGCGGCCCATCTTCACATGGAAGCCCATGTCCTCCAGGTTCTTTACCGCCTTTTCCAGCGCCTCGTCATCGATGTAACTGCCGGGGGTGATGAGGCCGATGGTATCTCCTTTTTTCAGGGCGGTGGGTTTGATCAGTTCCTCCTTATTTGCGGTGACGGCGCCCAGATGGGGGGCAGCCAGTAGTGATAAGGCGCCGGCGCCGAGCCGGCGGGTGAAAGTGCGACGGGAGTGGAGCATGGTGTGGATTATTAAATACTACAAAAAGTCAGTACCCGGTCATATTTGATTTATGACGGAAAAGACTGGGAGACTCAGAGACGGGGTGACTGGGAGAAGACAAAATATGGAAACTCCCAGTCACCCCGTCTCTTTCGCAACAACTTAAATCTGCCGGGTATCAAAGAACGGGAAATTAAAAAAATTCTCCAACTCTTCCATGGGTCCTGCCTCAATCGCGGGCTCCGAGGCCGCGTGCCCCGCTTCCACGATGCGCAGCCGGCTGTTCGGCAGGCGCTCGTGCAGCTCGTAGGCAAGCACCGGTGGGCAGAACATATCGTAGCGCCCCTGTACGATGCGCACCGGGGTATCGCCGATCTTGTGGGCATTATCGTAGATGTAATCATCCGGCAGGAAGCAGGTATTGGCGGAGAAGTAGGCCTCCAGTTTGGCTTCTGCTTCGGCGGAGTCAGGATTGATAGTCTCGGCTAACTTTTCGGGATCGGCGCCCATGCGGGCCAGCTGCGCGCCGTAGAAGCTCCACTCGAAAATATATTTCCGGCGGGTGGCTTCCTCATCCGACTGCATCTGCTTGAGGTAGTAGCCTGCGATGTCGTGCCGTTCCCGGGGCGGAACCTGCCCGCTGAAGCGCCGCCAGGCCTCGGGGAAGAACAGCAGGGTTTCGCCCTGTAGGAAGTAGTCGATGCTCCGGCGGTTAGCGGGAAAGATGCCGCGCAGGACCATCGCCTGCACCCGGCCGGGATGCTGAATACCGAAAAGCAAGGCCAAGGTGCTGCCCCAGGAGCCGCCGAACAGGATAATCTCCGGAAGATCGAAGTGATCCAGTAGTCGGACAATGTCTTCCACCAGCTTCTGGGAGCTGTTGTGCGCCAGTTCGCCGTAGGGCCGGCTCCGGCCGGCGCCCCGCTGATCGAAGAAAAGGACGCGGAACTTCGCCGGGTCGAAGAATCGCTTGTCGTGATCGGAAAAGCCCACGCCGGGGCCACCGTGGAGGAAGAGTACAGGAAGGCCGGCGGGATCGCCGTAGGTCTCGTAGTAGAGCTGATGGCCGTCACTGACGGCGAGGTAGCCGCTTCGGAGGTACTTCTTGGTGGGATTCATATTGCCAAGGGTGATTTGTTTTAAATGCAAGATAAGCGACGGACGATCAATAACTGTCGGGTTTTCTAGGAGTGCTTTTCCTTTTATCCGGCGTTGAATCCCGCTTTTTGATTCAAAAAGCGGGACTCCCTTAGCTCTGCTAAGGATCGCGATTTAAACTAAGAGACTGTAGAAGGGCTCAGTTCATTCTTCAATTTCGTAGTCAATGTCTAGTTTTCGCAATGCTCTGAAAGCAGAGCTAGAGGTTTTATCTTCTACCTCTATAGCTACCATATCTCCTTCTAAGAGTATATCTGTAAGTTCGTTCGATAAAGATTCATTCACGTTAGATGAAATCTCTGCTATACATTTGGCTATTGCTCTTCTATCTGGTCTCTGAGCGTCACAAGAAAACAGCTTTAATTTCATAATATTTTTTTATAAAGGTAAAAAAACTTGAGTTGAGGCTAGTGTCGAAGCCACTAGCCAAGCCCGAGCGATCCCACACCAGCAACCGGATCTGGTTGCGCAGGCGGTTGACGAATATATAAACGTCTTCCGACAGGGGATCGCTCTTCCTGTACTGGTCCTCTATACTGTTAATCCGTCGAAACTCTTGCGCACCTGCCTGCCGGTATAGAGAAAATACCGGTGAGTACTGCTAAGAGAAAGCATGTCTTAGCGAACAAGTTCGATGAGTGACTGCAAATCGTCCAGCGATATATCTCCGTGAAGCCGTTTCTTCACGCCATTGGGATATTCTACCTCCAAATCCGGAAAGCTAGAGGATGTATCCGAGGAGGACAACAGTTCTATCAATCCCTCCTCTTCTTTGCCTTCCTGTGGCTCTTCCTCTTGTGGATCGGCCCTTCGGCAATGGGGCAGCACATCGATTTTCGCCACCTGACCATTGAGGACGGGCTGTCGCAAAACGCGGTGTACGCCCTGCTGCAAGACCGGCAAGGATTCATGTGGTTCGGCACCAAAGACGGGCTGAACCGCTACGACGGCGATACCTCAGAGTTCTCACCCAATTGCCCTATCGCAACAACGCTAATAATATCGTCTTGATATCGGTTTCCCTTAAAATCCCTAATTTGCAGTTCATTTACACCGATAATGACAGACAATACCATCGCCGTCCTTCCCTTTGTCAATATCAGTTCCGACCCGGAGGAAGAGTACTTCAGCGATGGCATTACAGAAGAGATCATCAACGCCCTGGCCCGTATCGACAGCCTGAAAGTGACTTCCCGAAGCTCCTCTTTCTTTTTCAAAAATAAATCGCTGCCGCTCAAAGAAATGGCAGAGCAGCTGGGCGTGGCGGTCATCCTGGAAGGCAGCGTCAGACGGGCGGGCGCTGTCGTGCGCATTACCGCGCAGCTCATTCAGGCGGCGGACGACTTCCATTTCTGGTCTGAAACCTGGGACCGGAAGCTGGAAAACATCTTTGAGATCCAGGATGAAATCAGCCTGCTGATCGCCGAGAAACTCCGGGAGCAGTTTGGCTACTTCGAACTGGAAGACCATCTGGTGGAAAAGCAGACCGAAAGCCTAGATGCTTACGAATACTCCCTGAAGGCGAGGTACTACTTCAATAAATGGAACCCGGTGGATATACGCCGGGGAATCGACCTATATAAAAAAGCAGTAGCGCTCGACCCCGGGCACGCCGAATCCTATGTCGGCCTGGCCGATGCCTATGGGTTTATGGCAACCACGGAATTTATGCCCCGCGAGGAAGCCTGGCAAAAAGCGGCCGGTTACACCCAGAAGGCCTATTCCCTGAATCCCCGGAATGCGGGGGTGCATTATCAGCTGGCGAACCTGTCTTTTTTTACCGATTGCCATTATCCGGATGCGTTCCGGCACGCCCGTAAGTCAATCGAGCTGAAGCCCAACTACCCGGAAGCACAGCAGTTCATGGCCTTTCTGCATGCGATCACCGGCGAGATGGAGAAAGCTCACCATCACCTGCAGCTGGCGCTGCGCATCGATCCGCTTTCGCAGGAAACGCTTTTCTACAAGGCCTACCTGCAGTACCGCACGGGAGATTTTCAGAGTTCCCTGGCGCAGCTGGATGCCTGTCTGGCCGAAAACCCGAAAAATATCCCGGCCTATATCACCCGCTGCTACTGCTTATTAAAGCTTGGCCGCTTTGACGAAGTGCTGGCGTACCTGGAGCAGCTGCCGGACGATATTGTGGTACCCGGCGACCGGCTGGGGGTCACCTGCCTGGCTTATCTCCTGAAAGGAGACGAGGAGAATACCGGAAAATACTTCGCCCGGCTGCAGCAGGAAGCGGAAAACCCGTCTTCCTTCCAGGCGCATTCCTACCTATTCCTGGCCCTGGCCAATCTGGGCAAAGCGGACGAAGCTTTCGCCTGGCTGGAGAAGGCCCTGAAGATGAAGTCTTCTATTTTGCTGCTCGGTTATACCGATCCGCTGGCCGATGCGTTGAAAAACGACTCCCGGTACGCCGGGTATAAAAAGCGGCTTTATCAGCAATCTGCTGCTTCTGCAAATGATGTGGACGTCCGCATTGGGTAAAAGGAAAGCCAAATTTGCCGCCACCGGCCTTCGCAAGGATGATGAACGGAGGGGCCTGCTCACCCAACTTGTGGAGATTTTCAAGGAGGGACGCCTGCAAACCGTCATCGACCGGCAGTACCCGCTGGAGAAAACGGCGGAAGCGCATACCTATATCGCCGCCGGCCATAAAAGGGGGAATGTGGTGATTACTGTCCGGTGAGTATTTGGAAAGCACTGGAAAATCGCTAAGTGCAAGGAACGAAGTTTTGACGATCGGATACTCACTCTTCGTTCCGTGCTCGCCTTCGTAGCTTAGGCTACGAGGCTCCGCAGCGCCTCGATTGAGGAAAAAATCCCCTCTTCAAAATGCTAACTAACTTAATACACAGTGTACTAGCCGGCTAAAGCATCGAAGCACGGCTACGAGTTGTCCACGTTTTTTTAACCCACCGAAGTGGAGCCTCGCAAAGAGAAAACGCCTTGCGTTTTCCTCAGCGCTCTTTGCGCCTTTGCGTGCGGCCCTTTGTTAGCCCGGATTATTCATGAGTTAATCTACTACGAAGCCAAACTGCCCGCCATTCTTGGGTGTCCTCGTCAGTCGATGCTCACCGTATCTGAGGATACGGCTGCGCGTCTCCTTCCTGCGGGAGCCCAAGCCTGGCAACCATTTTGGCTTCTCGTGACGAAAAACCCATGAATAATCCGGGTTAGCGCGGCTGAATGAGTAGCTTTGTGACCTATGGCTTTTCGCATGCGCGAAAAGATGTTTCTAAACCCCACGCAAAGGCGCAGAGAGCGCAAAGCCGGTAGCCGAGGTGAGCTGCTATACCCTATATACAACTCGTAGCCGCCCAGGCGGGCGGTATGGCCAGCTTGGGATTTAGGGGGTGGATCCCGATAATATTTACCTCTCCACTATGAAGATTTTAGCAAAGCTTGATTTTCCTTACGCGAAACGTCCGTCCGACTTCCGCCCGCCCATTCCACTTCTCGGCCTGGTCGGGTAAACCCTGTGGAATTCGCGAAGCGACTATTCCACAGGGTAAACCTTCCGATTTCCGACTTCCGATTTAATACAGCTCACTCCACCTCAATAACCCTGCCCACACCACCTCCAATGTAATCCTCCCCGTACGCCTCTTCAAAAGCCTGCATGGCCGCTTCGCCCGTGCAGTGCGAGGGCGCCGCCTTCTCCACGCCCATGGCCTGAAACTCCTCGACCGCCGAGAGCGGCGGCCAAAAAAGACAGGTTCGCCAGCTGATAATGCACCCCCGCATTCCGGGGATTCAGGG
>CAZWDL010000076.1:0-34891 GCA_964632995.1 uncultured Saprospiraceae bacterium
AACATCCGTACTGCCAATACCTTAAGAGATGTTGGCTTTCGCTTCCGCCTGGATCCCGATTTCGAGCGGCAGTTGTACACCGCTACCAACCGCCTTTACTACGATGCCCTCACTTGCCCGGTACTGGCCATCGGCCTGGGCGATGATCCCATCGGCAGCCCGCCTGCCCTGGCCCGCCTGCATCGTCTGTTTCGGCAGGCGCCGGTAGAGATGCGTATTATCCACCCCGCCGACATCGGTGAAAAACGCATCGATCACTTCGGCTTCTTCCGACGGCGCTTCGAAGCTAATCTGTGGCGAAAGACAGTTGAGTGGATGAGGGTGGAATTGGAGAAATAACACTATAGAAAGCACAGCCTCAGCAGGGAATTGCTGAGCTCTAAAAAGCCAGACATCTGCAACCCCGCACTCTGCTGTGCCGCGAACGGGGAACGGCGAACCGCCAACATAATCCCGTCCCCTTCATTCCAAATGTTTCCCAAACTATTATCTTTGCCCCTCGATGTGCTTTTCGGCCCGAACCGGAACCATTTGGCGCAAACGCCTTTTATTTAAAAATAAAGAAACACAAAGATCGATATGAGCCTTTCCACGCGTTACAATCCCAAGGATACGGAAGAGAAGTGGTATCAGCATTGGATGGACAAGAAGTACTTCCACTCCGAGCCGGACGGGCGGGAGTCCTATTCCATTGTTATTCCACCACCCAACGTGACGGGCTTTCTGCATATGGGGCACATGCTGAACAATACAGTTCAGGATATCCTCATTCGCAAGGCGCGCTTGGAAGGGAAAAATGCCTGCTGGGTCCCCGGCACCGACCACGCTTCCATCGCTACCGAGGCCAAAGTCGTAAAAATGCTGCGGGAACGCGGGATCAAAAAGTCGGATCTCTCCCGGGAGGAGTTTATGGAGTACGCCTGGGAGTGGAAAGAGAAGTACGGAGGGATCATCCTGGAGCAGCTCAAGAAACTCGGCGCTTCCTGTGACTGGGACCGCACGCGGTTTACCATGGAGCCGAAATTATCGGAGGCCGTTATCCACGTTTTTGTCGATCTGTACCGGAAGGGTAAAATTTACCGGGGCCAGCGGATGATCAACTGGGACCCCGAAGCCAAGACCGTACTCTCTAATGAAGAAGTACTTTACAAAGAAGAAAATTCGAAGTTATACCACGTTCGCTATAAAATAGAAGGAACGGAAGACGAGTGGCTGACTATCGCCACCGTTCGCCCGGAAACCATTCTGGGCGATACGGCGATCGCCGTCAACCCCAAGGACGAGCGCTACCAGCACCTCAAAGGCAAGCGGGCCATCGTGCCGATGGTGGAGCGGCCCGTTCCCATCATCTTCGACAATTACGTCGATATGGAATTCGGAACAGGCGCCCTGAAAATCACCCCCGCGCATGACCCCAACGATTATGACATCGGAGAAAAACACGGCCTCAAGGTTATTGATGTGCTCAACAACGATGCGACCATGAGTGAGGCAGCCCAATTCTACACCGGCGAAGACCGTTTCAAGGCGCGCAAGCTCATCGTCAAAGACCTGGAAGAGCGGGGCCACCTCGTCAAGGTGGAAGACTACCGCAACAAGGTAGGCCGTTCGGAACGCACCGACGCCATCGTCGAACCGCGTCTGATGCTGCAGTGGTTTATGGATATGAAAGGCTTCGCCAATACCGCCTTGGAAGCAGTCAGGAAAAACGAGGTAACCTTTTACCCCGAGCATTTCTGGAACATGTTCTACAGCTGGCTGCGCCCCGAAAATATCCGCGACTGGTGCATTTCCCGGCAGTTGTGGTGGGGGCAACGTATTCCCGCCTGGTACCTGGCCGAACAGCCGGAAGGAGAAGAGCGGGAAGCCTTTGTCGCCGAAACGGCAGCGGAGGCCCTGAATATCGCCCGTCAGCAAACGGGAAGAGAGGATCTCAGCCGGGAAGACCTGCGGCAGGATGAAGACGTGGTAGATACCTGGTTTTCCTCCTGGCTGTGGCCCATCACGGTTTTCGACGGTTTCGAGCAACAGGAAGAACTGCGCTATTACTATCCCACCAGCGTCCTGGTGACAGCCTGGGATATTATTTTCCTATGGGTCGCCCGGATGATCATGGCCGGTTACGAGTACTCGGAAGAACTGCTGGGCAAGGAGCACGTCGAAAAACACGGGCGCGAACCTTTCCACGACGTCTATTTCACCGGCATGGTACGCGACAATAAAGGCCGAAAGATGAGTAAATCGCTCGGAAATTCTCCAGACGCGCTGAAACTCATCGACAAATATGGCGCCGACGGCGTCCGCTTCGGCATGCTGTCGAGCTCCGCTGCGGGGAACGATATTATCTTCGACGCCCCCTTCGATCCGGAAACCGGCGAGATTCTCAACGAAAGTAAATTATGTGAGCAAGGCCGCAACTTCTGCAACAAAATGTGGAACGCCCTTCGTCTGATCCAGGGCTGGGAGCTGACCGAGGAATCGCCCGATGCCGATAAGGCCGCCGTCAATCGCCTGGCCGGAGATTGGATGGAGCACAAACTCCGACAAACGGTCGAACGCATTGAGGACCTGTTTGAAAATTATCGCCTCTCCGAAGCTCTGATGACCCTGTACAAGCTCATCCGGGATGATTACTGCTCATGGTACCTGGAAATGGTCAAGCCGAACTACGGCTCCCCCATCAACCGCGCCGCGCGCGAGCGCAGCATCGACCTGTTCGAGCAATTGGTTATTCTGCTGCACCCCTTCATGCCTTTCGTTACCGAAGAGATCTGGCATCAGCTGCGTGAGCGTCCGGAGGGAGAGGATTGTATCGTCAGCACTTATCCGCGATCTGAAGCTTTTGACGAGTCGCTCATCGAGAAGGTCGAGGAGGCGAAGCTCGTCGTCACTAATGTTCGCGATACGCGCAATAACAACGGCATCAAAATGAAAGAGATGCTGAAGGTCTACGCCGAAGAAAGCGAAAGTACCCAGGCTCTGTTCAAGCAGTCGGGCATCCGGCCGATGATCATGAAAATGGCCAACCTGGTAACGCTCGATTTCGCCAACGGCGATATTGAAAACAGCGTCTCTTTCCTGGCGGGAACAGATAAGTTCTACGTCGAGCTCGGCCAGAACGTCGATACGGAAGAGGAATGCAAGCGCCTGCAAAAGGATTTGGAATACCAGCGTGGCTTCGTTCAGTCAGTTCAGAAAAAGCTGAGCAACGAAAAGTTCGTCAACAATGCCCCGGCCGCGGTCGTCGAGCGCGAACGCAAAAAAATGGCTGACGGACAGGCGAAAATCAAGAACCTGGAAGAGGCGATGGAACAGTTGGGATGCTAACTGGATGCTGGAGCATCCAGCCTCACCTCACCCGCTGCAGCGCCTCATACTCCTGCTGCAGCTGTAACTTGTTTACCGGCACCACGCCGATGCGTTCGCATACCTGGCCGCCGGCGAGATTGGCGAGCAGGGCGACTTCCTTCATGTCCAGACCCA
Source organism: uncultured Saprospiraceae bacterium (assembly GCA_964632995.1). Classification (GTDB taxonomy): domain Bacteria; phylum Bacteroidota; class Bacteroidia; order Chitinophagales; family Saprospiraceae; genus CAZWDL01. The sequence continues at coordinate 3,484 of CAZWDL010000076.1, forward strand.
ACGCCAGGCCCAGGGCAGTGATGCTGACGACGGTGTCGCCGGCGCCGCAAACGTCGGCGATGGAGCGCGGCTGGGTGGGGATGATGGCGTCCTTTCCATTGTCTTCGTAGTAGAGCCCTTTTTCCGAAAGGGTAATCAATGTGTACTGGTTACCCAGTTTGCTGCGAATGTGTTTGGCGGCCCGCCTCAGCGATTCGGCGGTCACTTCGACACCATCGGTGATCTGGGCGCGGATCTCTTTCAGGTTAGGTTTGAAAAGCGTGACGTGTTTGTACGACCAGAAGTTGTTAAACTTGGGATCGACGGCGGTGGGGATATCGCGCTTGACGGCTTCCAGCATCACTTCCCGGATGACTTTGCGGCTGAGGACGCCTTTGTTGTAATCCTGAAAAAGAATAACATGGATATCGCGCTGATCCAGATAAGTACGAACGCAGTTGATGACGGCCTCGGCGTCGGTGTCGGAGAGATCGTTGGTCACTTCCTGGTCGACGCGCAGCAGTTGCTGACCGGTGGCCATCACGCGGGTTTTGACGGTCGTGACCCGTTCTTCCGACTGCAGGATCGCTTTCGGCGAAAGCTCCTGTTCGGGCAGCAGGTCCAGAAAGGTTTGGGCATTGTCGTCTTTGCCCACTACAGAACAGAGGTAGGGAGTAGCTCCGAGGGCGCGGACATTGAGGGCGACGTTGGCTGCTCCGCCGAGCCGGTTATCCCGGTGGAGTAGTTGAACCACAGGCACCGGCGCCTCCGGTGAAATGCGATTGACGCTACCCGAGAGATAGCGATCGATCATCACATCTCCAATGATGAGGACGTTCAGGTTGTTGAAAGCGTCGAATAGATTTGTCGTATGAACCATCTGGTTACTAGATTTCGGTTGGCGCAAAAATAGGAAAAGTCGTCTTTCCTTCCTATTCCGGCGGCCTGGGAAAGATTTCTGATTCCTCTAAATACTGCATAATGCGCTTTGTCGCGCCCTGGTTTTTCTTCACGTAGCGGGAGGCCGCCCGGGAAGTACGCGCATAAGCAGCGGGGTCTTGCAAGTTTTTAAAGCGCCGGATCAGCTCCTCCTCATTTTTTACCGGGAAAGCTCCACCCCTGCTGACTAATTCGACGGCTTCATCAAATTTCTGATAGCGGGGGCCGAAAAAGACCGGTAATCCGAAAGCAACAGGCTCCAGCGTATTGTGGATGCCGGCGCCGAAGCCGCCGCCGATATAAGCGATCTTGCCGTAGCGGTAAAGACCGGATAGCATGCCGATATTGTCGATGAGCAGTACGCGATACTTTCCGGCTTCCTCTTTTTTTAGCTGAGAATAACGGATAAAGGGTACCTCCAGTCGCTCCTCAATTTTAGCGAGGTGCCGCTCGTCGATCTGATGAGGGGCGATGATGCAGGTCCATGTCTCCGGCAGGTGCTGATGCAGCAGGGGGCGGAGGAGGTCCTCGTCGGGCGGCCAGGTACTTCCCGCGATCAGGCAGGGGCGGTTTTTTGTAAAAGCAGCTACCCGGGGAAAGTCCGGCGCAGTCTCCGCAATCTGTAGCACCCGGTCTATACGGGTGTCCCCGGCTATGCTGTAATGGGGAATACCGATCCGATTGAGCAGTTCGGCGGAAGATCGATTCTGAACAAAGAGATGGGTAAAGCCCCGGAGCAGCCGGCGGAAGGGCGCCCCCCAGGGTTGAAAGAAAATCTGATCGCTGCGAAAAAGGGCGGAAACAAGTAGCAGCGGAATGCCCCGCTGCTGTGCCTCATGCAGGAGATAATACCAGAATTCGTACTTCACAAAGATAACCAGCGTAGGATCGGCGGTGTCGAGAAAACGGCGCGCGTTGCGCGGCGTATCGGCGGGGAGGTAGCTCACGTAATCGGCGCCGGGATAATCTTTGCGGATCTCGTAGCCGGAGGGGGAATAGAAAGTCAACAGGACAAAGAGATCCGGCTGCCGCTGCCGCAAGGCCTCGAGCAGCGGGCGCCCTTGCTCAAACTCGCCTAATGAAGCGCAGTGCATCCACAGCAGCGGACGCCCGCGATGCGCCGCCAGGGCTTCCCTCAGGCGGGCCGCCCAGTTGTGCCGCCCCTGTACCCACTGCCGGGCTTTGGCGTTAAAAGGCGCCACCAGATGAATGGCGCCGACGTAGGTGTAGATGAAAAGGCGGTAGAGTAGTAGCATTTATCGGGAAGGTAAAATTCAATAATAGATCTCTTCTCCTTTTCGCAGATAAAAAGGCAGTATCCAGCCTACGCGCAGGCCGAAAAGCAAATCCAGTCGCTCTTCTTCCGGGGCCCCTCGCAGGTCAAACTGAAAATCGCGGCGCGAACGGGTGAAGCCCTGCATGAATTCCAGCCCCGCGTAAAAATTGATGCGCCCCTCTGTACCCAGCATCTGGTATCCGATGAATTGCTTTAAAGCCAGGCCGTTACTGAGCCGGTCGTATCCCTTTTCATAGGCGCCTTCCAGCTGAGGGACAGCGGCAATGGGATCCTCCTGAATCCTGATTTTATGCTGAAGCAAACCGGCGCCGAAGCTGAGTCGCAGCGCAGAGCGGGGGTTGGCGGCCGACAAGGGGAGGAGCTTGCCGATATGTACGCCGGCGTAGAAGCCGCGTTCCCGCAGCTGTATGTCGGCGACAGATTTATTGTTGCCGTAAATAAAACCTTCCGGAGTGCGCAGTTCGGCCAAAACATCCGTTTTTACCGTTGAGCCGAAGAGAAATTGCCCCTGCAGACCAATAAACCAGTTTTGCTTTGCCGTCAGGTATTCCAAACCGCCGCCCAGTGAGAAATTACCGCCGAAGCGCTCCGCCATGTCGGCGCCGGGAAGCTGGAAAGCATAATTGAGTGGCAGTAACAAAGCGTTGCCGGTATTGGCGGGAGCGCTTTGAGCGAGGACCGGAGCGGTGAAGCTCGCCGTCAATAATAGCAGGGCCAGAGGCAGGAGTATTTGCCGTCGCCGTTTTTTCAGGAGCAGGCTCTTTGAAGAGGATTTCCTGCTCTGAGCGGGAGAGGCTGGCGGTACAATCAGCTCTTCCTCATGCTCAGTGCGGCTTTCGCCTGTATCCAGATCAGTCTTCTTCATGAATACTGTTGAATATTTCATTGGGGCAAAGGTAGATAGAACTTCTCAAACGGTCAGCCCTTTCCCCCGGTAGGGCACGGAAGAACCGGGCCGCTATCCGCAAAGCGATTCACCTCGCACAGCCATTTAATGCACCCGAATAATCTTCGGAATTCCTCCATTGGCAAGCATTAGGCTTCCACTCACCGAAATCGGAGCCGTTCGGTAGTCTCTTTTTCTTTTTTCCCTTTATATTTGCTCTGCTTTATCGTTTCATCCTCAAAATATATCACTGTGAAAAGAGTACTCATCACCGGGGCGGCTGGATTTCTCGGATCCCATCTCTGCGATCGCTTTCTGAGAGAAGGATACAAGGTCGTTGGTATGGACAATCTGCTGACCGGTAACCTCAAAAACATCGAACACCTTTTTCCCAAAGAAGAATTTGAATTTCACTTTCATGATGTGACGAAATTCGTGCACGTAGCCGGTGAGTTGGATTACATCCTCCATTTCGCCTCCCCGGCCAGCCCGATCGACTATCTGAAAATGCCTATTCAAACCCTGAAAGTCGGCGCCCTGGGTACCCACAACCTGCTGGGACTGGCCAAAGAGAAAAAGGCCCGCATTTTGGTGGCCTCCACTTCGGAAGTCTACGGCGACCCGCTGGAGCATCCGCAGAAGGAGGATTATTGGGGCAATGTCAACCCCGTCGGGCCCCGGGGTGTTTACGATGAGGCCAAGCGTTTTCTTGAAGCTATTACGATGGCTTATCACAATTTTCACGGTGTGGAAACACGCATCGTGCGCATCTTCAACACCTACGGACCGCGGATGCGCCTTGATGACGGCCGCGCCCTGCCCACTTTCTTCTCTCAGGCCATCCGCGGCGAGGGCCTGACAGTCTTCGGCGACGGTTCCCAGACGCGCTCCTTCTGCTACGTCGATGACCTCATCGAAGGGATCTACCGCTTGCTGCTCAGCGATCACCACCTGCCGGTCAATATCGGCAATCCGGATGAAATTACGATTAAAGAATTCGGAGAAGAGATCATCGAGCTGGTAGGTAATCCGGATGCAAAACTGATATACAAGCCACTGCCCAAAGACGACCCCAAGGTGCGGCAGCCCGATATCAGTAAGGCCCGTGAAATTCTGGACTGGAAACCGCAGGTTGATCGCTCGGAAGGATTGCGCAAAACCTACGCGTACTTCAAGGAAACCCTGGGCGTTAAAGAAGAAAAAACCGTCAATTGAAAAGAAAAGCTATGACTTTTGAACACTCCATACTGGTTACCGGCGGCGCCGGCTTTATCGGTTCCCACCTGCTGCGGCGGCTGGTCAATCGCTATCCGCAGTATCGGATCGTCAACCTGGATAAGCTGACCTACGCCGGAAACCTAGAAAACCTGAAAGATATTGAGTCGGCGCCAAATTACGTATTTGTCAAAGGCGATATCACCGATGAGCAGCTCCTGCAGGAACTGTTTAGAACCTATGATTTCGACGGCGTCATTCACCTGGCGGCTGAGTCGCACGTAGACCGCTCCATCTCCAACCCTATGTCCTTCATCACGACCAATATCGTGGGAACGGTCGCCCTGCTCAATGCCGCCAGGAATCAATGGCAAGACTGGAAAGGGCGTCGCTTCTTCCATATTTCTACCGATGAGGTCTACGGCTCACTGGGGGAGACCGGCTACTTTACCGAAGAAACAGCCTACGATCCGCGTTCTCCCTATTCTGCTTCCAAGGCCAGCTCGGATCACCTCGTCCGTGCTTACTACCACACCTACGGGTTGCCCATCCTGATATCCAACTGTTCCAATAACTACGGCCCCTATCAGTTTCCCGAAAAACTGCTGCCACTGATGATCAACAACATCCGCCACAATAAACCGCTGCCGGTCTACGGCGACGGCCAGTACACGCGCGACTGGCTGTGGGTGGAGGACCATGCCGCCGCAATCGACCTGATTTATCACGAAGGACGCATCGGGGAAACCTATAACATCGGTGGAAATAACGAATGGAAAAATATTGATCTGGTGCATCAACTTTGTGACGTCATGGACGACCTGCTCGGCCGCCCGCAGGGCGCTTCCCGGGAGTTGATCACTTTCGTCAAAGACCGCCCGGGGCACGATCGCCGCTACGCCATCGATGCTTCCAAACTGAAACGCGAACTGGGCTGGGAACCAACAGTACAGGCCGAAGAAGGACTGCGCCGCACCGCCGAATGGTACCTGGCCAATACCGACTGGCTGGAGAATGTGACCTCGGGGGCTTACCAGCACTATTACGAGCAGCAGTACGAGTCGTAACACAGGCTTCAGCCTGTCTGAAATCTCGTGACTGCATTGCCGGGAGTCGTGAAAAGCCTCAAGGAGGTACTTCCACCCCTGACAATGAGAACCCACGAAACAATACCTTTAGAACTACGTAATCCGGTATAATCGTTTTTTTCAAACTGGTTGATCCCGTCATACTGATCAAGAAATCAGGAGGCGCCGGGAAGGCGCGGCCTGATAAGCCGTCCCGGTCTTCAACGTCCGTAAATTTCTACGCCCGGAAAGAAGGCTCCCCAGGAGAACCAGTAACCGATATAGGAATTAAGGGCAGGCAGCTTTGTGCCTTGTCGAGGGCCGGAGACGGCCTCCCCGAAAACATTCCACCGCGAACCTTCCTGATCTTCCATCACGACGGCCCCGCCGTCAGTGACGGCGTTAAACTGTAGTAGCGTACCGTCGGGCAGCCGGCTCTGGTAAGCAAAAAGGAAGTTTTTATCCCGGCTGCCTGCGATCACCAGGTCCCTGCCGCCAAACTGGTCGGCACGCACCACTACGGGCGCGCTGCTGAAGTCGTTGAAGCGATAGAATCGGGCTTCCTCATCGACAATTATGCCCAGGCCTCTTTCCTTGCGTTCCAGACGGGTGTCATCATTAGCCAGGGGGAAGAGCAGGAAATCATTATTGGTTTTGTAATCGCCGTAGGGATAGACCCCGTAGCTGCGGCTGAAACCCGTACTGAGGTTGAGCACCCGGGAGTCGGGATACAACTCCTGCCAGGTGGCCCAGGTGGTTTCGACCAGGGGAAAGACCTCTATTTCTGTTCCAATCCGGTTGCCGTTGACGCTTTTGAGGAGCATCTGTGACCAGTTGCTGTCGGTAGCGCGGTCGTAGGGCAGGAGGTTGTTGTTATACAGCAGGCCCGAGACGCCGAAGGTGGTCACGGAGGCGCCGACAAAGCGGTTCCAGCCTATACCGGTGCCGGTGAGGGGGCAGTAGGTGATGGCAATAGCGGTGCCGTTGACATCGTCGTTGACAATTTCGTGCCAGTCCAGCACGGGGTGAGGATAGGCGCGTATTTCGTTACCCACTTTAAAGCCGAGCACCAGATCGTCGGGCTCGAGGTAGTCGATTTGGTTGACGGGTGAAAACTGGGGATCGTCGATGGAGGGAATACCATCTTTGCCCGGGCCGCCGTCCACGACTAGATCCGAGGGGATCAGCCAGTCGCTGGGAGAGGGACCGCCCCCGCTGTTGCCGCCACTATTAGGCGGGTTGGGGCCCGGCTCGATGCTGGTGTCATCGGAACAAGCGGTAATCAGGCCGGTAATAGCGATTGAGAAGAGCGCATAGCGCAGTATGTTGGTGATCATCATCGTAGTGGATTTATGGTATTATCATTATTTTTTCCAAAAGACAAGCGGTAGAATATGCCTGTATTGAGCCGGTACGTCGGCGTGACCTGCGTACCGGTGATATCGGCGATCAGGGGAAGTTCAACATTGGCGTTGAGGGATAGATCGGGAGTCAGCCAGTAGGTCAGTCCCGGATTGATGAAAACCCAATCTCCTCCGGTATTGGGCATCGTTTGATCATTGATGATATCGGTCGCTACATGACGGTAGCGAAGAACGAGAGAGGGATCGACCACGCTGTTGCCCAGCAATAGCCGGTCGCTGACGCCGCCGATAAAGACGAATTCGTTGCCGAATTTGTATTGCTGGCCGCCGAGGTACTCGTCGTTGGTGCCCTTGAAGGAGTAAGTCGCGGTAGCGGTGAAGCTCATGCTGGGGCGGAAACCGGCCACCTGGGTGTACTGGCTCCACAGGATGCCGTCCCAGGCGCCGCTGCCCGGCTGCAGATCGGCGACGATGGGTATTCCGTCTTCGCGTCGCAGATCGGAGGCGCCGGTAGGGGCTTTAACGCCCAGGCCGTTCGTCCAGATGCGGTGGTTGTCAGGGCTGGCCAGTGTTTTGTGCTTCAGCAGGACGACTGCGTCGCCGATGCCGTCGGTACCTACAAAATTGGTATTGCCGAACTGGCTGATCTGCCGCGTCTGCCGCACCCAAGAGAAAAAAGCGTCCACGGCAAAGCGGTCGCTGAGGCTGTAGCCTGCCTGGAACAATACGGAGTGGGTCTGCCGGCGCCGGGAATCATCGTCTAGCTCCTCGGTGCCTGCCTTGAGGGTGCTCAGGGTGTTGAGGTCGTAGCTCAGATTGAGCTGAAAGGTATTCCCCGCGCTGGGCGGAAGCCCGAGGTTGGAGGACAGGGGGACGCCGCCGGAGCAACAGGTCTGGGCTCGCAGGCCGAAGCTGGAAGTCAGCATTAGTCCCAGGAGTAAGAGATAGGGCAATATAGGAGTGATTCGGCGCATAAAATTCTTTACCAAATAAACGAAGTATGTTTTTATCCAGTTTTCTTTGCACCTTGTAAAGCATGGTCAATGTCCTGGCCAGGACACGGGGAGTGTAAGGGGGGCGACATGAGGAAGGAAAGTCAAGTGGAGAAAGTTTTGAAGAGTCATGAGAAACAGCCTCTAAGAACCCGCTCTCGGATCATAACAAGATGAATCAATTAAGAGATATTTGACCTATGAAACTTCACTTTACAGATACCATTCCCGGCGACCTAGCCCGGATTACCGGGATCGAGCGGGCAGATGACGGCTGGATTTGTCCGTATAGCCGGGAGCGGCATTTGCAGTGTATCGAATCCGTTTCTGAGCGTCATGTATCCATTTTCCGTAAGGAAGATGCAGTATTAGTGGGATTCATCATTCTGCAGGACGTCGACAGTCCACACCGGGCGCTGCAGTTACGCCGTATCGTGATTGCCGATAAAGACAAGGGCTACGGGCGGGCAGCGCTTCGTTGGATTAAACGACACTGCTTCGAAGAGTTGGGCTTTCACCGCTTATGGTTTGATGTGTATACCGACAATCAGCGGGCCATCCAACTCTACGAATCCGAGGGCCTTCAGCGAGAAGCGACACTGCGGGATGCGCAGTTCCGGCAAGGGCGGTATCGCAGTCTGCATGTTTATAGCATGCTCGACCGGGAGTACTTCCGGGGTGCATAAATGATCTGGTTGGTTGAGGAATTCAGCTTTCGCAAAATGCCTAATACCATGACTAAAAAACGCGGGTTACTTTTCCTTTATCTCCTCCTCGTTACCTTCCTTCCCGCCCAGTCCAACAGCAAGGGGGCCTCTGCTGATGCCGGTCCCTTTATTCAGCGCTTTGAGGGAGCCATTGCCGGAAAGCACCCTATCTTGATGAATATCATCTACTGGGGCGACGGCGAGATCAGCGGCTGGTATTACTACGAACGCAGCGGCCGCCGGATTGAACTGCAGGGGGAGGTGGATGAATACAATCGCTTTGAACTCAGGGAGTATGCGGAAAGGGATCATACCGGAACCTTTACCGGTTTATTTACGGGCCCTACTCATCTTGAGGGATTGTGGATCGATCCGGCAAATAATAAAGAATTGTCGTTTAGCGTAAGCGCCCTGAAAAATGGGCCGGACGAGCAGGGCTGGACCGGCGACTGGTACCTGAACGATGCCTGGGACGGCGGCCGCCTGATCATCGGCAATGTCAGTCGCGATAGTTTCGACTTTGCGCTTTTTGTGTTGCGCAGCGGACACCTGGGACAGGTCACTGGCACGGCAGCTTTTGATGGCGCCACCGCTGTCTTTGCTGATCAGCTGTACTCCCAAACGCCCTGCCGGCTGACATTCGAGCACGGCAATACTTTTGTACAAATCACTCAGCAAACCGGCGCTATGGCCTGCGGCTTCGGCATGCGCGCCCACGCCAACGGCCGCTTTGAGGCGGAAGCCCGCATCATAGAACCCGAAATAGCTTACGGTGAAAAAGGTGATCTTTTTGAAACGGAAGAACAGCGCGATGCTTTCCGCCGCCTGCTCGGCGCCTGGTATGCCAATGTGGCCTTCAACATGCAGGGCGTCCGCCCGCAGGAAGTAGCGCCCGAAGATGCCCGGGATCTCACAGCGGTGGAGGGAGCGGCCATGGGCTTTATCGGTACGCACCAGGCGATTGTTCTGCATCGCGACCACGAAGAATACTGGATACTTACCCTCGGCTTCGAAGAAGGGCAGTCGGTACTCCATTACCTCACTAATGTGGAAACGGACCTGAATCAGCTGCCGCATACGCTGGAGGAGTGGCGAGAGCCGTTTCAGGGGTTTCCGCTGCGGCGGTATTTGCTGGAAGGGGAGTAGCGGCCCCGGGAGGGTGCGCTTTCCCAGCGCGTCCTGGCTTGAAAGACACAACAACAACTAAATGGAACAGCCCTCACCGGCAATGTGTTGTATGTAAAAACCAAATCCATCCCCTATGCTTTCTTCTAATAACCCCATCTACGTCTTTTCCTTCCTTCTGCTATGGATTACAGGATCGGCCTTATGCCTGCCCGGAGAACAGATGCTCCGGGAAGGCAGAGACCTCGCCCTCTTCATCGCCATCGACGATTACGACAGCTGGGAGGATCTATACGTACTTCCAGAGAAGGCTTTACTTGTTGAAGGAAGAATGAGGAGCTTAATAAGCTGCGAGCACCAGCAGAAACTGCACGATCATCATCCCGTCGATGAGGCCGGTGAAGTAGTAGTCGTGCCGGACGCGGTCGGAGAAGTGGATGAGGCCGTAGGAGAGTAGGGCCGATACCAGCAGGGCCAGCGCCTGCGGAAGGCCGTACACATTCATGCGAAAGTTCCAGGCCACGAGCGCCAGCATGAGCAGGAGGGCGGCGGCGGCGAGCCCTTTGCTGCGGCGGATGCCAAGGCGGGCGGGCAGGGTTTCCACTTTCGTAAAAGCATCCACTTGCAGGTCGCGGATATCAAAGGGGAGGGTGATAGCGAAGACGAAAAAGGCGCGCTCCAGCAACAGCACCAGGGCGGGCAGGGTCATAGCACAGTGATAGTTGGCGGCGACCAGGCCGGCGGTGATCCAGGACCAGGCGATGGCGATTAGAAAGATCTTGAGGTAGTGCAGGTCCCGCAGCCGCTTGCTGCCCCCGACCACCGGCAGTACGTAACCCAGGGCGATCAGTGAGGGTAAGATGGCCGCGAGCTGCAGACGCCACGGCAACCGGAAGAAAAACCAGGCGGCCGCAACAGCCGAAACGAGCGCGTAAATCAGGATGTGCGACTGGTAGCGGGCGATGACCTTGAAGCGGCCGGCTTCCTGAAAGGGCTTGACTTTGCTCAGCCCTACTAAGCGGTGGATGGCGTACAAACAAAGCGTAGCAAAAAAGATGAAGCCAAAAAGGGGGTCCCAGCGCAGCTCGCCAAACAGCAGCCACTGCGTCTGTAGCGACATGCTCACCGCCGCCAACGCAATCCAAAGATTGCTGTAGAGGATCAGGTCGATGAACTTTTTAAGTATGGACTTCGGCTTCATACTGGGTGCTTGGCTTCCAGCTAAGGTAGGAAAGCTAAGTCGGAAATGGGAAATGGGAAATGGGAAATCGGAAGTGGGAAGTCGGAAGGACGTTTCGCGTAAGATAAATCGAACTTATTCGATCTTCGCCGTAGATAATTCATGACTTTCGGAGTTTCCACCCCCTAAATCCTCGCCGGCCATACGGCCCGTCTGGGCGGCTACCATTTGTACACATCTTTTTAGGCAGCCTGCCCAGACGGGTCCGTATGGAAAGGACTGCTACAGCTAAAGCCAGGGCAATCGCCCTGGGTGAAAATTACTCTCAGAAGTACTTAAAATTATGCCCCGCCTCAATCTGCTGCAGGGTCTCATAGATGAGCCGGATGACGTTATTAACATCCTCTTTATGCGCCATCTCCACCGTAGTATGCATATAACGTAGCGGCAGCGAGATGAGCGCCGAAGGCACCCCGCCGTTAGAGTAGGCGAAGGCGTCGGTGTCGGTGCCGGTGCGTCGGGAGGAGGCTTCGCGTTGTATAGGAATCTCTTTGGCTTCGGCGGTTTCGATGATCAGGTCGAGCAGTTTGTTATGGACGGCCGGAGCGTAGGTCACCGAGGGGCCGTCGCCGCCTTTGACGTCGCCGTGTTTTTTGCTGCTGAGCAGGGGCGTGTGCGTGTCGTGCGTCACGTCGGTGACAAGGGCCACGTTGGGCTTGATGGTCTGCGCCACCATTTCGGCGCCGCGCAGCCCCACTTCCTCCTGCACCGAATTGACGATGTAGAGGGTATAGGGCAGTTCGATATTGTTTTCCTTGATCAGGCGGGCCACCTCGGCGATGCAGAAGCCGCCAATGCGATTGTCGAGCGCGCGGCCGACGTAGTAGCGGTCGTTCAGGACCATCATCTCGTCATCGTAGGTGATCACGCAGCCCACGTGGATGCCCATTTCCAGGACCTCGTCCTTGTCTTTGGCGCCTACATCGATGAAGATGTTCTCTACCTTGGGAGTCAACTTGGAGTCTTCCCCGTGGCGGGTGTGGATGGCCGGCCAGCCGAAGACGCCCTTGACGATGCCCTTCTTGGTGTGGATGTTTACCCGCTTGGAGGGAGCGATGAGATGATCGGAGCCGCCGTTGCGAATGACGTTGATAAAGCCCTTGTCGGAAATGTGGTGCACAAACCAGGAAATCTCATCGGCATGGCCCTCGATGGCGACGCGGTAGTCTTTTCCCGGATTGATGATCCCGTAGACCGTCCCGTAGTTGTCGAGTTCCCACTCGTCGATGTAATGCTTGATGTATTGCAGCCAGAGCTTTTGCCCCGAGGATTCGAAGCCTGTGGGGGAGGCATTATTGAGGTATTTCTGGAGAAACGCTTCCGATTGTGGCGTGATGATCGACATGTCTTCGTTTTTCTTTCAACAAGGCCCGGCCGGAAACCGCGGGCAATTTGACCGGCAAAGATAAAAAGATTTGGGATATTTTATGGATGGTTGCAGGGTTTCGGTGTGCAGGATTAGTACTCAGGCAAGCCTTCCGCCTTCTCGGAGCGAAGCGAAGAGCCGTATGGCCCACTTCCGACTTCCGACTTCCGCCTTACAATTGCCCCGCGCTCCACGCAGTCGGTGCTTTGCGCCAATCCCTAAGCGCCGCTTCGTCGTTGGAGCTGATGTAGTCGTTGGCCAGCGCCTCCTCCAGCAGCGCGTCGTAGTAGCTCAGCGTATCGAAGCGACAGTCGGCCTGGCGGAAGGCCTCGTTGGCCTGGTCGAAGCCGTAGGTGAAGATGGCCAGTACGCCCGCGACGGTAGCGCCTGCCTCGCGCAGCGTCTCTACGGCGCGCAGGCTGCTGCCGCCGGTGGAGATGAGGTCTTCCACTACCAGCACTGTGGCGCCTTCCGGCAGCACCCCTTCGATCTGGTTCTGGCGACCGTGCGCCTTGGCTTTGCTGCGCACGTAGAGGAAGGGCAGATCCAGCCGTTCGGCCAGCAGCACGCCGTGGGCGATGCCGGCGGTGGCGACACCCGCCACCGCGTCGAAAGGTTTGAAGGCTTCGGCCCGCTCGGCAAAGGCGTCGATGATCTGCCGGCGCACGGCAGGGTAGGAGAGGACCGTCCGGTTGTCGCAGTATATCGGCGATTTCAACCCGGAAGCCCAGGTGAAGGGGCTTTGCGGACTCAGTTTTATTGCATTTATTTGCAGCAGCTGCTTGGCGACCGTGTTGGCCAGATTCATAGTTTGTTGGTCTTTTAATTAAAGGCGAAAATATGTCGCCGCGAGGCGGCTTCTATACACAATTATTAACCTGTAACAACTTAGTGCCTGGCGCACTAGTTATTGTCACCAATTTTTAATTTTTCCTCCGACCTTTTTTTCTCAATCTGTAATATGTTATTCTGAATATCTTTCATAATCCACTTTCCCCACCAACCGGCATAAAAATTAAAAGTCGTGTTCATTTTGAAATGACTATATAGGTGCAAACGATTAAGTCCGTTCGGTAATTTTGTAAGTTCATATGTTCCATTTAGAACATCAAAATAATCACCGCCTATTACTACGTGTTCGTCCAAGGTTGTAGAAGGAATTTCGTGTGGATAAGCTTTTATATTGAAAACCATTTTTTCATTGTCCTTATATTCCGTTACTGTTTCGTGAAAGACAAGTCCTTTTGTGAATATAGCTTCTCTATATGCTCCAACTCCTTCAAAATCCAACTCCGCTTTTATTGGTCGAGGAAAACCTAGCATTCTTGTTAAATATCCTTTGTCTTGCTCTATTGGGATTTCCTTTACACGAGTTACATTGTCCCAAATTTTTTCGGCGGGGGCATCAATGTCAATGTATGTGTAGGCTTTGTATGTTCCAGGAATAGTTTCAATTAAACTTTCAACAGGACCAATAAACAGAGGTAAAAGAACTAAAATTGAAATGTTAAGCCTATCATTAGCTTTTCGAGTTTTTAAATAACCACCGATTAGTCCACCGATTGAGGCAGCAATTAAAAAAACTGGCAATATCATAAGCCAACAAGCCCAACCTTCAATTGCAAGAGCAAGAGTTATTATTAAGAATAGAAAAACAGGAATCCAAGGTGTAAAAACTTTATATGCTATGCTTTTTGCTTTTTCAGGAGTTGACAGGTAAACAGTCAATGCTCCAACAATTGTCGGCAGTAAAAACAGGAACGTTACTGACATCACGGAAAATAATTCATTCCAAGTATCAATTCCGAAAAAGAGTCGAAGAATTACCGCATATAATGTCGGAATTCCAATTGCGATAAGTGTATTTTTTGTCGTTCTGTTCATTTTTCAAATTGGTTGTAACGGCCAGGTTAGCCATTGTGTGTGTCCGGTATGGACATCCATCGGTGTGAAGATACCGAAATTTCTAGAGGGTGAAAGTCCCTTGTGGGCAAGTCGCCAAAGCCCATTAGCAAGGGCGCTGCGGGCGACCGCAGGTCTGAAGGAAGCGGGACTGCAAAAGTCGGTGCCCATCTGCCGCATCAATCTTTTCCAGGGAATATTGCTATTTTTGAAATATGGTAGAACCCCAACTCATCAGCACCATGAATACATACCTGTCTTTTGCCTTGTTTCTGTTTTTCGGTATCAGCCTGACCGCACAGGCCCAGCAAAACTACGCGCTCTTCTTCGCCATCAACGAATACGACGAATGGCGGGACCTTCGACACCCCATCTCGGAAGCCGAAGAAATCGCCGCCGACCTTCGGCAGCACTACGGTTTTCAAACAGAGGTCGTTAGAAATGCCAACAAGCGAGAGATACTGCTCAAGTTGCAAGAGTACCGGCAACGTACCTACGCTTCGAATGCCCAGTTGCTGATCTTTTTTACCGGTCACGGTTATTTTATCGATGACACAGAAGAAGGCTTTATCATCCCTAGTAACGGGCAGCTTAGTGATCCCATCCAGGAATCCTACATCCCCCACTCGCGTCTGGAAAAAGCGGTGGATAATATTCCCTGTAAGCATATCCTGCTTTGCATCGACGCGTGCTTTTCCGGAACTTTTGATGAAGCTATTGCCTCAAGAGGCTCCTTGGGACAGCGTCCGAACCAGGGCAAGAATGAAAACGATCTGTTCATCCAGCGCAGTCTGCAATACCAGGGCCGGCAATACCTGACCTCCGGCGGCAAAGAGCAGACCCCTGACCGGTCAAAATTCGCCCTTCAACTCAAGCTGGCGCTGCGCACCTTCGGCGGAGCAGACGGTATACTTACCATAAACGAAATTGAAACCTATCTGGAAAAGGTATACCCGATCCCTCGTTCCGGGTATTTCGGGGATCATGAGGGCGGTAATTTCTTATTCATCACCGGTGATCATGGTTCGGGAAGTGCTGTATCTACCCCGAATATTAAGCCCTCCAATTCTTCCCGTCCTGTGGATCCCAACGGAACTGCTTATAGCACCAAAAAATTCAATGGGCTGACCTGGACAACCCAAAATTTGAATTATCCTATTCCAGGAGAATCGTGGTGTTATAAGGATGATTCGGCTTATTGTGAAAAATATGGCCGTTTGTATAGTTGGGAAGGGGCTAAAAAAGCTTGTGCGGCGCTGGGGCCTGGCTGGCGACTGCCCACCGACCAGGAATGGCGGGACCTGGCCAAGCGCTTCGGCGGCGCTGATAATGATGCTTCGGATGGTGGAAAGGCGGCTTACCAGGCAATGATTGAGGGCGGTAACAGCGGTTTCTCTGCGCGGCTAGGCGGTTACCGCTACTCCGATGGCGACTTCCTCGACCTTGGCGACGACGGCTACTACTGGAGCGCTACGGAGTACGATAGCGACCACGCGTGGCGCTACCTCTTCAACCGCAATAGCGGTAAGCTGAGCCGCGATTGGAACACTAAGTCCTACGGGCGTTCGTGTCGTTGCGTCCAGGGCTCTTGACTATTTGTCTATTTGACTATTTTCCGCTTCAAATTTTGCTCGGCCTTTTCGAAAAAAAAAGCAAGATCCGAATAGGGCCTTACACCAATTCATTTTGAAGTCTCAACCTATTCTGAATAGTTTAGCAAATTCCCGATTCATCAAAAATCATTAATTTTCCCATTAAATAGCCAAACCATCATACTCCATGCCGGAAGCCCCACAAAACGCCACCCGGGGATTTGCACACCAATCCCCTGAGACCGGAAGTACCTCACTCCCGCCCGGTCACTCCTGGCTCCTCGGCATCGGAATCAACGACTATCAGGCATTTCCCGATCTTCAAAATGCGGTCAGAGACATTCAGTCTATCGCTGCTCTGATGCAGGGTGCTTTCGATGTAGCACCGGAAAAAACTATTTTACTCTACAATGAAGATGCCACGCGGGAAAAGATCATCGCTACCCTGGACTGGCTGGTGCGCCAGGTACAGCCCGAAGACAAGCTTCTGATCTACTACTCCGGCCACGGTCACCTCGATACCTATACCGAAAAGGGCTACTGGATCCCCCATAATGCCCAACGAGACAACACCGCCCACTATATCCGCAATTCCACTATCCGGGATTATATCGACGACATCCGCGCCCGGCACACTTTGCTGATCTCGGATTCCTGCTTTTCCGGTACCCTGCTGGTGCGGGGGACCTCCCGCTCCGGTGAAGTGCTGGACGAACTGGAAAGGCGTGCTTCCCGCTGGGTACTGTGCTCGGGCCGCAATGACGAAGAGGTGGCCGACGGGCCTCCCGGCGGGAACAGCCCCTTTACCGCCGGCATCCTGGAAGTGTTGCAACAGCACGGTCAGAACGACGTACAGGTTTCGAAATTGGCCGACCAGGTCATCGAGATTACCCGTTCCAACTATCAACAGCTCCCGGAAGGAGCCCCGCTATTTGGAACCGGGCATAAGGGAGGACAATATGTTTTCCGCAGGAAGGGAGAGGGAACGGTCAGATCAACGCCGGAAGCGGTTCCTCAACAGCTTCAGCTTCCAGCAACCGGTGCTACTTCAAGAGGGCGAAGTGATATTTCCTTTAAGCGGATTGAGCGGGATCTTATCTTTCGGTGGGTGGGGCTGGTTTTTGCCTATATTGTGGTGATGGCTGTATTGTTTTCCTTTATTGGTGTATCTTCAATGATAGGCCAATTGATTATGCCGCTAATACCTGTAATTTTTTATCTACCTCCTTTTATAGCCACCTACTACGTTCGCTTGCCGTTAGGAACGCTCTGGATTTTAGCAGGCACTTACGGGTTAATCTTTTTCTACCTTCTTTACGAGTGGATTCGGAACGATCCCGAAATCGAAAATTGGTGGTTCTTTCCTGTTTTGATCCTTGGAGCCGCCCTCTATTATCTTCTTTTACCTAGAATTAACGGCAGAAAATAGCAGCTATGAAATATTGGATCATCTTGTTGATATGCACCATCGTTCCATTAGTGATCACCGCCCAGGAGGATCTCTCTGAAGACACTATTTTTTTCCAGGATCAGGCCCAGGTCTACCAGCGATGGCTGGAAAACTCCGGGTTGGGGGGTGTACTAAAAGTACATACCATCGAACTGGATACGAAAGGAGTGGATACACTATCGCTTTATCTGGCCTTTCATACCGATGATACGGACTTCATCATCAATGCCTGGGAGCAGTTGAAACAGGATTTTGAAAGCCGCAGTCCGCTTACCCTGGAACAACAACTCTTCTATAAAATGATCCAACTCACGGAAATCGATGAGCGACAGGGCAATGTACAGCTTTACGACACATACGATCTAAGTGAACTACCCTGTTTTTTTGTTGGTGTCCAGTACTCGGAAAATGAAGTGGAGGTAGTGGAGAGCATCTGTAGATCCGAGATCAGAGATGTCTATATTCCGGCCAATAATCTTTCGGGATTGAAAAAAAAGACCGAAAGTACGATCCGAACTGTAAATCTGGATACCAAGCTGGAAGTATTTGCATCTATATTAAGGTTTGCCAAGCAGCGATTTAAGATCAATGACCAACAGGAAGAGAATGAGTGTTTGGTGAAATCGGCACTCCGGGTTAGGGAAAAGGGTCAAGTACTTCGCTTCGAGGCGGATAACCTCTGCCGCCATGTTTTATACGGTGAATCGAATAGCCTTCTGGGGGCTATCTGTAAACGTCTGCCTATTTGCAATTGGAGCTCTATCAAGCGTGAACGGCTTTCCTTCATTATCACTGTTGATGAACAAGCCGCTTCAAACGCGCTCAAATTGACTTGCGAAATCGACGGCAAGTATAGCGATAGTTGGTTTTCCAGTAGTCGCGGGTCTTACAAACCTATGGAGGGCGTGTTCGATGAGTACTTTGTACTATTTGCCGATATGTTTGCAGTGGAGCTTAAGGAGTGGTTTCATTAGAAAACTTTATGTAAAATGCTGCGATTTTCTCCAATATTGTTCCTTTCAGCCATTGTCTTTCT
The DNA here is from genome assembly GCA_964632995.1 of uncultured Saprospiraceae bacterium. Classification (GTDB taxonomy): domain Bacteria; phylum Bacteroidota; class Bacteroidia; order Chitinophagales; family Saprospiraceae; genus CAZWDL01. The sequence continues at coordinate 21,641 of CAZWDL010000076.1, forward strand.
TAGCCTGTCGGCCATTCTTCCAGCGGACACCAACCTAAGCCGCCCCGGCAAAGACTACGCCCTTTTCTTCGCTGTGGAGGATTACCGCCACTGGAATAACCTCAATAATCCAATCAGCGATGCGGAAGCCATTGCAGCCGAGCTGAAGACCAAGTACGGCTTTACCATCGAAATCGTCCGCAACCCCAGTAAGACGGAGATTTACGATAAGCTGGAACGCTACACCCAGCGCTCCTACGCAAGCGACGCTCAGTTACTCATTTTCTTCACTGGCCACGGTCATTTCAGGGAGACTACCAAACAAGGCTATTTTATTCCCAAAGGAGGTCGTTCCCCGTATGATGATCGCTTCGGAGAATCCTACCTTTCTCACTCCATTTTGAACGACGTGGTTTCCGTTATTCCCTGTCCGCACATCCTCCTGGCCATTGATGCCTGTTACTCGGGGACTTTCGACCGGGCGATTGCCCTGGGAAAAGAATTCGGTAAACGCCCCGGTGCGAATAGCGGAGGACTGGCGGCCTGGGTCAGGGAGTCTATGCAGTACAATAGCAGGCTTTACCTCACTTCGGGTGGTAAGCAGCGTACGTCGGATGGGGTAGACTATTCTCCGTTCACCAAATCGATGCTCAATGCTTTACGGAGTTACGGCGGCCGGGACAATGACGGTATTCTTTCTTTCAGCGAGTTGCAGTCGTACATGCAAACCATTACCCCTATTCCCCGATCCGGCGAATTTGAGGGGCATGAGCCGGGCGGGAATTTCTTTTTTATTCGAGAAGATGCTGCTAAGGAAAAATTGCCCAGGGATCCGGATGGAAATGTCTATCCGGTGAAGAAATTTGCGGGGCTGACCTGGACAACCCAAAATTTGAATTATCCTATTCCAGGAGAATCGTGGTGTTATGAGGATAATTCGGCTAATTGTGAAAAATATGGCCGGCTGTATACCTGGGAGGCTGCCAAACGGGCTTGCCGGGAGCTGGGCAACGGCTGGCGATTACCCACCGACCAGGAATGGCGGGATTTGGCCAAGCGCTTCGGCGGGGCGGATGATGATGCTTCGGATGATGGGAAAGCGGCTTACCAGGCAATGATTGATGGCGGTAACAGCGGGTTCTCTGCGCGGCTAGGCGGTTACCGCTACTCCAATGGCAGCTTCTTCTACCTTGGCGGCTACGGCCTCTACTGGAGCGCTACGGAGTACGGTAGCGTCAGCGCGTGGTACTACCTCTTCTACCGCGATAGCGGTAAGCTGTTCCGCAATTGGGACGCTAAGTCCTTCGGGCATTCGTGTCGTTGCGTACAGGGCTCTTGACTATTTGACTATTTGACTATTTTCGCGCCTCGCAAATTGTCCGAACCTGGATGGCCGGGATGAAAGGATGGCCAGGATCATTCTTCAGAAGCGGTCCGAGTCAGTGCTGCATCCCGGCCATCCCTCCATCCGGGTGATCCAGGTTCCGACAATCTGGCAGAGCGGTCCACCAAAAACAAGAAATTCACACCAAAATACCCGAGAATTCGTATATTCAATCCTCTCAAGCAAAAAAGACAGCCCAATCCCATGCCCCGAGATGATCAGAAAGGACAAAGAGGATTTAAAACATCGCCATCACTAAACAGTCTATGGCCTCATCGTGCGTGCCGTTGGGAAACATCAGACATTCGTTGATGAACTGTTCATTCCAGGGGCCTTTAACCATTATAACTCGCTTCGATTCCAGGAAGGAAAGAATGTAGTTTACCGTCGGATCGTTCTCGTGTAGGCGCTGCATAATTAGGATAGTAGGGGTATTCTCTTTGGCTACCTTCCGGGTGGACAGCCTCTTGTCCTTTTCTTTCAGCCATTTTTCAAAATTGGCGATCCACTGGTAATTCGGTTCATCGAAGTCTATCCTTTTGGCGTACCTCTTTACATAGGTATTCAGAAATGTTTCCTCCCTGGTCAATGTCCCTTCCGCCAACTCCAATTTTCTTCTTTCCAGAAAGCTTCCTGAAAAAGAAATAAAATCCTCCATCGATGATCTTTCTCCCTTGAGGCGGCTTACAACATGATCGGCTGAAACAGGATACCTTCCCTGGCTCCGGCGAAGGTAGAAACTGGTTGCCTTTTGCTCAATATCCGTCAACTTTAAATTAAGGTCCACGGCATTACCCCTGTTTTTTACCTTCCGTTTTTTTATCCCGCTGGGGGAGGGCTTGACGTATATCCCGGTATCCCAATATCGTTCCTTACCTTGCAGGTAAACCCGGAAAGAAATAACGGCCTCTCCGTTATCGTTTACTTTTTTTCGGCGGTTAGATCTGAAACTTGTACGGATCATGAGAAGGCTTTGCTTTGGTGTAAGTGTACGATGTTTGTACGCTACCAAACCAAAGTTGCCAGAACGAACCAAAAGAAAAACTACCCGTAAGCCCTGCAAAGCGGCGATTTCATTAGGGTAAAAATCTAAATAAAGCAATTGTATAATGTACAAAATCTATATCAACAACACCCCCCTGTACCTGATCTCCAAAGAAGAGCTCCCCCAGCGGCCCAATCCGGACGCCGACAACCTGGTGGCCCGCTACCCGGGCAAATCCAAGTTTCTGTTCCACTACATCGACATGCTGGAGAAGACGGATCGCTTCGAGTCGGTAACGTTGTACAGCGAAAACGCCCACCAGCTGTGGGCCGACTTCAACAGCCAATTCGAGATCGTTGAGGCGGCCGGCGGACTGGTCTTCAACGACGACGAACTGCTCTGGATCTTCCGGCGCGGCTCCTGGGATTTGCCGAAAGGCAAAATCGACGAAGGGGAAACCACGGATGAGGCCGCCGTGCGTGAGGTGAAGGAGGAAACAGGACTGGAAAACCTCACGCTGGAACGCTTCTTTCACACCACTTACCACACCTACCGGGGGAAATCCAACGAGCGCATCCTGAAACCCACCCACTGGTATATCATGCGTACCGAGCAGCGGGAACTGCAACCGGAACACAAGGAGGATATTGAGTTCGCGGAGTGGATGACGATTCCGGAGTTCTTCGCGGCGGACAGGGAAGTGTACGGGAATATCCGGGATTTGGTGAAGGGGTATAGGGAGGGGTGAGTGGTTCAATGGTTCAAAGGAACCCTCTGGAGATACAAAACAGCCTCTCAATACCCCAAGAACTTTTATCCGAATGAAGCGAGGCCGGGCAAACACTCAAGAACTTTTTTTCTCCACTTCCCGTAACTTCCGCATAATGTTTTGTATATCGTAATTCTCTTCAGACAAGAGGTGTCTTTTCCCATCTTCCTCTATGATAATCAACATTTTACTACTGCTCCGGGCGATGCTGGGATTGATCAGCGAGGGCTGGCGCTGCGTTTCTATTTTCGCATCTTTCAGGTTGCTGAATTCCACGCGGCCGTAGGGCGTCTCTACGGCATTTTCATAAATGTAGACCGTATCGATCTTCCGGGTAGTCCAGAAGCTGAAGACGGCGGTGGCGGTAGCGATCAGAAAGACGAAGAAGAGCAGCATGGCGCCTAGCATGCGGTAGTTGCGGTCGCTGGCAGCGGATTTACTGCGGTACAGTGCGACGGCGCCGCCCAGGGCGGCTATTGCGACGAAAAGAGACAGCCAGAGGGTCATAGTGGTGTCGCTCAGGTCCGGTTCGAAAGTGTATAAGGCTTCACCCATTATATCGTACTTTAGAGGTCATAAAAAATTTGCCTATTGATTGTTCAACGGATTTTTCGGCTTCCTTCGAATTACCTTTTGCCGAAAGGCTCAAAGCTACGAATCCATTTTTAAGAGCCAGGGAAAGGAATTGCTCGAAAAAGTCCTCAACTGACGCGGTACTCGATTTGATATGCTCCGCAAATACGCTATTTTTGTCGAATAAAACCATAGGGAAGTATAAGCCAATCCCTTGTCAACGCCATTAGTCAAATCATCAAAAACAAAAAAATCCTGTGAGTATGAAGTTTTTACAACTGACCTTTTTTCTGCTCTCGTTCATTTTTACTTTTTCCTGCACCTCTTCCGGCGGATCACCGGAGATCGCTACAGAACCGGTAGAAGAATTTAATCCCAATTCCTACATCATCACCAATGTGGAAGGATCAGAGATACAAAGAGCGGAGCGCAAAGCAGCCGACGGCAGCGTCATAGAAGAAGGCTTCCTGAAAAACGGAGAGAAGACCGGCACCTGGGTCGTCTATCATCCTAACAGCACCGTTCCCAAAACAGTAGTGAGCTATGTGGACGGAAAATACAACGGTATCTACCTGGAGTTTAACAATCGTGGATACCTGGAATTGCGGGCGGATTATGCAAACAACCTGCTCGACGGTCCCTGGGCAAAATACCGCTTCGGCCGGCCGACCCATGAGGCGACCTATAAGGATGGTAAATTGAACGGGGTTTACCGCGAATACGTAGCCAATACCGGTAAGCTGCAAAAAGAAATTACTTACCAGGAGGGCGTGATGAACGGTCCCTACCGCTTTTACAATGAGCAGGGCGCCGTCACGCTGGAGTATGAATATCAGAATGGAAAGAAAGTCGGGGGTGGAATGACTACTTCAGGAGCAGCGAATGAGCCGAGGTAAGGTATAGAGGCCGAAGCTTTTGCTTCGACCTGGAAATGGTAATAGTTCTCCTGAATTATAAGAGATTTAGCAACTTTAACAGTTTGGTGGCTCATTTGCAAATTCAGGAGCTTCCTTATTTGGCCTCAAAACCCAGTTTTCCCGTTCCAGCTCGCGAAGGATGTGAGCTTTTTCCCTGGGTAATTGTCTTTTGTTTCGGAGGACCTTCTTCATGACTGATTGCTTGCTCTTGCTGCCGTCCAGCCAGAACAACAGGCTATGCAAATCTTTGATGCCACTCATAATGCTTCCAGTTTGCTTGTTAAGAATACGAAGCAATCAGGGCTGGATAAAACTTGATGAGGATCCTCTCCAACTCTAATCCCTCAGTACTTGGATTAATTTCTCCTTTTTTATCAGGATTTGCAATTTTTTGACGCTTCTCCTGGTCTGAATTCGCAAATGTGGACCTTTATTCGGGTTCACCCGGTCAGCTACGGAAAATCAATAGCTTCTTCTTCTTCTTCTTCATTTGTCCTCTAAAGACGCTCGTTCTTCTCCCGGCAAGTTTGCGAATATTTTCTGGGCGTCATACCGACTATGTCCTTGAAAACTTTATAAAAAGTGGATTTATTTCTAAAACCACATTGCCTGGCTATTCCGTAAAGGGTGAGGTTTTTGTACTGATCACTGCAGATCCTCGCCTTAGCTGCTTTGATCCGGTAAGTATTCAGGAAATTCTGAAAATTGATACCGGCATGGTGGTTAACCACCTGGGAAAGATATTTGGTATTGGTATTCAGCTTATCAGCTACCATGCGCAGGGTAAGTTCGGAGTTCAGATAGAGCGCCTCCTTTTCCATCAGGTCACGCAACTCGAAGTACAACTTCATTTCTTCCACGCCTTTCAGACTGCTTGAGCTGTACTTATCTTCCAGTTGTAACAGGGAGATATCCGATTCATCCGTCACTACATTGCCATCTACTTCGAAGGCAATATAGTTGGTTAACTGCTGATCCAGGTCGAAAATGGGGTGGATCACCAGTTTGCAAAGGTATTCTTCTCCGTTTTTGCGATAGTTGGTAATTTCATCCTTGACCGGTGTTTGGTTTTTCAACCCTTTCCGGATGCGCTTGATCGTTTCGCGGCTGGAGTTTGGCCCCTGCAGGATACTCGGTTTTTTCCCAAGTACCTCACTCAGCGTATATCCGGTGATTTGAGTGAATTCTTCATTGACCCATATGATGCGTTGGGCAGGATCGGTCAAAATGACGGCGATTTCGGGAGTCATTCCTTGAAGCTCAGATTTTGTTTAATGTTTCCAGCTGAATCAATCTTAAAGATTAAACATTTCAACTATTTGATTACCAATGAGTAATATACTCCTTTTTTGAGAAAAAACTTCTGGAACCAGACTTCAAAATAGAAAACCACCTGGTATTGGCATAGGCTCTTTTCCGGAAGAGGGGCGATAATTTTATAATTAATCGAATTTGTATTTTCCTTCTTATTGGTATATTTGAGAGAAATCAACTTATAAGCCGGCATCCGCTTGCGGACACTCATCGAGAAGAGCGATGTAAAACTGAACAGGGAAGATGGAGAAACCCCAAATCATTTCGAACAAAGAGCAACAAGTCAGCACGTGGAACCGCTGTCGGCAAATTTATCATCAGGCCTTGCCTTTCCACCGGGGCAGAGCTGATCTTGCCCGCCTGCCCTTTCCGGAAGGCTACTCCGCGGACAATCTGCTCAGGGAGCTACTGGAGCAAGGGGCTTTCGATGCTGTAATACCGCCGGTCAGCTACCAGGCGCCGCCCTTCGATTACTGGCGCCAGGAATTGCATAACAAAAGGCGCCTGAATAGTCATCATCCTCTGGCGCTGGGTTTTCCTTTGTTGTTCTTCAACAAGGAGGAGCTGCTCCAGGTAGCTCCGCTTTTTCTATTTGACCTGGATGTGGAGCCGGATAAACAACATCAAGGTAGCTGGCGGCTTTCGCATACCCGCGAACACCGCGTCCGCCTGAACCCCTGGCTGGTGGCTTACCCGCCCGAATCCTGGACTGCCGGGGACATAGAAGAAATTTCAGCTCTGGCCCAACAGCCTCCCCTTTCCGCCAAATCGCTACTGCCCGTGTTGCGTAAGACGCTGCAGCAATCGGGCTGGTCGCCACTGCCGGAAGAACCGGTTCTGCTTCCCTTTCCCGGCGTTCCTGAGCTGGACAGCCTGGAAGGGGCAGGCGAGCTGCGCTGGTCCGCAATGATCGGTTGTTTTCCGCCCGCTCCCGTCAATGATGAACCTGGGGAAGAAACGTTTTTTCCAAAAGCAACTCCGCTGGCAGTTGAGGGGCATGCCGTACCGGGGGCGACCATGGATCCTTATCAGACTACCGCTTACCAGGCGGGGCGCCGGCAGCGGCTCAGCGTGATAGAGGGGAGTGCCGGTACGGGTAAGAGTTTTGTGGTGCAGCAATTGATGCTTAACGCCCTGTCTAACGGAGAGAAATGCCTGATCGTTGCGCCCACCCTGGATAGCCTGCGCAGCGCCCGGCGGCAGATTGACAAACTACAACTGGCCCACCTTACTTTTTCCGCTGCCGATGCTGACCGGGACCCCAGGTTGTTGATGGAGTTGCTGCGAACCGCCGCTGAGGCAAGCCCGCCTGTTCAGGATTTCCACGCTGAACGCTTTCAGCAGGTGCTGCACAAATGGAAGCGGCAAAAGGGGAAGCTGGACAGTACTTACCGGGCCCTGCGCCGACCGGTTTTTGGAAAATATTCCTGGGCGGAAACGGTAGGCCTTTACCTGGATAGCAGTCGCCGTGAGGGAAAGGAATTATTGACTGCTCAACTCAATATTCAGGACTTTCGTTTCCGGTTCGCGGAATACGAACGTTTGATGGATGCAGTTCAGCAGTGCCAGGGGCTCTACGAGCAGATAAAAACCCTTCGCCATCCCCTCTCCAATCTTCATGCACAGGTTTTTCTCGAGAAGGAACGAGAAGAAGCAGGTGCTTACGTTCACGAGCAGCTGGATGTATTTATCCGCAAGCTTTTCTTCCTGCAAAAACAGTATATTGATAGGGTCAATGAGTATGCGGATCTCTTATCGAATTACTACGAGGAATATTTTAATTTACTGGAAAGGCAATTGCTGGTCCTGCAGGAGCAAATTGCCGATGCGGTAACTAAGTACGGACGCGACTTCGAGCTGAACTCCATGACGAGTCTGCGCTTGTACGGATCTTTCCTGTCGCGTTTCCGCGAACGGCTGGAGACCAAGAAATCTATCTTCGACCAGTATCATAAGCTGGTAGCTGCTTTTAAAGAAAGGCCCTTATTCGATTTTGAGTTCGCCCCGGCGGAAGGGGGCAGAGACTTGCCCCGAATGCGCGAAAGCCTTGATGCTTTCCAGGAGGATCTGGCCGAATGGCGGGAAAAGCTACCCGACCTGATACAGGAAAACCTCCTCCGTCTGAGTAGCAAAACCGTCCATCCAGAATTGCCTTTCAAAGGGTGGCTGATAGAACTGGAGGAAGCGTTGGATATGCAACTGGCCGAGCTGAACCGTACTCAGTTGTATACGGAACCATTTGAAAACCGCATGCTGACCATTCCCCGCCGCCGAAAATATCTGGAAGAAGTGATCGAGCAGTTGGAAAACACCAAATTGTACATGCAGGAATTCGGGGCGCTGTACGATTGGCAGCGTTTTTGGCTGGGCTTATCCGATGCGGGCCGCAAACTGATGCAGGCACTGATTAAAGTCAGACCTGAAAACTGGGAGGCGGCTTTCAAAAGTTGGTACCTGCACCAATGCCTGCAACAGGCCTATCAGTCGGCGCTACCCAATTCGGCGATTCAACTCCGTCAGTTTGTTTTCAACAATGACCTGGTGAAATCTATGCTGCCGGCTCAGATCAACCATTACTGGTGGGGGCGCCGTCAGGAACTGTTGCGTGAATTGCGCCGCAACGAGCGCAAAACGTATCAGCAGTTGTTTACCCGAAAAAACGAGGTGCAAAAGGAACCTGCTCTCTCCGTTTTATTCGAAAAATACGGTGAACTGATCACCGAGCTTCTCCCGGTTTGGATGGTAACACCGGAAGTCGCCCAGGCGCTTACTCAAAAAGATTCGAACTTTAACGTGCTGTTTCTGGAAGAAGCACACCTCATTCCGGCTAAGGCGCTGGCGGGAAAACTGTTGGAAACCGACAGGATAATCGTAACCGGGAACCGGGAGTGGGAAGCATTGGGACCCGCCGGCTCAGCTCTTGCGCTGGCCCGGAAGCAGGTCGGTGGGGTATGCCATTTGCCCTATGTACATCGCTGGAGCCCGGGGGATGCCCTGGCCTTGCGCAATCCAGCCTATCTGGCGCAGAACGCCATTACCGGCTTCTCGGCGCGTTTTGAACAGGTAGACGGCCGCTACGAGGAACAATCGGGCACTAACGAGGCCGAGGCCAGGGAAATTATCCGCCTGCTCAACGAAGTGGAGAAAACACCCCAGCGCACTTACCCCTCCATTGCTATCGCTACCATGACCACTGCGCAAAGGGATCTGATCGCTTCCTTTTTACGTGATATTAAACAACGGGAGTTGCCCGGGGCTGAAGTCCTGCAGCAACTGGAACGCAACGGTCTGGGGGTTTTTCAAATTGAAGAACTGGCAGGGCAGCAACCCGATGTGCTCCTCTTGTCCTGTACTTACGGGCCGGTCGATCTGGAAGGAGCCATGACGGATCACCTCCAGGAGCTCAACCGGCCGGAGGGACTTGCGAAACTGTCGCTGCTCATGACCCGGCCGCGGAAAACCGTTTTCGCCGTTAATTCCGTGCCATATGCCTTTATCAAAGAAAATGCGGAAAATTCTGCTCAGCCGGGAACTTTTCTGCTGTCTAATTACCTAAAATACATATATGCTTTGCATATTGCAGATGCGGAGCAACAACAATGGGTTATTCAAAACCTGGCCAGCCATCTTCCCGCGGGCGGCTTCGAGCGGCCCGACTCTCCGTTTATCCGGGAGATGGCCTTATCTCTGCAATCCTACATCGCCAAAGAACGCATCCACGCACAAATAATGGATGCCCACCTTTATCTGCCGCTGAAGGTAGATCCAGCCTCCGTAGAGGCTTCGCCGGTCGTTGTCGTGCCCGACGGTTTTTTCTCTCCGACCCCGGAGACCGACTACCGCTGGGAGTTCGGCCAGCATGAACTGTACAGGCAACAAGGCTATCAGCCGGCGCCGGCCTGGTCGGTCAGCTGGTGGAAAAATGCTGCCGCCGAAGCGCGGAATCTGGCAGAGGAAATTGAGGAGAAAAGCAGAGCGGATAATTCCTGAGTTTTCCTTCTACAAACCAAATAACTAACTGACCTCACGGCTTTTGAATAGTTTAACATTTTTGGAGTAGGGGAATTCCGAAGAAAGCGTCGTCTATGCACCGTAGCGCCGAAGGAATTTTGTCATTGGAGGAATATTTTAGAATTCCCTTAACTATCTTTTGCCCCTCTGAGCTGTTATAAAGAAAAGCTTTTCGAGCCTGTACCAAAGTGTGAATTGCGGAAATGCCATTGCCCTCTACTTTTTTGGAGTAGCGTTGCCGCACCTCTTTCGGGAAAGATGGTCTTACGGTCTGCCGTAGGCAGAGATATCCCGAGATGAGCCATCTCATTGCGATTTTAAGCATCTGACCTAAATGTGAGCACTATGCGACTTAGAACTCTTTGGTGGATCGCCCTGGCGGCAGTGTGGATGAGCGGATGCGCACCGGATGAAGGCGCGTATCAGTCGGCCGCGCCGTTTTTGCTGGAACAGCCGGCGGAAGTGGACTCTCTCTTACGCCGTATGAGTATAGCCGATAAGGCAGGGCAGCTAATCCTGCTGCGGACGCAGGTGCGGGATTCCACCGGACTCGATAGCTTGTTGCGCTGGGCGGAGCGAGGTCAGTACGGAGGCTTGTGGACCAGGGGCATCGCTTTTTCCGATTTCCTGTCCCTCACCGATAGCGTACGGCGGCTGTCTGCCCTCCCTCCATTTATCACTTCTGCTGAAAAAGTACTCCTGAACAACCAATTCAGTGATTTGTCGCCGCAGCCGAATTCCTTTACGGCAGGGGCCCTGGGTGATGATAATTTAAAGGCTCATTTGAACGAGTTATTCCGGCAGCAGATACAAGGCATAGGTGTCAACCTGTGGCTGGGACCGCCGATGGCGGAGCGCGAAGCTGCCGATTTGGAGAAGATCGAAGCTTTTAAATCGGGCCGGGTGCTGACGGTCGGAGATCAGATAAGAGGAGCACCTCTGGATACCGCTATATTTACTACTCGCCAGCACGAAGACTACCGGGAGCTGATCGGTGGCGGTTTGTCAGGTATTTTCGCCGACAGCGCCTTCCTCAGTGATCATCTGCCCGAGCCTTTGCCTCATCAGTTTTTCCGTCAATTCATGCTGTACAAATTTGATTTCCGGGGCCTGTTCATCGCCCAGGCTACCTCACCGGCTTTGCTGGACCGGGCTTTACTATCGGGGGCTGACCTGCTGATCGTAGACAATGATGCCCCCGCGGCGCATCGTCACTTGATGCAGCGCATTGCCGACGGGGTGCTCACCCTGGAGGAACTGGATGCAAGGGTGCGAAAAATTCTACTGGCCAAGGCTTGGATGCGTAAGGGATTGAAGTGGGAGCGGGAACCTTTGCGCTTTCAGGAGCAGGCTCGCGCGCTGCGCGCTTCGGTAGCCGCCGCTGCCGCCGCCGAGCCCCTCCCAGAATGGTCGAACTCCCGGCAATCGCTCGAACGTCACTTCACAAGCCGGGCCTGGGAAATGATGCGCCGCCGTATTTACGAGAACGCACTCACCCTGGCCAGTAACCCCCATGGCCTGCTACCGGTGTGCGAAATAAAGAGCAAGCGCTTCACCCTGCTGCAATACAGCCAGACTCCTTTCCGTGAATTTGAAGCCTATTTTGAAAAGTACAGCGACTTTGAAAAAGTGAAATTCAGCCCCGATGAACGCGGCCGCCTGCCGGCTTTCACCGGTGTACTGGATGAGGCGGATATCGGCGTGATGCTGCTCGATGAATACCTGCTGCACGGCCGTCGCGATTCCGTGTTGATCGCAGAGATGCGCCGCCTTGGAAAAGCGGGCCGGCTATTGCTCATCAATTTCCAGGAGCCGGCCAATTTAACTTATTTCGACTCCTCGCTAACGGTCGTACAGCTTTACCAGCGCAATGAGATAAACGAACAGCTGGCGGCCATGTCGGTTTTTGGCGCCGTTCCCAGCGCCGGTCGACTGCCGGTGGACATCAATGATCACTTTAAGAAGGGCATAGGGGTGAAAACGGAACAGATAAGGCTGCAGTACGCTCCGCCGGAAGCCGTCGGTATCGCTCCCGAAAGGCTGGTAGGGGTCGACGCTATTGCCCGCACTGCTATCGATGATGGCGTAGCCCCCGGCTTTCAGGTCCTGCTGGCCAAAAAAGGAAAAGTCATTTATTCCAATAATTTTGGTTTTCACACCTTCAAGCGGAAGCAGGAAGTACGCAGTAAGGACCTGTACGATTTGGCCTCCATTACCAAGATCAGCGCTACCACTCTAGCGGCCATGAAGTTGTACGACGATAAAGCTTTCCGGCTGGATGACCGCCTGAAAGAGCACCTGGAATGTGATCGCAAATCGACGATCAAAAATATTCCTTTGCGTAAGCTTTTTATTCATCAGTCGGGACTTCAACCGCATATGCCGGTTATTCCTTACCTGCTATCCCGGGATAAACCCAACCGCGGATGCGACGAATACTTTTGTAAAGAAGGCCTTGAGCCCTACACAGTTCAGGTATCCGACGGCTTCTACTTCGACCGGAATCACCTGGATACCATCTGGCGAAAAGTACATCGCCTGCAGGTAGGCAGCCAGCGCCGTTACCGCTACAGTGATGTCAATTTTATGCTGATACAGCGCATGATCGAGGAGAAAACAGCCCAACCGCTCGATGAGCTGGTAAAAGAGCAGTTTTATGAGCCGCTAGGCCTGCGCTATACTACTTTCAATCCCATCCAGCAGTTCGACCTGTCACGCATTGTTCCCACTCAATACGACGGACGTTGGCGGCAGCAGCTGGTACACGGTTTTGTGCACGATGAAACAGCCGCCCTCATGGGCGGTGTCGGTGGCAATGCCGGTTTGTTCGGAACGGCGGAAGACCTGGCCGTCCTCTTTCAGATGCTGCTAAACGGCGGAACCTACGGCGGACAGCAATACCTGTCGCGGGAAACCATCGAGCTGTTTACCAGCGACCGCCACGGCAATCACCGGGGGCTGGGTTTCGACAAGCCTTACCGGACTAATGAATCGGCCGTCGCCGCCTCCGCAGGCCCGGAAACCTTCGGCCATACCGGCTTCACCGGCACCTGCGTATGGGTGGACCCCACCGAGGATCTTATTTTTATCTTCTTGTCCAACCGCATTCACCCCACGCGGCGCAACAGCCTGCTTTTCCGCAAGAATGTACGCCGCCGAATTCACGAGGTGGTCTACGATGCCCTCGATTCCTACTACGATGAAATACCGATGCTGGAACCGGTGGCGGGGAGCTAGTGCCTCCGGCACTAAATACTTGACAATTTTCGCGGCCTCTTTTGGCGGTATCCTGCGTTGCTCGTTGGTCAGGTAGCTACGG
>CAZWDL010000077.1:0-34624 GCA_964632995.1 uncultured Saprospiraceae bacterium
TGTCAATGAACTTGTTCCTTTCTTACGCGAAAGGACCGTCCGACTTCCGACTTCCGACTTCCCACTTCCCACTTCGAATTACTGTTCGAGCACCTGCTTCAGCCGCTGCAGGTCAGCTCGCTGCTGCCGGCGCATGGGGCCTTTGACAAAAGGGGAGATTAGATTGAAGATAAAGGGCCGAAGCCGGGTTTCGACCTCCACGATTAGTTTGGTTGTTCCTTCTCCCTGATCGAGAAAGCGATAGCGGACCCGGCTGAGCATATTGCGGTTTTGCAGCAGGATTTCGAGTTCCTCTCCTTCTTTACGGGAAAGCACCTCCTCTTCCACCTCGGTGGTTTTTCCATCCGGTTCTTTAAAGATCTGTACACCGCTACTACCTTCCGCGCGGCGGCGGCCTTTCTCCCGGCGGAAGGTTTCAAAGCCCTGTACCCATTCCGACATATATTTTGGATCACAGACATACCGGAAGACTTCCGGGGCGGGGCGATTAATAAGAATACTGTTCGTAAAACGCATGATCAGAAGCTGAATCCGATAGAGGCCTGCAGGGTCAGGTTCCGGTCGAAGTCATTCCGCAGGATAAAATTATTGTTCTCATCGAGGCGTACTTTGGAGACATCCGTGCTGTTGCGGGTGAGGTCCTGCAGACCGTAATTCACCCGGAATCCCAGGTTCAGGCCCCGGTTGAGATAAACCGAAATACCGCCGATCAGCCCGAAATCGAAGCGGTTCAGGAAACCTTCGCTGGGTTTCACCAGCTCTTCGTAGCGGGCGCCGATGGAAACGGGAACCTCGATGATATCGCCGTCAACGATAACCGGCTGGGTCTCGCCAATATCGGTACGCTCAAATCCATCGGTAAAGTAATTGAGATTGATGGCGATGGTAAAAGGATCGATGGCATTTCCCCCTTCCGAAACCCCGTCAAAAGTAACCTCACCGCTGGCAGTGCCGCGAAAGAGGTAAGCGGCGTAGCCGCCGCCGGAAATTTCGAGCCGCCCGAAGCGTAAATAGGCCATCATTGGTACTTCCAGGTAATTGGTCACCGTCTTTCGAACAGTGCGCCGCTGCCCCCTGCTGTAGAGTAATTGCTCCCGGACCAGGTCTACAAAAATCCAGTAAGACTGCCCATCGAAAGAATAGTCTGTCCCCTTCTGGGAATAAAGGAGCTCGGACCGCAGGCCGAAGATATCATTGAACCGGTAGGAGAAGCGTCCTCCCACGTGGAAGCCGGTCTTGTAAGCAAAAGATTCCACCTCATTGCCCTGTCCATCTGTTTCCAGGGGGCCGACGAATTTAGAAAAGTTCATCCCGGCAATGAACCCCCCGGAAAACTGAGCCTCAACTGTCGTGGTAATCCCAAACGACAGGATTATTACAAGCAAAAAATAGTTGCGCATATCTGGTCTTTTTATTTCGGGCGCTGAAGTTGTCTGAAGTTTTCTGCTGCCGGCGAAAGAAGCGTTTTGGAGCCCAGGAAGAAAACTTTAGGCGATTTCGTTATCAGAATACTACTCTGTAAGAAAAATTCCTATCTGAAAATTCCAGTCTGTTTGCCAACCGGTCATCACCAGGAGATTAAGCTCCCCGTGGCCCGGATGAGGAAGAGACGCTCTTACGCGACTTCAATTTCCAGCAACACCGGACAATGATCCGAATGCACGGCTTCATTCATCTGCCGGGCTTCCCGGATAAAAGGCGCCAGGTTGTCACTGACCGATTGGTAGTCGAGCCGCCAGCCTTTATTCCTGTCCCGGGCGCGGGCGCGGTAGCTCCACCAGCTATATTCGACCTTGTCGGGATTTAAATACCGGAAGGCATCCGTAAAGCCGTCGTCGAACCAGCGGGTCAGCCACTCGCGTTCTTCGGGAAGGAAACCGGAGCTTTTTTTGTTGCCCACCGGATCGTGAATATCCCGCTTGGTGTGAGCGATATTGTAGTCCCCCACCACGATAAGCTTAGGGCGTTCTTTCCGCAACGCTTCCAGCCAGCGTTGAAAATCATCGAGAAACGCCATCTTGAAGGTCTGTCGCTCATCCCCCGTGGTTCCGGAAGGGAAGTAGCAGTTCAGCAGTGTCCAGTCGCCGTAGTCAGTACGCAGAATACGCCCCTCGTTATCATACTTTTCAATGCCACAGCCTTCCACCACCAGGTCCGGCTCCTGTTTGCTGAATGTCGCTACGCCACTGTAGCCCTTTTTTTGGGCGGAATGCCAGTACTGATGGTATCCCAGGGCTTCGAAAGCCTCTGTGTTGACCTGCCCGGGATGCGCTTTGGTCTCCTGCAGACAGACGATATCAAAATCCTGCTCTTTTATCCACTCCACCAATCCCTTCCTGATAGCGGCGCGAACACCGTTGACGTTATATGTAATGATGCTGGTTGCCATGATACTTCCTGCTTTGCCGGTTCGAACCTGTATAGGTTCTGTATCCAGAGGGCAAAGATGCAAATATTTTGGCAATGTAAAGAACACACTCCTCGCCTGAAATCCCCGGAAATTTGTTTCGTAAGGGAAATTATTTTTCCCGACCTTTGCAGCGGTAATCGGTACATTTTGCTTATTTTTAAGATCATAGAGTTGTTGCGGTAGGAGTCCTCAGGCGGTTAAAATTGATCTTTTTCTACCACTCTTCGGCTTTTCATCGGTTAACAGCGCTGCTATTAACCTCAAAAAAGCCTGTGATTGGAAGAAAAACCTCTAATTCTTTCCACCCGATTACCCTATCGCAACAACTCTAATACCTACAATCCTCCTTCAGGCACTGGCTTACCCCAAAACCGACTAATTTTCAATACCCTTTGTCAGCAAAAAACCTGACAAAAATGAATTAAAACTTTTTTCTTCCATTTTCTGTCCCGGGTGTGTCTCACGGAAAACCTTCACCGAAACCTGAACAAGAACAATCAAGCCTTATTAAGAATATACTCCAATCGCTTGCTTGAAAAATCTTTTTTTTAAATAAAATCGCCTGTTGCGTGAAACAGAAGTCAAATCATATGGGGAAGCAAAGGACGAGGCCCTCGCTGATGCGCGGATTGCTGTACGGGTTGGCTTTCTTTCTGCCGGGGATTTATCTGGCGATCCATCAAGCTGAGGTCGAAGCCTGGTTATCGGGCCGGGGCGAGTTGCCGGTCATCAGCCGGGTTTCCCGCGACCTGCAAACGGGTATGCAGGTGGCGAGCGGTTTTTTTGATGAGGGATATGAGGACTTCTATCACCGCGAACTTCCTCAGCTTTGGGAGGCCATCACCGGAAGCCCGCTTCCTGCCGGCCGTGGTCTCGCCGGCCGCTGGAGCAATATCCTCAGTACCAGTGCCGGCAATCCGGCGCCCTACCACCTCTGGAACAGGAGCTTTATCGAGGAGAAGCTCGGAGTTGCTTTCAAAAAGCGAAAAAGAAAGAGCGCCCAACGCTTCCTGGATTACATCGAAGCGTACCTGCCGCTGGCCTGCAATGAAATGGCCATGAGCGGCATACCTGCCAGTATCACCCTGGCCCAGGGGCTGCTGGAAAGCGATGCCGGAAACGGATATCTGGCTACCGTAGCAAACAACCATTTTGGCATCAAATGCCAGAAGCGGCCGGGATATAAAAAAGACGGCGTGATCGATGACGCCGACTATTTCCCCACCAGCCTGGCCTACGACTGCGAGCTTCGCGAGGATGATAACCCCTGGGACCGTTTTGAAAAATATGAATCGGCCGGTCATAGCTACCGGCGACACACGCTCCTGCTTATGGAATCCGGCCGTTACAACTGGATGCTGAAAAAATACCGGGTCGGACAGTACTACCGCGTGGATCAGAAATGGTTTGGCGTAGAGCAAGTACCCTACTATATTGCCTGGTCTATCGGCTTAAAGCAATCCGGCTATGCCACCAGCCCCCGCTACGCTCAGAAAATCGCCTATCTTATTGAAACCTACGAACTCTGGCGGATCGACTTTGGGGTAATCGCAGCCCAGGACAGGCAACCAGATGAAAAAGAAAATGATTCAACTTCTTCAAAAAATATATCCCCACTTTAGCAAGGATTTATTTTTTGAAGAATAATTGTCGGTAAAATAATTTTTTAACACGCCGGATCGAAAAAAGACCGGCCAAACATTTACAGTCATGCAAAGAGGATTACTGAAATTCCTACAGGAAGTTATTGGATTTGCCCTGATCGGAGGCCTTTTCTTTATGTGGTTTTTAGGCTACCTGAACAACGACGATCGAACCAGTGCTTTGGATTACAATACAGCCAGAGCCGGCATTAACGACACCCGGGAAGCGACGGCCGAGAGCCGGGCCTACGAAGCTTCGCCCTATGACCGCAGCCGCAGCAGCCGGACTACCGGAAGCAACGCTTTCAGCAGCGCTGATTATGACAGCCGCGGTTTCGAAAGGCCCGAAGAGGTTGCCCGGAAAGCGACGAAATCTTCCGCTGTCAACAGCGCTGAAGCAGCATCCGGAGCCAAAGCAGCAGTCGCCCACGCCGTCGCCATCCGCAGCTGGAAAGGCGTACACCGGGAAGAGGACTACGCCCGTAGCTGCTTCGAACTTTTCCGGAACGATATCGCCGATCTTTCCCTGGAGTACGGCCTGTATCCCGAGGTGTTCATGGCCCGGGTCATCACCTATTCCTACGGCTACACGCTCAACCCCGTAGAAAGCCCGGTGGATAATAACCTGACCGGAATGAAACAGCCCAATGGAGAAGAACGCGCTCGTTTCCGCACCACCCTGGAATCGCTGAAGGCCTACGCCGTTGTCAACGCCGGTGAAATCAATCGTCTTTCCGAAGAAGGAGCACTGGCCAAACACGACCGCGCCTGGACGATGCGCAAAATCATCGAGAATAACGCCTTTGTCAGCAACCTGAAAAAAACCATTAAGCGAAACCGGGAATACGCCGGTATGATGGGCCCGGCCAGCCGGGTATCTGCTGAAGAAGAACTGGAACTGGAACGGCAGGGAGAGACCATCAAGATCGTTTCCAGTGTAGAAACTACGGTCAAGGAACGCCGCGCTCAAAACGCCGGCTACGACAGCTGGGAGGACTACCTGGAAAGCATCCCCGAAGGAAGACAGGCCGAGCAGGAAGCCGATGCGGAGGCCGTTATCTCCGCTGTCAGTAAAAAGAAAGCATTCGGCATGTCGCGCCGCATTGAAGCCAAAAAGCGTAAGCGAAGCAAAGAGTAAAGAATAAGGTCTTTAAGCCGCTTTGCATGGTTGGCTAACCTTGTTCCGTTAATAAGGAATGTTTGGACGTTTAACCCGGACAGTTTTAAATAACCTGTCACTTTGCATCAGCCTCAGGGTTGATGCAGCTTGAGGGTAAAATAGAACTGTCCGGGTCTTTCCAAACTTCTGCTACCCAGTCAAGGCGCCTCAGAAAAAGTCGGTCACCACCACTTCCCCTTCAGAGCCCAGGGTAAGATTGAGCCCGAGCATCAGCGAGATACTGTGCTGACTTCTCTGGTTCTCCTTTTTCTTTTTGGAGCCGGTCATATCCATGACATCGTAGAAAGCAGTTCCTTCCACAAATAACCTCGCGTTTTTCAGGAACTGCTTCGACAAGCGGCCGCCGGCAACCGGCCCGATGTGAAAGGCGCGGCCACCCACATCTTTGGGAAATAATACTTTGCTGGACTTCAACATTGATCCCAGTTTGACGAGCTGCGCGGCGGTGAAGTCATTTTCAAAGGCGATCCGTTCGATCTCAGTATTGAGGTGATCGAAAAAACCGGCCTCGCTCTCCGAGCGCCGGCTGCTCCAGTCGAAGCCCGTCCGGGCGCCCACGTACACCTCGTAATCGAAAGTCCGGCTGATACTGTTCACGCCTGCACCGTAGGGTGTTTTCATAATATTGAACTGGTACTCCAGGTGGATATGCATCCCTCTGCTATCTTTGAAATAGCCCGGGCCCAGGTTCAGCTCCAGAAATTGCTGTTGTAACGCCACATCCGATGATTCACCGAATCCGTAGCGGAAAAACACGGCAAAGGTCGTTTTATTGTAACCATTCTGGCCGTATTCCTGATCCAGGTTGATATTGTTCAGGGGTTCCTCCATGCCCTGCATGAGGGATTCCAGCGTGGCGCCGAGGCGAACCAGGTTCCACATGGCCTGAAAGTGCGGGTTCGCGGAAAGCGGCGCCTTGTCGTCCAGTGCAAAGATCCCCGCCATTTTCACGCCCACATCGAAATGGGCGTCGTCAAGGATACGGACATAATTAGAACGGCGCTGTGCGTAAAGCCCGGTCATGAATAAGGCAAACAGACTGAGTAGTAGAAGTTTTCTCTTATACATAGCAGTTTTTTTTTAGTGTAAATAGATTGCTTTATTGGTTTTAATTATCGTTTCCTCTTATCTCCGATAATACTCCAACGTACGCCGGCGAATCCGTACATCGAAAAGATGGGCTTTGCTCCGTTGACCGACAGTGGCTTTTGTAAGCTCAACTCGGCGCCAAGCAGCACGGAAAAGGCGCCTCCCAGGTTAACGGGCGCTGATGTCCGCAGAAACCATCCCATGGATGGTACGATGCGGGGATCTTTAAACTTTCCAAACACCACCGCCTGCACCGATTCGGCAATCGCATCGGTCGTGCTTTCCACCGGCGCCAGAATACCCCCCTCCATCAGACTGTCGAGCCGCTGGCTGATAAAAAGGACACTCCCCAGGTCCACCACCGGAGAAGGATCGGCCGTAAAGCGAACGCCGCTGGTCACCTCAATATCCAGATAGCTATTGCCCCGGCTGCCCCATTCGAGCAAGGGGGCCTCGCCGAAAAACAATTTCTTGAAGTGCACATAAGCTTCCAGGTCGTAGCGATTCTCAAAAAAAGGAGATACGCGGTCAACATCGGCCAGTGCTACCTCCGCCAGGTGCTCGCTGAGTTCCGCTGCTTTACCGGCCAAAGAAAGGCGAACCGCCTTGATCTGATTCTTTAGTTTTTTGGATTCCTGGGGTTCGGTCAGGCGGGGTGCTGAAACGGAAAAACTACCGCCGAAAAATTTGTAGCGCGCAAAGAAACGAACCGTGGGGATACTCCGCGTCTGACTGCGTCGAACTTCCTGGTCGACCGCGATGCGCGTACCGGGAAAAAGCTCTTTCAGCCAGCGCGGCGCCGACACATTGATATTTGCCAGGGCAGTATCGACCTGCGCCTCCGTTATTTCCAGCTCCGAGAAGCCGACGATCCCCGCCAGATCACCACGGAAACTCGTATAGGCCGGTCCCGTGGTCATTTCCATCCCCACTTCCAGTGATTGGGCCCCGCCCCCTATGGTGACGGGCAACAGTGCGATGAATAGCAGCAATCGTTTCATAAGCATTAATTTTACCGCAAGAGGGTTACGTCCCCCTTATAAGTCTTTCGAACACCGTTGCCGAAGCGAACGACACCGTAATAAGTCATTACACCGGATTCCATCACTTTCCCGTTGTAGGTTCCGTCCCAACCGGCCGACTCGTCATTCAGCCATACCTCCTGCGTATCAAAAAGAAGGTTGCCCCAGCGGTCGAAAATCTGCAGGGACTCAATGATCTCTCCGGATCCATTATCGCTGTAAAAAGTAAACCGGTCATTGGCGCCGTCTCCATTCGGGGTAAAGGCATTAGGGACGTATACCTTGCCTAGCACGATAGACAGGGGGAAACCGGTAGAGGCCAGGCAGCCCCGGTCATCGCGTACGATCAGGCGGATGTCCAGGTCGGTACGGGCCACAAAAGAAGTGACCGGACTGCCGGAATCGATTTCTTCCGGAAGCCACTGATACTCCTGCACGTTGCCCACCGTCCGCGCCTGCAGGGTGACGGCGGTCAGCGGCCGCACCAGCAGGGACTCCTGAGCCAGGGAAACGCCCAGCGTGTCGGGCGCTACGATATTTACCTGCCGGTATTGAATACAGCCCAACTCATCCTGAATGGCCACTTCATAGGTTCCCGGCGAAAGCCCTTCAAAGACCGGCGAAAGCGCATAATTCGTTCCGCCGTCGATAGAAAAAATAGCCGGCCGGCTCTGATCCGACATCTCCACTTCGATGCGGCCCGCTTCCGTCGGACAACGGGGTTGTTCCACTTCCAGTTCAAAATCCGGCCCGTTGGGCTCAGGAATCTCAATTTCACTCCGTGAGGAGCAGCCGTTGGCATCTGTTATCGTCAGCGCAGAAACACCGCCGCTGCCTGTAACAAACGGGCTGCCTTCGAAACCATTGGACCACTGGTAGGACAAGCTGTCCGGAAACAGGAACACCCTGGCGCTGTCACAACTTTCTTCCACCAGCCACTCGAAGGAAGGAGGAGCACTTGCCGTCACTTCGAGGGTCTGCCGGACGGCGCAGCCCTGCATATCTTTTCCCCTAAAAGTGTACAGCCCCGCGTCGGACGGCTGGAAACCCGGTATCAGAGCTGATGATAACGGTTCCCCCGATGGGCCTTCCCAGCTCATTTCCACATAGGCGGTATCATTTTGTACTTCCAGCTTTACGGTATCGCCCAGACAAGCATCGGCAGCCCGTAACTGCGGCTCCGGTGGGGTACGCACCTCGAGGCGCAGCGTATCTGTATCCTCGCATTCCTCCTCGTTGTAGGCGCGTAAAATATATTCTCCACGCTGGGCCGGGTTCAGCCCGCCGAGCATCAGTTGCTGCCCCGCTACCAGCTCTCCCCCCGGCAGTAACCACTCGTAGCGAACCCCGCCTGCCCCCTGCAGGGTCAGTGAGTCACCAATACAGAGCTGCCGGTCTTCTCCTGCCTCGGCAAAAGCCGGATTCTCCACCCATACTGTATCGCGCAGCGTACAGCAATCATCGGATACCGTCAGGTAAAAAGGGATTTGGCTGACCGAAAGCGGGAAAGCTGCCTGCCTGTCATTCTGCTCCCGGCCGGCAGCGTCGCGCCAGCTCACACTCAGCGGTTCTGAAAAACAGTTGGCCGGCAGAAGCGCTTCCAGAAAGACACTGTCCTTTTGACAGTCGATCTGTGCCTTCGTTTCCACTGCACAGGCAGCTTCCGGCTCAGGACAAAGGACGTGGGCCGAAAATTCCGTCGTCGTACTGGCCGGGTTGCTGTTTACAACAAACTCAACGTACATTCCAACAGCGCAAAAAGGAAGGGTGCCCGATATCCGGCCTGCTCCGCGAAGGGTTTGCAGGTTGCCGCTCAATGTAAAAGAAGGTTGATTGAGCGACTGTAGCCAGCGGTCCATCACATCCGTATCAGTTACGGAAGAGGTGAGCAGCGAGTCTTCGTAAAGCAAAGCAAAGCCTTCTACACAATCGATACATTCTCCAAAGGAGAGCCGCCCCATGGGCTTCCTGCTGCTGTCGGGAAGAATAGCAAATACACTGGCCCTGTCGGTCTGGCTTCCGCCAAATGCATTGATATCAATATAAAAACGTCTTAATTCGTTATTTTCAGAAAAGTAAGTGGAATAAATCAAGGTGTCCCGCCCTGTGCCGCTGCCCGCCTCACTGTCCTGTGGATCCACATAGGTCACCCCGCATTCCTCCAGCACAATAGCAGATTGTGCCGGCGAATCCATGGGATTGACCACCAGAAACAGGCAGTACATCAATAAAATAATAAAACCCTGGTTCCCCATTTACACGGTACCTTCTTAGATTTCTGAATACTCAGGAATAGCCATTTAAGTTCCCTGATCGAGGAAAATCGTTGACTTTTTGCATGTAATGGTATAAATATCCCCCCTGTGACAAAGAATGGGATATAACCTCTGGTTGGTCTTTCGTCTTACTCAGTTAACTGGAACGTTGCTATTTTCATCCGGTTAATCTGCTAATCTTTCTTAAATTCAGATAGCATTTGGGGGGATTGCAGAAAGGATGAATTGTGAAAGATTTTAGGTCGAAAGGAGATTGCGATTCGTAGTAGTTGATGCAAAGTTAAAAATTTATCTCCCCTTTCACCAACTTTATTTCGCTTTTATTCTTACCCTTTCCTTTTTTTGCTGGTAATCGTATGGTTGAAAAGCATTATGGATTTTAGCCAGAGCCTCACTAAAGAAGATGCTCCTGACAGGTCCTGGCCGCAATTTGGTTCTGACGACCGGTCCGCCATTTCAATCCGGGAGAGGAGCTCCTTTCCCTTTAGTGGAAAGAACCTTTCCTTACAACCGGGAATTTATTTTATTTTACCCTTTTGCATTGCCGGTTTCTCCAGCTTTTTTATTAGCTTTGTCCTCGATTTAGCGAAAATGCCATTTGCCTCCCCTCGGCAAACCGCTGTACAAGAGCGTAGTGCTCTGGAAAACCCCAAAACCCTCGAAAAGACCGGATCGCGCCGGTCTTTATAATGAATGAAGGAAATTTCCTGATAATCAGGGATTACAGCCTCATTCCCTTTCTCTGCAATCCAGATGCTGCGCCCGGTTCACTATCAGTTCGCCAACGACCTAAATGCTTCGGTCCGAAAAAGACCGGTGGATAACTTTTCTTTCCCGCTAATAAACAAAACGAAACGACCAACCCTATAACATTTTACTGCGCAAATTGCGTTGGCAGTCAAAAACATTGTTTATGAAAAAATTGGTGGTTGTTCATGTCCTTTCAGCTTTTTTCCTGTTTACAGCTATTTCGGCAAGGGGACAACAAGACATCTTTAACGACCTGTTCGAATCAGAAGATCCCGTTTTTCACACGGCGGTCTCTCCCGCCTATGACAGCGGGTCAGTAGAAATTATTTTCTACTTCACTCATAGCAAACTGGAAGAGCTGGAAGCTTTCCTGTGGATTAAAAACCTGGGAAGTACAATGGGCGGCGAGGGCGATAAGAACATGATGAGCGGCGCCCTCCAACTGCGTAACCAGCAACCGGACACCGTCACCATCAGAGGCTTGCAGCACCTCAACTTTTATTCGATCGGCGTCGATTTCAGAAAGCCGAATGCGCTTTCCCGCAAAGCCAGCTCCGCTATCCTGAAAGGCGGTTACCGCTACGAATATCAGCCTCCAAAGGTGATCACTGCGTTGCGCCAATCCCGTACTACGACCAATAATGATACACAAACGCCCACCCAGCAGGCTCGCTCGCCACAAGTCCCATCCAATCCTTGCCGGGAACCGGAAATCAGCGTATGGGTAGAACCCTCCGGTTTCTGTGGTGACAATGACCGGCCGGCCATTTTGCTGCAAGCCAATAATTTTTATCAGGAAGAAAAATGGGAGTTCGCCATAGAAGTCCGTACCGAATCCAGCCCCTGGAGCCCTCTGCACATGGATGCCGAAGTACAGTCTATTTTCGGTAAAACCGTGCATCAGGAACCCCTCTGTTCGCTAAAGCCGGGATTGTATTACGCCCGGGTGCTAGCCTGGGGCCCCGGCTGTAAAACCCCCGAGGTCCGGAATATCTCCTCGCTCATCGCCATTGCCGGCCGGCAACCCCAAGCTTATACCTATCAAGCTCAGCAATCCGTAAAATCACCGGCCGTATCAAATACAACCAAGCACCTGCCCGACTCCTGCGAGGTCAGCGGAGAGGCAACCCTGGCGGCGGGTAAAATTACCGGTACACTGGAACTCTCCGCTTATTCGCCCTGCGGGGCTTACAGCCCTTATGCCGAAGTACGTTATATTCATCCGGGCTACCGCGATCTTAACAGCCAACCGGTGCTGCTGGCGCCAGGCCGGGCTTCTCACTTTGAATTTAATCTCGACAACCGCGACCTAGCCAGAAACGTGCACCCCGTCCAGGTAGTCGTTTATGCACGACCGGAACCGGAAGCCAAAGGGGTTTCCCTGTCCTCCTTCTGGTTGCGCCCCGCTGAACAGGACCAGGGAGCCGCTCAGGCTGGAAACAGCCCGGCGGAATCCCGAAATACGGAGCCCTACACGCCCCAAACATATGCCTCCCCGAGCACTTCCCCCGGCTCCCCGCCCGCTTCCGGCAATGCTCCTTACGCAGAAAACCAGACAGAACAGGAATACGCTTCCAGCCTCGACGAGACGATGATGGAGGAGCACTTCGATACCGTAGGAGTACGGGCCAGTGACCCCAATTGCACCCAAATTCAAAACCTCAAATTGTATTATCACCGGGCCGAGCCGGACAAACCCGTTTTCATCTCCTGGCTCAACCCCCGCTGCTGCCAGCGGAACGGCTGCTCTTATACCGTTTGGGTAGGGTCCGCTCCCGACAAACTCCGCCTGCTGGTGGAAGGCAATAAACCAGGAGCTACCATCAGCGAATTACTTCAGAGACTCCAACCCGACGACAGCTACTACGAGGTTGTCGTCGAAACCAGCAACGGTGACCGCAAAGCTGCCTACGCGATGGGAGAGGGGCCTATCTACGGCTACGAAGATATCATCGCCTACCGCGACCGTCTCGACCCCCCGAGCAGCGATCCTATCGGCGGCCCCGTAGCCGTGCAGACTAAAGCGACTGAAGAAGCCGATGAGCCGGAAGCACAGGCGCCGGAAAACGAAGACGAAGGCATCACGCAAAGAGGGACGAGCAATCCTTCCCCCGCGAGCAGCAGCCCCGGCTTCAGCTGGAACGGCGAGGAACAGCAAACTCCGCCCGCCGAAGCCAGGAAGACCGCTATGGTCAATGAACCCTCAGAAGTTAAAATACCTTCTCTGGCCATCAAGCAGTTCGATCCCTGTAAGTACCGCAGAGAAATCAAACTGGAAGGTAAAGCATTCGTTGAAACAGGAGAAGAGGTGAGCCTTTCCTACGATCACTCCCGCCCAGGTTACCGGTATACGCTGTACCACCAGGCGGCCGGCAGCAACTCCTGGGGCATAGCTCCGGGAACTCAGGAACTGCAAGCCTCCTCCGATTTCCGCTTTCAGGCAGGACCGCAGCATAACGGCAAATACCTGGTGCTCGCCTACAAACCCGAAAAAGGATGGGGCTGCCTCTCAGCTCCCGAAAACCAGGCGATAGAACTGAAGGTCGCCAGTGCGAAAAATTAAATTTATCACAACAACTGTGCTCCCAAAACTATGAGAATATACTTATCCTTCGCATTGAGCCTGCTCCTAGGGCTCAGTGCCTTTCCTCTGCTCGCTCAGCAATTGACGGTAACAGGGAAAGTTACTTCCTCCGAGGGCGCCCCCCTTCCCGGCGTCCATATCCAGGTAAAGGGCGCCGATACCGGAACCGTGACTAACGAAAGAGGTAAATACGCCATCAGCGTACCAGGCACCGGAACCTTCTTTTTTCGCAGTGAACCGCCACCCGCCCTGGTATTCTCCTACACCGGTTTTAAAACGATGGAAGTTGCCGTGGACGGCCAGACCGAGCTAGACGTGGAACTGCCGGAAGAGGCCGCCCAGCTCGAGGAAATTATCGTCACCGGCACTGCCGCCGGTCGTTCCCCAAAAATCATGAGCTACGCCGTCGGGAAAATTGATGAAAAAGAATTGCAGGAAGTTCCCGGCGCTACCCTGGGTATCGGCATGCAGGGCAAAACGCCGGGCCTGCGCGTCAACCGGATAAGCGGCCAGCCCGGCCAGGGTGTCTACTTTCAGGTGCGATCCGCCAATGCGATCGCCAACGGCCAGCAGCCCATGCTCATCGTCGACGGGGTCTTCCTGGGAAGCCAGACCCTGGCTGACCTGAATCCGGAAGACATTGAAAAAATCGAAATCCTCAAAGGTTCCGCCGGTACGTCCCTGTACGGGTCACAGGCCGCTAACGGCGTCGTTCAGATTTTTACCAAACGGGGCCGCAACCTGGATATCGGCGAAACTAAAGTAAGCTACCGCGGGGAAGTCGGCTACTCCGAACCCGCCAATCGCTATCCGGTCAACGAATTCACCAACCGGGAAATCCTCGACCCTTCAGGCCCGCAGCCTATTCTGGGCGATCCCAATCCAGACATGGTCTTCGATACCCCTCTGCCTAACCTCCAGGACTACCAGGAGGACATCCTTTTCCAGAACGGTATGTATCAATCGCATTCCCTGAGCGTGCAGGGAAAAACGGAACGAACGAATTTTCTGGGTTCCGTACAGCGCCTGCGCGATGAGGGCCTCTTCCAGTCGAGCAAAGGCTATACCCGGCACAGCTTTCGCCTCAATCTCGACCATCAGATCAGCAATAAGCTGGAGCTGCAGGCCAGCTCCATGTACGCCAACTCCCGGCAGGACCTCCTTGCCCTAAGCTCCAACGGGCCCAACAGCTTCCTGGCAACCACCCTCTTCCTGACGCCCATGTTCGACCTGGAGGCGCCCAACGAAGAGGACGGCTCATCCTACGATTGGGATATCGATAACACAGGGTTTGGCATCACCAACCCGTTCTACGATCGCTACAACTCCCGGCAAAGTGTCGACCGCAACCGCTTGCTGGGCAGCCTGACCACCAACTACTACGCCAAAGACTGGCTCACCTTGAGTTATACCGCTGCGCTCGACCGCTCCGTTAATGAATTCGAACACTTCCTGGAAAAGGGATACCTCAGCACCAGTCTGCCCGGACAGTTTGGCACCCTGGCCACCGCCGGGGTCCAGAACAGCAACGGTGGCGGCATACAACGGACAACCCGCATCACCAACTCCTTTATTTCCCGCGCCAACGCAACGATTCGCCGCAGCTTCCAGGGCTTCAACACGGCCATCCGGGCCAGCTACCTCTACGAAGAACTGCGCGCTCAATTCAACGGCAGCATCGGAGAAAACCTGGCCGTCCGGCGTATCCGGTCGCTCGACAATGCACAGAGTAATATCTTTATCTCCTCCGAAAATCAACTGATCACCGCCCACAGCGGCTTCCTGATCGCGGATGCCGACTACAAGCAGAAATATATCTTCAGCGGGCTGTTTCGCCGCGAAGGCTCTTCGCTCTTCGGCCCCGAGCAACGCTGGGCTAATTATTACCGCCTTAGCGGCGCTTACCGCCTGACGGAAGACATCAATATCCGTGGCGTCCGCGAACTGAAGCTGCGCGCTTCTATCGGCACCTCCGGCATCCGCCCCACTTTCGAGCAACGCTTCGAGGCTTTTGAGCTGATCGACGGAAACATCACCAAAAAGACACTTGGCAACAGCCGGTTGCGTCCCGCTTACTCCACCGAAACCGAAGTAGGACTCAACGCTTCCTTCGGCGCCTTTGACCTCGAGTTCAACTTCGCTAATATCCTTACTGAAGACCAGGTTCTCCTGGCCCCGCTGACCGCCGCCGCCGGCTTTGCCGGACAATGGCGCAACGCCGGCGCCGTGGCCGCCAAGGTATACGAGGCCGGCCTGAACATCAATTTTGCCCGGCTTTTCAAAATAAAAAACGGCGATATCAACTGGAACCTCATGACGACTTTCGACCGCGTAGAGCAGCGTGTCGAATCGCTGGACATTCCCGCTTACACCACCGGACCCGGGTTGCAACAGTCTTCCCTCTTTCTCGTAGAGGAAGGCCGTGCTCTCGGAACCATGGTCGGTGAGGTATTCGCCACCAGCCTCGATCAACTGTCTGAACGCGAAGGCGTCAATCCCAGTGACTTCACCCTCAACCAAGCCGGCTATGTGGTCCGCAAAGACGAACTGGGCACGCCCGCCGAGCGGCCCTTTAAATTGACCGACGACAACGGCAACCCGCTTGTTCAACCCATTGGCGATATCAACCCCGATTTCCGCATGGGCTTCGCTCATACCATCGGCTTCAAAGGAATACAGCTGTATACCTTATTCGACTGGAAGAAAGGAGGACAAATATACAACCTGAGCAAGCAGTGGCTCTACCGCGATCATCGCCACGCTGATGTGAGCCGGTATGAGGATGTCCCCGCCGGCTTCTTCGGCAACGAAGGCCTTTACAACGGGCTGGTCGCCAACAATCATTTTGTGGAAGACGCCGGCTTTTTCATGCTGCGGGAGGCGGCCTTGTCCTATACCTTCGGCAACGGCGCCTTCGGTAAATGGATCGATCAGTTCCGGCTTAGCCTCATCGGCCGGAACCTGTTCACCCTAACTGATTACTCCGGCTTCCATCCCGATGTCACCAGCCCGCTACGGGAAGAAAATCGACTGACCAACCGATTCAACGGCGGTATCGGCAGTGACCCCAGAACCCCCAACGGGGATCCGAATCTGTTCATAGTGGATGCCTTTAACTACCCGGTCGCCCGAACGCTGACCTTCAGTATACAGGCGACGTTCTGAAGAGATGAAAAGCAGAACGACCTCCAGCAAGCTCAAACCCAAAAAACAAGGATTAATACAAGCACTATGAAGTCTTTCCTAACGCAATCTGTTTTCTTTACGCTGCTGCTCCTTTCCGGCGCCTGTGAATCACTGGAAACCGTCAATGACAACAACCCCAGCCGGGATGAGGTGCTGACTTCCGGCGCCGATCTCATGGATGTGCTCCGGGGCGGCTACCTCGTTTGGTGGCAAGGCGTACACGGTGCACACCCGGTTATGGCGCTCTCCGTGAGCTCCGACACCTATGGCCTTTCCTGGGATGACTTCGGAGCCTTCCGCATGGGGCAGGAGCCCCGCACCTTTTACAACAACCGGATAACCGAGGACCAGGACTATCAGCAGGTCGTCCAGGCCCCCTGGTTGGGTTGCCATTCAGCCGTATCCAGCGCTAACGACGTACTTTCAGCAATGGACAAAGGAGTTAGCATTGACAACGGCGGCCCTCAGGACGAATCGCTGCGCGCCGCCGCACACTTTCTGCGCGGTATCAGCTGGGGCTACCTGGGACTGATTTTCGACAAGGCCCTGCTCGTCGATCCGCAAACCGACCTAGATCAGCCACTGACCTTTACTCCTTACGCTCAAATTATCGATGCCGCCATCTCCGAAATGGAGGAAGCTATCAGCCTGGCCGAAGCTGCGGGCCCTGATTTTATACATCTTTACTTTAACGGCTTAGGTTTACGGGAAGCCGAATTTACCGGACTTAGCCACGCTTACGCTGCGCGCTTTCTGGCTCAGTGGCCCAGAACAGAGGAGGAAAACGCTGCGGCAGACTGGAATCGCGTTCTTGAACATGCTGCTCAGGGACTGGATTACGACTTCGCGCCGATGGCCGATGGCGGCTCCTGGCAGAGCTATCAGCAATACGCCTTTGCCGAAACCGGACAGGGGCCTTTCTGGGCCCGCGTTGACCAAAGGCTTGTAGCTGCTATGGACCCCTCGCAGCCGGCCCGGTATCCGGAAGTGATCGCCGAGGGGGAAGCACCGTTGGATAATCCGCGCGCCAGCTCTGACGACCAGCGCCTCAACACCGATTTCCTCTTTTTCCCGGATAACAATTTTCCCGTCGATCGCGGAGAGTGGCGCTTTTCTCATTACAAACACAACCGGAATAAGACGGACCCCGGCTTTGCGGGTAACGGCTCGACCGACGGTCCTATGCCTGCTTTCCTGGCCGCCGACAATGAACTACTGCAGGCCGAAGCTCTGCTTCACCTGAGAAGAACCGGCGAAGCCGTCAACATACTCAACGCTGGAACACGCGTAAACCGCGGCAAACTTCCTGCATTGCCCCTGAATAGCAGCCCGGAAGCCGTACAACAGGCTATCCTGTATGAAAGAGCCATCGAATTACTGAGCACCGCTCCTATGAGCCTCTGGTTCGATCGCCGGCGTAGCGCCCCCCGGGAAAATTACCTGGAAGTTACGCCCCTCGGCGGGCTGCAAACCGGCACGCCGGCTCAGTTGCCCGTGCCGGCCGGCGAACTGGATATTCAAATGGAAGAACCTTATAATTTCGGTGGGCCGAATGATCCGCTGGGGATCGATCCCGTATTTTAGAAGAAAGCTGACTTGTGGGATGCTTACGCTGGTAAAGGTGGTGCGCGAAGGCGCTTAAGGCAAAAAGACGGAGGGAACGGCTTTTTCGCCGCAGCGAATACCCTTTCCCGGCGCTGCTTCCCCGCCACACATTGACTTTTTCACTCCGGTTCCTTATTGCGGGGCTGCTCAACATCGGAGCCCGCTACCATCATTCGGATCGCATCGGTCTGCCCGCCGGTACCTGCTTCCTCTTTTGCACTCTTCGAGAGCCGGTACTCCGTTTGCATGACCTGAAACACCCATTTTTTATCGGACTCGCGGGTGCATTCTATGCAGAGATTAAACCCCTCTTCGTGCTCGCTCCAGGAGTAGATGAGATGATTCATGTGGTAGACGGGGCCTTCCAGATGATCAATATAGTAATCGCCGTAGTGATTCTCCTTCCAGTAGTTTACGCCGTAGGTGCGCTCGAAACCAATGGCGCCGTAGATCCGCTCACCCTGGTCGGGCAGGCGCTCCCGGTAGTGAAAGCTGTATATGGTGTGGATAAACATCCACAGCGATTTTTCAAAGCTGGGGAAAAAAGCAAAGTCAGCCGGGGCGGGATCGTTGCGGGTAAGGGTTCCACAGAAGCCGAATGTACTGCAAATCCAGGATTTGTTCTTCAGCCAGATCCCGAAGTAGTTATTGGTCCGGTTACAGAGAAAGGAAGCGCCCCAGAAAGTTTCCCGGGCGCTCTTGGCCACCAGCACCTTCCAGTCTAGCAAATACATCCTCGCGTAAAACTGACAAGTGGCGGTGACGTCCAGGTAGAAAGCCTCCTGCAGCTGTTTCAGCTGGTCTTCACTGACCACACTGGCGTGGGCCCGTATCAGGTAGTAACGGCTGTTTTCGGGAATCTGCCCGACGAGCTCAGGGGCGGTCTCCATGATCGATTGTAATACCTGCTGTACATGGTTGCCTTTCGCGACAGGGGCCAGCACTTCCGGCACAGCCTGCGGTGAAGAAAGAGGCGGATTGGCCCGCACCTCTTTTCCCTCTTCGGGATGATAGGGCAAAAAACTGGACTGCCCCCCGGCAACACCGGCGAACAGCATGCAGGCCCCTGCAATTAAAGAGGAAAAGCTGTGGAAAGCCATAAGTTGGTAATAGTCGAAAGCCTTCATATCAGATAGGTTTTTGACCAGTAGCGTAGCCTGGACTATTTACGGAGGACTGCCTTTTCCGGAACCCCCGCTGATGATCTCTTTGTCAGCGTTTTTTGAGGCAAATATCCTCACAAACGCAAAAATGAGAAAACTTTCCTGAAAAACCGATCTTCAGGAAATAATGATGGAAATGATTGGATAAACAGCGCCCCTCTGAAAGAAATGATTTAAACTTTCTTCAATATAATAAAATTCATTGGTAATAAAAAACATGCGACGGCGTTTTCCAGGCTATTATTTCCAAAAAAACTTCCCTGTTGATTCCTCTACTTCATTTACGTATTTTTGAATGACCATTTCCACCGGCCCCCTTGGATTTCAATAGTCCGGAACTCCTTTCTTCAACTTGACTTAAACCTTCAATATCATGGATAGAAACCTCAAAAAACCACTGTCCCGCATCGGCTTCGATTTTATAAAGCCGCCCTTCCTTCCGGACACTCAGAACGAATTTTACCTGCGTGATCAGCAGTTTGGCCCTGCCGACGGGTTTCGCCAACTGACTGCTTACGAAATCGAGGTACTGGTCAAAAACGATAATAAAGCCGATAACTGGAACGACCTCACCGTCAGCCCCGATTTCGATCCTAACATGATCAAAAACTGCCACTTCCACGGGCGTATCCGCATCGGCGCCCTGCAACCTTACTCGCTGGCCTTCCACGACCTCGAACTGCCCGTCGGATTGTACAACAGCACCATCGTTTCCTGTGACATCGGCGACAATGTAGTCATTAAAAACGTAGACTATCTCGCCCACTATATCATCGGCAGCGAAGTTATTCTCTTTAATATCAACGAAATGCACACGACCAACCATTCCAAGTTTGGTAACGGCATCCTCAAAGAAGGGGAGGACGAATCACTGCGCGTCTGGCTGGAAGTATGTAATGAAAACGGCGGACGAAAGGTGCTGCCTTTCGAGGGAATGCTGCCGGCCGATGCCTGGCTGTGGGCCAAATACCGCGATGACAGAAAGCTGATGGATCGACTCCGGGAAATGACTGATGCCGAATTCGACCAGCGAAGAGGGTATTACGGCACAATCGGCGACCGCTGCGTCATTAAAAACACCCGTATTCTCAAGGATGTAAAAGTGGGTAGCGATGCCTATATCAAAGGCGGTAATAAACTCAAAAACCTCACCATCAACAGCAGCGCCGAAGCTCCTTCTCAGATCGGCGAAGGAGTGGAAATGGTTAACGGCATCATGGGTTACGGCAGCCGCTCCTTTTACGGTGTAAAGGCCGTGCGCTTCGTAATGGGTGAAAACACCACTCTTAAATATGGCGCCCGCCTCATCAATTCCATACTTGGTGATAATTCAACGATATCCTGCTGCGAAGTGCTCAACTCCCTGCTTTTCCCAGCACACGAGCAGCATCACAACAACTCATTCCTGGTAGCCGCAACCGTCATGGGGCAGAGCAACATCGCCGCCGGCGCCACCATCGGCTCCAATCACAACTCGCGCGGCGTAGACGGGGAAATCCTCACCGGCCGCGGCTTCTGGCCCGGCCTGTCGGTCAATTTAAAACACAACTCCAGATTCGCTTCCTACTGCCTTATCGTGAGGGGCTCTTACCCGGCCGAACTCAATGTTCCGCTACCTTTTACCCTTGTTTCCAACAACGAAAGCGAAGACCGCCTGCACCTCCTGCCCGCCTTCTGGTGGATGTACAACATGTACGCCCTGGCCCGCAACGCCTGGAAATACGAAGCGCGTGACCGCCGGCATGAGAAAAAACAGATTATTGAGTTTGATTACCTGGCGCCCGATACCGTAGCGGAGCTCTTTCAGGGGCTGCAATTGCTGGAAACCTTCACTGCTAAAGCCTACCTTCGTCGATTTCCGGAAAAAGCTTCGCAAAACGGGCATCTGGAGGAATTGGGAAAACAGCTCCTGCTCAATGAACGGGACATAGTCCGGCAACTCACTATTACCGGAGAAAATATCGAGAATTCTCAGCGGGAAGTACGCATCTTTAAAGCCGCCCAGGCCTATGCTGCTTACCGGGAAATGATCCATTTTTACGGTATCAAAACCCTATTGTCTTTCGCGGAAACCAATGCACTCAAAGATTGGAGCCGGCTGAAAGCCGCTTTTGCCAGCCCGGAAAAAACGCAGTGGGTCAACCTGGGCGGACAATTGATTCCGCGCCCGGCATTGAACCAGCTTCGGCAAAAAATACGCAGCAAAAACATCAATTCCTGGAAAGCGGTCCATGCCTGGTATCAGGACCAAAATCAACTTTACCCCGAACAAAAAGCCGCCGACGCTTTCCTCGCCCTGATGGAACTGCACCACTGTTCCCCCGAAACCATCGAGGAAACACAGTGGCAAGCCTGGATTGAGGAAGCCATGCGCATCGCCCGGCAGATAGCTCAGCGTACGCGCCAAAGCCGGGAGAAAGACTATACCAGCCCTTTCCGGAAAATCACTTTCGATACGACAGAAGAAATGGAGGCGGTGATGGGAAATATTGATGACAATAACTTCATCCAACGCATGGAGGAGAAAGCCGGCCGCTTTGAACAACTGGCCCGAAAATGGAAGACCCGGTTAACAAGGAAATAGGCGCCTGCTTGGCGAACTTGCAAGGAAAAAAAATAATTCCTTCGCCATATTAGTCTGCAAAAAACAGAAATATCAATAATTAAAATCACAAATCAATGACAATCAGGGTTTTGTGTAATAAACAGGATTATACAGCTTCCAGTAATCGCCAGTAATGTACTTCTTTTACGCTGCCTGATCCCCTACATTTGTAATGTGCAAGGGAGAAAACATTCAGACGCATAAAAATTCGACGCTCGCATATCCCGGCAAGCGCGAAATAAATCCCGGCACAACAAATCACAATCTGAATAAAAGTAAAGGGATATCAAAGGATATCCCTCATTTTGGTATGTAGATAGCCTCTCAAAGCTCTTTGTGAAGACCGGTTACTTGATAGCCGGTCTTTTTTTATTTTTTTTCCTCTCGAAGATAGTTTACGGAAAACCCTAATATTTGTTTCGCTCTTTCTTTTCACGGCTTACCTGCCAGGGCTCCTTCAGGAAGTAAATACTTCCCAAATACTTGTTTTTTAGCGAATTGCAATCAATTGTTTTTTTATAATAAAATTATTTTTTTGTCGATTTTTGTTCGCTTTCTTTTCCCGGATTACGCTTCATGGGATGCCAATAATTACTATCTTTATTAAAAAACTGGCCGTCCTATGCTACCCAGACAATTATTCTCTCTCCTTACTTTTTTACTTGTTTTTGGCTGCAGTAACGGGCAAACGGGGTACTCCCTGGAAATACAGGTTGCGGTTCCGGCCGGTCTGCAGGAACAATTTCAACCGGCGGGGCGGCTGCTGCTTTTCATTACCCAAAACGCCAATGCCGAACCCCGCAGCCAGATCTGGCCGAATGTCGGCAACCACATCTTTGCCAGGAACCTCAACAACTGGTCGGTAGAGGATCCACAGTCCCTGACGGCAGAAAGCGGGCTGATGAAGACCAACGGATTCGGACTGGATGCCGTACCGGAAGGAGTCTATTACGTACAGGCCGTCTGGGATCAGGACACCCTGGAATCCCGCCCGAACGCTCCCGGTAATCTGTACAGCTCTGTTGAAAAGATAAGCTTGTCCAGCGACCGCAAGATCAATCTGGCGATCGATCAGGTAATCGGCCCGCGGCAACTGGTCGATCACGAATTGGTGCGAATGGTCGAAATTCAGAGTGATACCCTTACCAAATGGTGGGGGCGCCCCATGATGCTGCGGGCCTCCATCCTGTTACCGGACGGCTATTCGGAAAACAGCGAGGTGAGCTATCCGCTGCGCTTTAATGTCTCCGGCTACGGAGGGCGTTATACGCGGCTCAACAACCTGGTGCAGAACAACAGCGAATTTATGAACTGGTGGCAATCCGGTGAAGCGCCTCCGATCATCAATGTATTCCTCGACGGAGAAGGCCCTTTTGGTGATTCCTATCAGCTCAACTCTGACAATAGCGGGCCCTACGGCTACGCCCTGATCAACGAACTCATTCCACACATTGAGTCGGAGTTCCGCACCAATCAATCGCCGGACTACCGTTTCGTCGACGGCTGCTCCACCGGCGGCTGGGTATCGCTGGCCCTGCAAATATTCTATCCCGACCAATTCAACGGCGCCTGGTCGTATAGCGCCGACGCCGTCGACTTTGAATATTTTCAGCTCATCAACCTCTACGATGATGACAATGCCTTCTTCAACGAATGGGGCAATCCCCGCCCTGTCGCCCGCGATATCACCGGCGACCCGGTTATCCTGTTGGAAGATTTCATACAGTTTGAAAATGTCCTGGGCCGCTCCAACACTTACGTCACCTCCGGCGGCCAGTTCAGCGCCTTTACTGCGCTCTATAGTCCCCAAGGCAAAAACGGCCTGCCCAAACCCCTATTCGACCCCCGCACCGGCGAGATCGATACTACGGTGCTTCAACACTGGAGCCGGTACGATTTGAAAAAACACCTCGAAAATAACTGGGAAACCCTCGGCCCTGAATTAGAGGGTAAAATATGGGTGTGGATGGGCGACATGGACAACTTCTACCTCAATCCTGCCATGCGCTCCCTCGACGCCTTCCTGAAAGAAACCGCCAATCCCGTTTCCGATGCGCAAATTAATTTTACGCCCATGCAGGGACACTGCTGGGAATTCAATCATCGCAAGGTGATCGAGCAGGTTTGGAAAAAAGTGAGGAAAATGCAGGAGGAGTAAATGAAAGGAGCCTGATGCCGCGTACCGGGTGCTGCTTCGTGGCTCCTCCGGGGAGACGGGGAACACCTCTGCCGGCCGCCATATTTCTCGGGGCGGAAGCTATTAGCGCATTTCAAGAAAAAGACTTCACCCGCCCAATCGGTCTAAAATTTTTACTAAAAAAACAATTCAGACCTCAGCGACGTGCGATTAATAACTGTTGGGATTAGATAGGCGAGTGATTTTTCTTTTAGCCAAGGCGAAGGTTCCCGACCTTAGCAGCGCTAAGGGAGTCCCGCTTTTTGAATCAAAAAGCGGGATTCAACGCCGGATAAAAGGAAAAGCACTCCTAGAAAACCCGACAGTTATTGATTGCACATCGCTTAGTGCGGAACAGCAGAGAAAGCGGCGACGGGAATGTTTTTCAGACCTCATTACCGTTTTTACGAAAAAAATAAGCATTCTTCGAGATATAAAACTGATAGCATGATTTCAAAAAACTTCAGCTCCTTCTATTTTGCCTTTTTCCTCTTACCATTCCTTTTTCAAAGTATTCACGGCGCCACCCAAAATAAAACAAACGGCGCCCCCAACATTGTCATTCTTTTTGCCGACGATCTGGGATACGGAGACCTCGGCGCCTTCGGACACCCCACCATTCACACTCCCAACCTCGACCGAATGGCTGCCGAAGGTATGAAGCTGACCCAGTTTTACGTTCCCGCCACCGTCTGCACTCCCAGCCGGGCAGCCCTGGTCACCGGTCGCTACCCCGTACGCTCGGGTATGTGCAGCGATCAGCGAGCCGTTCTTTTCCCCGATTCGGAAGGCGGACTGCCGGCTTCCGAGCTCACCATCGCCGAGATACTAAAGGAGCAAGGCTATGCTACCGCCTGCCTCGGCAAATGGCACCTGGGTCACCTGCCCCCCTACCTGCCTACCCGCCACGGCTTCGATTACTATTTCGGAATTCCCTACTCGAATGATATGAGCCCAAGGCAAAACGACTGGGAAGGCGCACAAAAATTTCCCGAAATTCCGCTGATGGAAGGGGAAAAAGTTATCGACAACGAACCCGACCAGGGCCTGCTGACCCGGCGATACACCGAAAAGGCCATCGGTTTTATGAGAGAAAATCAAGACCAACCCTTTTTCGTTTATCTGCCCTATACGTTTCCACATGTACCGCTGTATGCCTCTCCGGAATTCAAGGGCGCCAGCCGCCGCGGTCTGTACGGCGATGTGGTAGAGGAGATCGACTGGAGTGTAGGAGAAATTATGAGCTTTCTAAAAACAAATGGATTGGCGGAAAACACGCTGGTCTTGTTCACCAGTGATAACGGCCCCTGGCTCGTCATGCAGAACCGTGGTGGATCCGCCGGTTTGTTCCACGAAGGTAAAGGCACCGCCTGGGAAGGCGGCGTTCGCGAACCCGCCCTCGCCTGGTGGCCCGGCGTCATCCCGGCGGGAAGCGTCTCGATGGCCCTGGCCAGCACCCTCGATTTTCTGCCCACCGCCGCCGCGCTCGCCGGCGCCGAATTGCCGAAGGGTCACGTACTTGACGGCTACAACCTCATGCCGCAACTGAAACAGGAAAAGGAATCGGTACGCGAGGCAATGTTTATCTATCTCGGCCAGACGCTCTACGCCGTCCGCAAGGGACCCTGGAAGATGCATTTCGTTACTATGAGCAAGCGCTACCAACCCGACAAGCGCGTCGTGAAAACCCATGATCCGCCCTTGCTCTTCAACGTTGAAGAGGACCCTGGCGAACAGCACAACCTCGCTGAAGAACATCCGGATATTATCACCGAACTCACCCGGCTCGCCGAACAACACCTCAACAGTATTGACGCTCCACCCACGCTGCTCAATGCCCGCATCGGAGAGTGAAAGGTTGAAAGTGCTCGG
This sequence comes from uncultured Saprospiraceae bacterium, assembly GCA_964632995.1. Classification (GTDB taxonomy): domain Bacteria; phylum Bacteroidota; class Bacteroidia; order Chitinophagales; family Saprospiraceae; genus CAZWDL01. Next base: position 25,562 of record CAZWDL010000077.1, read on the forward strand.
TTCAAGATTCAACAGTTGAAGCTTGTCCGAACTTCGAACCGAGCACCTTCAACCTTTGAACTTTCCACATAATTAGATTGTATTCCTTTCTCTTTCGGGCTGTTGCCTGGGAAGGTTTATACTCGACGCAATAAGGTTTGAATGCTCAAATCTTTTCGGCGTCAATGTAATTTTACGTAAATCCTGGATAAATCCGAAGCTACTTTTTTGAAAATGCCTCTGGCAAAGGCAGTGCAAGCAGCTATCGATTATTAAAGACAATTACCCGAATTCACTATTTTAAAGGAAACTACGTGCGAAAGATCCTGCTCATATTCGTTCTACTATGCAGCTTACCCGGGCTGACCCTGGCGCAGGAAACGCGAAAACGGCCCAAGCTGGGCATAGCCCTCAGCGGCGGCGGCGCTAAGGGCTTTTCACACATCGGTGTGCTGAAGGTCATGGAAGAAGCCGGTCTCGTACCCGATTACCTCACCGGAACGAGCATGGGCAGCATCGTAGGCGGTCTCTACGCGCTCGGCTATCCGGCCGACTCGCTGGAGGCCATTACGCGACGGCAGGACTGGAACCGCGTCCTCACCGATAACCTGCCCTTGCCGGAAGTTATCTTCGAGGAAAAGCAGTATTTCAAAAACCAGCTGATCGAACTGCCTTTTATCGACGGACAGGTCAAGCCGCCGGGCGGCCTGATTCAAGGACAGGAGATTGAACACCTGCTGGCCAACCTGACCCTGCCGGCTTACGCTACCGAAGATTTCAACCAACTACCAACCCCCTTTCACGCTATGGCGGTCGACCTATACTGGGGGGTGCCCGTCGAACTGACAGCAGGGTCACTGGCCGAAGCCATTCGCGCCAGCATGGCTATTCCCTCCGTCTTTACACCGGTACGACGCGATAGCCTCATCCTCGTCGACGGAGGCCTGATCCGCAATTTCCCCGTTCAGGAACTACGCGAGATGGGCGCCGACATTGTAATCGGCGTGCACTGCGGACCCCGCCGGGCCTCCATGGAAGAGCTCGAAGGTCTCACCGGCATTATCCCTCAGGCCATGTTTCTCGGAAGCGTTCAGGATTCCGAAGCACAAATGGAATACCTCGATCTCTATGTAGAGCCCGATATCGATCCTTACGGCGCTCCCGATTTCGCCAGCGCCGATTCCATAATGGCGCGCGGTGAAGCTGAAGGCCGGCGGCACTTCCAGGCCTTCCAACGACTCGCCGACTCCCTCAACGCACTCGGACCACCCCCGGCACGCCCGCTGCTCCGCTATCCGGAAAAGCTTTTTATCGACAGCATAGAGGTCAAAGGCAATTCCATCATTTCCGATGACGCTATTCTCGGCTGGGCTAATATCGATGCTGGAACAGCTATTGCACCGAATGCCCTGGACCGGGCCATAGACAATCTTTATGGAACCAACTACTTCATTAAAATCAAATATAGCCTGCGGCGGGAAAACAACCGGAATATCCTGACTTTCGAAGCCGTTGAACGCGCCAATGCACTGATCAAAGGCTCGCTGATTTACGATACTTATCACAATGTCGGACTGGCCTTTAACTTCACCCTGCGCAATCTGCTTGGCGCTAACTCGCGCCTGATGTTTGTCGGCAAACTGGCGACCAATTACCGGTACAGCCTCTCTTATCTCAAATATCTCAATGAAGACCAAAACCTGTACCTCGACGCTTCCGTCCACTTTAACCGCGACCAGCTGCCGGTCATTCAGGAGGGGCGGCCCGTACAGGAAATTTCTCTGCAAGACCTGCCGGTCGATCTGCTGCTGTACAAAAGATTGCAGAAAAACCTGCGCTTCGGCATAGGTGCAGGGTGGGAGTCGCTTTCGCTAAAATCGGCCGTGGGTGAAGGTCCGGTATTCGACCGGCTGAACTACAACAACCTCAACCTCATCGGATCGCTGGAACTCAACAGCCTCAACAGCAATATCCTGCCCTCCTCCGGTACACACCTGCGATTCGAGGCAAGATTCGTTAATAATCTGGGGTACAGCGTCAATGGACTGGATACCGCTTTTTCCAACCCCGATTCCCTCTTCGGTTTTGATAATTACCCCAAGCTGAGCTTCCACTCGGACAGCTATCTTCCGCTGGGAGAAAGAGTCAGCCTTCGCCTTTCCCCCTTCGCGGGTATTCTCTGGGGCGCCGGCAATACTTACAGCGATTTCTTTCTGATGGGGTCTCCGGAAAGAGTCTCCCGCCGCTCCATCCCTTTCTTCGGGCTCGACCCTAACGAGTTTGCTGCTCAGGTCAGCCTGGGAACAGGTATCGGCCTGCAGTATTTTCTCTGGGACAACCTGATACTGGCAGCCGACTTTAACGCCGGCTTCTTTGCCGAACCCGAGGTGGGTAACGGCATCCCCAATCCCGACCGGTTCCTGGCCGGCGCGGGCCTGACCGCAGGCTATAATTCAATCCTGGGCCCAGTCAAACTGTCCGTCATGCTTCCCTTCAATACGGACGGCGCCATCCAGGATAAACTGAAGGTCTTCCTCTCCATTGGACACCGGTTTTAAGCGCCGAGCAATCAAGAACCTATCTGCGCTTCGATCAACACCAGTCCTTCCAGCGTCAGCAAGCGGTCGATGGCGTCGAATTGTTTTTTCAGCGGCGTGAGCACTTCCGAAAGGCCGCCGGTAGCGATTATTTTGATATCCTGCCCTACTTCCCAGCGAATCTGCCGGATGAGATGTTCCACCATGCCCGCGTAGCCGAGCACCACCCCCGCCTGTATCGCTTCAATGGTATTCTGCCCCAGCGCCGACTGTGGAACTTCCAGGGGTACCTCCGGCAGTTGAGCCGCGTTCAAAAACAGGGCCTTGACCGCCGTGCGCAGACCGGGTGCGATGGCTACCCCCAGCACCTTCCCGTCGTCATCGAGTGTCGTAAAGGTGAGCGCCGTGCCGAAGTCGACAATCAGGCATTTCTGCCGAAAGCGATCGTAAGCCGCCACGGCGTTAGCCACCAGGTCGGTTCCCATCTCCACCGGATTGTGTACCTCAATCACCAGCCGGTTATACAGATCCGGTCCGACCCATAGCGGCTCCCGGCCCGTCAATTTGACTATCGTAGCGGAAAGCAACTCATTAATTTCCGGCGCCACGCTGCTGACCACCACCCTTTGCAGATCAGGGCTACGCAGCCCCAGTTCCCGCAATTCCGCCTTGATCTTGGCGTTCCAGGAGCGGCGCAGCTTTTTTTCCTTCGAAGAGATGCGCCATATCCGCGCCCAGTTCTCCCCGTCGTATAACCCGAAGGTGATATCTGTATTGCCGGCATCTATAGCAAGTAACATGGTGGATTCATTTTTTTAGGAAAGATAGGGGAATTAATTACAGAATGAGACTGGCCCGGAGTGCAAATGATTGTTTTAAAAAACTTAAATTGTTGACCAACTCCAAACAGCAATGTTCATTATGTGTTAACCCAAAGAACTATGCGAGTCAAATTCTATGGCACCCGAGGCTCTATTCCTGTTTGCCATCCGGATTTTTTGGAATTCGGCGGGAACACCACCTGTATAAAAATCGAGTTTGGCCAAGGCGCTTTTACCATGCTGGATGCCGGAACGGGTATTCGCGAGCTGGGCCAGGAAATTATGCAAAGCCCGGAGTATCAAGCAAACAAGCAACTCTATATCCTTTTCACTCATTTTCACTGGGACCATATCCAGGGCTTTCCTTTTTTCTCCCCCGCTTATGACCAGGAAGCCACCATTCATATCCTCGCCCTTGGCCTCGGTCGTGAAATCAGCTGCCTGGAAGAAATATTCGCTACCCAGATGCAAAAGGAATTTTTTCCCGTACAGCTTGATAACATGGGAGCTCACTTTAACTTTCTGCTCTACGACAAACCAATGGAGATGTTCGGGGATATCAAAGTGATGGCCCTGCGCCACCAGCATCCCGGCGGCGCTTACAGTTATCGCATCGAGGAAGATGGCAAATCCATTGTTTTTTGTACAGATATAGAACACGGTGATGTAGTTGACGAAGAAGTAGTCAATTTCTGTCGCGGCGCCGATCTGCTCATTCACGATGCGCAATACACCAGCGAGGAACTGCGCAACCACCGGAACTGGGGACACAGCAGCTATAAGCAGGCCCTGGAAGTTGCAGAACGCGCCGAAGTAAAACGCCTCATCCTTACCCACCATGACCCTTCTCATTCGGATGCCTTCCTTGTGGAAAGAGAAAAAGAGTGCCGGCAACGATTTGAAGGGACACTGCTCGCCAGGGAGAACCTGGAGGTGGAAGTTTAAATAGGAAAGAAGACGAACGTTTCGCGTGAGAAAAACAGGTAATTCTAACAAGTAGTTGAACAAAACCGCCCTTTTAGCTTGTTTAGATACAGGATGGTTTTCAAACTGCCCGGCAACTACGCCGCATATTTCACCAAGCCGGATGCTCATTTCCAATTCAGCATAAGTCCTTTTCGAAGCAATTCATGACCAGTGAATTATCGGAGCGGTCATTTGGTAATATCCATTGAATCGTTTACCTTTGTGCGTCGTTTTTGAAAACTGCGATTCGCAAACTTTTTTAATTCGGAATTCATGCTGATTATTGAAGTTAAAGACAACGAATCAATCGACCGGGCACTGCGCCGTTATAAGCGCAAGAGCCTGCAAACGGGCGTTGTCAAGGAACTGCGTCGCCGCCAGCATTTTATCAAACCGTCGGTAAGACGGCGCGATGAGACACTGAAAGCGGCTTTCAAGCAGAAAAAGTACAACGTACAGTAAATTGTACGTATCGGGAAGTTAGCCGTTTTCTCCAGGGAGGTGCTCACCACTGTTTCGGGAAAAAACGGCCACTTCCTCTCCGCATTCTCCGGAGCTGCCGATTTTGCCGCATTTTCCTTCCCATCTGCCACCAGGCATGAATACGCTACCGGGATAGCTCCGTTGCCGTTCCGCCACCAGCTGTTGAAGCAACTCCCCCTTTTGGTGTTGTTTTTTCCAAAGTGGAAATCAAATGATCAGATATACCGGGCGAAGAGAAGTCCTCTTCGTCAGCAGATACATTTTTTTTAAATTTAAAATACAGCAAATGCTAATTATTGAAGTAAAAAGTGGAGAATCCATTGATCGCGCGTTGAAACGCTACAAGCGTAAACACCGCCGGACAGGGCTCATCAAGGAAGTGCGCCGTCGTCAGCACTACACCAAGCCCTCGGTAGAACGCCGCAATGAGATTCAGAAAGCCACCTACAAGCAAGAGAAATACGGCACCGATTGATCGTTCAACCGGTACCCGCGCAATAATGCTGATCTCCGGAAGGTGAGTTATTTAAAAGCGTGAATTGTAATCGCTGGACCAGATTACCGGGCGCATGCCCGATTGTCTTCCATGACATTACTCCTTCCGGAAATAATCACGAAAACATCCGGGGCTTCGCTAATGCCTTTTGCATCCTTTTGAATTTTATCAATACGCAAAGGAACTAAATGGCGGCCACGAAAGTTTTCCTTTTTTTCATCGCGGGCACCGGACGTGAAACCGGCTCTCCCGCTCCAACAGTTTTTAATGCATTCATTTGAAGAGCTGGGCCTCTCCAAAGCCCTCGTCGAAGCCGTAAGTGAAATGGGCTTCGAAACACCAACCGCCATTCAAAAGATGGCTATTCCCAAGCTTATCCAGTCTCCCTCCGATATGATCGCTCTGGCGCAAACCGGCACCGGCAAAACGGCTGCTTTCGGACTGCCCCTAATCGAACAAATCGATACCGACCAGTCTCGTCCGCAGGGATTGATTCTGGCCCCGACCCGCGAACTGGCCCTGCAGATCACCGCCGAGCTGCAGCAATATGCTGCCAAGACGCCGGCCCTGCGCATCGCCACCGTTTACGGCGGCGCCGATATCCGCCGCCAAATCCGGCAGCTGAAGGACGGGGTGCACCTCGTTGTCGCTACCCCCGGCCGCCTCGTCGATCTCATCAACCGCAAGCGGATAGACCTCGAAGGGGTTCGCATCGCCGTCCTCGATGAAGCTGACGAAATGCTCAATATGGGATTCCGGGAAGACCTGGACATCATCCTGGAAAAAACGCCCACGGAAAAAGTGACCTGGCTGTTCTCGGCAACCATGTCCGCTGATGTGAAAAGTATCTCTCAGCGCTATCTGCGCGCACCCCTGGAAATTACCGCCGGCGATCGCAATTCCGCCAACAGCGATATCGAACACCAGTATATTCTGCTGAAGCGCGATCAAAAATACGAAGCGCTGTGCCGCCTGCTGGACTACCACCCCGACTTTTTCGGGCTGCTGTTCTGCCGTACGCGACGCGATACCCTTCAGCTGGCCAGTCAACTGAGCAAAGACGGCTATCCGGCCGACGCCATCAATGGGGAGCTGTCACAGGCTCAGCGAGAACAGGTCATGGACCGCTTCCGCAATCGCCGGATAAAACTGCTGGTCGCTACGGATGTCGCCGCCCGCGGCCTCGATGTCGAAGACCTCTCTCACGTTCTGCATTTTAACCTGCCGGATGACATCGCTTTCTATACTCACCGCAGCGGACGCACCGGCCGCGCGGGCAAGCAAGGCACCTCTATCGCCCTGCTCACCCGCAAGGACCTATCGCAGGTGCGACAGATCGAAAAGCGCGTGAAAATTAAATTCGCTCAGGTGGAAGCTCCATCGGGATCCGCTATCCTGAAGCGCCACCTGGAAGAACGCCTGGAACACCTGGTCGATACCCCCGTTCGGGAAGATGTTCAACCGCTACTGCCCTCCCTTATGGATGCGCTGAAAGATCTTAGCAAAGAAGAAATTATCGCCAGAATGGCTTCTTCCGTGCTCAGTGACCTGGTGGAACGCTATGAGGAAACCAATAAACTCAGCACTTCCTCAGCAGCAGCAGCAGCAGACGGACCTTCCAAGGTCTCTTACACCTCCTTGTTTATCAATGTAGGCAAAATAGACCGTCTCGATAAAGGATCCTTCCTGCGCATGGTTTGCGAAACTTCCGGCATTTCCGGTAGCTCAGTAGGAAGAATCAATCTGCAACAGAAGCACTCCTATTTCGATGTAGAGGAATCCGTCGCCAAGCAGGTGATGGATGCCTTTAAGGATGCTGAACTGGAAGGACGCGCTCTGCGGGTGAATCCCGCTGATGATAAAACCAGAAAAAGACCTTTCACTAAAAAGGATAAGAAGAAGCACCGGAAAGGGCGACGGAAAAACCAGTGGGCCTGAGTTAAAGTATAGGATTCTTTTTTAATTATCCTCGAATACGGTAAGCCAGTTACCTGGACACTGAATTCCCGTCTAAAACGAGTGAATCGCAGCAATGCGGCTCACTCGTTTTATTTTTGCCCCTGCTTGGTACAAATTATTCAAAACTGAATCTACTATGAACCGACGTCTTCCCGCTGAGTGGGAACCTCAGGGAACGGTGCAGCTGACCTTTCCCCATGCCGATACTGACTGGGCGGACCTCCTCGAAGAAGTCATCCCCTGCTTTGTCCAAATTGCCGAAGCCGTCAGCCGCCGTCAGGATGTGCTGATCGTCTGCCGGGATATAAAGGCAGTTCGCCCCCTGCTGAGCCATCTGGATCCCGCTCGTATTCACCTCGAACAACTCGATTCTAACGACACCTGGGCGCGCGACCACGGCGGCATCGTCATCTTCGAGGAAGATCAACCTGTACTTTACGACTTCCTGTTCAACGGCTGGGGCCTAAAGTTCCCCGCCGACAAGGATAACCTGATTACCGGTAAGCTATACGAAAGGGGTATATTTAAAGTAAAAAAGCGGCGGCAGCCGGGGCTGGTGCTCGAAGGCGGCGGTATCGAAAGCGACGGCCGGGGCACCCTGCTGACCACCGCCGAATGTATGCTCTCTCCCAACCGGAATCCGCATCTGAATGAGGCTGAAATCGAAGCCCGCCTGGTGGAACTTTTTGGCCTGCAGCGCGTGTTGTGGCTCCGGCACGGTTACCTGGCCGGCGACGATACCGATTCGCATATCGATACCCTCGTCCGCTTCTGTGATCCGGCAACCATTGCTTACGTGCAATGTACGGACCCGGCGGATGAGCACTACGAAGCCCTGCAGGCGATGGAGCAGGAACTGAAAGCCTTCCGCACGCTCGACGGAGCGCCCTATCGTCTGATTCCGCTGCCTCTGCCAAAGGCCATCTACGATGAAACCGGGCAGCGGCTGCCGGCCACCTACGCCAATTTTTTGATCATCAACGGGGCCGTGCTGGTCCCTGTTTACCAGGTACCGGAAGATGAGCAAGCCCTGGCGCAACTTCGCCGGGCTTTCCCCGACCGGGAAGTCACCGGCATCAACTGCCGCCCGCTCATCCGGCAACACGGCTCCCTGCACTGCGTAACGATGCAGATTCCGGCAGGGGTGATTAGGAGACGGGGAGGCTAGTGGCTTCGGCACTAGGGGACCGGGCAGCCCGACCCTCTCGCTCCCCAATCTGGTCAAGTAAATCCCATGGAATTCGCAAAGCGACTATTACACGGGGTAAATATTCATCTAGTGGAGCCCCATAGCAAACCAAGTATCTGATTCCAACAACTCACTGAAATAACACACAATAATGTCCTTACTAAAAACCGGCATCGTCCAGCAATCTTGTTCTACCGACCGCGAAGAAAACATTTCCAAAAGCATCGCCGGTATTCGCGATTGCGCCGCGCAGGGCGCCGAACTGGTCATCCTGCAGGAACTCCACACCGGTATTTACTTCTGTCAGGTGGAGGATGTGGAAAAGTTCGACCTGGCCGAACCTATCCCCGGCCCTTCCACCGAGCGGTTCGGCGCGCTGGCCAAGGAGCTGGGTATCGTCATCGTTACCTCGCTGTTTGAAAAGCGGGCGCCCGGCATCTACCACAATACGGCCGTAGTGTTGGAAAAAGACGGAAGTATCGCCGGTATCTACCGCAAAATGCACATCCCCGATGATCCGGCCTATTACGAGAAGTTCTACTTCACCCCCGGCGATACCGGCTTCGAGCCGGTTCAGACCTCCGTGGGCAAGCTGGGCGTGCTGGTCTGCTGGGATCAGTGGTACCCCGAGGC
>CAZWDL010000078.1:0-34514 GCA_964632995.1 uncultured Saprospiraceae bacterium
ACGAACCGGAGGTGGCCACGGGCCTCTGCGTGAAGCTCAAATGCGTCTTTTCGCGGAAGCGAAAATCAATCCTCCTCAATCATTGCTTTCAGTGCAAAGGCATCCTTCGCGGCGTATCCGTGCTGGTCATTATCGAAATACACGTAGACGTCCCTATTTTGTCCGTATTTTTCGATCTTGTCCTTCCATTTCTTCAGCCGCTCTTCGCCGTACTCCGAGCCGTACATTTTCTCGGGGCCGTGCAGGCGGAAATAGACGAACCGGTTAGAGGTAAAGGGTTCTTCTTCGGGGTAGGGATATTTGGAAGAATGGCCAAAAACGAGGCAGGCTTCGTATTCCGATAGGATGTCGGTTATTTCTTCACGGTACCAGCTTTCATCGCGAAACTCGAAGGCCAGTGGCAGTGGATCCATCTCCAGTTCTTTCCGGTCGTCATCCGCGTCTTGTAGAAACTTCCTGAGTAATTCTGCATCCGCCTCCAGGCTGGGGGGCAGCTGCAGGAGGATGGGTCCTGCTTTTTCTTCGAGGTGGCGGTATCGTCTGAGAAACTTCTTTGTTGCTGTCTTCACCCGGCTCAGCCGGTTATTATGTGTAATGTATTGGGAAATCTTTAAGGCAAAGACGAAGTCATCGGCGGTTTGTTTCCGCCATTTGTCGACGGTCTTGGTTTGGGGTAAATGGTAAAAGGTGTAGTTGACTTCAACCGTGTCGAAGTATGTGCTGAAATGGGTCAGTTTGTTCTTGCTGGGGATATCTTCGTCAACGAATTGCTGCCAGTTGAAGGACCAGCCGGAGGTGCCGATGTGTACTTTGGGGTCGGACATTGCTTCTTTTTTAAAGGTAAGGCGGAAATTCATCCGCTTTTTCTAACAAAGAAGCCATGCGGGAATGTTTATCACCAATTTGGAATCTTCCACAGGGGGAAACTTTTCGGTTTTGAGTTTTTTTCTGTAAGAAAGCCGGAAGTAAAAAACACAGGCCAGGCTGGGCTCAGTGTACCTGGAAACTGTAAAGCAAGCACAAGGAAGATAGAGGAGGAGACGGAGGCCTCGGATTTGCCGTTTATTCCATCTCCTCTTCTCCCTGTTTCCCCCGCATCTGATTACCACTCCACCTTTCCCAGTGCATCCAGTCCCGGGCCGGGGACGAAGTAGTTCATGTGGTGGCAATCGACGCCGATTTTCACGGGCGCCGGGTTGCGCGAAGGTTCTATGGAGAGGATGCTGTTTTTGCTCACCGCGATGTCGTGCGGAGAGTTACCGTAAAGGGCGTCAAAGATGACCCCCTTACCGGTTTTTTCCAGCAGCCGTTCGAAGAACTGATCGCTTTGCCTTTGGTATTGCTCCACATCTCCGCCCAGGATGGTATAGCGCGTCGCCGGATCAGGGCTTTCGTTGAGGGCTTTGAGGAAATCCGACTCGGCGTTCATCTGTTCCAGGGTGGGCGTAAGCTTTTTGGACCTGTTCAGGATGCCGGTGATGATAGGCCCTGCGACAGCCATTCCCGGGAAGATATTGAGCGACAGCACCGTCAGCATGTTCAGGGCCTTGCGCGCCAGATGCACTTTGCCGAAAGGTGATCCCTCGTTAGGTGTACCGCACATGATGAGGTGATCGACGATCCGGTTGCCGCCCAGCTGTTCGACGAAGTGGCGAGAGACCAGGCCGCCCATAGAGTGGGCGAGGATGGTCAGCTGCTTGCCGTCGTCCTCGTGAATGCCGGCGATTTCCCGGAGGTCTTTCTTCAACTGCTCCGCCGTCTGTTCGATGGGCGTACTGAGGTTCTCGTAGTCGTAAGTCAGCACCGCGTCGAAGTGGCCGGCCAGCGGATTGCCGTCTGTGTCCTTGAGTGCGGCGATACCTTCGGCGATATTTTTCGTATCGCCGATGATGCCGTGGACCAATAGCAGGATATTGTTGCCGGCGGCTACCCGGGCAGTAGTTTCGGTCTTATCGTTGCGCCGGTCAACGCTGCCGTCCTCTTTGAACTCGACCAGGCGCAGCTGATTCACGTCATCGAGGTTGAGGTAAGTCTTGAAGAAATACAGCTTCAGAGCCTTGCCCAGGCTGCGAGTGTCCTGTGCATCCGGCACGTGATCAACACTGACGGTAATTTTCGAGGCGTCGGCCTCATCACGAGCGACATCGCCGCCGGTGAGCCAGTGTTCGCCGTCGAAGACCACCGGCATGACGCTTTCCCTTTCGCCGATATTCATCTGCGCGGCGTCCAGTTCGATTTCCAATGGATTTTTTTCGAGCTGATCGTTGACGTCGAGGGGCAGACCGGAAATCTCCAGGGAGCTGGGACCACCGTCTACGTCCCGGCTACCGGCGCCGAAGGCGATGGTTTCCAGGCCGTTGGCTCGCAGAAATTCGGTTACATCCGGGCCGTCGGTGAGGCTGCGCGTCGGATTGGCCGATTTGCCTATGCTGAGCTTGCCTTTGACGGAGGGGTGTGCTTTGATGGTCATAGCGCCGTTTGCCAGGGCAGCATCTTTCTCTCCGACCTCATCGGTTTGTCGGACGAGCCGGACGCGGAAGGTTTTGATGAACCAGTCGTTTTCAAACTTCGAGGCTTCCTCCTCATCCTCAAAACCTTTGGTGGCGAATCGCAGGCTTTCCTTGATCTTTTCTATGCTGTCCTGGGTCAGCAGGAAGGGATCGACCTCCTCGGTGGTGATGAATAAGCGTAGGAGGTTGTATTCCTCGTCTTTTTTCGGATCGGTGATCTTCTGCTTCCGGTCAAAAATGGTCTGGAAGTTTTCACCGTGTTTAATGGTGCCCGAGTCGAGTTTTTGGATGCCGTAATCATCGGAAAAATACAACAGCATATAGAAGAGGTCCTGTTTGGTACCGATGCGATTGCGGATTTTAAATTCACCGGGGATGGGCTCGCCATCGTAATCGAGGGTGATATCTTCGCCATCCGAGTGTTTGAAAACCCGGTTGCCGACCGGTGTCTCATAGACAAAATCCACTTGCTTGGGATCCATCCGGGGGTGGTGGTTCTGCAGGGCCAGGAGTCGTTCCCAACGCGCGATATGCTGGAAGAGGATGAAGGGGTTTTCAGCCAGTTCCTCGTTGAAGTCCTCGTAAGTTTCGATGACATCGCCGGTTTCGCGTTGTTTCAATATCACTTTCGGTCCGTCTATTTCGAGGGTGTATTTGGCATTCCCTGGTTCTTCGGAAAAGAGGATATTGTACAGTTCGGTGTATTTCAGGCCGGTGGACTGATCTGATCCTTCTTCCAGCATTTTGAGCACCTTGCCGTTGCCTTTGGCCTGCACGACGAAGGGCGCCAGCGGCATACTGGTAACTCTGGCCTTGAAGTGTTTGTCTTGCTGACCGGCCAGTTCCTTCGGCATTTTAACAGTACTGGAGGCGGCGCCAACCTGGACGGTAGCGGCATCACCCAGGGAGCGTTCGTCCTGTGTCGACTGGAAGAGGGCCAGGCTGACGGCTTTATCCGCGTCGGCGGGGATGCCCTGGATAGCGCCTGCACTGAGTTCCCATTTGTTTTTGCCGGGATTGAAGGAAACATCGTAATAGCGGGTGCGAGGGCTTTTTACCGGTCTGCCCAGGAAGCCGCTATAGGCCTGGAAATTCTCGTAGGTATCGAACTGCGGATCCTGGTTTTTGGCCCGGGTGCGCACCTTGGCGCGGCTCTGCGTAAACAGATCGGCGTAGGAGATATCGCCGTTGGTATCCTCCAGGATACCCATCATGGTATCGCTGAAGATGCCGTGGTGGTAGCGCCGGTCTTCCTTAGCGGTCTGTTCCGGTTGGCAGGCGGCCATCAGCATGTGTCTGCTGTTGGGAATATTGATGGAGAAGGGGTCGTCGGAATTCGCCTGGTCGATCATATTTGCATAGAACCCTTGTGCCGGGCTGCCGTCGAGGTAGGTGTCCAGGGGCCGGGCGTCGTTGATGCCATTGGTATAGCGCGAGACCAGTCCGCCCAGCTCGTCGATGTCGCGGGTGCCGCCGCCCGAGTGGCAGGCGTCCATAATCACAGCGATATGCGGATTATTTTTGGCGACCTCATGGATCAGGACGGCCAGCTCTTTGTCTGCCAGGTCGAAGTGGCCGGGCAGGCGGCTGTCGTGACAGACGATGCCTTCGTCCACCCCTTCCGGGAAGTACTTTTTGAATTCGGGCGCCGACAGGCTCTGGGCGCCGTGGCCGGCGTAGATGAACAGGGCGGTATCCTCGGGGCCCGCTTTACAGAGGTGTTTGTAAAACTGGTCGATGATGTTGGTTCGGGTAGCCTCTTCATTTTTGAGAAATTCCGGCTTGTAGTTCTGATAGTTTTCATTCAGGAAGTGGTGATAACGTTCGACGTCGTTAACGCATCCCGTCAGGTGGGGAACGCGGCCGGCGTACTTGTTGATTCCCACTAATAAGGCATAAATATTACCTGCCATTGTTTTGAGGGTTTAGGTGTTGAAATATGTAAGAAGAATGCTTGTTGACATTGCTCAATTTAGGCGAAATATTTCTTTTTACATACTTCCTGTACTTCGATTTTCTCAAAGCACTGAAGGATAGCATTAATCAGGTTTCCGGCATATAATCGGGATTGCTGATAAACAGCTCAAAAGTCCTGACTTCCCAGTCAATTTCCGGAAGTTCCGGCTCCTCTTTTTTCATTTCAAAACCGCGGGTGCTTCTCGTATCTTCTTCATCTGCGGTAGGCAGGGGGTCGAGGTGGAAGGTGCTGAGGTCAAACGGCGTTTTGCTGATGACCAGTTTCAGGTAGTTTTCCTCTCCGATGAGGTTGAACTGCCGGGCATAGTTTTCAATAACCAGGGGGATATATCCTTTGCCGTTTTCCATTTCTACAAAGGAGAGGGTGTCCAGTTTCATACCCGGCCCCAGCAACATTTGCGGCTCCTTCATGATGCGGCTGCCTTCTTCCACGCTGAAACCGAAGTTGAAAGGCATATAAATCAGACTGACGTTTAGATTTTCTTCGGCATGATTGATCAGCTCGAAGCGCAACAGGCTTTCGGGCGATTCCTTGGTGAGCTGGATGGTAAGCTTGGAGCCCGTGGGGAAAATTTGCTTTTCAGTTCCACTTTCTTTGTCGTATTCGAATACCTGCAACTCGACCGGATACATCCGGTGATCTCTGGCGGCAGGGGCGATCAGGTGTGATTTGGGGATGTATTCCAGATCCCGGAGGAACGTCCACCGCGCCATCTGGTGCAGGTTTTCGAAGAGCGTATCGAAGGCGGTTGCGACACGTCCGGCAGTTCTGTAGGGCACCTTTTTTAAAAGAGGATGCGTTTCGAAAGGCAAGCGGATCTGATAGAAATCGTTTTCAGCGTACAGCACGTAATCTGCGCTCTGCTCCCGGTCGGTGAGTTCGAACAACTGGGTATGTACTTTTTCCAGGCGCTTCGTCAATTCTTTTTCAGCCAGATCGACCCCTTGCTGTACTCCCCCGATAAACACTTTAAGCGGTGGCACGGTAAGTCCTTCGACCATACCCCGGTAGGCGACCGTTTCGTCGTGCCGGAAGGGCTCATCAAATTTGATGAGGGCGTAAGTGGGGAAGGTGCGGCTTACCTGTGCCTTTACTTTTTCACTGGGAGTATTGATCGGATAGACTGACACGGACGTAGGCGTCTTTTTGGGATCTACCGGCAGTCCGTGAAAAGCGCCGATATCGATGCGCCATTCCTGCTCTGATTCATTGTATACGACGTTACAGTCGCGCGTTAGTTCGGTGGGTTTGTTTGTAAGGAAGGAATTATACCGTCCCGCAGGATTATCCGACAGGATGTAGAACTGTGGGGTCTGCCGCCTGTCCATGGATTCTCCTTCCAGTATATTGAAGCGCATGCGGTTGAGAATGCGGCTCTGCAGGTCGTGGTAGCTGATGTTGCCCTGGTGCTGTTTCAATACATCGACCAGTGCCAGGGTGAAGGCGCCGTTGCGCTTGCCGCCGCCCTCCCAGGCCAGTTCCACCTCGCGGCAGGCGGCCAGCATGACGTGCTCGCCCAGGGGGAGAATATCGCGCAGAGGGCGATTTTCCTGCATCAGGGTTTTGACCTGCGTATCCTGGAAAAAAATGTATTCTTCAGCGGTACGGGGGGTAGACAGGGCGTGGCGCTGCACCTGCCGGGAGGTGGGGGGGAATTCCTCGGTCAGTACAGAGCGGGTATTTTCACCCGAGTGGCAGCAATCGAAGATGGTCACGACGTGGGCCCGCGGCGAGCCGTCTTTATTTTCGGCGAGCTGCCGGATCAGGTAGCGCAGCTCCTTATCGCAGAGGACGTAGGGCCCCGGGCTTCCGCCCAAACGAAAGTCGGTGCACACCAGCCCGCCGATGTTCTCGTCGATCTCTTCTTGCTGAAAGGCAATGATATCAGTGAATTCACGGATGCCGTGACCGGCGAAGAAGAGCAGGGCGGTATCGCCGGTCTGCGCCTGTCCGAGATGCTCCTTAATCGCGGCGACGATATTGTCTTTTGTGGCGCCCCGGCCGTCTTTGCCGCCGGTTCCGTCGCTTACCGGATTGGTAAGTTCCACGATTTTGACCCGATTGGTCCCGAATTGGTCCATTACATGGGGCTGTCCAAGATAACTCCGCACGAGGGCTACATCGTTGATACAGCCGGCGAGGTTATTGACGCGGCGTTCGTCCGGGTAATCGTTGACTCCGATGAGCAGGGCGTAGAGGTTGGGTGGAGTGGATGGGTTCGGCATTTTCGTTTTCCTTGAAAAAGTTCCTTCTTAGACAAATCTCGCGGTCAGCCAAAAATGAGAAACAAAAGCGACCAGAGGGAGCGTCGATTTCTGTTTTTGACTGACTTTCAATCACGAGATTTGTCTAAAAACCAAAAAGTTTTTGATAGTAAGGGATAGGTATCCGGTTACAGTGGAGTTGGAACCGGAAAACAGTATTTGAATAAGGTTGAAATTTTTCAGAAGGGGGAAAACAACGTGGATATCAAAGGACAGCGATGGTATATCTGCCATTACTTTCATTTTCACTGATTGCGGGGGTTAGAATAATAAAAGGATTGGATGTTTCAGCGATATTCAATCCCTTTCTTTCTCTCCCCATAATACGGAAAATTTCTATGTGTTTCAATTTTTTTGAAAAAATCGTTCGGGAAAAATACTTACAGTCAGCGAGGATTTCGGATGGCCTGGCTTTCTTTTGTAGCCCTCTTCTTGTTCGCCGTTTCGTGTATTTTCGACAGCGGGGATATCCTTGCGGGTCGATTTGTCAAAAGGATAGGAGTACAAAGTTGGATCAGCCAAATTTTGGATACAGTCACAGACCGCAGGATATGCGGTCGAGGTCGGAGACACTCGACCAACAGCCTGGGCTCATTTTTTTACGGTCATAGTTCATTAGGAATAATAACGCCTACTCCTCCGGCTTATCCTTATTTTTCATCCACTCCTCCACCATCCGCTTCCCCTCCTTCCACTTCTCCCGGTAAAACTTCCGAAGGCTCTCCGGATTGAGGTCGTGCAGCGTACCCCCCTGATCGAAGTGCTCCTTGAATACTTCGCCGACTGCGTAGGTTCCGGCCGCGGCGAAGGCCGCCAGCGAAACGCCGCCCAGCGCCCAGCCTACCAGCGGTATGGCTTTGAAGGCCGAGCGGAAGGCGTAGCCGGGAATGCGGCTTAGCATGGCGCCGCCCAGCGAGAGGACGATGGCCTTGCCTTTCTGTTCGTCGTAGGGCTTCTCGTACACCCGGCAAAGTTGTTTGATCATGTCCAGCTGAATGGCGGTGATGCCCAGCAGATCCAGCAGCGGCACCGGGGTGAAGCCGGGCACGGTGGAGAACCAGGCGTGGTTGCGGATGATGTCGTCGGCTTGTTGATTGGTGGTTGCGGTATTCATATGAAAGTTTTTTTAAGATATTTAATCAAGATCTGGAAGCTGTTCGCTATTCGCCGTTCGCCATTCGCAGGCTACCCGGGGTTAGCCGAAGAGCAGACCGCCAGCGGCCAACGGCCAATTGTCAAGGGCATAGAGCGTTACCTGCTTTTTAATGTGGTCTTCTCTTGATACGAGAGACTAAAAGCCCGGATCACACTTCTCTACCGGAAACCAGTCGCCCAGCCCGCAGGCCCGGGCCCGTTTGAGGATTGCCTGCTTGGTGCGGTGGTGGATATGCGGGCATTTGGGGTGCCGGTCCCTGATCACTCGCGGATCGTCGCAGGGGCAGTCGGCAAACCGCCGCTTGCCGCCGATGACGATGAAGTAGGTCGGGTTGATATACACAAAACCCCAGATTTCGAAGACGTTATACCCATCGACAAAAGGATCGCAAGGATAGCTTTCCGCGTTTTGGAATTCAGCCGGCGTAATCTTGTCTGCTCCAGTTTTAATGAGGGCCGAGTAATCCACTGTATTGAAACGCGCCCGCCGGCGAAAGCTGTCAAAATTTTCGGCGGCGGCGACGGTGCTGTCGGGGAACTCGACGAAAAAGGTGTTGTCGGTTTCGTTGGGGAAGATGGCGATGATGTCTTTCGGTTGCAGTTTAATGCGTTCTCCCCGGTCTGTTGTAGTGTGCAAGGGAGAGAAGTAGTGAAACGCTGCGGCAACGATTACAAAGCCGCTGAGTAGCATAAGCAGAAGGGCCAGGGATTCCTTGAGGAGTTTCATGCCGGATCGGGTTTGATTTCTTTCACTACAAAGTTGCAGGGAATAGGGGAGGGGTGCAAGGAATAGAGAGAGATGTTATGAGTTTTTAAGCTACAGAATTATCGATAAATAGGCGGGTCTAAAAATAGCCTTTTCGGAATTAAAATAGGTTTTTTGTTTTCTATAAGAATATTTTTTGTCGTCTTTTCCCGGATTATGGCTAATCCTCTGCGTTCAACGCGCTTCCTGCGGTGGGGCATTATACCGAAGTAAAGTAGCGGTCAGATACGTCTTACACTCAAAAAGTATCGACAAGTGGAGGCCTTCAGAACTTGCGTAGGCAAATGCTGGCAGCGGTCACAGACCGCGGGATATGCGGTCGAGGTCATAGACACTCGACCAACAGTAGACGTAACCCTTTTCTTTTTTCCAAAAGAAAGGCTAAAAACTTCTGGCTCTCCACAAGGCTCCTAAAACTCCTCCAGCAGTTTGACAATACGCTCATATACCGGTTTATCTTCCATCCCAAACCCTGCCAGTGTATCCCTGATAAAGGTCATCTGGGCGATCTCGCTGTCTTTGTGTCTTTCTGAGCCTGCCAGGTCCCAGGCTTCCCGGTAGTCTTTAATAATTTCCCGGGTCAGGTTTTCCAGATCATCCTTTCCCTGGTAAAAGAAGAGCAGGCATTGATTGAAATTGATCCGTTCGATCAGGTCCCAGAACTCATTGGGGTCCAGTGAGGATTCGGACTCCTCCTTTTTCGCGGTGATGAAATCTTTGAGCGGGGCTTTTAAAATTTCCTTGGTCCCCTCCAAACGGTCTTTGTCATTTAGCAGCTTCTCTCCGATGATCCAGTTGGTCAGGGGGTAGGGCCGCCTTTGCCGGAGGTCTTCGTTATGGTGGAGGAAAGCTTGTTTATACGCCTCAGCCATTTCGCGGACGGCCTCCTGCTTTTCCTCTTTTTGCCGGATCAGCATGGCTTTCCTTTTGTAGGCGGAACCGAGCAGGGAGTAGCGTTCGGAAGTCTTGCCAAAATCCAGTAATTGTCGGAGGCGATGAATAACCTTATTTATTGCTTCAATGAGAAAATCGAGATCTACTCCCTCTTTATCCTTCAAACCGGCCAGATGCCGCCCTTTCAGGTTGCACCACTGTTCAAGCGCGCGCAAGGAGTGGAGGGCCTTTTCTTCCGAAAGGAGGCGTTCGTATCGTTCAATAGCGCTTTCGAACTCCATGATTTCGGCGTAGGCCGTGGCTTCCATTTCGGTGATCCGGGCGTTTCTCAGTCCGGATTCGTCAATCCTGCGGCTGATTTTTTCCAGTTTTTCCTTAATCCGGGGCGTGTTCGGTTCGGCGTATTTCGCCTCGTTGATCAGGATCTCCAGGTCGATGAGGACTTCCTTTTCCAGCAGGTAAGTGTGTTTATCACTGCGTTGGAGTTTCCTTTGTTCGAGTTGATAAAAGGGATCGCCGTAGCATTGATAGGCGCCCCAGGTGTTGGTTCGGGGAAACTCCTGATAACAGACCTTCCGGGCGGCTTTGGCGGCTTCTCCGAAGGTTTCCCCGGCCAGCATTTTTTGGTAGAAGACCTGGGCAAAGCGCTTGGCCGCCCTGTCGTGAACTGCCCAGCCGGCCACCACCACGGCCTTCACTCCGATTTCTATCAGTTGGGTCCCGATGTTGGCCGCCAGTTTGAATTTGTCTTGGAAGTGCCGTTCTCTCGAAGCCTCCACCTGCCCCATGTAGCAGGAATTGACGAAGACCAATTCCGGGGTGGTGTCGAGCTGATTGATTTCGGCTACGGTCAGCACGACGTCGTCGGATAGCAGTATGCCGGTGCGCTTTTCCGGGCCGTAGTCGATAACCCCGTGCGAGGCGATGTGGATGATTTTGTAATCATCGTAGAGTTTTTTGATCACCTCGGTGAAGGAGCAGCCGACCCTGGCGACGGTATCGTAGTTATATCGCTGCAGTACTTTTTCCACTTCCCGGGCCTCCTCTCTGGCGCCCGGCAGCCGCCCTATGCCGGCGCTGTCGAGCAGAGGATCACCGATGATCAATGCTTTGTCGCCTGCCACGGGGTGAATAACCCTGCGATCGTCGGAAGTCGACAGTTGCCGGATCATACCGGCGGATACGCAAATGGGATCGCCCCCGGCCCGGTCGTAGTGCAACAGTTCCCAGGGATACTCGGCGGTGGATTTATCCAGGATCAGCAGCATGTTCTGTTGGTTGCGGAAAGACAGCTTGAAGTCATTGGGGATCAAAAGGTCGAAAATGGTTTTGGTCAGCTCCCGGTCCCAGGTGCTTTTGGTGCTGTTTTCCCGGAGCAAGGACTCCAGGATTCGGTGGTTGGTATAAAGGGCCCGGTCTTCTACTTTGGCGCGCCCGGAGGAGGCGCTGAAGGACAGATAATGAGACTGCTGCTCATCCTTTCTCATCAGCGCCGTTATTCTCTTCCACCATTCCTTTTCGGTGAAAACGGGCAGGAGGGTTCTGGCGCCCTCCTTTTTCCGGATCGGCCCTTGCAGCTCTATTTCGGTCATGCCGCCGGTTTTCACCAGGTCGTGAAGCAGATAAAAAGCATTGACCGCTTTTTCCTGGTAGAGCTCGATAAACTCAAGCTCGGTGATGAGGGGCAAGTCCGCCTCCTCCATGGATTGAATTTTTTTATTGGCATTCCTAACGCCTTCCAGAATGGCTTGAATGGAATTGGATAAGGAGAGGTTCCCGTAACTGCTGCCTATCAGCAAGGTGGAAATACCTGTTTCTTTTTCTTCATCCCGGCTGGATTCATCTCTGTTGATCATGGCATATTCCAGGCAGCCCTGCTCAACCGTTTGGCTGAGCCGGAAGGGCGTTATTTCTTCGGGGACGCCCAGTCCGACGATTACGGCTCCGGGATTTCTCGTCTTACCTTCGGAAAAGACGACCAGGTTGGTTCCGACGGCGCCCGGATACAAGCCCAGCTCATAGCGGCCGGAAAGTTGCCGGTCCAGGTGATAATCCATTTCCTTCTCCGCGCTGACGATGCCGTCGTTAAGGAAATGACCGATGAGCACCGGATAGGTCGCATAATTCAAATGCCCGTTTACCATGCGGACGGCTACCGGTGGAAGCGGAGGGAATTTCGGTTTCCGGGAAGGAGAAAGAGAGGGAAGATCGAAGCCTCTTGTCATTTGTAATTCCGAAATATCGTTCGGTGCCGGGGCCCGGTTTTGATCTAGCTCTTTAAAGTATTGCAGGGCAGCTGCTTTTCCCGTAAGGGCCCCGACGACATGTTGCTGTACGGCGGTATTACGGAAGTAGGAGAAATGATCGACTTCCTCGCCGGATACAAGATAGTAATAGACTTTCTGCGCCCTGGGTAGGCCCATAAACATTGCCTCTGTGTCTACTACGAAGTCGTGGTCTGTGGGGTAGTCTAATCTGTCTGACAAATACCGGAGGATTTTTCGTCCCCCCTTTCCGGCAATGAGGTATAGTTCGTCATTGACCTCGACGTGTGGGTTGTTGAGGATACCCTGCAGCGGAGAATCCGGGGTCATGGCTTCGAGGCCGGGTAGCACATCCGGCCTGTTCTTCTGATCTGTGATAGCCGTCAGCAAGGATTTTACGGCCGGGAAGACCGGACCGGTTTGTTGTCCGGTGCCGTGGCCCACTGCGTTGAGGAGGAAGTTGAGAAAGTGATCGAGGCGGCGTAACAGCAGGCTGGTCCCGGCGGCGGGGCAGGCCACCCGGACCTGCTTTTCCACGCTGATGTTTTTCTCGCGGGCCAGGGCATTGATCGCTTCCAGTACTTCGGCGTCTCCTTCCCGCTGCATATCCCGCAGATAGGTGATCTCCCGGTCGGTAAAATAGGAGTGCTTGCCGTTGCAGCGGCTCAGCAGGTCGCCGACGATCCCCCCGCTCGAGTGACTGATCAGGTGGAGGCGCGCCTTGCGGGGAAGTTTCTCCAGCAAATATCGCGCATTCTCCAGCGGATTTTGCGTCCAGGTCCGGTGTTCGAAGGTGAGGATATTCCCGCCGTACTCACGGCGCAGCTCGCTCCAGGCTTCGGAATCCCGCAATCCGCCGAAGGAGGCGGTGGTATTGGAGCCGGCTCCGTGGATGAACAGCAGTACAGGCCGGGAACGGTTTAATGTGCTTTCATCATTCTCCGATTCGTAGGGCTGCAGTATAAAATGCGCATCCAGAACATGTAGACCCTCCGAAAGGATTTTCGCCTCCAGGTCGCCGGCCAGTTCCCGGACGGTCTCGGCGGAGATCAGCCGTGGCTTGAAGATGCTTAGTTTCCGCAGTGATATCTTTTCAGCGGTTCCCCGTTCGTCGGGCGGAAGGTCCAGAGAGGTGGGAATTTCGAGAACTCCATCTTCCGGCCGGGGCGGTCCGGGCAGCAGGTCTTTTAAATCTTCGATCTGAGTGACCCACACCGTATCATCGTCGAATTCTAACTTGAGCAACTGGTCATCCTCTACCGTCGCGGTGATTTCCGTGGTGGCCTCTCCGCCGGGACGGCTTAGGTTAAAAGACTGAAGCAATTCTGGAGCTTGGTCGCCCGGAAAGAATTCTTCCGGATTGTCGACGGCCTGGCCGTGGATTTTTATTTTCATGGTGGATGGGGGTTACAAGTATTCTGGATCCTGGATTTTAGCTTTCTGAAATATTGGGAGATGCTGTTACAGCAACTTGGCTTGGCTTTTTCACTCGCAAAGCTTTTATGTGATCTATCAAAACTTTAGCACAGTCTTTAAAATTAGCTTTATCGAAGAATAATCGATTATTATAATCACTTTCCAGTCCCTTAATAATAATGCTTGAAAAATAACCGCCGTCTGCATTTTCACCAGTGGTTTCATTTTCGTCACAGGCTGTTAATGCAAATAATCCTTTTGGTAGCCCCCGGTTATTGTTGAAAAAGGCGCCGCTGTGGCAACAATCAATAATAATGATAAAATTTCTACATTTCGATTTTCGGAATTGTGACAGGATGAATTCTGATTCCAGGCAAGTCGCATCAAGAAATGATTCTTCGCTATCACGAAGTAGTAAATAGAGGGAATTCTGCTCATCTAGTCGAGCAGAGCCGGAATAATAGAAAAAAACAACATCGTCTTTTTTAGCTTTCCTGCTAATCCTGGAGATTTCCTTCCTTACTTTCATGAAACCTTCATTTAATAAGCTGGTCACTTCAAATTCACTATGCCTGGAATCACCCAAAATTTTCCCGAACTTTTCCAAATCCGAGGTGACGCCAATTAGTGGAGCGTTAGAAGCATTAGAGGTATTTGCACCAATTAGCAGTGCGTACTTGTTCCTTATACCAGGTTCTTGATCCTTGAAATTATTGCCAAAGCCCATAGTTGTTTTTTTGGAGAGGAAGAATTTCTATGTCATGATGTATTAGGAGTTTTACGATATTATTGGGTATTTGTTTGATGCTAAGGATTTCAAACCTATCAAGAGCTGTTCTATTACGGGGTCTTGGACTTTGGCCTGAAACTCATCTAACTGATTTTTTCACATGCCTAATATCCAGAAAATGGATACTTTTCCTGGAATCCTTTATGTTTCCTTTCCGGATGATGCTTACTCACCCGGTTAATTTTTAATACATTGCCTCAATTTAAGGTATCCAGCCCAACTTCCCTGTACGGGCTATGAGGTAAAATGCCTGCGGTCCGGAGCCAACAAAAGATATTTTCACATGCCATGAGTAAAAAAGCCCACCTCTCCCAGCAAGCCCTACAAGATCTCCTGCTGCCGCTTTTGGAGGAACGGGGAAAGGTATACCGGAAAAAGACCCACGTGCTGGCCCGCCGGGCCGAGGGCGGCGAGGTAGTGGAAACCCTCACCGCCGACGGCAAGGAGACCGTCAACGTCGCCGGGCCGGGGGATTATATCGTAAAGAATCAGACGGAAGCGGGAGAGGAATACATCCTTTCTCCGGAGAAATTCCGGGAGCGGTACGTCCTGGTCCACCCCCCGGAAGGCGAATACGCGGAATACCGGGCGGTAGGGAAAGTCATGGCCCTGGAGGTGACGCCGGACCTGCTGGCCTATCTCGGGCAAGACGATACGTTCTACTTCGAGGCGCCCTGGGGAGAGGAAATGATCGTCAGAACAGGCGATTTCCTGGCCACACCGCCGGATAAGAGCGAGGTGTACCGGATCGCGCGAAAGGAGTTTTTGGAGACGTATGGGGGGGATGATTAACGTCAATTCGAGGCAGGTCAGCTAATGATCAATTGATTATCCCGAGTTACTATTCACCACCTTGGCTTCGCCAGAGAAAATTTTCAAAAAAGCCACAGAATAGTTATATGGTTAGTGTATGTCATGTGTGGAGACCTGTATTATTCGGAATGTTGCAGGATCCCATTATCTTTCTGAGCGGTTCATCCCTCAGGTTGGCCAGTTCCACTAGTTACATCATCCTTTTTGCATCCGTCTCTGCAATTTGATCGGAAATCCCGATGGGTATACTGGAACGTGCAGACTTATTTTTTGTAGTAATTTATTTTCTCTTTCTGTCCTCCCCGTGATTTTCAGCATTCCGCGAAGGCGTTAAAATTTTCCCCCTTTCTTTGCGTTCTTAGAAAACACCAATAGGCAATTTCCTAAGCTTCTTGTAATATTAAATTTTTCAATGTCTCAAACTCCGATTATGAACAAGATCATGCTACTAACGATTGGTTTGGTGATGCTTTCCCTGAGTCTGGGCGCGCAAACCCTGGGCGAGAAATACAAATTGCCGGAAGAGCCGGGTGAACTGCGCACAGACGGGGTCTACCAATTACCCGCTTCCCTGCTCGCGGATCGCAGCGACGCCGACGCTTACTTCCGCTTTTATCCCGATGAGACCTTCATCGTCTACCACGCCGGGGTATCGCCCGAAACGAAGCCGCAGGTTTTTCAGGTCAACTGCAATTACCAATACATCAGCTCCAAGGCGGCGCCCTTTAATAAGGATTACGCCCTGAAAGGCGAGGGGAATATTTACCGGGCCCGGATTCCCTACCCCGATAAAGCCGTTCTGCTGGAATTCGACGTCCGCAAAGATGTGATCGCCGCCACCGTCAGAACCTTCAACGCCGAAGGGAAAAGGATCGGCGAGGCGGCTGAGTACGTGATGCCTTTTTATCAGCTTGCGTGGCCGGTGGGGGCGGGGAAGTAGCGTTTGGCAAGCAAATTCGGAGACAGACCTGCCGGATTTCTACAATCTGGCAGGTCTAAGTCTTGACATTGATGTGTACATAGCCCGTTACCCTATCACCGAACTGAGCCAGGTAAACATTCGATATAGCTTCTCCAAATTCGGACACCTCTCGCAGCTCCCAGGTTCCCGAAACGTTGTATGGGGAATATTCTTTCGAGTTCCTCAGGGTATACTATTTTCGCACCTTGCAAATTGTCTGAACTTGGATGGCTTGGATGAAATGATGGCCAGGATCGAGGAGCCCGAGAACGCAACGCCCGAGTCAGCGCGGCATTCTGGTCATCCCTCCATCCCGGCCATTCCGGATCAGACATTTGGGTGCTTATTCGCTCATTCCTGTTTTCCAGTAACAAAATACTCCGGATACCGCTTGGCCATCTCTTTCATTTTCTCTTTTGGGTTCTCCGCATTCTTCATTTCCTCCTCAATAGTCTGATGTATTTCAGCCATCCTTTTTTCTCTTTCCTCAAAGGCTGTTTTTTGCTCACGCATGCGTTTGTAGGTCGCTTCCAGTTTTTCCAGATCCAGGTTTATCCAGATCTCTTCTGATTCGGGGACTTCGTAGCCCTCGATGTCATATTTTTCAACCAATTGCAGAAACTTTTCTTTTTTTGCGGTTGCCATTTCAGACATTTCATTTGTTTCGTGGCAGGCAGATATAAAGAAGGAAAGCAATAGAACAAGAATGGATGAATTTTTCATGGTTGATTGGCTTTTAATTACGCTATCATTAACGCATTCAAGCTTTGCGCCCTACTTCTTTTTTGAGTGGTTTCGGGGAAGCCCACAATTTTGCTTGAAGAGTTTTTAGATAATAGTTGAGTATGAAGTTGTCAAAAGTTTCCTCACTGGGCTATCAAAAGCATCTTTTTGACCCACTTTTTGTTTTTTTCTCGGCCCGTAGCTCCACTATGCGCCTCGAAAAAAGCCTCAATTGGGCCAAAAATCTTGCTTTCTCGCCGTCAGCAGAAAACTTTAGACAACTTCTATAAAATTAAACTGCATTTAAAAACAATGCTGGGACATTTTGGGACATCTGCCCCATGGAAGTGAAAAATTTCGAAATTTCACTCCGAAGTTTTCGGAGTGAGAAAGAGAGGGCAATAGCACAAGGAGGGAACAGATTACACGAATCGTAGCTGCCTGATATGAAACTACTTTTCAATTAAAAAAGGATTTCCACCAAAATTGGTGTTGCTGAGAACTAATAACCAGTCTACAAAGAATGCTGCCCGTCTTTTGATCAACCATAAAACTCAAATACAGGAGCTAAATGATAGTGGTGATTATGGACTTTTAGAGATTGTGTGATATTTCCGTGAAATTTTCCAATGTTATGAACGTCTCCGCCAAACTCGAACTCGACCAGCGCTACCAGAAAGAGATGGTACTTCTCATTTCAAACTATTAGTGGTAAGCTAAGACTTTTGCCCTTTTTTCAATATGAAATTGTATTACCTAAAGACTATTGATTTACCCTCGAAGAAGAAAATGACTATGTTGGTGTCAAGTAGATGGCTCAATCGAAGGATTTTATTTTACAGTCCGAAAAAAGTACAATCCTCAATAAAGCTTTTCCTCCAGCATATCCCTCCAAAGAATAAACCCCTTACGTTCATCTGAATAGCTGTGAATAATCCGGCTGAAGCTTTTGGGTGCATCGGCCAGAAAAGCCTGCCGGCCCTTATTTCTGATGATAGCCAGATCCTCATCGATTGCTTTCGAGTTTTCAGGCAGGAGTTTTCGATCCTTTTCCAGGTGCCAGACATAGGTAGCTTCCTCCCTGTCCAAAGTCTCCAATACAATGTGGAACTGTGCCTCACCGGCTAAGAGAAATACGAAAGAGAAAGGGGCAAGAACGAAGCGTAGTTTCAGAATGGCGCTCTCGTGCCTGCCCGCCAGGAACCTCAATTGCCGGTGATGTTTGACGTGTTTGTTTTTCAAAACATGCTCAAGCAATTCTTCTTCAGAATCGTATAGTTCTGAGGCATTCCCCTCCTTTTGCATTTTATCCAGGTCAAGCAATCCGGCTTTCTCGGCCTGAGGCGCTTTTTCGTTTATGAAAGCGTCATCGAAATACCTAAATTTCACGCTTTCTATTTTCTCCCGGTTGATCTTTTCCAGTTCCGGGCAGCTCGCCGTTTGGGCAACCAAATGGCCATCTTCAATTTCGGCATGAATGTCAATGTTAACTTTGTTAGAACCAATTAAACGTCCCTCCTTTCATCCGGTGCACGCGATACAGGTACGGATCATAGGTGTAGGCCGGCATATAGCCGCTCTTCTTTCCTTTCTCCCAGCGGATGGCGAAGACGTCTTCTCTGCCGTGGAAAACAGACCGGAATAAACGGATATCGTCCTTAGAAGGAGTTGGCTTCATATGAATAGAATGGTTAAGGGAGTAGCCAATTTTTTCATAAAATATACGCTTTGGAAAGTTTTTTTAAAAGAGTGAAAACCGGTAATTTATAGAATTAAAATACTTTATGTAATGTACCAATATTCACTTTTCAACCTATCAGAACACGAATCCTTTTCCCAGAAAATTCAATCCCTCCATCCCACGGATTTGAATGGTTTATTCGGCAGTGCTGTTTTAGCCCGGGGACAGGGTTATTACCACAATCAACAGATAGAAAACGTAAGGTTTCAGCCGGGGAAAGTAACCGCCAAAGCTTTTGGGCAGGATTTATATGATGTAATGGTAGAGCGAGAAGACCAGGGAATTACAGGTCACTGCAGTTGTCCTTATGACGGACCCTGCAAACACCTGGCGGCTTTGTTGCTTTATGTGATCAATGATCCGGAGCCTGAAGCGTTGGAAATATTGGACCCAGCGGATCCAACTGGTGAGGAAGGACAGTCATTCGAAGCCTACATCGATGCGCTGACGAAAGAAGAATTAAAGCAACTGGTCCTGCAGTTCGCGCCGGATAGTTTCCGGCATACTATCCGGCTCAAATTTGCCAGTAGGAAAACCCAGCAAAGGGAATTTCTTTATGTGAAGAATGGCGTGCAGAATTTATTCACCCGGGATCTGTACGACATTGAAGCCTTTGAAACGGAACTCTCCGATTGGATGGAACAAATAAGAGGCTTGTGGCTGGAAATGCCGGACGAAATTGGAGAGTTGCTCCTCTACGTTATCGAACAGGTCGGCGAAAGTTTTGAGGAAGGATATCTATACGGTCATTATTCAGATCATTCTTATGATGGATTAGCATTCGGATGCTATATGGCGGAATTCATTGCTGCCATGCCGCCTCAAAAGCGGACGGGCTGGCTGCCGAAGTTGTGGGAATCGATAAATGGATTGGCATACACCACATTTGATAATTTTCCCGCAGAAACTGCCGACAGGATTCCCCCTGAAGAACTCGTCCATTTTAAGGAATTGGTATTGGAAAATGATCTGACGTGGGGTCTTGCCGAATATTACCGTAGGCATATTTATAATAAAATTGAGCCTGTATTGGATGATGGGGAAAAACAGTCTTTACTAAAGGAGCTAAGCAGCTCTAGTAATTACTTCACGATACGATTGGCCGAGTATGATGAAAGCAAAGGGGAAATTGTCCGGGCTATTGAACTGCTCGACAAAAAGCTGAATGAAGAAGAGGCGAACCGTCCTTTCTACTATTCCGCTAGGGACGAGCTTTTCGAGAAGCGCATTCAAATGGAAGAAGAATACCGGAGCGGAACATCGACTTTTGAGCTGACTAAAAAATATCTGGAAAACGTTCCCCGGGTCCAAAGCATCCAATTTGCAAAGCGAGTCTTGCCGGAAAAACTACAGCGATTTGAAGCTATTTTGGAAAAGCAAAACCCCAGTCAATTCGTCGAATACCTGGAGGAGGAAGAGCGTTTGACGGAAATCCCTCCCTTGTTCAAAAAATACCCCCGTCAATTACACCTTTCACTCATTCAATACCCCTTCTATCAGAGACACAGGCAGCTTTTTCCGAAACTTGCCTTGCGTGTATTTGAAAAGCTGCTGGAGGACGAACTGCCACATACGGGTGACCGGCATTATTACAAGGTGGCGGAATTGCTGAATGAGATCAAAGCGATCAAACCGGAAGAGGCGTTTGAGCAGCAGGTCGCCGAAATTAAATCAACTTATTCACGGCGGAGGAAGTTGAAGGAAATTCTGAGCCAGGCGGGATTGTGAGCACGGACCGTTGCACCATGTGAAATCTGAAGTAAGGAAAAGTCCGGCATTCAAACTGGTTAAAGAGGGCAGAAAAGCTTACCTTAGGAAATGTGAAACCGAAGTAACCATGCTGTCCGAATTACATATCCGAAACTTTCGCCTCTTCGAAGACTTACATCTAAGAGGGTTGAGTCAGGTCAATCTCTTTGCGGGAAAGAACAACACCGGTAAAACCGCTCTGCTGGAAGCTCTACGCATCTATGCGGCTCAAGGTGAGGATACCGTTGTGAATCACATCTTAAAACAGCGGGGTGAGTTTACGCCTTCCTGGTCATCTTCCTATGATGCGTTGTTTAACCGTCGGTTGTTTCAGGCGGATAAGGAAAAACAGGATCTTCAAATTAATGATCTGACTATTTTCCGGCAGAAAGGCCCGAACGATGATGTTGAATACCGGATTGAAGGTCTTAAAGGACCCAACTCAAAACTCAAAGCAAATGTCACTCCCGATCATCCAAGAGATCAGGTGATCTTTGTGCCTTTTATGATGAATGGCTTTCAACTGGAGCCACTATGGGAAAAAATTGTATTGACGGAATTGGAAGAAGAGGTGCTTCGTATTCTCCGTCAAACTGTAGAACCCCGTCTCGTTCGACTGGATGTCAAGGAAGATAAGACAAAGGTCCGTTTGGAGGACGAATCTGGGCCATTATCCCTTCAGACCCTTGGTGACGGCGTGCAGCGCGTGCTTTTGCTGGCGCTCGCCCTGGTCAACGCTAAGGGTAAGATGTTACTGATCGATGAATTCGAGGCCGGCCTGCACTTTAGCGTTCAGGAAAAGCTTTGGGAACTGGTTTTCGAGTATGCTCAGAAGTGGGACATTCAGATTTTCGCGACTACTCATAGCGAGGACGCGCTTCGCTCTTTCTACTATGTAGCCTCGAAGCCGGAAAACAGAGAAAAGGCCTTTTTCGCCAGGTTGCAGTTTAACCGGCAGAGAAAACTGGAAGCTATTTCCTACGACATCGATCGCCTGGAGGATGCCCTGGAACTGAACCTGGAAATTCGCTGAATGCATGGCATAACAACTCATTGTCGAAGGGAAGGACGCCATTGCATTGGCTAACTTGTTGAAAAAACGTGGCCTGGCGCCGTCAATAGGCTATCGCAACCCGCTAAAGTTCAAAGACGAATTTGTGCTTGAAGCGGGGGGCTATCAGAAAGCCCTGGTGGCCTTTCGTGAAGCTCTTGATAATCCGGATTTGTTTAATATCGGTTTAGTGATTGACGCCAACGAAGCTGGCGCAGAAGCCCGTTGGCAGTCCGTCAGAAATATTTTACTTGATAAGCTACCCTCAGAAATAGTCGACCGTAAAACCGTTAAATCTAATGGAATCATCCTCGAGGAAGAAAATCTTCCTACTATCGGTGTTTGGATTATACCCGATAATCAAAACCCTGGCTATTTGGAGCATTTTCTGGCCGGTATGGTAGCAGATAATGATGATCTATGGAAGTACGCTGAAGAAACTATACAGGAACTTGGAACGGAAGGATTACGCCGGTTTTCTTCCACAAAAACTCAGAAGGCACTTTTGCACACCTGGTTGTCTTGGCAACCGGAGCCTGGAAAGCCATTTGGGCTGGCGATCGAGATGGGCTATTTGGATGCCAAATCTGCTTCAGTTGACGCGTTCGTTGAGTGGTTCCAAAAAACTTTTGAATTGGGAGGTGAATAACTCTGGGAAAATTGATGAAAAAAATTATCAAGATGAACGTCTCCGCCAAACTCGAAAAACGAGAAAGATGACAGCTTCCAGCGTTTACGATTCGGTGGCAGATTGTATTGCCAGTATGAATCCGGAAAAAGTTCTAGAGCTTCGGGCGGATCCTGACATGCAGGGCCGGTTGGAAGAACTTATTGAAAAGGAGAAAACGACCGGCTTATCCGCAGAAGAAAAGGAAGAATTGGATCATTACATTGTGCTGGAACGCCTTATTCGTTTAGCTAAAGCACGTGCGCTTTATCGACTTTCCCAATGAGCCGCTACGTTTTGGAATGCCTTACGTCTGCTGTTAACTGAGCGCGCCAATCATCGTTGCGAATATTGCCTCATCCCCGAGGCAAATAGCTTCTATAATTTTCAGGTAGACCATATTATCAGTCTGAAGCACGGTGGGCAAACCAAGAAGGAAAATTTAGCTTTTGCTTGTAGTCTATGCAACCGGAGTAAAGGAAGCGACTTGGGCACTGTTCTGGGAGGGGAAAGTGATATCATCCGCTTTTAAATCTTCGTAAGGACAAGTGGACTGATCATTTCGCATGGCAGGAGGATGGTCTTATCCTTTCCAAGACCCGCATTGGAGAAGCCACTATCAAAATTTTTGGGTTTAACCATTCGGATAGCATTTTGGAACGAAGGCTTCTCATTGCGTCAGGATTATATCCTTGAATTTCCACTCAAGGCCATCGGTTAGCATGCTCAGGAAAAATAGAAAATTCAAGCAGCCTGCTGTATATCTTGCAAGTAGATAGACCCATCGGGGCGTGTAATACCACGTACCACGACCAGGTTATCCCAATACTCTTTCACTATTTTGGCAACGGTATCCTCCGGAACACGAATAGTAATCAAGTTTGTCGTATCCAAAAGCTGGAGTTTAATTTGATGATTCGGCAGGTCAGCGGCTACTAAACGGCCGGTGATGGTCATTGGGGCTTCCTCTCTGGTTTCTTGTGAACTTGCCTTAGCGAGTAGGTCCTCTAATTCAGGTTGGATAGCCGGATGAGGATGTGAGGACAAAGCCAATTGAGTCAACTGAACAGCCTCCTTAGTAAAACCACAGTCTAAGGCCAGGGAAGCAGCACTTCTCAAAAACACAGACCGCGTAAGTTTATAAGTCTCTTGCAGGGGAGCTGCTAATGCAACTACCTTTTCTAAGTAGAAAGCCTTTTCAAAGAATAATCGGGCCGTAGGGTCTTCTCCACGTTGATGAGCCAATCGTGCCTCATCGACAAACTCCATGGCCATTTGGTGCAAGGTACTCATCTCGCTGGTCATAGCTTGTTAAGTTTAGCTTTCGGCGTACTAAATTCTACAACAATAACATAAACGGGCAAGTTCTTGTAGGGTGATTGCTTCACCTGTTGTTTTTTCTTTTGTACTCGTGCATTCAGGGAATTTCCCCGACTTTCTTTTAATATTCCAGAAACCTCCAACAAGGCCTCCAGGATTGGAAATCCGCGCTCGTCTTTTCTACCAAGCCAATAATCCACGCCGCTTCCTTTTCTTGCTCGTTGTACTTCTGAATACTCAGTTAAGTTAAGAATTAACGGTAAAGCGATTCCCACAGCTGCATATTCCACTAATTCTTGTTCGTCCTTCCATGTACTTGCTGCATCAGAAGGTAATTTTGAATGCCAGATTAAAGGTACTAATTCATCATCCCCCTCCAAATGTAAGTTTAGTTCGGTCCCTGATTCGTGGCCACTATATTCCAAACAGTAAATAGCGGCTTCTGCAAGGTAACTGCCGGCAACCGGGGTAAATCCTGGAAATCCTTTTCGCAGTTCGTCAATGTCTATTCTGAACATCAGTGGTAATTCGCTTTTGTTTTTTTCTTCTTGCCGGAAGTGTGAAGAAAGAATTCCACAGCCTTAAAGATACCGATTTGGTATAAGAGAAACAACTCGCGAAATACGAACCACCCTGCCCGGGGTTCTTAGGGGTATCCCCTAAACAAGTATGCATGTTTACCGGCAACACCGGAGCAAGCAATTCCCAAAATTGTTGACGGGAAACATGCGTACGCAAGTACCCGGGCACCTTTAGATTATAGTTTTCTATGGCTCATTTTTTGGCTATACTGCGTTACTCATCGGTCACGCCTCCGCCTGCCGAAGCAGGCTATGGCCTGCGGAGGCAGGTAGCTCCACTATGTTCCCTCTTCGTGCTACTTCCACCTGCGGCGCCTTATTCTCCTGTTGCCGCTTTTTATTACCGCCTGTGAGTTCACTTCCACGTCCGAACCTGAACCGGCAGACCTGTCCGCTTCAGTAGCGGCGGAAAGCACCGCCGAACTGGCGGACCTGCTAAACCAAAGCCAGCGTACGTCAAAAAATGTAAATACTAATAATTTAATTTTAACAGCCGCCTTGGTAGAGGGGGTATCGATTCAGCTAGAAGGAGGGGTGACGGGGTCTTTTTCCGCCGACTTCAAGGTGCGTTCATCAGGAGACGCCAGCGGAGAGATGACCATTCGCGGAATAGATTTTACAGAGAAATACGTGATCCTGGAAGGGCGGTCGGGCTGCGGAACGGAGGCTCCTAATCCCGTCACTATAGGTGGATATTTCATTGAAGAATCCGAAGGGACCTCCACCAAATCGGATTTCACTGCGGCGGTTCGCCCCTCAGAGGGAGGGACTGGTGTTATCATTGATTTTAATACCTCCGACTCCGACAAACAGGTAGAGGTCGATGGTGTTCTGCGTGTCACCTCCGAAGCATGCGATGATCCACAGTAGCCTGTTTTACTCTTTCCTTTCTTGTCTGGGTAAAACTCGCTGATCCTCTGGGTGGGGGAGTCTCAACCACCGCAAAAGGTAACGCGCGTGCTTTAGGCAAGCGCGCCATCGCGGTCATCCCTACATCCGGGCCATCCAGGTTCAGAAAATGTGGCTAAGCGGATTATTCGCTCCGCTCATGAGACCGCTTCGCTCAGTTACTCGCTACGCTCGTGATCCTCGGGTGGGGGAGATCCAATCGGCGAAAAAGGTTACGCACGTGCTTTAAGCAAGCTCGGCATCGCGGTCATCCCTACATCCGGGCCATCCCGGTTCAGAAAATGTGGCTGAGCGGATTATTCGCTCTGCTCATGAGACCGCTTCGCTCAGTTACTCGCTACGCTCGTGATCCTCTGGGTGGGGGACTACAACCACCGCAAAAGGTAACGCCCCGCTAATCGCGGAGCTAGCCTTTTTCATTTCCCATTCCTCCCTCGAGCAAGCTGGATATGCTTAATAAGTGGTTGAGGTCGGAGGATTACTCGCTACGCTCGTGATCCTCGGGTGGGGGAGATCCAATCGGCGAAAAAGGTTACGCACGTGCTTTAAGGCACGTGCTCGCCTTTTTTAATTCCATCCATTCGCTTGAGCAAGCTCAGCTCATGGCTGAAATTAAAAAAGGCCGCGGCGAATGCCGCGACCTTTTTCTTAATTGTCGGGATGAGAGGATTCGAACCTCCGGCCTCACGCCCCCCAGACGTGCGCTCTAACCGGGCTGAGCTACATCCCGTTTCGCCCGCCGAAGCTTTAGCGTAGGCGGGGGTTTTAATAACAGACGGCAAAACTAACCATTCCATCCATAATACACAACCCGGCAGTCAAAAAGTTTCCGAAAAAATAAGAGATGCGTCAAAGGGGACCTTTTCGAATTTCCTTAAACGCAAGCACCCGGGAACTTTAACTAACCCAATGGAGGAGGAACTAAGAGCTTGTTGGGACTTTCAGTCTGAGGCGAAAGGGAGCAAATTTTCTTTCATACAAGGCAAATTTTGCAGTCGGATGCGGGCAATCCGGCGAAAAATTTAACGCCGTATGAAAGAAAATTTACCACTTGTAGGCCAGAAATGAAAGTCCCAACAAGCTCTAAGGAACCCACACCACCCCCAGGTTAAAAAACGGCGCCGCCAGAATATTCTTCGCCGCCGCCACCGTCCCCACCGAGGCGGAGAGACCGAGGCCGTTGTTCAGCAGGTAGCTCACCTCCGGCGTAATGCCGAAGTAGGAGATCCGGTTCCCGAAGATGGACGAGCCCCCGGTCACACCCCCGCCCGTTCCGTTCTCCAGGGCGATCACCTGCTGCAGTTTCAGCGCCAGGCGCCAGTGTTCGCCCGGCGTCCAGCCCGCTTCGGCGCCCCAGCGGACGGCGTCGTCGTAGTTGACTTCTTCGGTGCCGGAGCTGTAGGCCAGCTCGGCCGTGCCGCGCCACTGGTAGCCGCCGGAGAGGGTGGCGTAGAAGGGAGCGGGATAGAAGGAGTGGGAGGCGTGCAGCTGTCCGGTGAAACCCCAGGCGCCGTCGCCGCTCTGCAGCAGCTCGCTGTCGCCGCCGACGGGATCGCCGGTGGGCAGCTTGAGCAGGCCGGAAGCGGAGAGGACGATAGGCTTATCCCTGATGATGCCGTACTGCAGCCCTAGCCGGATATCGCCGATGCCGTTGAATTCATCGCCGGGGATGACGAAGCCGTCCACCGTGCTCTCCAGGTTGTTGATCGTGCCGCGCACGAAGAGCGGCGCGTCGATGCGGGCGGTCAGCCGCTCGCTGATGCCGTACTCGCCGTAGAAGTTAGTGCTGTACACCGAGGTCGTCGTGATGTCGATGATCTCGCCGTCGGGGTTGAAAAAGGAGCCCGCGCGGATGAAGCCCTGCGAGAGTTTGTAGAAGCCCGAGCCTTGGGGCTGCGTCCAGCCGCTCTGGGCCTGGGTTTGGGTGAAGCCAAGCAAGGATAGAAAGAAAAAGAAATGTTGTATTTTCATTATTGGATGGATTATGGGTCTGATTGTGAAAATTATCTGGGTAAGTTTAGAAGTTTAGACGCCGCGGCCCTGCCCATAAGGGACCGTACCGGTCGGGCGCGGCTGGTTTAGAAGTTTAGCAATGCTGTCAGAGCGGCTAAACTCGTATGTTTGTCACTAACGAAAGTTCATTGAAAAATAGTAGATTAATGAGGCCTCAGAGCAGAGGATACTAAACGAAGCAACCCCTTGAGGATATGCAGATTCAGAAGATAGTCCTGCTCTGGGAGGTTCTTTCGAGTCAGAATAGCATTTAAGGACTTCCGCACTGTCGGATGAGCCAGTATAAGCTACGAGTAAAGACGATAAAAGAACCATTATTTCTTAACCGAAATTTTGCCTTATGCTCCTACATCAAAACCTGGGCGTTGATATCGCTGCCAAGCATTTTCGTGTCTGCCTGATGGTTAAACACCAAGATCTGCGCACGAAGATTAAGGGACAGCGTAAGTTTGATAACACCCCATCGGGCTTCAAGTCACTGCAGGAGTGGTTGGCCAAAAAAGTGGATGCCGGTGTTGAACTGTCCGCGACCATGGAAGCAACTGGTGTCTACTACGAACGACTGGCTTTCTGGCTTCATGATATGGGCTATATAGTCCATGTACTACTGCCTAACCGTATCAAGGGATACTTCAAGTTCATGAACCTGAAGAGCAAGACAGATAAGCTGGAAGCCAAAGCTCTGGCCGAACTGGGACTGGACAAAAGGCTACCCAGGTGGAAACCGGCCAGTCCTCAGATGTATGCGCTCAAACGCCTAAGTCGGGAGCGGAACACGCTGATGGACGAAAAGACGGCTATCTCTAATCGACTCCATGCCGAACAATCCTGTCGCCAGCCTGATCAGCAGGTGATAAAGCGCCAACAAGCGCGTATTGACCTGATTGAGGACCAACTCGAGGAAGTGGAGCAGGAAATGATGGAGTTGGCCGCTGAAGACGAGCAACTCTCTCGGCGCATTGAGCAGATTTGCCGCCTTAAAGGAGTTGCTTTCATCACTGTTCTAGCCATTATTGCCGAAACGAACGGCTTCGCGCTCGTGGAACGCAAGGGTCAGTTAGTTTCCTACGCCGGCTACGATGTTGTCGAACGGGAGTCCGGAACTAGTGTAAAGGGTAAAACCCGCATATCCAAACAGGGCAACAGCCATATTAGGCGCGCTCTGCACTTTCCGGCCATCAACGTAGTGAAATATCACGAAGAGTTCAGATCTCTCTACGAAAGAGTCTTTGATCGAACCAAGATAAAAATGAAGGGATATGTGGCCGTACAGCGAAAGCTACTTGTGCTGATCTACACCCTGTACAAGAAAGATGTGCCATATGATCCCAACTATTACAAACAACACCTGGGCGACCAAAAAGAAAGTAGGCAGGACACTAGGCCTGCCTACACTGGATGATCACTCTCGAAAGAATGACCTCCTTCGGTAGGCCTAATCTACAAATTTTTTCAAAGAACTACTTGGATGTTAACATAGCATCTTCTAAACCAGCGGCCACGAAGTGGCCAGCGCCTAAACTTCTAAACTCATCCCCCAATTCTTTATATCTCCCGTACACTATTCCAGCGTCGCCGTTCCAAAAGGCACCCCGAACGGCTGGCAGTAAATGATCACATAATCAAAATCCGCCGGATCGACCGACGCCGGTATCGCGTAGGTCTGCGCGCCGGAAGTGGATTTCAGTTCGCCCAGGTTCACGCCGCCGCTGACGCCCTCTTCCTCCGGACTGAGGTAGATGTACAAACCCGACCCGTTCTATGTCTGAAAGTCACCTTCGAAGACGAGCTCGGTACTACCGTCCTGCTGCCGCAGCACCGCGGTGCCCTCGGCCGCGTAGCCGTTCAGCCCGCGGAAGCTGCCGCTGCGTTGGGCGCTCATCTGTCCGACCCGGATGGGGAAGGGGAGGGAGCTGACGCCCTCCGCCGTAGCAGTAATATTGGTGCGCCCGTCGCTGAGGGCCTCGACCAATCCATTTGCATCCACGGCCGCCACCGCCGGATCGCTGCTGCTCCATGCCACGGGGATGCCGCTGAGTTCCGCTCCATTGGTATTTTCCACCCTGACGCTCAGCTGACGGCTCTCGCCGGTGCTGAGGTTGGAGGTGTCGCCTTCAATAATCACCGCAGCCACCGCATCGGGATCGGCGATGACGGTGACCAGCACCGAATCCGCTACGCCGGCGCTGACGAAGCCATCGATCCAGGTCTGGCCGACATCTACGGCGCTGACCAGGCCGCCGGCCTCCACGGTAGCGATCCCCGCATTGCGACTGCTGAAAATCCATTCGCCGGAAATCTCGCTGCCGTCGGTGACGAGAATCCGGTAGCTCAGCGTATAGCTCTCGCCAGAAATCAGACTGAGGCTGTTCTCCTCAATGAAGGCCTGGGCGGGGGCCGGCGCCAAGGGCGTATCCACCAGGTCGGTGCCGATGCAGCTGGCGGCCAGCAAACACAGGAATAGACAGGCAAAAATTCGCATGGATATTTTTTTGTAAAAATGTATCCCCCCGCCGTTTTGAAATTGTCCCGGACATGACAATTGCATGGGTGCAATTTGCTAAATCGACGTCATTTGGAGGGATTGTTTGAATTTTCAATGATAAATCTCAATCCCGAACCCTGCCAAGCATCATTGGCTTTCGTTGAGAAAATTGGTAATATATTGTGTTTCGACGTAATGTTCAATTGACGGGGTGACTCCAAGTTAGTACGTATTTAGCGTAAAATTGTTCCTTGAAATAAGTTTAGAAGATGCTGAAACCGAGAATCTCATTTTCAGACCTGCTAAACTTCTAAGCCAGCCGCCCCAGTAGGGGCGGCGACTAAACTTCTAAACTTTTCAGTCGATCTTACCGATAAATTACGCTAAATACGTACCCAAGTCACCCCGTCAATCAAAGCAACATTCACGGCCTCTCCCGCCTCGTTGGTGGAAACCCCCGTTTTTCGGGAGTTTATCCGGCTTTTTCGGAATAGATCCGGATGGAAGAGGCCGAGAATGTTACTGCTCTGGCGCCTAACCAAAACCATCTATATGAACCGTAGAAAAATTATTATCCTGGGCGCGGCCGGCCGCGACTTTCACAACTTCAACGTCTATTACCGCGACAACGAGGCCTATGAAGTCGTCGCCTTCACCGCCGCGCAAATCCCCGATATTGAAGACCGCAAGTACCCGGCTGAGCTGGCCGGCAAGCTGTATCCTAAGGGCATTCCCATCCATCCGGAAGAAGAGCTGCCGGAACTGATTCAAAAACTGGAAGTGGACGACTGCGTCTTCTCCTACAGCGACGTCAGTTACCAGCATGTCATGGCCATGAGCGCCATTGTGCACGCGGCGGGCGGCAACTTCGTCCTGCTGGGGCCGAAGGATACCATGCTGAAGAGCCACAAGCCGCTGATCGCCGTCTGTGCTACGCGGACGGGCGCGGGGAAAAGCCAGACCTCCCGCAAGGTGGTGGAAACGTTGATGGGGATGGGCCTGCGCGTGGTCGCCATTCGCCACCCGATGCCCTACGGCGATCTGGCCAAACAAAAAATTCAACGCTTTGCCACCCTCGATGACCTCAAGAAGCACGACTGCACCATCGAGGAGATGGAGGAATACGAACCGCATATCGTCCGCGGCAATGTCATCTACGCCGGGGTCGACTACGAAGCCATCTTGCGCGCCGCCGAGGACGATCCCGACGGTTGTGATGTCATCGTCTGGGACGGCGGGAATAATGATTTCGCCTTTTACAACCCCGACCTTCTCATCACCTTAATCGATCCGCACCGCGCCGGTCATGAACTTTCCTATTATCCCGGCGAAATTAACCTGCGTATGGCCGATGTAGTGGTTATCAACAAGATCGACAGCGCCCGGCCGGAAGATCTGATCACGGTGCGGGATAACATTCGCCGCATCAATCCGAAGGCTACCCTGATCGAGGCCGCCTCCCCGATCCGCGTCGACGATCCCGATATCCTGCGCGGCAAACGGGTGCTGGCTGTGGAAGACGGCCCCACACTCACCCACGGCGGTATGCGCTTCGGCGCGGGTGTACTGGCGGCTCAGAAGTACGGCGCGACTGAATTGGTGGATCCGCGGCCCTACGCCACCGGCAAGATCGCCGAAACCTTCGAGATCTATCCGGATGTCGGCCATCTGTTACCGGCCATGGGCTACAGCGACCGCCAGCTGCACGACCTGGAGAAAACGATCAACAAAACCGACTGCGACGCTGTCTCCATCGGCACGCCTATCGACCTGACGCGCCTGATTAAAATACGCAAGCCGCATACCCGCGTCTACTACGACCTGCAGGAAATCGGTACGCCGACGCTGACGGACGTCCTCATGGATTTTATCAAGGAGCACCACCTGGAAGAGGAGATGGATCAGGGATGGACGGCGGCGGGGATGTAAAGGAAGTCGGAAAGCGGAAGTCGGAAATCGGAAAGCGGAAAGCGGAAATCGGCCATACGGCTCTTCGCTTCGCTCCGAGAAGTCGGAAAGCGTCCGCCTTCGCTGAAAGCTTCGGCGGGTAAGAGAAAGCGAAAAGTTTCCCCTGTGGAATAGTCGTTTCGCGAATTCCACAGGGTTTATCCGACCCGAGGCAATGAGGGGCGGGCGGAATCCGGCGACCATCCGGAAATGACTGGGAGACAGGGTGAATGGGAGATATGTGGATCTTGTCCTTCCCCCCGTCCCCTTGTCTCCCAGTCCCCACGTCCCACCTCACTCCCTTCCGGCCATCCGCAGTCCCGCATTCGGTGGCGCCCAGATGTGTAGTTCCCGCTTTTTATAGTTGATAGCCATTTTGTGCAGGCTTAGAAACTCCAGTCCGAGGATGCCGTCGATATCGCTGCCGCCGAGGAGTTCTTTGAGATGTTCGAGTTTGCGGAAGCCGACGCGCAGAGGATGGTAATTCAGACCGGCGAGGGTCAGATTGTTCAGCCGTTGGACTGGAACCTGGCTGGTCTTTTTACCCACGCCTTTAACGCGGATGACGCCGGCCGTTTCCAAAAAGGGTTGCAGCTGTGCCTGCTTGCGGGGCTTGATCAGCGCGATGCCGGCGCCGCTGTCGATGCCCATCTTCAGTGATACGCCTCCGGTATTGGCGAGGAGATAGGGGAGGTGCCCTTTCATTTTTAGCGGAAGCACAAAAGAGGGCGTTTCCCGGGCTGTACTTTGATGTAGGCGCTCGCCCCGGTCATCCAGGCGGTAGAGGTGAATCTGGTGATTTTGCATATCAAACACCAGTTCCATATTGTGGAACAGGTTGGCGCCCAGCAGTGCCAGGATTGGTACTTTCTTCGATTCTTCCAGGTGACTTAGGTCGTAGATTTTGGCGTAAGCCTTCTTCCACGTAAATCCGCCCAGTTGCAAGGTCGCGCTCCCGGAAGTAACCGGCTGTACCTGACCGTTAATTCCGACTACCTGCTCGTGCTTCGATAAGTCTTCGCTTCCGCTAAAATACGCCTGGTTCAGGATCAGCATAGGGGCGCCGGTATCCAGGATCGCAAAACCTTCCCGGCCGTCAATCGTCGCGCCGATGAGGATAGTTCCGCCGACAGGGAAGCAGGGGAGGGCGGTGTGGTGAGGAGAACCTTTTTCAAAAGTGTTAAAACTCTTCACTTCAGGGGTTATTTCGGAATGACTTGGAGACGGGGAGACTTGGAGAATGGGAGACCGGGAACACCGTATGTATTCCGTATTCACTTGGACTCCTTCATTTATGGAAAACAGGGGCTGCGAAATGATCGCCAGGATCATCCCGATAAAGACAACTTTGCGTAACATGATCGATTGTTTTCAGGTTTGGGGAATCGATCACCGGTGATGGTTATAAATTGTCTTTATTTACTCAAAGAGGCTTTAGCTCATTTTCCGAAAGGATAAGTTATTGTTCCAGGGGGTGAAAAAGACTTAAGTTATTGTTTCGGGAGACAAAAGTGGTTGGTTTTAATTATATGATAATCAATATACTGTGTGTTTCAGTCAGATTGCAATTGTACAAGAGGCCTATGTTCCGGTTTTTTGGAATTGTATCAATTTTAAAATGACGGCAAGAGATCTGATACATGAATTGGTCAAAGAAATAGAAAAAAGGAGCGAGTAATTTCTTCAATCTCTCCCCTTCACCGCACTCGGCGGCACCCCGTACTCCTCCGAGAACGCCTGACTGAAATACACCGGCGAGCTAAAGCCCACCT
Source organism: uncultured Saprospiraceae bacterium (assembly GCA_964632995.1). Taxonomy (GTDB): domain Bacteria; phylum Bacteroidota; class Bacteroidia; order Chitinophagales; family Saprospiraceae; genus CAZWDL01. The sequence continues at coordinate 32,770 of CAZWDL010000078.1, forward strand.
CATAGGCTACTTCGGAGATATTCAAATCGGAATTTTCCAGCATTTTTTTGGCTTTCGCCAAACGCAGCGAACGCAGATAGATCGACGTCGATTTGCCGGTCAGGGCTTTGAGTTTGCGGTGCAGCTGGGTGCGGCTCATGTTCAAAGTCTGGCACAGTTGCGGGATGCCGAAATGTTCGTCTCTGGGGTGGGCTTCTAGGATATCTTGAACTCTTTGAAGGAAGGCGTCCTCGCGGGGATGAGTGGAAGAACTGCCGGATTTTTGAAGTCTGGTAGTTCTAGGCTCCCCGGTATACCGCTCCTGCAACAACCGCCGCAGTTCGATCAACTTTTGCAGGCGGACAAAAAGCTCCTCCTTGTCGAAAGGTTTGGTCAGATAAGCATCGGCTCCCTCTTTCAGGCCCTCGATTTTCGATGCCTGATCCGCCTTGGCCGTCAGCAGGATGATGGGGATGTGGCTGGTGCGCATGTCTTTTTTCAACGTATCGCAGAGTTCAAAGCCGTCGACCTCCGGCATCATCACGTCGCTGATGATGAGGTCCGGGACCAGCTCCAGGGCCCGGTCGATGCCTTCCCGGCCGTTGCGGGCGAAGGCGAGGCGGTAGTCGGCGGCGAGGCAGGATTGGAGATAGCGAAGGATGTCTTCGTTGTCTTCAACCAAAAGAACCAGAGGAAGCCCTCCTTCGTCTTTGGCAGCAATACCGACCGCCTCCTGTTCGGCGGAAACTGCCGGTATAAAGGTCTCGATCTCGTCTTTGGCGCTATCCCACTCTTGGAAATGCTCCTTTTCAGCCTTTTGGGTAATTGGAAGCAGTATGTTAAAGGTTGTCCCATGATTTAGGCGGCTCTCTACTTCGATCGAGCCGCCGAGGAGCTTGGTGAATTCTTTGGTTAAAGTCAGTCCAATCCCGGTACCCTCTCCGCGGCGGGTGGCGCTGTCATCGGCCTGATAGAAGCGATCGAAGATGTAGGGAAGTTTATCCTTAGGAATACCGATACCGGTGTCTTTGATAGTCAGCAGCAGGTAATTGGAAGCCGGAGCCGACCAACCCCGGGTTGGGATTCCGCTTTCGGCTTTCGGCTTTCCGATTTGTAAATAAACATCTCCTCCTTCCGGTGTAAACTTGATCGCATTCGACAGTAAGTTGGAAACGATGGAGAGCAGCTTTTCCGGATCGTAATCCATCACCAGCTCTTTACAGGGACACAAGAAATGTAGCCGTATATCCTTAGTATTGGCATAGGAGTGGAAGGATTCGGTGATGTAACGCAGGTAGGGCAGGATATCGTCCTGGACAAGCTTAAGGTCCAGCCTGCCGGCATCCATTTTGGAGAGGTCGAGCAGGCGGTTGATCTGGTTGAGCAATTGCCGGCTGTTGCGATAAATAATGTCGAGTTCGGTGTCAAAAGACTGTTTGGCGCGCTCGCCGATCGCATCCGCCATGCCCTGGATGACGGTCAGCGGCGTGCGGAATTCGTGGGTGATATTGGTGTAGAAGCGGGACTTGAACTCGTCGAGCTCGCGCAGGCGGACGGCTTCGGCGAGGGCCAGGCGGCGCCGGAGTTGAAACCGGTAAAGTGAATAGAGCCCGGCAATGAGCAGCAGGGCATACAGTAGTTGTGACCACCCGTTCCAGTACCAGGGCGGCCGGATGGTGATAGATAGAGCGATGTCATGTTCGTTCCACATCCCATCGCTATTGGCGGCCCGAACCCGGAAAGTATATCGGCCCGGATCGAGGTTG
>CAZWDL010000079.1:0-34487 GCA_964632995.1 uncultured Saprospiraceae bacterium
GTGGAAGAGTAGGTCGTTGCCAACTTAAATTAACGATAAAGCCCTGTAGCGTCACCGCTGCAGGGCTTTTGTCGTTTAAAACCTGAATCGGCTCTCTCTTCGTTGTGGGGCGGATGAAAAGCTTTGCTAACTGAAGCAAGGCATTGACAAAACAGCTAAAGATTATGAAAAGCAAGTGGTCATTAGAACTCCTGTGGTGGGTATTCACTGCCCTTATCGTACTGGCCGTCCTCTTTCCCATATACAATAAAATACCTGACTACCCCTTCTGGACATCGAATGTAGCCTTTATCGTTGCTTTTGTTTCTTTTACCCGTTATATTTTTCTGTTGCAATACACCTTTCTGGCAAAGCGACAGGTACTGAAAATTGTGTTTGTCTTCCTTTGTCTTCCTGCCGTCTTTTACCTCATTCAACTACTCAACGGTTTCCAAACCTTCCTGGACGAAGAAGGGATCGAGGCCGTGACAGGAAACCTCCCCACGAGTACTCAACTGTCCATGGTTCAGTACATTCGAAGCGAAATGCTGCTCTTCGGCGTAGGAAGCGTCATCAGCGGCGTCATCTTTCCATTCCGCCTGATTGCCTCCGTATGGCTGTACCGTAACCGGGGAAAAATTTAGCTGTATGCTTGGTTACCCCTCAATTTTTCAACTCCAACGCCGGAAGTGGCGATCAGGTACTGTGCTACCAGGTAGGTGACCATTATCCACAGCCCGGGCTCCGCCAGCGTCAGGCCTTCGCTTTTAAAGCGGGAAAGCGCGATCAGGCTGTCGGAGGCAAGAAAGAATAAAACGCCCGTAAGAAGGCGCCAGAAAAGCGGCTGAGGAAGTTTTTTGTATAAGTTGACACTTCCCAACGCCATGGAGGTGATCACCACACCATAAATAGTTACCGGCCATCGGAAAGCACCGGGAAGGTCGCTCCAGAGATATAAGAGCAGCCAGGCTAAATAGGCTAAAAACGGCAGCGCCAGCCAAGGACGCCTACTCAGGGAGCCCTGCTTAAGCGGTTGCAGAGACAAGAACGCGGAAAGGTAGCTGATCTGAGCAATAAGAAAAGCGCCCAGTCCCAATAGAAAATAGGTGGACCCCTCAAATAAAAGAAAGGTATCTCCAAAAATCGAAAACAGCAGGCCCAACAAAATACCTCGGCGAAAATGGGAACCGGACCGGCGGGTGCTTAAGAAAAAATATAAGGAAAGTGTACTAAGCAGAAAGGGTTTGGAATAAAAAGACAGAGCATCCTGATGAGTCACCACCCCCCAAAGGTGGACGGCGCTGACCAGAATAAAAAGGTAGAGGAAGAACTGGGTTTCCCGTAACATATCTGACAGGTGGCGGAAAAAGTAAATAATCTTCCGTAAGATAATCGATAAGCCGGGATATCTGAAAAAAACAGTAGATTTGTGAATCTATAACGAAAAGCCAATCATTACCGTCGCCGGTCACTTTCTACTGGTTGCCGTTCTCTTCATCGAGATCGTAAAAAGAAGGAGCAGACTCGGTTCGCTCAATTCCAGTGCCCTCCAGCCGGTCCATAAATTCGACGGTGTGATCCCAAAAGTCTTCAAATACAGGGCGTAATGTTTTGCCCGCTTCCCAAACATAAGTAGGATAATCCTCCAGATACGTATAGGTCAGCGATTCCTGCTTGGTTTGTTCATTCAGAATATTGGAGCGCTCGGCAAACCACAGAATAACGGAGTATACCAATATCATAACCCCGGCTAAAAGGATGCCGCCGGCTACCTGATTGATTACATTGATATTTACAGTCTGTAACAGCCCCTCCAACCCGCGGGCTATCAGCCGGATGAAAAGCATCGTCAGTACGAAGGTCACGACAAAACCGGCGATAAACATCAAAGGATTCGTGTTACTGAAAAGCGATTCCAGTAATTGCGTCATCTGCGGCCCGAAACGGAATGCCGTCATCAGGCCAATGACGTAGGCAAGAATGGTGAAAATCGTTTGTATGATGCCGCGCGAAAAGCCAATCCAAAACCCATAGGCAGCAGCAACGGCGAATATTATATCAATTACCATAATGGCTTAAAGTTAAGGGATAATTGTACAGCATGCGACCCTCGTCGCTATTCTTTCGGCATTCAAGGGACAAATAGTCCGTTTTTTCGACGAATGACAGTCTATGCTAGATTTCAAAGGATAACTCTTTGACTGTCATTCTTTAGAAAAGTAACACATTGACTTTATAACACACAAGATAATGCATAAAGTTTCGTTTATTGCGAGGTGAGCTAATTATGACAGAAGCTTTTGCCCCTATTTAATAACAAACAATCATGAAATGATGAAAGTATTACTGTTTACGCTCGGAGCCGCTTGCTGCCTGTATGCCATGCCCGTCTTGGCCCAGGATGCCCCCACCGTATTCCTCATGGGCGAGCAGGAAGCAGCCTACGAAAAGCTTAATCAAACTTACAAGCAATCGCTACTGGAAGCTTGTGACAACGATATGAAACTGGCCTTCAACAAATGGCTGAATATGATGCAGGAAATGGAGGCCTACGCTGATGAGATTAACTACGACCTGAACGGGGTCAAGTTACTGATGCATGTCTTTTGGAATGCCGACGGCCAGATCGATCACATCGGTTACTTTTTGCGGCCCAACTCCCGTAATGTGGACACAGCTGAACTGTCGGCCTTCTTCACCAGCTTTAGTCGGCAGTATACCTTTCCGGTAAGCAGTGACCGGAAATTTATGCATTACACCAAAGCTTCTTTCCCCACCTTCAGCGAACGGGCCCAACGATAATAAAGAGAGGGATTGATACAGGGTGACAGCTTGTCCCGTGAGGAAAATAACTCATGGGACAGCGTCTTTCATACCGGCCGTTAAGCCCAATAGCTCATAGACTTAATACCCGGCACTCCTTTTCCTGCTTACTTCCGGATGCCTCCTTTTTCTTGACCTTAACCAAACAATATTTCACGGGCTTTAGTAGGAATAGGTCATTAAAAAATCCTTTATTTGCAATCATACTATCATCTGCAAATTCTCCAAAAACAAGAACAGGAATGATCAAAATTCTAGCGAACGACGGCATACATCCCGATGGTAAGACTTTGCTCGAAGAAGCAGAGTACCAGGTGGATACAGAAAAGATAGCCCAGGAAGACCTGCCCAGCGCGCTTCCCGCCTATGACGTGGTAATCGTACGCAGTGCGACGAAGATCCGCAAAGACCTGATCGACCTCTGTCCCAACCTGAAAATCATTGCTCGCGCCGGAGTAGGACTCGACAATATCGACGTGGATTATGCTCGCGAAAAGGGTATCACCGTGATGAATACCCCGGCGGCCTCCTCCCAGTCGGTTGCCGAGCTGGCTTTCGCCCACATGTTCAACCTCGCCCGGGGCCTGCACGACGCCAACCGGCAAATGCCTGAAAAAGGAGATAAAGAATTTAAAGGCTTGAAGAAAGCTTTTTCTAAAGGTGTTCAACTTCGGGGCAAAACCCTTGGCGTCATCGGCTTTGGCCGTATCGGACAGGAAGTGGCCCGCATCGGCCTGGCGCTCGGGATGAATGTACTGCCCGTCGATCTCGTCGTGGAAGAAGCCGATATCGACATCAATGTCTACTACAGCGAAAATATCCGCCTCTCCGTTAGTCTGGAAACCTCGGATTGGGAAACCGCACTGAAGGAAAGCGATTTCCTGACCCTGCATGTGCCCTTTAGCGGCGGCCAGCCCCTCATCGGGGAAGCAGAGATCGAAAAAATGAAGGACGGGGCCTACATCATCAATACCGCCCGCGGTGGCGCTATAAACGAGGAGGCGCTGATCAAAGCCTTAAAGGAAGGTAAACTCGCCGGCGCCGGCATGGACGTTTACGATAATGAACCGACTCCGAAAAAAGAATTGATCGCTAATCCCAAGATTTCCGTTTCCCCGCATATCGGCGCTTCCACCCTGGAAGCCCAGGCCAATATCGGACTGGAACTGGCAGATAAAATTATTGCCTTCTTCGGGGATGATAAATAGAAAATAGCCCAACCTGAGGGCGCAACTTCCCGTTGCGCCCTCACCTAAATTTGACCTCAGCCGCTCCTTTTCGCTTTCCCTTTATCCTTTCAATCTCCTTCTCACTTTCTTTTAGGAAGTAATAACGTATTTGGCGCTGACGGTTACGCTATGACCGACGTTTTTTGTTTTGAATGTTCAGCTTATAAAGAAGCCTGTGAACCAATGCGGAATTATTCTTGTAACGTCAGCAACCAAATGTTTTGCTGCGAAGTTTGTGGTGGCTGCAACCCCGAACAATAATACTGTCATTCAAATTTTGACGGATTGGAATTGATGTGAGATACCATCGTTCTCTGGTTCCAATCCGTTCTTTATCATGAAAAACTTTCTCTTAAGGATGGGTAAACGCTATCGGCCACTATTATACATTTTTTTATTGCTCCTCCCGGTTGCTTGTAATGAAACGTTGGAAGAAAGCAACAATGCCGCACCGGCGATCATTCCTGCAGACCCTAAAAATGGCGAGTATGCCAAACTTGAGGATGTATTTCAATCCTTAGAGTACGTTCCGCTGGAAGCAGGTGATCTGGACGGCTATCTTATGACGGACTGGATCATGGCGACGGTAATGGATAAGGGAATTTTTGTATTCCAGGACGATACTTCTTTTGAAACGCTTTTTGCTTTTACACACGACGGAAAATTTAGATACCGGATCAATAACCCTGGGGAAGGACCGGGAAAAATGGTATCGGCAACCGGTTATTTTGTTTCCCGTACCGAGGAAGAGGTGAAGATACTGGATGCTTATCAGCAAAAGCTTCTTAGCTTCGACTGGCATACCGGCCAACTAAAAGGAGAAGAAAGACTGCCGGTGGGGTATGAAAAATTTATTGCCGCCCCCGATGGCGGCTATCTTTTCTTCATGTCTAATATGATCGATAAGGAAGATACAGCAAGCCACTACAACATCTTCTTGACGGATGCAGCCTTTAATACGCTTGAAAAACACCTGAAAATCCCTCCTTATTTGATCAATTACCGGATTAAAGACTACAACTTTTCTAATGAGGTGGAAGGAAATTTCCTGTTTACCCATTTTCTGTCAAACTCAATTTATGAATTCAACACCAGCGAAAATATTTTTCAAGAAAAGTATAAAGTCGATTTCGGAGGGCACTGGATCGACGAGGACGTGTTGGAGCGCCTGTCGGTCGACAACGGCAGCGTCAATCGCCGGTCTTTAGTTTACAGCAATAAGCATCATGTTTTCCATATCCTGAATTTGTTGCATACGGAGCATTACCTCTTGTTTACCTACCCGTATGGAGAACATCTGCATTGGGTCGTGTATGATAAGAAGCAAAAGAAGTCCAGGGTATTCAAAACCAGGAATAATACCCTCGATTACGGATTGGTCGGCCGGGATAAATACCCACCCATTACTGCCTACCGGGATCAGGTAGTATTTTTGCTGTCTTCTGAAGAAGTGAAATTCCATTATGAAAGCCTGAAAAAGCACTATTCCAAGGAGGAGTTATTGCAGATGCGGAGAAGCTCGGATTTCCCCGTTTTCGAAGCGATGGCAGACTCGCTTTCGGAGTACGGCAATCCCGTTTTGGTTTTCGCAAAATTAAAAGAAGACCTTTTTCAATAGCACCGGAACCTTGACTCGTTCCAGGGTCGGTCGAGCACCAGCCCCCGGGAACTTGAAAACGGATAACCGGGAACCGCCACCCTCACCTGATCATCTTCATAAACGTTCCCACAAACCAGTTCGAGTCCGCCTTCGTCAGTGTGTCCAGGGTCGCATCGGCCTTATTGGAGAACAGCTTGATATCCTTGATGACTTTGCTGAACTCCTCCGATTCGGGATCCCCCTTGCCCTCTACACTGGATAACTCATCCAATACGCGAAGCATCGGTTCCAGTTCCTTTTTCTTCCGCTGCGTGATAATGCTCTTAACGACCTCCCACATATCTTTTTCCGCAACGAAAAACTCCTTTCGCTCTCCCGGTTTTAATTCTTTATAGACCAGTCCCCAATCGATCAAAGCGCGAATATTCATATTGGCGTTGCCGCGGGATATTTTGAGTTCCTCCATAATATCGTCGGCGCTCAGCGCTTCCGGAGAGATCAAAAGCAAAGCATGAATCTGCGCCATCGTGCGGTTGACCCCCCAGCTCGATCCTAAAGCGCCCCAGGATTGAATGAACTTATCCTTGGCTTCCTGTACTTCCATTTAAATATCTTTGTGGCAATACTTTCAGAATATTCTGAAAGTACGTTGAATTTAGTAATTTTTAAATGGATTACCATTTTTTGGGCTATTTAACAGTAATCCTACCAGCCATCCGGCTATTTAGTTTCGTAAAAAGGCGGTTTGGTGACTTCTGCTTCCAGTCTTTTCTTGCCGGCGACAATGTTGATCTTCGTTCCCGGCTTGACATATTCCGATTGAACGTAGCCCATGCCGATCGGAATACCCAGCGAAGGAGATTGGGTGCCGGAAGTGACGTGACCGATAACTTCACCAGCTGCACTTTCAATGGGATAATCATGCCGGGGCACTCGCCGGTTTTCAACCGTGAAACCGACCAGCTTTCGATCCACGCCTTCTCTTTTTTGCCGGGCAAAAATATCCCTGGAATTAAAGTCGCCTTTGTTAATCTTGGTGATCCAGCCCAGGCCGGCCTCAATGGGGGAAGTGTCATAAGTGATGTCATTGCCGTACAGACAATAGCCCATCTCCAGCCGCAGTGTGTCGCGGGCGCCCAGTCCGGCGGGTTGCAGCGCTTCTTCTTTGCCGGCCCCGAGGACGGCATCCCAGAGCTCTGCCACTTTTGAGCTGTCGACGTAAAGTTCGAACCCGCCGGACCCGGTGTAGCCCGTTGCCGAAATCAGTACATTGTCGATGCCGGCCATCTTTCCTTTTGTGAAATGGTAGAACTTGATGTTTTCCAGATCGACATCGGTCAGCTTTTGTAAAATCGATGTGGCTTTGGGGCCCTGAACGGCCAGCAGGCCCGTTTGATCGCTGATGTCAATCATCCGGGTGTCAAAGTCATTGTGCTGTTCGATCCAGTCCCAGTCTTTTTTGATATTGGCGGCGTTAACGACAAGCATGAAAGCCTTTTCGCCTTCGGCACAATTGTCCTCGTGAAGGCGGTAGACCAGCAGGTCGTCAACAATGCCTCCTTTGTGGTTGGGTATGCAAGAATACTGCGCCTGGCCGATGCTCAGTTTGGATGCATCATTGGAACTCACTTGTTGAATGAGGTCAAGTGCCTCCTTACCGCGAATGATAAATTCTCCCATGTGAGAAACATCAAACATGCCCGCGCCTTGTCGTACGGCCTCGTGCTCTTCCTTAATGCCGGTATAGGAAATAGGCATGTTGAAACCGGCAAATTCGGCCATGCGGGCGTCCAGGGCTATATGTTTTTCAGTTAGTGCAGTGGTTTTCATCGTATTGTAATTTAATTCGGCAAATATCAGATATGCTATCGGATCAGAATTTCAACGATCTGGTCTCCCTTCTGAATATTGTGAACGACATCCATTCCTTTTTCAACACGCCCGAAGAGAGTGTAGTTGCCGTCGAGATGAGGTGTTGGAGAATGAGTAATGAAAAACTGGGTAGATTCGGTATGATTACCGGCGGAGGCCATACCCAGATAGCCTTCCTGGTCATAATGGATGTTCGGCAATTCCGAGCGTATCGTAAATCCGGCCGGGTCATGGCTGGTGGAGGCAGCACCCTGGATAACGAAATTGGGGACTACCCGGTAAAAATATTTATTATTATAAAAACCATTTTCCGCCAGTTCGATAAAATTAGCGACCGAAGCCGGCGCCTGTTCAGGCAGCAGGCGAAGGTGAATAACGCCTTTCGAAGTGTGCATCAGGGCCAGAGGCGCTATGGTGTATTCGCTTAGCAGTGACCAGTCAGTAGGCTTGGCGGGGAACAGGCCCGGCGCCGGCTCCTGGCCGCTGCGCAGATAATCGAGGGCGTTTTGCAGGGCGCGGTGGGTGAACAGGGCCTCTGTAGAATCGATATCGGCGATGGCACGCTCTAGAAAGGCAAGGCTGTCGAAAACGGTGGCAAAATTGCGGGCCGGCTGCATCAGTGCTTCTGCAGCGGGTTCCATCATGAGCGGTTCACCGCTCTCGATGGCTGCCTGGAAGTAGGCGCCCAGTTCTCTGGTGACCCGGCGGGAGCTGATGCCCGGCGAATTATTTCTGTTCTCACTGATCTTAGCCAGCGCCTGAACGGCAGCGCCACGCACCATCGGCGTTTCTGCCTGGTAACCGTAGCGGTAAATATAGCGAAGGTTCCAGGGCCACTCAGTTAATCCAGCCAACGCCGCCACTTTTACGAAAGGAGAGGGATCCTCGGCGAAGCGCTTGCGGAGCTGACTGTTGAGCGCCCCACGGTAGTCGGTGTAAAAGCCGGGGAGGTGTCGCAGGGCCGCAGCAAAAAGCGAAATCTGGCTCTGCCAAGGCAGGGAATCGCGGGTCATACGCCAGTAAGTGGTGGCGTCGCGGGAAACACCATGGTCGAGGAGGAACTGAGCCGCACGTGCCGAAACGTGAATATTGGGATGCTGCAGCGCTAATATCACTTCTTCGCTGACATCGTCGTAGTCGAAATTGGTAAAAGCACTTAAAATGTTACACTTCAGGCGATAATCATTTGTCAGCTTGTAGAGGCTGAGCAAGGCGGTCAGCGCCGCGGGGCTTCCCGTTTTGCCCAATCCAATGGCCAGGGCCATCTGAATACGCGGATCTTCTTCTCTGAGGATGATCCTGGCCAGTTCAGGAGCTGCCGTACTGTCAAATTGCAGGTTGGGGCCCCGGGACAGGTAATTGGCGGCAATGAAGCGTACCGAATTGGGGTAGCGCTCGTCATTTACCATCTCTACCATCCGGGCGGTGACTTCGGGAACTGTCATACCCCGCAGCGCGTAGCGGTATATCCCCCAGCTCTGCCCTTCCAGCAAAGCGGTATCCTGTGCTTGGTAGGTCTGAATGGCGCCCAGCATCCGGAGGTTCTCCATGCTGCCGCACTTGCCGATGGCCTCCAGAATAGCCCGGTTGGCCTTGCTGTAAACGCCCAGTGTATCGTACTGATCGAAACCGGCCACTAGCAAGGGCTCGGCATCCGGACTTCCCGTCTGCCCCAATGCGTACGCCGCCGCAGCCCGCACTTCATCGACCCGGTCGGTCAGCAGGCCGGCCAGTGTGTCCAGGTATGCTTCATCCCGGATGGAAGCAAAAGCTTGCGCCGCCAGGTAGCGATAGGTGGGATTGCGGTGCTGAAAATAAAAGAGCAGACTGTCGGCCTGTTGTTCGTGTTGTAAGGTATAAATATGCTGAACCAGGGTGTCCTTTAAGTCGATGCTCACATCCGTGAGCTCTTCTTCTTCGTAAGGCATGCAGGCCGTAAAAAAGACTCCCAGAAAAAGCAGCGACAAGTGGAGCAGGGTGCGATAAATCATTCCTTTTGCTGGTTTGCTAAAAAATAAAGAAGGGCTCCGGCGTCCGGCAGGAACTCAAATTCGGACCTTCCGAAAACAAATGGGGAACGACTTCTTTCAAAACGTGAAAATAGAGGCTTTAGCGGGAAGAAAAAAATATCCTTTCCCAAGAAGATTAACCCAACTGTTCACTGCTGCTGCTGCTGCTGCTGATTATTCTCCGACTGGGGTTCTCTTTGCTGACGGAACGCTTCGTCACCGAACATATCTTCTGAAAAGACATCCTCTTCAAATTTGTCTTCCATGTCCATTCCCGGCGCAGTATTATCGTATTCCGAACAATCCAGTTCGATACCCAGATCGCCTGCCGGGCGCTGGAATCGCGTGGAGGGATCGTAATCGGCCGACTCGCTTTCTTCCAGGCGCTTGATAAAGGCTTTGAAGAAAGGTTTGGCCATGTAGGCGCCCTGGCCGCGGGAAGGCGACAGGAAATGGATCCACCGGTCTTCGGCGCCGACCCAGGTACCGACGACCAGGTTGGGGGTGACGCCCATGAACCATCCGTCAACGTAGTCATTCGTGGTGCCCGTTTTTCCACCGATATCACTCTTCAGCCCGTACATGCCGGTGGCGGCGTAGCGTAGCATTTCGACCATCACATAGTTGGCGTTCGGGGGCAGGGCGGCGCGTTCTTCCGGCATTTCTTCGAAGATGAGGCGCCCGTTTTTATCCTCAATACGCAGAATGTAAGTCGGTTTATTGTGGTAGCCGTTATTGGCGAAAGTGGTGTAGGCGCCGGTCATCTGCATGACGGTCAGGTCAGTGGCGCCCAGGCAGATGGACGGTACGCGCGGTACGCGCAGCCGGCCGTTGGCGTAGCGGCCGCTGGTGTCGATGCCCATATTGTGTACCAAGCTTCGGACGGGCTGTGTATCACCGATCTGCTTCATGAGGTAAACCGAAACGGTATTTACCGACTGGCGCAGCGCCTGCTTGAGATTGTATAATTCGCCGGAGTATCTGCCGGTAAAATTCTCGGGGGTCCATTTGTCCAGCAAGCCGAAGGAGCCGTCGCCGGGAGTGATGGTTCGGGCCCAGTCATACACCTGGTAACAGGGGGAAAACCCAAGCCGGTCAATGGCGGTGGCGTAGATGAAAGGTTTGAAGGTAGATCCTACCTGCCGGTAAGTGCGCACGTGATCGTACTGGAAATACTTGTGATTGATCCCGCCGATCCATACTTTGACGTGGCCGGTAACGGGTTCTACAGCGAGAATGCCGGTCTGGAAGAAAAAGCGATGATACTTGATGGAATCAAGCGGAGTCAGTACAGTGTCTTTTTCAAGGTTTTCCGTTTCGTAGGTGAACACCCGCATTTTGGTGGGAGTGCCGAAGTTTTCCTCCACCTTGTCCTGCAAAGCCTGCCATTGAGTGGTGAGCGTGGGGAAGAACTCACTATTCATGATCCGGCGGTACTCGGCTACCTGTTCGGAGCTGATGTACCCCAGGGAAAGCATATTGGCGAGAAAGCCGGGCTCCTTCTGTTCGTTGACCATGCGTACGATCTCGCGGTCGTCTACGTGAAACTCAAATCCTTCGAAGCGTTTTTCGATACTTTCCGTAATGTCAGAGAGATAGTGCTCGCGCATCTTCTGGTAGCGTTCCGTTTCCCGGATGAGCCGTTGGAGGGTTTCCTGGCGCAGCTCTACCGGCATTTCTTTATCGGATCCCGTTTTGTAAGTCCAGGGATCCCGGTCATAGCGCCCCCATTCTTTGGCCAGGTCTTTTTGCAACCCGGCCATATGATTCATCATTTCCTCCTCTGCAATCTTTTGCAGCTGGGGGTCAATGGTCGTATATATTTTAAGCCCGTCGGTATAGATATTATAGGCCGAGCCGTCGGATTTTCTGTTTTCCGGCCGGTTGAGGATTTCCTTGACATCTTTGGCCAGCTCGGCCCGGAAATAGGTGGCGATGCCGTCGATATGCGATTTGCGGGTATAGCGCAGGCCCAGGGGCAGCGTTTTGAGAGAGTCGTATTCCGTTTTGGAGAGGAGCTCGTTTTTCTCCATCTGTTTGAGGACCACGTTGCGCCGTTGATGGGCGAGTTCGGGGCGGGTCAGCGGGTTGTAGAAGGAAGGGTTTTTTAACATACCTATCAGCATTGCGGCTTCCTGAATGCGCAACGAATCCTGAGAAGTATCGAAGTAGGTTTCAGCCGCCGCCTTGATACCGTAAGACTGGTAGAGGAACTCAAATTTATTGAGATACATGGCGATGATCTCCTCCTTGGTATAGCGGCGTTCCAGCCGGACGGCGATGATCCATTCCTTCAGTTTCTGGATTACGCGTTTGGGCATGTTGGTAGCGCGTTGCCCGGTGAAGAGCAACTTGGCTAGCTGCTGGGTGATGGTGCTGGCGCCGCCGGAGCTCTCTTGTCCCAGGAGGACGGTTTTAACCGCCACCCGGCCTAGGGCCTGAAAGTCTATCCCGCTATGCTGATAGTATCGCTCATCTTCGGTAGCAATGAGCGCATTGACCAGGTCCTTGTCGAGCTGGTCGAAAGTCACCGGTACCCGGTTTTCCAGATAGTAACGCCCCAGAACCTCGCCGTTGGAGGCATAAATCTGGGTGGCTTCCTCGCTTCTGGGGTTCTCCAGCTGTTCTACCGAAGGCAGATCGGTGAAAGACAGCGCCACGAAGACGAGGATTACGGAAATGATGCCTGCAAAAGTGAGGTACCACATCCATCGAACGATCCGCCGGTAATTCGGATTGTCCGTACCGTTAAAGAACTGGTCAATTATATTGCGCATGTACTCCATATCGAGAGCGATAATTATTTGAAGGTAAAGATACGAATTCCCCGATGGTTTAACGGCCAGGCAAGCCCTTGTAGTACAACAAACTGTCTTCTATGTGAGATGGTTCCGCTGTACAGTTGACTTTTACGCTGCCGGGGGCCGGCAACAGGGAGAAATTGATCTTGCCTCCCTCGTTTTTCTTGTCATTTTTCATCAGCTGCAGCAAGGGGTCAAAATGCCTTTCTTCCAGGGGATAATGTCCGTAAATCCGCAGCAAAAAGTGGCTGATGGTCTCCAGGTCTTCTGCGGGCAGACCGAGCAGGCGGGAGGATAGAAAGGCTTCACATACCATGCCCACCGCGACGGCTTCTCCGTGCAGGAGTGGCTCAGCGCTGTTGAGCGCGAAGCTTTCGATTGCGTGGCCGATGGTGTGGCCGAAGTTTAATGCTTTACGCAAGCCCTGTTCCAGCGGATCTTCTTTCACAATATCCTGTTTGATACTCAGGGAGGGTCCGATCAGGGAGGGCCAATCTACCGCATCAAGTGCTTCAATTTTCCGGATTGTCCGCCACTGCTCCTCATCGGCAATCAGGCTGTGTTTGATGATCTCGGCAAATCCACTGCGCAACTCTTCCCGGGGCAGCGTGTCGAGAAATGCGGGATCGATAAAAACGGCCTGCGGATCACAAAACAGCCCAATGCTGTTCTTCACCTGGGCAAAGTCAATACCCAGTTTGCCGCCGATAGAAGCGTCCACCTGTGAAAGCAGGGTGGTGGGGACCTGCACAAAATCGACCCCGCGTTTGAAAGTCGAGGCGCAAAAGCCGCCCATATCGCCGATGACCCCGCCCCCCAGGTTGATGAGCAGCGACTGCCGGTCGATCCGGGCGTCCATCATTTGCTTCCAGATGGAAGCGCAGGTTTCGAGTTTTTTGTGCTGCTCTCCGGGTGGAACGACGACCGTTGTCCACTCGTATGCCTCCAGCAGCGGCTCCAATCGCGGAAGGCACAAGGCCTCCGTGTTCTCATCTGCTATTATACAGAGCCTGGAATACGCCTTGCTTTTCAGGAAGCGGCTCATCGGCCCGCCCAGCGGGCCCAGGTTTATATCGTACTCATTTATAGTGATGATGTCCATGTCAGATCATGCTGAGTTGCGTAGGCAATTAGAAAAAAATCCCTGCAAGCCGAAAAAAGAGCCCGGGGATATCCCCGCCGCGTACTTTTTGATTCTACCTGGCTTCGGTTTCCACCTCCCGGATCACCTCTATGCTCCAGGCTTCAGGACGTCCGTCAAACAGTTTTTTAGTGCGGCTCCAGGTGCTGCGGAACAGGTCGGAGTGCCGGTAACGATCGAGCGCCGCCTCACTTTCCCAAAAGCTGTAAGTGAACAGCACATTATCGGGCTCCCGGCAGTGCCAGAGCTCCAGGTGCCGGCACCCTTCGAAGCCGCGAATGTGCGGACTGCTTTTATCAAAAATATCCAGAAAATCATCCACCGTGTCGGGGCGGAAGGTCATTTTGACAATTCTTTTAATCATAGGCTTTTAAGATTCGCGCTCTTGTTCGGTTTCGTGAAAATCTACCTGTATCGTATCCTCTACTTGCAATCCGAGCAAGCTGCCGGCTTTGCCCATATTGATCGAGATTTCCATTAAATCGGCGGAATTGAACCAGCAGAGCGTTTCGCCAACAGGCACCTCGTAATAGTGGTGGCTGATTTTGGTGATCGGGTCGTGGCGTTTGAAAAACAGCGAAAAAGGGCGCTGGCGGCCTACCTGCTCAAACAGTTCCCGTGAAATATTGACGATAGCGTTCTCATAATTGTCGATGTGAATAACGGAGCCGCGGATACGAGCGGGGCCGATGACCGGTTGAAAGGTGATCCGCCGCACAATTTCTCCTGCCGGCGGTCCCAGTTCGTTCCAGGGCTTGCCTTCCAGTAGTTGAGCGACAGCTTCGGCAAAGACCGTACTCAGCGGGAAGCGATCCTTTTCCGGAAACGGCAATACCACAATATCCTCGGGAAGCGGATCGAAAATAAGCGAAAAAAGACCGTTATCCGGTCCGATAAAATAATGGCCACCCTCCCGGACGAGCAGGAACCGGTGGTCCGGGCTGTACAGGTCATTCACACTTATTAAGTGAATACTGCCTGCCGGAAAACAGGGCCAGGCCTGCTTAAAGAGGAAAGCAGCCTGAACGATATCGTAGTTATTGACCTGATGGGTAATATCGATCAGGTTGAGCCGCTCATCCCTTTGCAACAGGGCGCCCTTGATGACGGCTACATAGTAGTCTTTCTGGCCGAAATCTGTAGTAAGGGTTACGACGGGCATATAATTAAATGAATATTAAATTTTTGATTTCAGAGTGAGCACTATCGCCTCATCACTGCTAAATCCTTATTTTCACCACAAAGATAAAATAAGTACTCGTAAGTAAGTGAAAGCGGGAGCAAACTCCTGAAACGTTACAGCAGGTAAGGCCTGCCCACCAGTTCCGGATTCAATTTGCCGGGGGAAACTATTCCTCTCCGGATTTTGTTTCGATATTGATTTAAAAATACTGTCTCCTGGCAGCAGTCCGGCTCAGGCGTCGGATATCGAAGGCAGACAGCGTATTATTTGTTGTTTCGCAAGGCGATAGCGCCTGTTATTGCGAATTTTTCATTCACGAAAGAGGAATAGGTCGGCAAAAGAATACTGAAAACACCTGCCGGTCGAGTACTGGCGTGGGCCCCGTGCCTCTTTAAAAGGAGCTTGTATATTGAGTGAAATTATTTTAACTGTCGAAGGTGTTGACCCCGTTGAACTTTACGGGCAACAGAATGTAAAACTGAATCTTCTGCGGAAAGCTTTTCCGGAAGTTACCATTACTTCCCGCGGAAACAGCCTGAAACTCGTCGGAGAAAAGAAATATACCCAAAAGGCAAAATCCAAATTCGAATTGCTGGTGCGCCTGCTGAAAGAACACGACGAATTGACGGTTCAGATGGTGGAGGATGTGCTGAGTGGAGAAAATCCCTTTGCTTCCCGGGTGAGCGGCAGCAGCAGTAAAACTATCGTACACGGCCGCGGTGGTAAACAAATCAAAGCCAAGACGCAGAATCAGAAACGCCTGATCGAAGCGTCCTCCAATAGTGATATCGTCTTTGCCGTAGGACCGGCCGGTACAGGGAAAACCTATACCGCGGTAGCCCTCGCCGTACAGGCGTTGAAAAACCGCCTGGTCAAAAAAATCATCATGACCCGCCCGGCGGTGGAAGCCGGGGAAAACCTGGGCTTTCTGCCCGGCGACCTCAAGGAGAAGATTGATCCCTACCTGCGGCCGCTTTACGATGCACTGGACGATATGCTGCCGGCTCAAAAGCTGGAGTATTTCATGCAAACCCGCGTCATTGAAATTGCACCGCTGGCCTTTATGCGTGGCCGGACACTGGACAATGCCTTCATCATTCTGGATGAAGCGCAGAACTGTTCCACCATGCAGCTGAAGATGTTCCTTACCCGGCTCGGGCCTACGGCTAAGTGTATCATCACCGGCGACTTGTCGCAGGTGGATTTACCTTACCACCAAAAGTCGGGGCTGCGACGGGCTATCGATCTGCTGGGCCACCTCGATGGCATCGAAACCGTTCGCCTGAGCGCCGAAGACGTGGTTCGCCACCGCCTGGTCAAGGAAATTATCAATGCTTACGAGAAATCGGATGAAAACCGCCGGAATAAAGATAACCGCGGAGAACAAGCCAGCGAAAATATTCGCGAAAAGGAATAAACACTTTACCATGCGTTTTATAATCGATGTAAAATCTGATAAGGAACAGGAGTTTCTGCAAATTATGAAGGCGCTACAAAGCCTTCGGGTGGTCAAATCCTGTGATTCGGCAGGACCGGAATCGGATGCGGGAGGCAAAGCTTCCCTGAAGAAGGACAAGGAAAAAGACGTCAGCTCCCGCGATATGGCCAGCCAGTACCGGGATTTGGTGGATTGATTTGCTCCGGTCCGCATTCCATCAGTAAAATAAACTTGTGCCGCTCCATTGGAAGGTAGAAGTTGTCTAAAGTTTTTTTGCTGGGCTCCAAAACGCATCTTTTGCCTCCACTCTGTGCCGATTTTTAACTCCGTAGCACTGCTATGCAGTGAAAAACCGGCTTCGATTGGCGACAAAAACCGGGTTTTTCGCCGACAGCATAAAACCTTAGACAACTTCGCAATCAAAATCTAAAAGAAACCAATCCGTTGTCTGACAGGATTGGTTTCTTTATTTTTAGCCTTCATCGTTGAAAATAAGCTCACATGCAGATTTATACCTTGCGAAAGACCGACGCTAAGCTGCGCGGCGTAATCAGCCTCGCCGGCTCTAAATCTATTGCTAATCGCGCACTGATGATCCGCGCCCTGAGCGGGGAAGATTTTGAAATACGGCGCCTGTCCAACGCCAAAGACACCCGAACGCTGAATGAACTGCTACAGAGTGAAAGAGATGTCCGCGACGCCGGAGCGGCGGGCACCACCTTTCGCTTTATGACGGCCTATCTGGCGCTGCAACCCGGCACGCAGGTGCTCACCGGTACCGAAAGGATGAAGCAACGTCCCATCGGCCTGCTGGTGGAAGCCCTGACCAAACTGGGCGCCAACATCGAGTACCTGGAAAAAGAAGGCTATCCTCCCCTGCGCATCGGAGCTCCCTTGAAGAAAGGGTTCACTCACCAAATCAGTATCCCGGCAAGCACCAGCAGCCAGTATATCTCCGCCCTGCTCATGGTTGCACCTACTTTGCCGCAAGGGCTGGAGCTCACGCTGCAAGGTAAAGTGGTCAGCCGGCCTTACATCGAGATGACGCTGGCCCTCATGCATTATTTCGGTGTCGAACACAGCTGGCACGGCGAATTAATCACCATACCGCCACAGGCTTACCGGCCCCGGCCTTTTACCGTGGAAGCCGACTGGTCGGCCGCTTCCTACTATTACGCTATGGCTGCTTTTGCCGAAAGGCCTCACCTTCAACTCAACGGCCTCTATCCCGATAGCGTGCAGGGGGATGCCGTTCTGGTGAAAATGATGGAGGAGTTTGGAATACAAACGGTATTTAACGACAACGGCATCCAGCTGAGCCGGCTCGAAAACCTGAAGCCGCAGGTCTTCCAGTGGGATTTTCTGCGTTGTCCTGATCTCGCTCAGACCCTGGCCGTCACCTGCGCCGGGCTCGGCGTCAAAGGGCGGTTCACCGGCCTCGAGACACTACGCATTAAGGAAACCGATCGCATCGAAGCCCTGCAGCAGGAACTGGCCAAGGTTGAAGTGGCCATGAGCGCAATGCCGGCAGAAGAGGCCCCGGAGCCGGGAAAGCTGTTCTTTGAGCTGAGTGGCCAGGCGAAGGTAGCCGGCAGCCCAACCTTCGCTACCTACGAAGATCACCGCATGGCTATGGCTTTTGCACCGCTGGCTTTTCTAGGCCGGATTGCCATCGAGGAACCGATGGTCGTCGAGAAGTCTTATCCCGATTTTTGGAAAGATCTGAAAACGCTGGGCTTCGAAGTGAAATAGAAGGGGTGGGGGCAGTGTTTCGTGGTCTCCCTGAGCGGAGTGCAGAAACACTGAACCCTTGAATCCTCAACCCTGGAAGCCCAGGATCTTCACCTCCACGCGCTGATTGCGCTGCCGGCCCTCAGGCGTATCGTTCGAGGCGATGGGTTGGCGTTTGCCGTATCCCTTGTATTTCAGGCGGTCCCAGTCGATGCCGCGTTGGGCGAGGTAGACCGCAACAGCACGGGCGCGTTGCTCTGAGAGTTTATCACAGTAAACATCGGTACAAAGCCCGTTGGTGTGGCCTCCGATTTCGATAATTACATCCTCGTTGCGTTCCATGAAGTTGTAGATCTCGCCGAGTACATCATAGGAGTTTTCGGTAATGATCGATTTGTTTACTTCAAAAAACAGCTTGTCGATTCTGATCGTCTGGCCTTCCCGAAGGTCCGAACGGCGCAGTTCGGAGAAAGAAACGGATTCTTCCTCTTGCTCGGGAGCGGATTCCGGAGTGAGCCGGGGTTCAGCCGGCGGGGTGTTGACAACGGCAGGCTGTTGCTCCTCCTGTGCAGGATCGGAGGGAGCGGTTGCCGGCGTATCCCTTACTTCGGGCTGGAGCTCTTCCTCTTCTTCTTCCTCTTCTTCCGCAGCCAGCAACTCCTGATCACAAGGAATCGGCCTTATATCCGAAGCGTCGTCTATCAGTATGTTACCGTTATAAGGGAAAAGGGTAGGTGTTTTATAGAAGGCCTCCACGATGATAAAGGAATAATTATCGATGGGTTCGAATTTGAAATTGTATTCCAGCCAGCGGGTATTGATGACCAGGCTGGATTCCGCCAGCAGGAACTGCTTGTCGCAATAATCAAAACCTCCGTAGATCCTGATTTTAGCGGGTGTGGTGTAGTTCGCTGTCTGATCGGTTATCCGGCTGGTACTGAGGTACAATTCTGATCTGGCCATTTGCAGGCTGAAAGCATAGCACCGTCCTTTCTCCAGTGGCCGGCTGAGCCGTTGCGAAACGGCCTCCCAGGTATCATTATCCCGAACGACCATGCCGAGATAAGTTTCCCCGTCATGGGCGGGTTTGGTGACGCTAAAGGTGCTATTGGGTTGTACGTCAGGAGGAGATTCCCGCTCAAAGCCGCAGTCATACCATCCGCGGGGAGGTTTGCTATGGCGGGGCATATCTTCAAACGAAGGGTTAGCCAATTGGATAGGCTGTTCATCGGTTTCCTGAGCGATAGCCAGATCCTGTACCATCACCGTTGCTGCCAGGATCAAAAAAATACACAACCTCATATGTGGAATTATTTGTATTAAGTGCCTGTAATGGAGAGTAAAACGAGATTTACTCCCACAATTGTTTTCTCATGATTAAAAATAAACCTTCTTTGCCAAAATCCGGGGTTTTCGCCGGCAGCAGAAAACTTTAGACAACTTCTTTGTCAAAAGACCGGAAAAAAGCAAAATTTGAAAGATTAACGCTTTTGGATGCTCCTTTATTTGACGGTTTCCTTCATCGAAGGAATCTAATCTTTCCGGGGCCCTGAGGCCGTAAATTGCTGGCCTGCGAAAGGCGCCTTCGAAGATGGGTTTGTAGAGGTAGCCGGCAGCAAATTGTTGATGTCGAAAAAGCCGGAATACGGTAATTTACGAAATTCTCTAAAAATAGAGACCCGCCAGCCTTCGAAAATGCTTCGCGAACGGAGAAGACTGGCGTGCCGCCTTCTGTCCGGGCTATTTAAACGCATTCAGCCCCGTAACATCCATACCGGTGATGAGCAGATGGATATCATGAGTGCCTTCGTAGGTTAGAACGGTTTCCAGGTTCATCATATGGCGCATCACCGGATATTCATTGGTAATGCCCATTCCTCCGTGTACCTGCCGGGCCTCCCTGGCTACTTCCAGCGCCATGTGTACGTTATTCCTTTTGGCCATAGAAACCTGGGCCGCCGTTGCTTTTCCCTGATTGGCCAGGGTGCCGAGGCGCCAGGCCAGCAGCTGTGCCTTGGTGATCTCGGTAATCATCTCCGCCAGTTTTTTCTGCTGCAGCTGGAACTGGCCGATGGGTTTGCCGAACTGGCTGCGCTCCTGTGCGTAGCGCAGCGCCGAGTCGTAGCAATCCATCGCGGCGCCGATGGCTCCCCAGGCGATGCCGTAGCGGGCCTTCGACAAGCAGCTCAGAGGACCTTTCAAGCCTTTGATATTGGGAAATACGTTGGCTTTAGGCACCCGTACATTATCGAAAACCAACTCTCCGGTGATAGAAGCGCGCAAGGACCATTTCCCTTTGATTTCAGGCGCCGAAAAGCCTTTCATATCCTTTTCCACAATCATGCCGCGGACGGCCCCTTCCTCGTCGCGGGCCCAAACGACCGCGATATCGGCTATCGGCGAATTCGTGATCCACATTTTGGCGCCATTGAGGAGGTAGGCGTCGCCGTCGTCCTTGATATTGCTTTCCATCCCGGCGGGATTGGAGCCGTGGTCGGGTTCCGTCAGGCCAAAGCAACCGATGAGTTCGCCGTTGCCCAGCTTGGGCAGGTACTTTTGCTTTTGTTCCTCCGAGCCGTACTTGAAAATCGGATACATAACCAGCGATCCCTGTACCGAGGCCATAGAGCGCACCCCGGAATCGCCGCGTTCCAGCTCCTGCATGATTATGCCGTAAGCGATCTCATCCATCCCGCCGCCGCCGTATTCCACGGGGAGGCTGGGGCCGAAAGCGCCGATCTCCGCCAGCCCCTGAAAAAGATGGGTGGGGCATTCGCCCCGCTCGGCGTATGCTTCGATGATGGGACTGACTTCCTGTTTGACCCAGCTGCGTACGGCATCGCGGGCCAGCAGGTGATCGTCTTCCAGCAATGCGTCAATATTGTAGTAATCGTGACCCTGAAAGCGGTCCGCTCTGGCTTTTTTTGCTACCTTGCCTTGATCTATGCTCTTGGTATCCATTCGCTGATGCTAATTTTTTGATATAAGGGTATAAAGGTACATCTTGGAAATGAAAATATCCCATTTTTGTTGTTCCCTTGCGTCACAGACATTTAAAATTTGTCGAAGAAGATAAAACTTTCGTTTATATATGGCCCTCATCGCACTCGAAGGCATTCACTTCTACGCTTACCACGGATTTTACGAAGAAGAACGCTGCATCGGCAACCATTACTACGTCGATGTGTATCTCAATGCAGGCATCACCCGGGCGGCAGCCTCTGATGACCTGTACTCAACGGTCAATTACGAAACGGTATATTTCATCTGCCAGTCGGAAATGAAGAAACCGACCAAGTTGCTCGAAACTCTGGCACAGACCATAGCCGATCGTATACAGGGACAGTTCGATTACGTACAGGGCGTGCGGGTCCGGGTCCGTAAGATGCACCCCCCGCTGGGCGGGCAGGTGCACAGCGCCTTTGTGGAATACAGTACGGGAGGATTCAATGAAGAAGAGGATCTGTTCGCCGGTGGTTTTCCCGGTCTGGGTTGATCAAATGCCCGCTCCAGCCGTTATTTGAGGAGTTGCTTCGGAAATTACTTCGCCCACAGCCTGTATCTCAAAAGGTAAAAATGATTTTATGTTAAAAAGACTGTTTTTGTATTCCGCTATGACTTTGTTTTTCAGTGCCTGTTCTTCTACTGATGTACAGCGTACCATCGATACTATCCTGGGCAGTGGGGAGCTCAGCTCTGCCGAAATATCCTCCGGGTTGAAGCAAGCCTTGGAAATCGGAATTACCAAAGGAGCAGAGCGGCTGTCGGAGGAGGGCGGATACTTCAATAGTGTGTATCGCATCAGCCTGCCGCCCGAGGCGCAGAAAATTACCGAGAAATTACGCGTTATTCCCGGGTTTTCCGATTTGGAAGAAACTATTATCCGCAAGATCAACCGCGGGGCGGAGGATGCCGCCAAAAAAGCAGTACCTATTTTCGCCGATGCCATCAAAGGAATGACCTTCGACGACGCCAAAAATATCCTCCTGGGTCCTAATGACGCGGCCACCAGTTATTTGCAGCGCAACACCTATGATCGGCTTTACGATGCCTTCAACCCGGTCATCATCGAGTCACTCGATGAGTTCAATGCCCGCGATCTCTGGCGGGATGCTGTCAATACCTATAATAAAATACCACTAGTGGAGCCCGCTAATCCCGACCTGGATGATTACGTAACCGGTGAAGCACTGGAAGGCCTCTTCGGTATGGTGGAAAAGGAGGAGCAAAATATACGGGAAAATGTCAGCGCCCGTACTACTGAACTGCTGCAACGGGTGTTCGCCCGGCAGGATAATCAGTAAAAGTAAGGGGATTGTAAGCTTTGCTCTTGGTGTGGGGCTAGCCGCAGAATCAATCCACTAAGCCAGTCCCTTAGGTCTGCCCGCCGAAGAGCCTTGGTACGGGCAGGGACAGCCTCCGTCAGGCGGCTCTTCTCTCAGCCCTGCAAAGCGCCGGCGGCCCTACGAGAAAGAATAAAGCTGTAAGCTTAACCTAATAACGACTAGATATGATCGATATAGCCATAATCGGCAGTGGCTCCATGGGTAGTGGTATTGCCCAGGTGGCGGCAACGGCTGGACATCAGGTCTGTTTGTACGACAGTA
This sequence comes from uncultured Saprospiraceae bacterium, assembly GCA_964632995.1. Lineage (GTDB taxonomy): Bacteria > Bacteroidota > Bacteroidia > Chitinophagales > Saprospiraceae > CAZWDL01. The sequence goes on from CAZWDL010000079.1 coordinate 22,414, forward strand.
ATCCGGATGCCCTAAAGCGGGCCGAGCGCAATCTTCGAAAGATTTTTGACCGGCTGGTGGAGAAGGAAAAGTACCTGGAGGAAGAGGCGGCGGCTATTTTGGACCGGATTGACTACGTCAATAGCCTGTACGACTGCAAAGGCGCCGGGTTGCTCATTGAAGCCATTGTGGAAAACCTGGAGGCCAAGCAAGCTCTTTTTGAACAGGCCGAAGCTATGCTGTCGGCAGACAGCATCCTGGCCACCAATACCAGCTCCTTGTCCGTTTCTGCGATCGCCGCTACCTGCAAGCAACCCGGGCGCGTACTGGGAATTCATTTCTTCAACCCGGCGCCGCTGATGAAACTGGTGGAGATCATCCCCGCTATACAAACGGAAGATGAGGTGACAGCGCGCGCCCACAAGCGGATCGAAAGCTGGGGGAAAATCACTGTGCTGGCCAAAGATACGCCTGGCTTTATTGTCAATCGCCTCGCCAGGCCCTTCTACGGAGAAGCATTGCGCATCCTGGAAGAAGGCTTCGCCGACGCGGCAACCATCGACTGGGCCATGACCGAGCTGGGCGGCTTTCGTATGGGACCTTTTACGCTGATGGATTACATCGGTAACGATGTCAACTATAAAGTTACGAAAACAGTCTTCGAGGCTTTCTACTACGATCCGCGTTACAAGCCTTCCTTCACCCAGAAGCGCATGGTAGAGGCCGGCTACCTGGGCCGGAAGTCGGGCCGTGGATTTTACGATTACGGTGAAACTAATAAGATTCCCGAACCGGTACAGGATGCCGAGTTGGGAGAAAATATCGTCTGGCGCATCGTCGTCATGCTTATCAATGAAGCGGCTGATGCCCTTTACCTGGGAATTGCCTCCCGCGATGACCTCGACCTGGCGATGACCAAAGGCGTCAACTATCCCAAAGGACTCCTGCGCTGGGCCGATGAGGCCGGCATCGCCCACTGCGTGGCCACCCTGGATCGCCTGCACGACGAGTACCGCGAGGAACGCTACCGCTGCAGCCCCTTGCTGCGGAAGATGGCGAGGGAAGGGAAAAGGTTTTACAGTGTAGAAGTTTAGCGCCCGCAGGGCCGTGGCGCTAAACTTCCATACTACTGCGGTTGGTATTCCATAAAAACCGGGGGCGGCGAATGCTGTCTTGAACTAACCAATTGTTTTGATCTTGCCACTCCGGTGAGCGAGCGTAGGAATAACAGCCCCGTTCATCGGAACAAACGGAAAGAAATTGCAGAAAAAGTCCGTTGGCCTTTTCCGCCCGCCGAAGTTTCATGCCAAGCCGGACAACCCCCAATTCTTTCTAATCTACCACGACTTTTTCCACCATGGTCTCCCCCTGCGTCCGAACCCGCAAAAGGTAAATACCAGGGGGCAGGTCTCCCGTTTTCACAAGCAGGGTTTGCTCTCCGTTTACCAGGCGCGTGCGCTGTTGGCGTAGCAGCCGGCCGTCCATACTGAGCAGACCGAGGATCGCATCGGCGGATTGTGGGCTGCGGATGGCGACGTTGAGCCATTCCTGCGCGGGGTTGGGGTAGACCTGAAGCTGCATCTTTTCCGTCAGCGGTTCATCTACGGAAGTGAAGACCCCTGATTCTACAATAGTTCCCCGGCTGGGCGCCTCGGCGCAGGCAAAGTCGCCCTGGTCCGAGCTGACGCAGGCTTCCGACTGGTAGTTGAACATGTCCATGATCTCGATATCATCGACGAACCAGCCGGTTTCCGGAATTGTATCCAGCGCTGAATTGGGCTGGGAGCCGAAGCGAAAGCGAAAGAGGATATCCTCTCCCTTGTATTCACTGAGGTCGATATAGGAATCGAGGAAAGATTCGCTGTCGCCCCAGTACCCTTCGACGAAAGGGAGTGAGAAGGTTTGGTAAGTCAGTTTGCCGCGATAGCTGTTTTTGAAGATCTTCTCTCTTTCTACCGTCTGCCAGGACTGGCCGGCGTCGGTGGAAATTTCTACGATGCCGCCGTCGGTGCCCGGTTCCGTATCGTAGTAATGGTAGAAGCGCAGCACCGGCTGCTCTCCGGTTACGGGGATGGGAGTGATGGGGAAGAGCACCTGATCGTTTTCTTCTGTGGTATTAGGAACAAACCAGGATCGGTTGCCGCTACGGGCGTTCTGGTCGGTAATTTCCCAGATATTGAATCCCTCCAGGTTATCGAAAAACCAGAGGTCCAGGCCGTTCTCCACATCGTCGAAGAACTGGCGGACGGAGCGCAGGTCGGGGGAAGTACTGGCCTGGTAGGTGAGGGTGACCGATTCGCCGTCTGCCAGGTCGCCGATGTCAAAGGTGACCTGATTGCCGCTTACCCGCGGCAGGCTGGGTGCGACGGATGAACCGCCGATAAAAGAAGCGCCTTCCGGAAGCTGGTCGGTAAGGGTAACCCCACTGACCCCTGCTCCCTTGTGGTTGGTAATTGTAAGCGTATAGGTGATTGGCTCGCCGGGGTTGATCAGTTCGGTTGCCGTCTTGGCGATTTTGAGTTCCTGAACGCACTCCGGGCGCATATCGAAAGCCCGCACGCCGTCATTGCGGTTAAAGGAGGAGCCTTGTTCGGCGCTCCAGCCCAGGCCGCGGCGGGAGAATACTTCCCAGAGCAGGCAGGTATTGGCGCCGTTGTTGTTGATGGAATCGGCTTTGATAATGGCGTCGCGCGCTTCGGCGAAGCCGGGCTGGCAGGCCTGCAGTTTCATGCCGTCGATAACGAGTTGAATGGCCATATTGTTACCGCCGCTGCCGGTATAGAGGTCATCGTCCCATCCGTACCGTTCGATGAATTTCCAGTACATATCCCAGAGCATACTGGTCCAGATTTCGCCCAGCTGATGAGGCGAGGAGGTGCCGATGATGTCATCGAAGGTTTGTGTGTTGACCGACAGGTCGGTGCTGTAGGGCTGCCGGCGGACGCCGCCGCTGTTGAGGCCGGCGCGCAGGACGTAATTGCCGATGCCGCGGGGTATTTCACCGGTTGCGCCGGGCTGATAAGTAGTGGCCAGGGTGAAAAAGTCGCTCCAGCCTTCTCCCATTTGTTCGTCATTGAAGAGGCAGGAGGCGGTTTTTCCGCCGCCGGTAAGCCGTATGGAAATACCATGCGCGTACTCATGTGCGACAACGCCGTTGTCAAAGTCGCCATCAAGGCGCTCGGGACCTTCCAGGGTTTGTCGCTGCAGCCTGACTTCGACGCCCAGGTTCATAAAGTCGCGAATACGTTGGCAGTCAGAAGACTTGAGCATCACGGAGGGAATACCGGGGTCATCGACATCGGCTACACCACCCATGGTGGTGAGGCCGTCTTCGAAGTTACAAACAATTACGGCGATGGCGCCGGCCTCCTCGGCATTGGCGACCTTTTGCTCAAAGAAACACTCGCCGCGGTCTACCAGCGCGATGTTGCCGGTGATTTCTCCTGGATTAGTTATTGCGTTGCAAGCCATACTGGGCGCATTTGATCCGTCAAAAGCTTCAACGACGCGACCGGAGACGGGAATGGTATCGATGGCCGGGCCGAAGTTGGCCGTTGCCGCTTCAATACTGCCGGCAATAGGGTCGGGAGCAGTAATAGCAAACAGCTGGTTGCGGTCCTGGTTCCAAAGGTACATCTGCATGCGACCGGATTCCCCGTCGCTGGGAGAGGTGAAATTAGCGTTGTTAAAGTCGCCGCCGTCCTGGGCGTTGGCCTTTATGGGATCGCCTTCTTCGCCGCTTTTACCGTAGTTGTTTTGCTGAAAATTGCCGGCGGCTTCATCGAAGCCGTAATGGTAAGCCAGATCGTGCATGATATTATTCATGTAAAACAGCTGTGTTACTGCCGCGTCCTGGTACTCCTCGGGCTCCAGAGATGGATCGAAGGGGAAATCAAAGGTCAGCGAGCGTCCACCCTCGGGTTCGTCATCATTGGATACGTCCGTGTCGTTTGGATCGAGGAAGGCATGCACGTTATTGCCCCGGGTGATAGTATGTTCCGGGCCGGGCTCTCCGTCGGTATCATGCCAGCCGAAGGGAGAGGCTAGCTCATCAGCCGGGTTGATGACCAGTTTGCGATCACCGTGTGCCGGGCTCTCCACCGGTAGTGGAAATACCCGGTAGGCAGCGCTCTCGCCGGGCGAAGCTGCTAAGGTCCGGGCCTGAATCGGCGCGGGCCGAAGTTGTTGAGAGCGAAGCCGGGACAACCCTTGGGTGTTGAAGCAGGCAGCTCCGTGCCGGTGGGACGCCATATCTTCCAGGCGACAATGAACCGTATAGCTGTTCTGCGCCAGGAGCGCTCCCGTCGTGGCGTCAAAACGCAGGCTCCAGTAGTCGGCCCTGTTAATCTGATCGATGGCCAGATCCCAGGCCAGGCGAACACGGCTGTCAGGCAGTGGTTGGTAGACGAGGCGGGCGCGAATAGGTTGCCGGGCGATGCCGGCCCCTTCAAAGGTGATCTCGGTTTTATCCTGCGCATCGATAATCTGCAGAGGGGCGTCTATTTCCAGTTCCAGATGCCTGGCGGCGGCCCGTATAGCGGATTGGGCGCTCACTGTCGGCGTTGAGCTGTTGATTTTTTCTGAAAGTCCGGAAATGAAGTTGATGGTCGCATGGGCGACCCGGCCGTCCTTCGTGATGTGTACCCCGGCCATGCCATTGAGCACGGGAATACCGGCGTGATACTGCAGTAAATAAATATGGTTGACGCCGTTGTGCCGGCTTTGATACTGGTCGCTGACCCTCACATCGGCCAGATCGCTTGCCGTCAGGTTCCAGGTTTGCCGGTTGTTATTCAGGTAATGCAGGGCGATATCCAGTGGGCTTTGTTTCTGGGCAATGATCACCTGGGGCAGCAGAAAAGAGAGAAATAGCGTAATAGTGCGAATACTCATCAGAATCCTTTTTAAAATCAGGGGTGGTAAAAATACATCGTTTGCCGAAAATGCAGCTGTTAAATATTTATTTCGAGCATTCTGCAACCGGCGATGACCTGAAAGCTTTTTTAGGCTACCTGTTTCGAAGCTGATTCAGGAGGAAGAACAGATCAGACATTGCTACCATCCGGCGGAAGGGTTGAAAATAAATTTAATAGTAAATGCCCTTTTTCAATAAGTGTTTTGCCGTCAATGTCGCCATTGGGCGTTTTTTTTATAAAATTGTCGTTCAATGGCAAAGGGAAATGGCAAAACTAAATTAAAATATCCTAATTGAAACACAAAGATCAACAACTGATATATGGCCGGCATCCGGTGCTGGATGCCATAGGAGCTGGACAACCCATCGATAAATTGATGTTGCAGCAGGGCATTCGCGGTGATTTCGAGAAAGAATTGCGGCAACTCAGCAAGGCCCATAATATTCCTATGCAAGTAGTACCGAAAGAGCGCCTCAATAAGTTGGTGCGGGGCAATCACCAGGGAGTGGTCGGGGTACTTTCACCTATCCGGTATTATCTCCTGGAGGATGTATTGCCGACGATTTACGAGCGCTCGGAGCAGCCCCTTATCCTGCTACTCGACGGGGTTACCGATGTCCGAAACCTGGGCGCTATCGCCCGCTCGGCGGAAATTGCGGGCGCGCACGCTTTGGTCGTCCCACGCAAGGGCAGTGCCCAAATTAATGCCGAAGCATTAAAGGCATCGGCCGGGGCTTTGACCAAGATACCGGTTTGCCGTGAAAGTAGCCTGCTGGCGGCGGTGGAAACTTTACAGCTTTCAGGGATACCATTGATGGTGAGTGACCTGGGAGCCGAGCGCTTGTTGTTTGAAGTCGATTTTACCGGGCCGGCAGCCTTGGTGATCGGCGCGGAAGGGCGCGGTGTAAGCCGGGAAATGGTGCAGGCGGCAACAGAGACCTTTCTCATCCCTCAGCGTGGAACAACGGACTCCTTTAATGTGTCGGTAGCGACGGGGATTATGTTGTACGAGGTGATGCGGCAGCGGATGAGAGTAGAGGGTAGAGAGTAGAGGGAAGGATGCCCCCGGGCTACGCGTAGCCCGGGGAGTGCATCGTTAACAGCAGGAAAATTTCTTGGCGGTTTTTATCTTCAAATATTGCTGATGCGGCGGATGACCTGATACAGGCGGGTGTATTCGTTGACCTCTTCTACGAATGGATCGTGTTCGAGGTGATTAGCAGAAATCATTTTGAGATGGGTGACCCGACCACGCCGGTTAATGACTTTTTGCAGATACTTCACCCAGAGGGAGCCGTTACTTTTCACAGCGTAAATCTTATTATCCTTGATATCGTGCAGGCTGGCCACCTCCCGGCAAATGACGACGTCGCCATCCTGGATGATGGGCTCCATACTATTACCGTTAATGGGGAAAGCGACCAGGCCGCCGTCGGCCAGTCCCGGGATGCTGAAAAACTCGTGATCCTCGGTAGCAAAGCTGCTGACGTCGAGGGAGTTACCGGCAAAAGCTTCGGTGGAAGTAAACAGTATATTGCCTCCGGAATATTCTTCGGGCATATTCGGCGGAGATTTGGGCAGTTCCATGCCGAATGGGGTGCCGATACCGTCTAACATATAGGATTCATTGACCCCGAATTCCTGGCAAAGGATGCGTGCCTGTCTGTAATCGATACAACGATTGTCGTCGGGGTTGAGGTAGGCCCGGATAATATGACCGTAGGCTTTATTGCCCAATATCTTTTCGGCAAAATCGCCAATCCCTTTTCCGTTGCGGTCGTTTTTAACGATTTCCCCCCTTTCTTCCAGGAGATGGAATACTTTTCGAAACCGTTCGTTGAGTTCTCGCCGGTCTTCTCTTATCATGTTTTGAGTGTTTAAAACAGTGTCCAATTATTTGGTTGCTAAAATAAAACAAATCTGTTAATAAAACAAATTATTTAAAATTTTTTTCAGAAATGTTGGAAAAGTGTTTATAAGGTTAAGCATGCATCATTCTGAACTTTAGGTCTTGGTGCAGGCTTGCATTGTTCCCGGGAGGCAACCGTTCGTCAGGGCCTGGGGGTATCTATTGTAACAAGACAGGTTTCAAGCGTCGGGATGATTCAAGCTTGCTCATTCCAAGCATCCTCCTTCCACTCTTTTCTGAGTAGTGCGAAGGCTTCCATATCCTGGAAGACATTATTGAGCAAGGCGTATTGTCGGAGGGTTCCTTCGTGGCGGAAGCCGAGGCGGGTGGGTACGTTGAGGCTGCGCACGTTTTGGGTAGGTACGTGCATTTCGAGCCGGTTGAGCTGTAGTTTGAGAAAACTGTGTTTGATCAAGGCGCGGCAGGAGCGCGTAATGATGCCGCGGCCCTGGTATTCTTGCTGTAGCCAGTATCCGATCTCGGCGCGGCGGTGATGCCGGTAGATACGGATAAGTCCGATGGAACCGACGAGTTTACCTTCCAGAGATATAAAGGTGGTGAGCCGTTGTCCTCCTTCGTTGAAGGCGGCGAAATCGTGCAAGAGGCGCCGGACGTGGGTTACGCTGCGGGCCTGCTCGAGCCAGGGAAGCCAGGGTTGGAGATAGGCTCGCTGGGTTTGCAGCGTGCGATAGAGCGCCTCGGCGAAGGCCGGGTCCGCACCCCGGAGCTCCAGGTGCTCGTCAATCTTGATCAGGAGCTGTTGCATAGAAAAGCCCTTAGCATTTGGCCTTTTTTTAAGTTAGCAAAAAATCAGGATCTTTTCAGGATTTACTCCGTAGCTGCCGCAAAATGGGCTGCTGCTACCTCTTTATTAAGGTTTTAAGGAAACGGCAAGAACATAACCCGGAACCCGCCCCACCGGTCTACTCCTCCAGATCCGAATTGATAACCTTCATGACCATCACTACGGAGGGATTCTTCTCAAAACTGGCTTTCATTTCCCGCGCGACGATGTCCATCAGTTCATCGTACTCACCGAATACCTGCGTGCTCATCGTATTGGTGCGAACGGATAATTGCGGATGGGCGTTCAGGCGCTCGATGAAGTCGAGAATAGGTTCTTTAAAGGATTTGTTGAGGGGATACATGCTGATCTCAACGGAAGCTTTCATGTTTTTTGAACAATATAGAGAATGATAGGAGAAGGGGCAAGGGATTATTGCTGCGCGCTTGGATTCTTGCCCGCTTTTGTTTCCGGATGGGTGAAAGTTTTTGTGTTGCCGGCTGCACCCATTTTTACGGACCGGCAGGAGCGTACTGATTACCCATAAAAGTGATAATTATTCCTTTTATTGGTGATGGCCCGGGGAAGAACAGTCTGGAATAATTCCGTTTTCCGGCATATAATGTGTATTTTTGTCGACTAAGTTTTTAGTAGTGCATGGCTAAAAAGAAGAAAAAGGGACAGCTGTCCTTTAAGTTTGGTATTAACGACGAGCGCATCCCCAAATTGTTGGGCATGTTGAGCATTTTCTTTGCCCTTTACTTTTTTATCGCCTTTATTTCCTACCTATTCACCTGGCGCATCGATCAGGATCGCGTGTTGCGCTTTTCCTGGGGGCTGCTGTTGCAGAGTGACCTGGAGATGGCCAACTGGCTGGGGCGCTTAGGAGCGATTGTCTCTAATATATTTTTCTACTGGGGGTTTGGGATTGCTTCTTTCATCGTCGTTTTCATTATGGTAATTCTAGGAGTCAACCTGATTCGGCGCGCACCCCTGAAACGCTATATCGCCGTATTGCGTCGCTCTGTACTGCTTATGCTTTTTCTCTCGGTTTTTTCAGAGTTCTTTTTTGACGGTGCCGAATTTCCGATAGGTGGCGCCTTTGGCGAGGGAGTGAGCAACTGGCTGCACAACTTTGTGGGAACGGCGGGCATGATCCTCCTTTTTATCTTTATCATCGTGGGGACCTTCGTCTGGCAGTTTAATCCGGAGTTTCATGAGATGACCCCCGGAACGGCTTTGCAGGAAGCCCGGGAGTATATCAATGACCTGCTCAGCGGTCGGCTGGCTCAGCGACGGCGTCGTGCACAAGCCGGCGGTGCTCAAAAACAGAGCAGTGAAACGCTGCGGCCCGGGCGCCGCACCCTGAACAGCGCGGAGGAATCCGGGCAATCTGAGGCCCCTCCGGAGAAGCAAGCGGAAGAAGAAAAAAAGAAAGAACAACCCTCGCAGATGGCCTTCGACCTGGTCGATAAGGACAAACCGGAGCAACGGGAAACCGTGAAGTCCGGAGGAGAGGCGGAGCTCGAAATAGAAGCGCCGGCAGACGGCGCAAAGCTGAACGGCCCGGGGCCTTCAGCCCATGTGCCACCCTCTATGGCGCTGCAGGAGGAAAATAAAAATCACAGCGAGCCCTATGACCCTACGCTGGAGCTGGCTTCTTACAAATATCCGGTCCTGGAATTGCTCAAAGATTACGCCCAGCAAAATATAGAAATCGATCGCGCCGAGCTGGAAGCCAATAAGGAACAGATCATCGATACCTTACTCAATTATAAAATCGAGATCACCAAGATACGGGCGACCATCGGCCCCACGGTCACCCTCTATGAAATCGTTCCCGCCCCGGGAATTCGCATTTCCAAAATTAAAAACCTGGAAGACGATATCGCGCTCAGTCTGGCGGCATTAGGCATCCGGATCATCGCCCCCATACCCGGGAAGGGCACCATCGGTATCGAAGTGCCGAATAAGAAAAAGCAGATCGTGGGTATGCGGGAAGTGCTGGCTTCCGAGAAATTCAAAAAGGCCAAGATGGATCTGCCCATCGCCCTGGGCAAGACGATCTCCAACGAGGTTTTCGTCGCTGACCTGGCCAAGATGCCGCACCTGCTCATTGCCGGCGCCACTGGCCAGGGTAAGTCGGTCGGCATCAACGCCGTCCTGATGTCCATCCTGTACAAAAAACACCCCTCTCAGGTCAAGCTCGTACTGATCGACCCCAAAAAGGTCGAATTGTTCCCCTATAGCCGTATCGAGCACCACTTCCTAGCCTACCTGCCCGACCAGGATGAACCCATTACTACCGAAACCAACCGCGTGGTGCACACGCTCAACTCCCTGACCATAGAAATGGATACGCGCTACAACCTGCTCAAAAAAGCCCACGCGCGCAATATCCGGGAGTACAACGAAAAATTTGTGCAGCGCCGTCTCAATCCCAATAAGGGGCATCGCTTCCTGCCGCTCATCGTACTGGTGATCGATGAATTTGCCGATCTGATCATGACCGCCGGTAAGGAAATCGAACTGCCCATCGGCCGCCTGGCTCAGCTGGCCCGCGCCGTGGGTATCCACCTCATTATCGCCACGCAGCGCCCTTCGGTCAATATCATTACCGGCGTGATCAAGGCCAACTTTCCCGCCCGCGTTGCTTATAAAGTGACCTCCAAGGTAGACTCCCGGACCATCCTCGACGCGGGAGGCGCCGATCAGCTCATCGGCCGTGGCGACATGCTGCTCTCCGTGGGCGGCGATATGGTACGCCTGCAATGCGCCTTCGTCGATACCCCCGAAGTGGAACAGGTCATCAACTACATCGCAGAACAACAAGGCTATCCCGAACCCTACATGCTGCCGGAATTCCACGGTCCGGATGAAGAAGTGGAAGGGGCTGACGGCCTCAAGTACTCCGAACTGGACGAAATGTTCGAAGACGCCGCCCGGCTCGTCGTCCAGAATCAACACGGCTCCACTTCCATGATCCAGCGCCGCCTCAAACTCGGCTACAACCGCGCCGGCCGCATCATGGATCAGATGGAAGCCCTGGGCATCGTCGGGCCCAGCGAAGGGAGTAAAGCCCGTGAAGTGCTTGTCTATGACGAAATCGAACTGGAAAAGTACCTGGAAGATATCCGCAACCGCAACCTCAACGATGGGTGAGCCTGGCAGCACAAATGTCAAGCGACCAATTTATTCCTCGGTGAAGGGGAAAGGCTCGAAGGGCAGGTCCTCATCGAGCATTTTGCGATAGGCGACGTGGTAGCGGTCGACCTCCACTCCGAGGTTGAGAATGGAATTTACCATGATGGTGTTGTGGGCCCGGATGCCGGTCAGGAAGTACTCGTCGTAATTCTTTTGTAAATACGGACCGTAAAGAAAGTCGATCATCACCGCAATGGTGCCCCGCCGCTGAAATTCGGGATCGACCCCGAAGGCAATACCCTTCAATTGTTTTTTGCGGGCCAAACGGAAGCGGAGCAGGAAGCCAGGCAGCGACCAGAGGTTGAGTTTGCCGCGGGCAGCCCGCAGATAAGGATTAATATCGGGCAGCAGTACCGTGAAGCCGACCGGGCGGTCTTCGTAGTAGGCGATAGTCGACGATTTAGGGTCGGCGATCGCTTTGAACTCCTTGAAAATTACCAGCATTTGCTCCTGTGAGATTGGCTTGAAATGATCGAAGTGGGCAAAGGCGCGGTTGTATACCCTGGTGAAATGATCGGCCATGACGTCGAGGCGTTTCAGGTCGAAATACTCGGAGTGGAAAGGGTAACGCTCCCGGGCCCGCTGCGCAATGCGCCGGAAAATGGGAATCTGCACCTTCATCATGTCTCCCTGAAAGGTCAAAATTTGCTCAAAAGGACGGAAGCCCCAGTCTTCGAAGAAGGATTGGTAGTAGGGCGGCTGATAATTTTCCTGAAAGATCGGTTCCTTGCCGTGCCCCTTGACCAGGAGCCCCCAGTAGCGCTCCCGCTCTCCGAAATTGACCGGTCCGTCGATGGCCTGTACGTCGAATTGAGCCAGGTAAGCAGCGGCCCTTTCAAAGAGTGCCACGGCGTAATCCTTTCGTTCAATACATTCGAAAAAGCCGACGCCTCCGGTGGGGAAGTCCTGCTTGGCATTGCGGGTGTGGTCGACAAAGGCCGCGATGCGTCCCGCCGGCCGGCCCTGATCGTCGAGTAAGAGGAAAACGGCGGCGTTTCCGTTTTCAAAGGTCTTGTTTGATTCGGGCTGGAAGATCGATTCGATGTCGGACTCCAGCGGACAGATCCAGTTGGGGTCATTGCGGTAAATGCGGCGGGGAACCGCGTGGAACTGCTTCCAGTCTTTTTTGCTAAGTACCTCTTTTATCGTCATGTGTTCATTGCTGGCATTAGAATACGCAAAAATAGGCATTCTATGCTGAATGAAGAAAGACAGGGTGCTTTGATTCAGGGCAATCGCAAAGTAGCATAAGATTTATTCTAGCTACTTTTAGATCAAAAGA
>CAZWDL010000080.1:0-34381 GCA_964632995.1 uncultured Saprospiraceae bacterium
CCCAGGCCCAGGCCGATACCGCCAATGAAGCCGTGCCCCAGATAGACCAGCCAGATCTCGTGCAGGTGCACGCCCAGCGCCGCAATAAAAAAGCCGCCGGAAAAGCAAAGCGCCGAGGCAAACATCGCCTTGCGCGGCCCCGCGCGCTCCAGCCATTTGCCGAAAACGGCCGCCGAAGCCCCGAGGGTGACCAAAGCAATGGAGAATATCCAGCCCAGCGTCGTCAGTTCCCAGTCGGCAGGAGCGCTCTCCGTAATGCCTATGATGCGCGTCATCGGCTTGTTGAACACGCTGTAGGCATAGATCTGCCCTATACATAAATGAATGGCCAGGGCGGCGGGCGGTACGAGCCAGCGGTTATAACTGGGCTTCGCCACCGAGTGCGACCGGTCCAGGAAAGAGAAAAGCGCCATGTTTTGTTCGTTTATCCGGAGGTTTTCTACATTGCTTTACGCAAAGTATATTTTTAAAGGTGAAGCGGTTCGCCAAATTAAAAAACGAAATGGTCTGAAGGAACATTTTACTTTTTTTTCTCAAAAGCTAATCCGGCCGGCATTAACCGACAATGGAGAAGAAATTTCTTTTTTCAAACAAGAAGACAACTCAAAAGCTGTCGCCTCTCTTTATAAGAATTACAGAGTTAGCTAACCCGGATTATTCATGGATTCATCTATCACGATGCCAAATTGCCCGCCATTCTTGGGCGTCCTCCTCATTCGGTGCTCACCGTATCTGGGGATACGGCTGCGCGCCTCATTCGTGCCTGCCCGTCTGGGCGGGAGCCCAAGCCTGACAACCACTTTGGCCTCTCATGACGAAGACCCCATGAATAATCCGGGCTAATTGAATATCAGCCTCTGTGAAACTCCGTGTCTCCTCCGTAAAACTCTGTGTAAAAAACACTTCTTCGAAGAAGGCTCATTTTCGTTTTCTTATCGGCCGGGAAAAATGTACATTCAGGCAAAAGCAAAACAAGCACATGAAACAAAGCCTGGCCCTCTGCACACTGGCTCTCCTGCTGGCCGCCTGCGCCCCTGAGCGGAAAATCACCCTTATAGAAAACGGCGCCTCCGCCTACCAGCTCATCGTCGCCGATGAGGCGGCGAAGGAAGAGTTGCGGGCTGCAGAAGAACTACAATATTATCTGGAAAAAATAAGCGGCGTGCAACTGCCGATCGTTCGCCACCCGGAAAAAGAAGAAGAGCCCGCCATTTGGGTGGGAACTGCCGGTGAAGGAGAAGCCCTGCCGGAACATCAGATCCAAATCCGGGAGCAGAATGGCGACCTGCTGATCCGGGGCGGCGGCCCCCGGGCCGTGCTGTACGCCGCCTACACCTTCCTGGAAGAAATGCTGGGCTGCCGTTTTTACAGCCCGGAAATCGAAAAGATACCTCAGCTGTCGACCCTAACCCTGCCGAAGGAACTGGACTACGCCTACATCCCGCCCATCACCACCCGGACGGTGCATTCTCAACTGTACTACAATAACCCGCGGTTTGCCGATAAGCGCAAAGTGACCTACGAGGCTTTCCCCACTTACGTGCCGGAGGCCAGGGTACACACCTTCCATCGCTTCGTACCGGAAGCGAAGTATTACGAAGATCACCCCGAATACTACGCCCTGCGGAACGGCCGCCGCATTCCCACCCAGCTTTGCCTGACCAACCCGGAGGTGCTGGAGCTTGTCAAAGATACCGTGGCGGCCCTGCTGACGCAATACCCCGAGGCGGAGGTGATCTCCGTCAGCCAGGATGACAACCAGCAGTACTGCCAGTGCGCCGCCTGTGCTGCCGTCGACGAGCGGGAAGGCTCGCCCTCCGGTACCATGGTCGCCTTTGTGAACGAGGTGGCAGCCGCCTTTCCCGACAAAACCATCTCTACGCTGGCCTACCAATACACCCGGCAGGCGCCCCGGCAGTTGAAACCGGCGGAGAATGTGCTCATCACGCTCTGCTCGATAGAGTGCGACCGCAGCGGGCCCATCGCCGAAAAGTGCCGGCCCTTCGCGGAGGACCTCATCGCCTGGGGGCAAAAGACGGATAAAGTGCGCATCTGGGATTACACCACGCAGTTTACCAACTTCCTGGCGCCTTTTCCCAACCTGCGCACCCTGCAGCCCAACATTCAACTCTTTGCCGGCAACAATGCCGAATGGGTATTCGAGCAACACAGCCACCAGCCCAGCGAGCTCTTCGAACTGCGCTCCTACCTGACGGCCAAACTGCTCTGGAACCCACAGGCGGATTTCGACGCGCTGCTGCAGGATTTCCTCGACGGATACTACGAGGAAGCCGGACCGTATATTGGTAAATACATCACCACCGTGCACGATGCCCTGGCGGCCGACCCCGATTTCTTCCTCTTCCTCTACGGCGATCCTTCCCAGGCATTCGACAGCTTCCTCAAACCTTCCTTGCTGAAGCAGTACGACGAGTGGATGGACGCGGCGGAAGCGGCCGTGGCCGGTAAGCCGGAAGTGCTGAATCGCGTAAAGACCGCCCGCCTGAGTATCGACTACGCCATCCTGGAAGCTTCCCGGCAGCAGCGCTCCGGGGAATTTGCGCTGGTAACTAAAGGGACGGACGGACAATTAACGACTCCCGAAAGCCTGAACCGGCGCCTGAATAACTTCCGGGAGACAACAGCCCGGGCAGGCATTACCGCCATGAACGAGATGGGCTATTCGGTCGAAGAATACCTGTCGTTCTATCAATTTACCCTTGAACGTGCGAAACAGGCAAACCTCGCGCAGGATCGCCCGGTCACCCTGCTGGAACAACCGAAGAAGTACGCCGATGAAGACCCACAGGTACTCACCGACGGCGCCCTCGGCGGCAGCAGCTTCTACGCCAACTGGCTGGGGTTTGAGGGCAATAATCTGGAAGCGGTTATTGATCTGGAGGAAGCCAGGACCTTCAGCGAAATATCAAGTGCCTTTCTCCAGGTGGTCAACCACATCGTTTTTTTCCCGGAAGGGGTATCCTACTACTATTCCAACGATGGGGAGCATTTTGAGCTGCTGGGCCGGGTTCCCAATACCCGTCCCCTGCGGCGGGACAGTAAAGTGAATGACATCCAGGAATTTCCTCTCCGCTTTGAGCCCGTCAACGCCCGGTACCTCAAGGTGAAGGCCGACAACCTGGGTGAGGCGCCCCTATGGCACCACGGCGCAGGATTGCCCGCATGGATCTTTGCGGATGAGGTGATGCTGCGGTAATGCGAAATAGTTCAATTTTATTTGAGGTGGTTCGAGGTCATTGATGCTAGCCCGGATACCGCCTTTTGGGATGAAGTGGGAAAAAACTCATAGCCTGCTCAGACCCAAAGCACCTGGACAGTCCGGAGAAGCGACAGGAAGTCGTAGCGATGCTGTTCCCTTCCCTGTTCTTTGAAGGCCTGCTGGGATTTGTCGCCAAGCTTTTCACCTTGGATTTTTTGTAAAAAAATGAAAATCCGGGACTAAATAAAACTGTACAACCACCGCGCCAGTCCGATCAGCACCAGTACAATTCCTTCCCACCTGGTTATGCGCCATCCCGTACGCATAAACACGAGGACGACAACAACCATAAACACGAGCGCCAGCAGGTTGGAATGAGCCTCCGGGTCTACCGGCAGTTCCTTGATCATGGCCGTCACCCCTAATACGCCGTACATGTTGAAGATATCGCTGCCCAGCAGGTTGCCCACCGATATTCCGTAATTTTCTCTCATGGCAGCAACGATGGATGTTGCCAGCTCCGGCGCCGAGGTACCCGCCGCAACGATGGTCGCGCCGATCACCCACTGAGAAATACCGGCCAGCTCCGCCAGATCGGACGCGGAGATCACCAGGAAATGAGCCCCCCCCACAATGAGGACCAGACCCAGAATCAAAATAAAGGGATCGTACCAGTTGTAACTTTGTTCTTCCTCTACTTCGATCTCTACCGGCTCCTTGTTCCAGAATAGATGCCCCAGATAGGCAATCAACATGACCAGTAATATACTTCCCTCAACAAAGTTGAGCGCTAAGTCCCACAGAAATCCGGTCAGCATAAGAGTGCCGATTAGTAAAAATCCACCGTCCCGGATGACTACCTTGCCATTGGTGGCAAGGCTTCGGATGATAGCCGTACCGCCTAAAATGAAGCCCAGGTTAAAAATATTGGAACCAACAATATTTCCGACGGAAATATCTCCCATATCCCGAAAGGCGGCTAAAAAGGTGACGGCAAATTCCGGCGCCGAGGTGCCGGCCGCTACGATCGTCAGACCGATCACCAGCTCAGATACCCCTAACTTTCTGGCAATCCTCACCGAAGCGTCGACCATCCAGGCTGCCCCCTGTCCTATGGCAACGATAGTTATTAAGATAATGGCTATATCAGCTGCTATGCTCATTTATATTTATGGATAATCGTAGAATCAATGATCCGCTTACGCATTTTCGGTGCAAAGTATAAAAAATTGCAGTGTGTTAAAAAAACCGTTCAGTTCAGGGCATGTTTAGAACAAGTTCAGGGTTTGTTCTTTGGGATGAAAAATGACACGACCGCTTCAATTCCAAATTCTTAAAAATCCGTACCTTAAAGACGTATGAGAAAGTTACCAGTCATAATGGGAATGGCGCTGCTGTTTCTCTTCCACGCCTGCCTCCTGCCCGCCCAGGAGTCCTTCATCTGCCGGGACAACTACTACCTGGCCCTCACCGACGGCGCGGTGCTGACTACTGTTTATGAGGTAATGGTCGATCCTGGCAGCGGCAATGTGGTCTTTGACGCTCTCTCTGAAGGAACCTCCGGAGCCGACCTCAACGGCCTGGGCTATCGCTATACCGACAATTTTATTTACGGCGTCAATGCCGAGACGCTGGAATTGTACCGGGTGGGAAAAGACGGAATGGCTCAATCGCTGGGAATACTGGAACCCAACCGCTACCTCCGCTACGTCGGCGGCGATGTCAGCCCGGACGGACGGTACCTGGTCCTGGTCGGGAACAATTCCTTTCACGACGTGGCCCTGGCCTTCATCGATTTGGATTCCCCTAATTATGATTACCGGGAACTGCGGCTGAACGGCCCCGAGGTGCGCAGCGCCGATATCGCCTTTGACCCGGCGGACGGCATACTATACGGCTTCGACGCTATCCAGCATCGGCTGGTGACCTATGATGTTAATACCGGAGAGGTGAAAAGCAACTTTCCCTCCACCGATGAAGCCATCCTCATGGGTGGCCTGTTCTTCGATTCCTTCGGACACCTGTTCGGCTACGGCGTGGTGCCAGGGGAAAACGCCCAGAAAGCTTTCTTCAGCATTGATAAGGAGACCGGCGCCGTCAAACGCGAAACCACCGGCCCGCCCGCTTCCCGCAACGACGGCTGCTCCTGCCCCTATACCGTCGGCTTGAGGGAAACCGTCGATGCCGAATCAGTCATCCCCTGTACCCAGGTACCCATCCGCATAGAAATTGCCAACTCCTCTAAAGACCTGCAGAGAGGCCTGCGACTGGAGCAGCGCTTCCCCGAATCCTTCCGGATTGTGAATATCGACAGTCCGTTAGGGGGCGAGCTCAGCGCCGGCGGACCGGGCAGCCACTTTTTCACGCTGAAGGACCTGACCGTGCCGCTGGGCCGGCACGAGATCATCATCACCGTAGAGCTGCAGTCCGATACCGAAGGTATACACCAACTGCAGGCCACCCTTTCCGGCCTGCCGGTGACGCTCGGCGAGGTAGCGCTCTCCGACAATCCCGCTACTCTGGTGCAGCAGGATCCTACCCTCCTGAGCGTGAGCGAACTTAGCGTGAATTTTACGGAAGTGGAAACACAGATATGCTCCGGCAAGCCCATCGTCCTGGATCCCGGCGTCCCCGGCGCTTCCTACCGCTGGAGCGACGGCAGCACAGGACCGACGCTCAGCGTTACCCGGCCCGGCGCCTATACCGTCACCGTCAGCACCGGCTGCGAAACTGTGGAGGAGACCATCACCGTCGACGGTATCGGTCTGGAGCTCAACCTAGGGCCGGACCGGCAGGTGGAACTGGGCGCAAGCCTCAAGCTACGCCCGGAAACTACCTCCGGAACGGAAGAGCTGACCTACTTGTGGTCCAGCTCCGCCGGCGAGGTTTCCTGCCCCGACTGCTTCGAGTTATTCGCGGAACCCCGGTCCGATACCTGGTATCACCTCACCGCTACGGATACCGCCGGTTGTTTTGTGAAGGATTCGGTATTCGTACAAGTCATCAAAGACCGGCGCGTATTTCTCCCCAATGCCTTCAGCCCCAACGGCGACGGGATCAATGACCACTTCTACCTCCAGAGCAAACGCACGGAAACGGTGCTCGACTTCAAGGTCTTCGATCGCTGGGGTAACCTGCTCTTCGAAAATTCCGGTTTTTATACCAACGATCTCTCCCAGGGCTGGGACGGCCGCTTCCGGGGAAAAGCACTGCCCGGCGGGGTTTATTATTTTGCAGCATCGATCCGTTTTTTAGACAAAGAAGTGGAGAGGCTCATAGGAGAAGTGGAGATTGTAAAATAAAATATTTCACCTCCGGTCTTTTGAGATAATTCAATTTTTATTATTGTTGAATTTCGCTACGCTAATGGAAGAATTATCGCTAAAAAGCGAAAAGCGTTGAGTGAACTCATAAGTGACAATGCAAAATAATGACCTCAGGCTTCCGCATCGAAAAGGGTGGATTTAACCTGAGCTACTTTGCTTTTGTCGGTCCCTACTAAAGGGAGCATTGAAAAAGACAAAAATTTTGCCTTTTCCCCATCCCTCAAGACATTCTATCGCAAATAAAGAAATTTTTTCTTAGTTTTAATGTATCACGAGGATGCAGAACATCATCTCCATTAAAATTTCCATGAAATCAACTCATTGATAACCAAGGCCATGGCCTATGCAGGACGATAACCGAGCGCAACACATATGGGAATCCTTCCGGAGTGGAGATGAAGCGGCATTCGACCGGCTGTTTCACCTGTACAGCGACGCTCTGTTTTATTACGGCGCCTCCATAACCGCAGACCGGGAGTTGGTCAAAGACAGTATCCAGGAGTTATTCTGCTCTCTGTGGGAACGAAAAGGACAATGCCCGGAGGTGAAAAAAGTGAAATCTTTTTTGCTTAGCGCCCTGAGAAGAATTCTCCTGAGGAAGATCGAACAAAACAAGCGATTCATTGCCGCACAACCCGGTCAGGAAAACCTAAACGACAGGCGACCTTCCGGGAAAACCGCCTCTTTTGAAGAAACCCTTATTCAGAAGGAAACGGAGCTCCTGGCCCAAAGTCAACTGCGAAAGGCCGTCCAATCTCTCTCTCCACGGCAGCGGGAAGCCATTCACTTGAGGTACTTTCAAGGTCTCAGCTACGCCGAAATGGCAGAGGTAATGGCAGTTCAGAAAAACTCCGTCGGGCAATTTATCGCCCAGGCCGTGAAGGCGCTGCGCAAAAAGATGAACCGGACGAATATCGCCTTTTCGCTTTTGTTGCTTTACCTGCTCGTCGATATCCTGATTCTTAATTCAACTCTCCTTTCATTTCATTTTTTTCTTTTTTCAAATTTTTTTTAGCTCCCCATACACATTCCGGTATTAGCCTGCACTATATCTGGTAAGTGAGCATGCTCTAATCCATTGTCATCAACTTTTGCCGAAAAAGATCTGATGGCATTATGACGGGAGCAGGGAGAACTACACTACGGTGTTCTTCCCTTCTCCATGTCCCTGCACTTTGGATTAGTGAGATGCAGGGACATATGCTTGTCGGCCTGGACGATCTCTTTTTCAGTAGCCTCTAAAATTTGACTTCATTGATGCATTTTGAAAAATACGCCAGCTATACTGTTTCCGACTTCATCCAGGATGAAGCCTTTATCCGCTGGATTGTGAATCCAGGTCCGGAAGACGAGGTTTTCTGGAGTAAATTCCTGCTTCATTATCCTGGCAAACAACGGGCGGTAGAAGAAGCCAGGTCAATCGTTGCGGCTATGACGGAAGCCCCTGCAATTTCCGGACTCAGCCGGGAAGAGAAGGAAGCAATGCTGCAAAATGTACGAAAGCGGGTGTACCCCAAACGCGCACAGCCCACTTTGACCGGCAGGCGAACATGGCTATTGGCAGCTGCCGCCGCAGTTCTGTTACTGCTGGGCGCAGCGACCTGGCTGTACCGGCAGGCTGCTCCCGCTCCCATAATCACACACAGCACCGCCTACGGCGAACAGCAGTCCATCGAACTGCCCGACGGATCAATGGTGAGACTCAACGCGCACTCCTCACTGAGCTACGAAGCGGATTGGGAAACGCAAGACAGCCGAAAGGTCTGGCTGGAAGGAGAAGCTTTTTTTGAAGTAGCCGAAAAGCCGCAAACCAAACAGAAGTTCCAGGTTATTACCAAAGACCTGACCGTAGAAGTCCTGGGCACGGAATTCAACATCAACAGCCACCGGGAAGAGACCAAGGTGTTCCTGGAAGAGGGCAAAGTCAAGCTCAGCCTGAACGGATTAAAAGAAGCCATGCTGATGGATCCCGGCGAACTGGTCACCTACTCCAAAAATAAAAAGGAAAAACCGGCCAAACAGCGAGTGGCTCCTATGCTCCATACCTCTTGGAAGAATGGGTTTCAGTCATTTGACAAAACGCCCTTGGTTGAAGTCCTGAAAAAAGTAGAAGAAATATATGGCGTCACCATCCAGGTTAAAGACCCTACCCATTACGATCGTAAGATCACCACTGGCCTGCCGGTAGAGAACCTGAAAGAAGCCCTGTCGGTCCTGGAGTTGACCCTGAACCTTCAAATTTCAAAAGACGAAGACAGCTACACCATTCAATGAGTATAGCGGACATCATTCTGCTGGATGATCGTCCGGCGTAATTTATAAAGCACTTAAAACCCATCTTATTATGAAAATCAACAGGTACTGCAAAGCGCTAAGCTTGTTCTTGGTCCTATTCCTGTGTCAATGCCTGAGCATAGGAATAGCAAAGGCAAACAACAACGCCCCTTCCGGGGATAACGAACAGCCGCGGCTGCTGACCGAAGTATTGGAAGAAATGGGCGAAAAATACCAGGTCATTTTCTCCTACGAATCGAATTTATTGAACGAAGTCGAAGTGGAGTTCGAATTCCAGGAAGGAGAAAGCGTCGGCAGCGCAATAGACCGGTTACTCTCTCAGACGAATCTGCGCTACCAGACCCTGGGCTCGAAGTACTACGTCATCCATCAGAACACCAAAAGAGGAAACCGGAATGCCAAAAAACTGGGTCGAAAGATCAAGCAGATACAACGGCTGGAGCAAAAAGGAAAGCTCAGCCTGAATACGGTCCGCTCCACCCCTTCGGCCCGGCTGACCAGCGTCGTACATTCCATCGTCGAGCTGAAAGCAGCAGTTACGATAAGCGGCCGCGTCACCGATACCGACGGCGAACCGCTAACCGGCGCCACTGTCATGGTGAAGGGCACCACCACCGGCACCGTCACTGATATCGACGGGGAATACGAACTCAGCGCGCCGGATGACGCTACCACCCTGGTCATCTCCTTTATCGGTTACCAGGCCCAGGAAGTAGCGATTGACGGCAGAACCAGGATCGACGTCACCCTGGCAGAATCCGCTTCCCAGCTAGAGGAAGTGGTCGTGGTCGGCTACGGCACCCAGCAAAAACGAGATTTAACCGGATCGGTAAGCAAGATCGACGCCGGCGACCTGGAAAGTATTCCCAGCTCCAGAGTCGACAACCTGTTACAAGGCCGGGCGCCCGGCGTGCAGGTCACGGGAGTAAGCGGTGAGCCAGGTGCGGCCCCCTCCATTCGCGTTCGAGGTGGTAACTCCATCCAGGGTAATAACGAACCGCTGTGGGTCATCGACGGCGTCATCGTCGGCCAGAGCTTTGACCTCAATAATATCAACACCAATGATATCGAATCCATCGAGGTGCTGAAAGACGCCACCGCAGTTTCCATTTACGGTACCCGCGGCGCCAACGGCGTCATCCTAGTGACGACAAAAGACGGTAAAGGCATGGGCGCCGGCAGACCGCAGGTTTCTTTCAATTACTACGGCGGCAGCCAGTCTATTCTCGAATCCACCGATTTCCTCAACGGACCGCAGCACGCCGCCTACTCCAACGAGGACGCGGAGTTCAGAGGCGCGGCCCTGCCTTTCCCCGACCCTGACAACGTACCCGATGTCAACTGGATCGATCAGATCACCCAGACGGCGCCGATCCACAACGCCGACCTCTCCGTTTCCGGCGTCTCGCAAGATCAGAATATCAACTACTACCTGTCGGGCAACTACTTCAACCAACAGGGCATCATCCGCAACTCCGGGATAGAACGGTATATCTTCCGGGCCAATCTCGATTACAAACTCTCAGATTATGTCAGAACGGGCTTCCGGCTGAACTTATCCCGGGTGCGAAGAGAAAACAACAAGACCAGTGTCTCGCAACTATTCCGGGACCACTTATCCGTGCGCGCCATTTTTGACGAGAATGGGAATTACACCACGGAAAACCCCGTCTCGGCCTCGATCCAAACGAATCCGGAAGCAGATGTGACCCTGCGGGATAACCACCGCTACGTCACCAACTTCCTCGGGAACCTCTACCTGGAAGTGGAACCGCTGCAGAACCTCGTCATCCGCTCCACCTTCAGCCCCGAGATCAACGGCGAAAAACTCAACCAGTTCAATCCAGGAGCGCTACCGCAAAACTTCGTGATCAACGACGGCGGTGATGCGCGGGTGTTCACCAGCTCCAGCATCGGTTTCATCAATGAAAATACCGTGTCTTACTCTACCCAGCTCGGCGCTGCCCATCGCCTCAATCTATTGGGCGGATTCACGCTGCAGAAATTCGAGGTGGAAACCAGCAATGCGCAGTCCTTCCAGCTGTCTAACGACATCACCGGCTTCAATAACCTGGCCTTCGGCTCCAACCCCAACCGGAATGTCGTGGGCTCCGGTTACGACGCCTTCCAACTGGTCTCCTGGCTGGGCCGGGTCAACTATGTGCTCAACGACAAGTACCTCTTCACCCTGGTCGGCCGCGTAGACGGCTCCTCCCGCTTCGCCCCGGGCAATAAATACGGCTTCTTCCCCTCGGGCGCCGTGGCCTGGAGGCTCTCCGAAGAGCCCTTCATCCAGAACCTGGACCTGTTCGACGCCCTGAAGCTGCGCGCCAGCTACGGCATCTCCGGCAGCCAGGCCATCGGCTCCTTCCGGACACTGGCCCTGCTCGATAACGCCAACACCACCTTCGACGGCAACGAACAGGCCGGCGTCACCATCGGACGCCCCGCCAACCCCGAACTGCGCTGGGAAACCACCGAGCAGCTCGATATCGGACTGGAAATGGGCTTCTTCCGCGGCCGCCTCAGCTTTGAAGTCGATTACTACTACAAGGAAACCCGCGACCTGCTGCTGAATGTGCAGATCCCCCGGCAAACCGGCTTCGTCAGCCAGCTGCAAAACCTGGGTCGCCTGCGTAACAACGGCCTGGAACTGCTGGTCAACAGCGTCAATATCGCCAAGCCGAACTTCAAATGGTCGACCCTGCTGACCCTCTCGGGCAATCGCAACGAAGTGCTCGACCTGGGCGGCGTGGATCTCATCGACATCGTCGATCCCTCCGCTACCGGTCAGGGCGGTCCCGGCGGTCGCCTCATCGTCGGTCAGCCCGCTCCGGTATTCGTAGGGGTAAATTACCTCGGCACCTGGAAATCGCAGGAAGAAATCGACGGCTCCGGCCAGGTCGGGCAGGATGTCGGCGGCCCCCGATTCGGCGATATCAACGGCGACCAGCAGATCACGGAAGACGATTTTGTCATCCTGGGTAACCCCCAGCCCGATTTTATCTTCGGACTCCAGAATACCTTCAACATCGGCAACTTCTCTCTGGACTTCTTCTTCCAGGGAACCTCCGGCAATGAGGTCTTCAACAGTCTGACCCAAACCGCCTTCTTCGGCCGGGCCGAACGCACCAAATACGCCGAAACGCTGGATCGCTGGACGCCCTCCAACCCCGACTCGGATATCCCCCGGGCAGGCGCGGTGGCCGCACTCTCCGAAGTGCCCAACAACTCCGAACTCATCGAGGACGGCTCCCACATCCGGCTGAAGAACATCCGGCTGGCTTATGACCTTCCTCTACAAAAATGGGGATGGCAGAGTATTCGCGGCATCAACGTCTACCTGTCGGGCGCCAACCTCTTCGTCTGGTCCGACTTCCGGCTCGTCGATCCGGAGACCAGTATGTTCGGTAGAAGCAACATCGCCCTCGGCTTCTCCCAAGGTGAATATCCGAGCGCCAGAGTGATAACGGCGGGCGTGAAAGTGACGCTGTAACGGGCGATTGCCGGGGTGACTTCGAGTCACTTTGAGGCGCAGGACAATTGCCGGGGTGACTTGAAGTCACCCCGGCAATACAACCTAATCCCTTTTTAAAAAAACATAAGCATCGAATCATGAAAAACATAATATATTTCTTCCTCTTATCGGTGATGGCGGGGTCTTTCTGGGCCTGCGAAAGCTTTCTGGAGGAGGATCCCCGGGATATCGTTTCCCCCACCAACTTTTTTAACTCCGAAGCGGAATTCCGGTCCGCCATTAACGGATTGTATGAGATCTATCACGGCAACTCGCTGCACGGTAAAATCGGACTGGACCGCTTTTACGAGAACGGAGCGGATGTCATCGGACCCAACCGGGCCTTCGGACAGGTGGAACCCATACAGGCTTACACGCTCAACGAGGGTAACATCGGCGCCATTTCTCAGGGCGCGGGTGCTCCTCTGACCTGGCAGAATCTATACCGGGTTATTCTGAATTCCAATATCATTCTCGAGAGCCTGGCAGGCAATGAAAATATTAACCAGGAGGCCAGTAACAACATCAGAGGAGAAGCGCTTTTTATGCGCGCCTACTCCTACTACCACCTGACGAATCTGTGGGCAGCTGTTCCCTACTTCCGGGATAATATCGAAATCGATGAGATCAGAACGCTGGGACGCACCGACGCGACCCAGATCCGCAATGAAATACTGACGGACCTGCAGGAGGCGCAGGATCTGCTTCCCAACAACTTCACCCAAGGTGGACGCGTGTCGAAGTGGACGGCCGCTACCGTAATGGTAAAGATCTATCTGATTCAGGAAAAGTGGCAGGAAGCACGCGACAAAGCGGTAGAGATCATCAACAACTCCCCGCACCGCCTGCTGGACAACTACGCCGATGTCTTTGACCCGAACAATGAGTACAATGACGAGATCATCTGGTCGATCGACTTTGTGAAAGATATCAACCAGGACGACTGGCCGGACCACTTTACCCCCCGAATCCGCGACGAGCCGAAAAACAGTGACGAAAGGCCGGCGCTGAGCCAGGCCCTGAGTGAGCGAAACGAAGGCTTTACCGGATATGGTCTGGCCATTCCCCTGCCTGATTACGTCAATAAGTTCCCGCAAGATGACCTGCGCCGGCCGACCAACATTATACAGAACTGGCTGGGCTTTGAACTCAACTTCCCCTATATGCCCAAGATGTGGAACCTCGATCAGATCAACTCCCCGCGGGGCAACCACGGCGATAACAAGATTATCTTCCGCCTGGCCGACGTGTACCTGATGGCCGCCGAAGCGGAAAACGAGCTGAACGGCCCCGGCAACGCCTTCCAGTACATCAACGCGGTCAGAGAACGCGCCTACGAACCCGACCAGCCGCTCTCCGGTCTTAGCCAGCAAGAGTTCCGTGAAGCGATCTACGATGAGCGAAAGTGGGAACTGGGCGGCGAAGGCCACCGCCGGATGGATCTGATCCGCTGGGGCATTCTGCTCGATGTAGTGAAAAAGACGGAGTACCGGATCTACAACCCGGCCGACAACATTCAGCCTTACCACGTCCTGCTGCCGATTCCGGTGGAAGAACTGCGGCTAAATCCCGCGCTACTGGAGTCGGACCAGACGAATAACGGGTACCGGTAAGAGATAAAGTCCGGAAGTGTTGGCTTTCCCAGCACTTCCGGGCTTCATCATTCCCATCTCCTCAATAGTACAATTTAGTACCGTAGGCAGCTCTTTATTCCTTTGGCGCCGGTCAAAAGGAATGTATTAACCCGGCTGCCGGAGAATTTAAGCCCGTCCCTGCGGACAGGAACGCAAGGATTAACCGCTGTTAAACTTTCACCTCAGGAAGGCAAGGATGGTCTTCCCAATTACGTACAAGGCAGGGAAAAAACTGACGCAGAGAAGAGAAATCAGGATATCCTGAAATCCGTTTTGCTGAGGCTGAATCTCGGACTTTGCCTGGATGCTGGTTTTTTTGATGCTTTCCTTTTCCATGGTCTTTCTGTTGGGGATGCGAAGTACAATACCGGTTACACTTTTGGTCTGACGACTACCTACAGCATCATGCAACATACCGGACTCACAGTGGATTTTCTCTTTACCCGAGAGGGGGCGGAGACCTCCGCCGGTACGGAACTGAAACTAAACTACCTCCGCCTGCCTATCTATTTCGATTACTTTTTCAACGAACTTGGCGAGGTATTTCGCCCCAAAATCTACGCCGGCATCGTGCCGGGCCTGCGTACCCAAGCGGAAGTCGCCGACGTGGAGGTGGATGACAACTTCAGCACTTTCGATCTCGGTATCGGCGGCGGCATCGGCTTCAACTACCAGATCGCCGAACGCACCTGGCAGAACGTCGATGCGCGCTACGTGCGAGGTTTAATCAACATTAACAAAGAGGCTGATTTGGCCGGCGAGGCGTTCAATCAATACTTCCAGGGAAGTGTTGGTATAGCGTTTGGATTGTGAACTACCCACCAACTGAAGGAAAGCGAGAAAGAAGAGGAAACGGAGGAAGAATCAGCGCCGGAAGCTGCAGACGAAGACGCTGCGTAAACCGCCTGCTTTGACGGTACACAGATTGATTATGATTTCATAGAATTCGTGGTGATACGATACCCTTGCACGGTTGCCCTGATCACAACAAATCATTGACATCATAAGAAATCTGTGTACTTTCTTTCCCATCAAGGTGCTCTGTGAAGAACCGCCTCCTCCACGCCCAGCTTCTTCACCTGCTCTTTCCGGTCGCCCGTCTGCCGCTCATACATCCAGCCGGGATACTCTTCCGGCAGCCGGCTGACCTCATCGAGCTTCTGCAGTTCGTCCTCCGTGAAAGTCACGTCGACCGATTGCAGGTTATCTTCCAGTTGCTCCATCTTTTTGGCGCCGATGATGACTGTAGTGACGACTTCCTGGTGTAACAGCCAGGCCAGCGCCAGACGGGCAACGGAAACGCCGCGTTTTTCAGCCATGGGACGCAGGACGTCCAGGATGTCGAAAGCGCGTTCCTTGTTGACCGGGGGGAAGTCAAAACCGGCGCGACGGGCATCTTCAGGGCCTTCGCCTTCGCGAGTAAATTTACCGCTCAGCAGACCGCCCGCCAATGGGCTCCATACCATTAGCCCGACCTTTTGATCTTTCAGCAAGGGTACGATCTCCCGCTCCAGGTCGCGGCCGGCGATCGTGTAATAGGCTTGCAGGGAGACGAATTTCTCCAGTTTGTGAAATTCCGAATAGGCCAGCGCCTTCATCAGATGCCAGGCCGCCAGGTTGCTGCAGCCGATGTAGCGCACCTTGCCCGAGCGAACCAGATCATCCAGTGCGCGCAGCGTTTCTTCCAGAGGGGTGAAGGGGTCGAAGCCGTGAATCTGGTAAAGGTCGATGTAGTCGGTTCTAAGCCGCTTGAGGCTTTCGTCCACCTGCTGCATAATGTGATGGCGGGTCAGGCCCGCCTGGTTGGACCCCCCTCCCCTCCTGCCCCGCACCTTGGTAGCCAGAATGAGCTTTTTACGGTCGAGCCCCAGGTTGCGGATAGCCTGGCCGGTCATTTCCTCCGAGAGGCCCTCGGAATAGACGTTGGCGGTGTCAATGAAATTGATGCCCGCATCTACGGAACGCCTGACCAGTTGATCGACCGGTTCCTGGTCCAGCTCGCCGATGGCTGTCCAGAAGCCGCGGCCGCCAAAGGTCATGGTGCCGAGGCAGAGTTCAGAGACGAGAAGGCCGGTGTTGCCCAGGATGTTGTACTTCATGAATATGGGTTTTTGGATTTGAAGTGATGGTTATTCACTTCCGGATAACGGAAGCGGTATGGGCATGTTTCTTTCGATGTCAAAAATGAACCGGTATTTGCTCCGCAAAAAAATTATTTGAATTCCCAGATACTCACGAATCGCTTAGCCTTGCTCTTTTACCACGAGCATATCCTCCACCAGGCGAAAAATCTCCAGAGAAAAATCGCGGAGTTCCTCCGCTTCGAAGCGCACGCGGAGGATATTGCCCTCAACCAGTTCCCAGCGGCCTTCGTGAATCAGGTATCCGTCGGCCGGAGCGATAGAACGGTGGAAGAAAACGCCGTTCTCCCGAATCTCGAATCCTTCCCGGCCGCGGGCGGGCGGGAAAGGATAATCTTCCGGCCGGTACACCTTGTGGCCGGAGGTATCTTCTTCGTAAGAATGCACCCACATGCCGGTCAGGGTCTCCGGATCGACCTCCGGTACTTGCCTGCCTTGTTCCTGGCAGGCGGAAAAGAGCGGAAGGGCAAAAAACAATAACAACAGGTATTTCATGATCGCCGGTTTAAAAAGGGAAACGATCTCAAGTTAACGAAAATTACAGGTCTTTTCTTTCAAAAGAAAAGACTGGATAGCATTGACTTTTTTGAGATAGGCCGCAGGAAACGGATAGACAAAGGGGGGAAACAGGAAATTATGGTATGGGCGTCAAGGTGACTTCGTTTCGACGCTGAGATTGTCCAAAAGTTACTATTCACCACCCTGATGCTCTGTCCAAAAAATGATTCCCGCTGCTTCGGGTTAAATCCGCCGCACTTTTCTTTTGCCGTCTCCCCTTTCCCGCCGCATCCGCATAATCCGGCGCATTTGGCGGGGTTTGACCAGGGGCCGGGCCGGCAGTTTTTCTTCTCTGAGAATTTTCCTGATTTCCTTGAGGCGTTCATCCACTTTGGCAAAGACAGAATCGTCCTCAAAGTCGCCTTCCGGCGTCACGCCCGCCGGCACACCCATCAGGATTTCGATGCCCTCTCCGATGTTGTTCACCGCCCAGAGATGAAATTTCCCTTCCCGGACCGCCTGCACCACTTCATCTTTCAGCATCAGCTGTTTCAGGTTGCGCTCCGGAATGAGCACGCCTTGTTCACCGGTAAGTCCCTTGATCCGGCAGATGTCGAAGAATCCTTCGATCTTCTCATTGATGCCGCCCACGGCCTGTACTTGGCCTTTCTGATTGACTGAGCCGCTGACGGCGATGCCCTGCCTGATGGGTAAGCCGGAAAGGCTGGACAGGAGGGCGTACAGTTCGGCGCTGGAGGCGCTGTCGCCTTCCACTTCGGAGAAGCTTTGCTCGAAGGTCAGGTTGGCTGACAGGCTGATTACCTTGTCCTGACCGAATTTTTCCGAAAGGTAACCTGAAAGGATTAACACCCCTTTGCTGTGGATAGGTCCTCCGAGCTGCACCTCCCTTTCAATATCGACAATACCTGTATGCCCCACGCTGGTGCTGGCCGTGATGCGACTGGGGCGGCCGAAGGCG
This sequence comes from uncultured Saprospiraceae bacterium, assembly GCA_964632995.1. Taxonomy (GTDB): domain Bacteria; phylum Bacteroidota; class Bacteroidia; order Chitinophagales; family Saprospiraceae; genus CAZWDL01. The sequence goes on from CAZWDL010000080.1 coordinate 17,611, forward strand.
ATGTCGCCCATAGCAATATAGGCCAGACCGTTGACCTGGCCGGTTTTTTCGCCCTCCAGGTCGATGATGATCTGACCGCGATCGATCAGTTCCCGGATTTTCTCTTTATAAAGGCCGGAACGGTAAATTCGCTGTTCTACGGCCTGGCGGATATACGCAGCGCCAATGGCTTCGGCCGCTTCTTTTCTGGCATAGTGATGCGCTTCCCGCACCATATCGATGATCTCGCCGAAGCGGGTGGAGATCTTCTCCTGATCTTCCGCCAGGCGGTGGCTCTCCTCTAACAATTGCGCCATGCCCCCGGCATCCAGCGGCAAGAGTTCTTCCTGCCGGCAGATATGCTGGATAAAGCCCACGAAGTCGCTGACGTGTGCTTCGTTGTGCTCCATCTCCACATCGAAGTCGGCTTTCACCTTAAACAGCTCGCGGAAGTCCTCGTCATATTCAAGCAGCAGATAATAGTACAGGGGCCGGCCGATGAGAATGACCTGTACCTGCAAGGGAACCGGCTCGGGTTTGAGGCTCTTGCTGGTAAGGAAACCCAGCCGTTCGCCCGGCTCCTCGATGTCAATTTGTCCGGTGCGGAGGGCGCGCTTGAGGCTGTCCCAGGTAAAGTAATTGCGCAGTATTTCTTCGATGGGCAGGATGAGGTAGCCGCCATTGGCCCGGTGCAGGGACCCGCTGCGTATAAGCGTCAAGTCGGTCACGAAGGTGCCCATCATGGATTCCTTTTCTATTTTACCGAAGAGGTTGCTGTAGGTCGGATTGATTTCCAGTACGATGGGCGCACCGTCTACCCCTTTGTTGTCGACCAGTACGTTCACTTCGTAGCGGCGGGGTACGGAATCTTCTTTTTGCAGTGGATTGGCGGGTTGTTCTTCCTTATTGGAAGGGAATTGCAGAAATTCCTGAAGATGCTCCAGCAGGTCACTTTTCAAATCCTCCAGAAAAGTAAGCACCGCTTTGAGTTCGCCATATTTTTCCTCGAGGTCTTCCAGCAGCGCATCCAGGGTGCGAAGGGCAGCCTTCTGTTCCAGTTGCTGGAGGCGGTTGCTGAACTCCAGTTCGACATCTCTGGCCCGGCGCGCAGCGAGGCGAATCTCGTCCTTAAATTTTCGCTGCTTTTTGAGAATGGTGGCCTTTTCCTCCTCACTCAGCGCGAAGAATTCCTTTTCGTTCATCGGACGCCCGTCTATCATCGGTAAGACAACGACTTCCAGCGGTGTTCGCTGGACGGTGAGCCCCTCGGCCCGGGCTCGTTCATTGATGTTGGAAAAGATGGCTTCTACCTCTTCCTGCATCTGTTGCACCAATTCGTCCCGCTTGTGGGTGAATTCTTCGCTTTCGAAAATCTTGATCAGGTCGCTGCGGACATGGATCAGGAAATGGTGAACGTCGTTGCGAAAAGGATGAGCCAGTCCTTTGGGCAGGCTGAGATATTTGGGGAAGTAGGGATCCTCAAAGTTGTTGACGTAGACCCAATCACAGGGGGAAGGTTCCTCTCTCGCCAGGTCTTCCAGGTAATGCCGGACGGCGGTCTGCTTGCCGGTGCCGGGCGCACCGGCGACGTAAATGTTAAATCCATTCGCCTTATTGCCCAGCCCGAATTGAAGGGCGGTGATGGCCCTGTCCTGGCCAATAATGGCTTTGGAAGGTGCTTCCTCTTTACCCGAAAGCAGGGAAAGGGTGGCCGGATCATAAGTTCTGCGAAGTTGTTCAGGCTGAAGCATAATAGCCATGGGTTCATTTTTGGTGAGCGACGGATTCCCGGGTCACGGGGCGCCTAAAGAAAAGTCCCCTCCGGGATTTTCTCATTTTGAAAAGAACCGCCTATTTGCAGAAAGGAGCAATGACCGGGGTCATGGAGGAAGCTGAGTATTGTCAATAGTAAACAGCCTCAAGTTTACCGGTCTTATCAGGGGTATCGATTACCCACAACTTTAGTCGGTACAAACTTCCTCTGTTCTTCTGTTTTTCTGTTCCTATGTTCTACGGTTCTGTAAGCCTAAAATTTTGGTGAAAACTCCGCAAAACAGTTCAGAACCGCAGAAGTTAGCCCTAGCAAGAGTTGTGGGTAATCAATGCACCTTGAACTATTGCAACTTTGCCTTAAACCTACCTGATCACCGGCAAACTCCAGTGCCTCCTCACCGCTGCGATCCGGATCGCTATAATGAACAGCACCGTCCCGATCACCTTGATGTTATAATCCAGAGAAAAAGAGCTCAGGATGAGGTACAGGATTCCCCCCATCATACAGGCCGTAGCATAAATTTCCTTCCGGAAAATCAGGGGTGCCTGGTTCGACAACAGGTCGCGAATCACCCCGCCGAATACGGCCGATACGACGCCCATCATCAGGGCCACTACCGGATGCAAGCCCATATCCAGCGTTTTCTGTAATCCCAGTATGGTGAACAGTCCTATGCCAATGGAGTCGAACAGGAACATCGTCCGGCGCAGGCGCAGAATAAAGGACCGGAAAAAATAACTGAGCGGCACGGCCAGCCCGATCACCGACAGGTAATTGAGGTCCTGCATCCAGGCCACCGGCTGCGCGCCGATGAGCAAATCTCGCAAAGTACCACCGCCCATGGCCGTCACGAAGGCGATCACGGCGGCACCAAAAATATCAAACTGCTTATTGGCGGCCGCCAGCATCCCACTGATGGCAAAGACGAAGGTGCCGAGGAGGTCGAGGAAGTAGATGATGGTCATGAAGAGTGCACTTTTGAATGGCAAAAATGCACTTTTTAATTGGGCTACCCTTTTTATGGGGTATTTACTATTTCTGAATTAAGTTAAAACGGTTTTAATTCCGACCTCGGAGAGGTCGCATATTCCAACTGCCCAGAGGGTTTACATGCGACCTCTCCGAGGTCGGTTCTACATCCGCCTGATACCTCAAATACTACAAATAGTTGACCTCTCCGAGGTCACTCAAAAGCACAGGACCGGATAAAAAGATGTGGGGTATCGCAAGGTCTTCCGGGGCGCCTCCCGACTTCGAGACAGAACGGACCTTCGAAAAGATTTATCCGAAGAATGGAGCCGCACCCCGAATTAAAGTCACCCCCTCCATTGACAATTGTCATTCTCTCCCTGTACACATTCTCCTAATTTTCGGGACGTAACCCACTATAATCGTAAAAGTATGTTCCGTAAAAAAGAAGCAGCTGCTATGAAAGATCAAGATAAGAAGGTCAAGTATCCCGGTACCCGCGTCGCATTGGACGGCAACACTGCCGCCATCATGTGCGAGCGGGAATCCACGGATGCGGCAGGCGCCTACCCTATTACCCCTTCCACCCAGATGGGCGAATACTGGGCTGACGCGGCCGCCAAAGGCCATCTGAACATTTCCGACCGCCCCCTGATTTTTATCGAACCCGAAGGCGAGCACGCCGCGGCCGCCGTCACCGCCGGTTTGTCCATGACCGGACTGCGGGCCGCTAACTTCTCCTCGGGCCAGGGTATTGCCTACATGCACGAATCTTTGTACGCGGCGGTAGGCAAACGATTGACTTACGTCCTGAACGTCGGATCCCGGGCCATGACCAAGTCGACCCTCAATGTCCACGCCGGGCACGACGATTACCACGCCGTTGACGACACCGGCTTCTTCCAGCTCTTCGCCAAGGACGCCCAGTCGGCAGCGGATCTCAACATCATCGCGCACCGCATCGCCGAGTTGGCGCTGACCCCGGGCGCGATCGCGCAGGACGGCTTCCTGACCACGCACCTGATCGAGTCGATCCGCGTGCCCGAGCGCGAGCTGATCGCCGAGTATCTCGGCCGGCCCGACGATATCATCGATACGCCCACGCCCTCGCAACGCATAATATACGGCGAGACCCGCCGCCGCATCCCGGAACTATGGGATGTCGACAATCCCGTTATGGCGGGTATCGTCCAGAACCAGGACTCCTATATGCAGAGCGTCGCCGCACAGCGGCCCTTCTTCTTCGACCATATCAAGGAACTGACGGAACAAGCCTTTAAAGAATTTTTTGAACTCACCGGCCGCCACTACGAACGCGTGATGACCTACCGCGCCGAGGACGCCGACTACCTCATCGTCGGTCAGGGCTCCGTAGTGCCGAGCGCCGAATCGGTCGCCGACTACCTGCGCGAAACGCGCGGCATTAAGGTAGGTGTGGTGAACCTCGTTATGTTCCGGCCCTTCCCCGCCGACCTCGTCGGCAAGATCTTGAAGGGTAAAAAGGGCGTGGTCGTCCTCGAACGCCTCGACCAACCACTGGCAGCCGACCTGCCCATGCTGCGCGAAATTCGCAGCACCCTCAACAAGTGCATCGAAAACAGCGTCAGCCAAAAACAAAAACCCTATCCCGACCTGGCCACCTTCAGCAAGCCGACGGACCTGCCGGCCCTCTACTCCGGCTCTTTCGGTATGGGTAGCCGCGATCTGCAGCCGGAAGGTATTATCGGCGCTATAGAGAACATGCTGCCTGACGGCAAACAGAAAAAACAGTTTTACCTGTCGATCGACTTTATTCGCGATGTGCCTTTTACGCCCAAGCAGCGCGCCTACCAGGAGAGCATACAGGAAGCCTACCCGCACGTGAAGGAATTGTCGGTGCGCGGTTCGGAAAATCCAAACCTCATGCCGAAGGACGCCGTCACGGTGCGCTTCCACTCTATCGGCGGCTGGGGCGCCATCACCACCGGCAAGAACCTGGCGATGACGCTCTTCGACCTGCTGGGCTACGATATCAAGGCCAATCCGAAGTACGGCTCGGAAAAAAAAGGACAGCCGACCACTTACTATCTCGCCGCAGCACCGGAGCCCATCCGCGTCAACTGCGAGTACTATTTCGTAGACGTAGTGCTCTCGCCCGACCCCAACGTGTTCAAGCACACGAACGCACTGGCCGGCCTGAAAAAAGGCGGCGTCTTTATCATCCAGAGTGAGAAAAAGAAACCCGAAGAAGTATGGGCCGATATTCCGAAGCCCTACCAGAAGATCATCGTCGACAACGATATTCGCATATTCTATATCGACGGCTTCAGGATCGCCCGCGAGGAAGCCACCGATCCCGAACTGCAACTGCGCATGCAGGGCATCGCCTTCCAGGGCGCTTTCTTCGCCGCTTCTCCCCTCATGGAAAAGGCGGGCCTCACCGATGCGGAACTGCTCCGGGCTATCGAGGATCAGCTGCAAAGTAAATTCGGTTCCAAAGGCCAGCGCGTAGTCGACGACAACATGCGCGTCGTGAAACGCGGCTTCGACGAGGTACACGAAATCAAGAGCAAGGAAGTCGGCGCCGGAGAGGGCGAAAAGGAAACGGGGCCCAAGTTTCTGCCGATTCCGGAAATGCTGAAGAGTACCCCGGAGAGCCAATCCAACCTCAGTGATATCCATCGCTTCTGGGAACAGACGGGTAACTTCTATCAGCGCGGAATGGGTAACGACAATATCACCGATCCCTTTATCGGCTTGAGTGTGATGCCCGCCGTCTCCTCGCTGTTCCGCGATATGACCGGCATCCGCTTCGAACACCCGGAATGGATACCACAAAACTGTACAGCCTGCGCCGACTGCTATACCGTCTGCCCCGATACGGCCATCCCCGGCCTGGTCAGCGACTTGTCCGACATATTGGAGACCGTCGTCAAACGCGTGAAGAAAAACCACGGCAAGGTGGAATACCTGCCCAAAGCCACGCGCCAGATGGAAAGCAAGGTTCGCGCGCTGATGAATGAAGAAGGTAAAAACGGCGTAGCCGTCAACCACCTCATCCAGGACGCCATCGACGAATACATCGCCGAAAATGACAACGGCAACGGCCTGACCGAAGAGATGGAATGGTTCCGCGAAGAGCTCGGCGATTTCCAATTCGCCCTCACGCGGCCTTACTACGACGTCTTTGAACAGGATCAGGCCGGCAGCGGCGGTCTGTTCAGCATCACCATCAACCCCACCACCTGCAAAGGCTGTATGGAATGTGTCGAGGTCTGTGACTACGACGCCCTGCGGGTAGCACCTCAGACCGAAGACTCCGTTACTAAGCTGAGAAAGGAATGGGATCTCTGGATGGATCTGCCCAACACCCCCGCGAAATATAACCGCATCGACAACCTGGAAGAAAAGATCGGACCGCTGGAAACCATGCTCCTGAATAAGGATGCTTACCTGAAGTTTGCCAGCGGCGACGGCGCCTGCCTGGGTTGTTCCGAAAAATCGGTCATCCACCTATTCGTCGCCACGGTAGAATCGCTGATGCAACCACGCATCAAGAAACACGTCGACCACCTGACAGAACTGATCGACAAACTGGAGAAACACATCCAGGGCAAGCTCTTCAAGAGTGTCAACGTCAGTGACGCCGACACCATGGCCAAGGTCATCTCGCAGATGCAAAACAGCGATATGACCATGTCCGGCCTGGCCGGCAAACTCGAATCCATGCAGGAGAGCGAGCCCATCGATCAGGCCTGGCTGCGCGATGTCACGCAACTGCTGGCCAAGCTCAAAAACCTGAAATGGAAGTATACGGAAGGGGTGACCGGCAACGGACGCACCAGCATGGGTATGCTCAACGCTACGGGCTGTACCTCGGTATGGGGCAGTACCTGGCCCTACAATCCCTATCCCTTCCCGTGGGCCAATCACCTGTTCCAGGACTCCCCCTCTATGGCGATGGGCGTCTTTGAAGGACATATGGCCAAGATGGCGGAAGGCTTCAAGGCCATCCGCAAGGCCGAGCTGGAGCTCAAAGGCGAATACAAACCCGAAGAGCACGACTCCTTCTTCACCTACTTCAACTGGCTGCAGTTTACTGATGAAGAATGGCTGCTCTGTCCGCCGGTTGTCACCCTGGGCGGCGATGGCGCCATGTACGATATCGGTTTCCAGAACCTGTCGCGCATGATGGCCTCCGGCAAACCCATCAAGGTCATCGTAGTCGATACCCAGGTGTACTCCAACACCGGTGGCCAGGCTTGTACGTCCGGCTTTATGGGGCAAGTATCCGATATGGCTCAGTACGGCAAAGTATGGCAGGGCAAATCCGAACCGCGCAAAGAGATCGGTCTAATCGGCATGGCGCACCGCAACACCTACGTGCTGCAGGGCACCCTGGCCAATACGACACAGATGATCGAAGGCTTTATCGACGGTCTGATGGCCCGCCGCCCGGCTCTGTTCAACCTGTACACTACCTGTCAGCCCGAACACGGCGTCGGTGACGACCTGGGCGAACACCAGGCCAAACTGGCGGTAGAATCCCGCGCCTACCCAATCTTTAAATACAACCCGGACAAGGGCGTTAAAGCCGAAGAGGCATTTGACCTGAGCGGCAATCCCGACATGGATAAGATATGGCCGACCTATAAGCTCCGTTATAAAGAGAACGGCCGCGAAAAGACCATGGAGGTTGCCATGACCTTCGCCGACTTCGCCCTCACGGAGGCTCGCTTCCGCAAGCACTTCCGTCGCGTACCGCGCGATGCCTGGAATGACAGCATGGTGGTGCTCAGCGAGTTCCTCGAAATGGATCAATCCGAACGCGAAGGCAAGTTCCCCTTCATTTGGGCCGTCGACCGCAAGCAGCGCCTGAGCCGCGTGCTCGTCGCCGAACGCATCGTTGAATCCTGCGAAGAGCGGCGCGACTTCTGGATTATGCTGCGCGGGCTGGCCGGTGTTGAGACCAAGCCGAAAGTGAAGGAAGAAGACATCGAAAGCAAAGTGCGCGCTGACGTGGTCGGTAAGATCGCACAGGGCCTGATGCAGCTGGCCGGCGGCAATGGCGACAGCGGCCTTGTCCAACTGGCCATGGCGCAGGAAGCAAAGCCGAAGGAAGCCGCCACCGATACCGCAGAAGCTCCACAGCCGGAAGGTGACTACATGGCGCCCTGGTTGGAAACGGAAGAGTGCACCTCTTGCGACGAGTGCGTCAAACTCAACCCCGACATCTTCGCCTACAATGATGACAACAAGGCCTACATCAAGGACCCGCACGGCGGACCTTACGAAGACCTCGTCAAAGCAGCGGAGAAGTGTACGGCCCGCGTCATCCACCCCGGCCTGCCCGAGGATCCCTCAGAGGTAGACGAAAAGTGGATCAAGCGCGGTGAGAAATATAATTGATGTAGAGAGATAAGAGTAGATAGTAGAGGGACAAGGGTAGAGAGACATCCGGTCTTCTCAAAATGGTCTGTCCTTCTACCTTCTACGCTCTGCCATTACGACCTCACATATATTGAAAAAACGATCAATGGGACTTTTCAGTCTTCGAAAAAATACATTCAAACACGGCATTCACCCGCCGGAGCATAAGGAAGAGACTAACGGTCTGCCTATCCGGCAGTTTCCGTTTCCTTCCCTGATTATCCTGCCGACGGTGCAGCATATCGGCGCCCCCTCGGAGCTTATCGTCCGCGAAGGGCAGGAAGTCGCGCGCGGGCAGTTGCTCGCCAAAGCGGGTGGGTACGTATCTTCTCCGGTACACGCTCCTGTGTCGGGAACCGTCCGTAAGATCGCCAACGTGCCGGTCATTTCCGGCAAGATGGTGCCCGGCATCTACCTGGAAGCCTTTCCGGGGTCCAGCCAGGAAGTGATGGACGGCAAGCCTGTCAATCTCGAGACGGCCACTCCGGAGGAAATTCTGCAGGGCGTTCAGGACGCCGGCATTGTCGGGCTGGGCGGCGCCGCCTTTCCCACCCACGTGAAGCTGAAGGTTCCCGAAGACAAACAATGCGATATACTCATGCTTAACGGCATCGAGTGCGAACCCTATCTGACCACCGACCACCGCGTCATGCTGGAGCAGGGAAAAGATATCTTCACGGGTATCCGCTATCTCATGAAGGCCACCGGCGCCAAAGAAACCATCATCGGCATCGAGGCCAACAAGCAGGACGCGGCCGACCACCTGGAAAGTATAATTCCCGCCGACCTGCCCGTGAAGGTGCGGGTCGTGCCGGTCAAGTACCCCCAGGGCTCGGAGAAAATGCTGATCACCTCAATTCTGGATCGCGAAGTACCTTCGGGCGGATTGCCGATCGATGTCGGGGTGGTTGTAGTCAACGTGGCCACCACTGCGGAGATCGGTCGCCTCCTCCCACGAGGGCGCGGCATACAGGAGCGGGTGATCACCATCACCGGCCCGGCGGTGGAGAAAAAAGGCAATTATCTGATCCCCATCGGTACGCCGCTGCGCTATGTGCTGGAACAGGTGGGCGTTGACGAAAATCTCAGCGAAGTGTATATGGGCGGTCCCATGATGGGCGTGGCCGTTTCCAACCTGAATATTTCCATCGTGAAAGGCACCTCAGGCATCGTCGCCTTTACGGAGGAGCAGGTCAAGCGGCCGCAGAAGATCTACCCCTGCATCAAGTGCGGCGCCTGTGTGGATGCCTGTCCGATTTCGCTAAATCCGTCAAAGCTGGGCATCTTAGCCAAATTTGAAGCCTACGACCTGATGGCGGACGACTACAATCTGATGGACTGCTTTGAGTGCGGATCCTGTTCCTACGTGTGTCCCTCGAATATTCCGCTGGTGCAGTACTTCCGCCTCTCCAAGTCTGTCGTCAGAAAACGTAAAATTGTGAGCTCGAGGACCTAGTATGTTCTATTGACGGGGTGACTTCGACTTCGAGTCACCCCGTCAATAGAAAACAAAAATGACGGGGTGACTTGGATTCGCCCCGTCAATAAAGCGAAAAAACGGATTGACTGAAAAATTATGCTGAAGAAGACCTTAAATATCAGTACATCGCCGCATATCAAGCAGGCCCTCACCACGGATGAAATCATGCGCAACGTGGTGTACGCCCTGCTGCCGGTCGCTGCCTTCGCCGTATTCTCCTTTGGGATCAACGCCCTGCTGGTGCTGGTTGCGACGACAGCCTCGGCGGTATTGACCGAGCATCTGCTGTGCCGCCTTTCCAATCAGGAAAGCACGATATCCGACTGGTCGGCCGTCATTACCGGTCTGTTGCTGGGGCTCATCCTGCCGCCGGCCTTTCCGCTGTGGATGGCTTTCGCCGGCGGCTTCATTTCGATTGCGCTCGGCAAATTTATTTTCGGCGGACTAGGCTACAACGTCTTCAACCCCGCGCTGGTGGGGCGGGCAGTATTACAGGCCGCCTTTCCCGTAGCCATCACCACCTGGTTCCCGGCCTTCGCCGACAACCGATTCAGCGAAATTGCCGGCTCAATACTCACCTTCCCCTTTATGGAACCCGAATTTGACGCAGTCACCGGCGCCACCCCGCTGGCGGCCTTCAAGTTCGACCAGGTGACCACCGGGACAGGCGAGCTGGCCTTGGGATTAGTCAGCGGTTCTATCGGGGAAACGAGCGCCGTGCTGATTCTCCTGGGCGGCGCTTACCTCGTCATCCGCAAGATGATGAACTGGCGCATACCGGTGGCGATACTAGCAACGGTCTACGGCCTTAGCGGCATCTTCCATCTCATCGATCCGCAGGCCTACCCAGAACCGCTGTTTATGCTTTTCTCCGGAGGCCTGATGATCGGCGCCGTATTTATGGCCACTGATATGGTCGCCTCCCCCATCACACCGGCGGGGGCCACTTTGTACGGAATATTAATCGGATTGCTGGTGGTGGTTATTCGTCTATGGGGCGGACTGCCGGAAGGCGTGATGTACGCCATCCTGCTGGCCAACGCCGTATCGCCTCATATCGACAATATGATCCAGCCGCGGGTATACGGAACGACAAAAGATTGAATAGAATATGAGTGAATCCAAAACTATACAAAGCGGTCCTGCCGACAACAGCCTGAAAATGCTCCGCGCTATGGTCGGCATCGGCATCCTCTGCGCCCTGATGATTGTCATGACCTTTCAGGGAACCAAACCGATCATCAAAGAAAACCGGGCCGAAGCGCTGCAAAAAGCCATCTTCCGGGTACTCCCCGGCGCGCAGACCGCACAGACCTTCCGGCTTACTGAAGACAATGCGTTTGTTCCGGTCGAGGAGGAAGGTGCGGAAGGCGAACTGGTCTATGCCGGTTACAACGAAAATGGAGAGCTGGTAGGCGTGGCCATAGAAGCCGCCGGACAGGGCTATGCCGATATCATCCGCATCCTCTACGGCTACGACCCGGAACAGCAGGAGGTCATCGGCTTCTACGTGCTGGAAAGTAAAGAGACGCCGGGACTGGGCGATAAAATTGAAAAGTCCCCCGAATTCCTGGCCAACTTCGAAGGGCTGGATGTCACGCTCAATGAAGAAAAAACCGGCCTCAAACACGAGGTGGTTACCGTCAAGCAGGGCGCCAAGGAAAATCCATGGGAAGTGGAGGGTATCACGGGCGCCACGATTTCTTCCCGGGCGATCGGAGATATTATCGATGAAAGCGCCGCCAGATGGGCGCCGCTGATTTATAAGAATACGGAAGATTTTGTCGGTGGGTAGGCAACGAGCGAAAAGTAGTTGCCAAGGTCATGACAAAGTTTAGAAGTTTAGACGGCCCCGACTCCGTCGGGTCCTGGTTTAGAAGTTTAGGAAACAGCCTGGGTTTGCCGGGAAAATATGGGAAAGGCCTAAGCTTTTGCCGAGCTTATCCCAGGATGACCAGGTTTGTCAGGACTCGCCGCTAAACTCCTGAATCAGCCGCCACAAAGTAGGCGGCGCCTAAACTTCTATACTAATTCAAGAAAAAACAACTCTACAGGAGTATCGAAAATAGCGCAATAATGAGCGATACAGGCAAGGATAAAAAAGGCTTCTTCGAGTCCCTGAACCAAGGTCCCCCGACGGATGAGTTCATTAAGGGACTGTGGCGCGACAACCCGGTGTTCGTGCAGGTGCTGGGGATGTGTCCCGTACTGGCCGTTTCCAACACCGCGATGAACGCCCTGGCGATGGGGCTGGCAACCGCTTTTGTGCTGCTGATGTCCAACATCCTGGTCTCCTCGCTGCGGAACTTCATTCCCAAGCAGGTGCGCATCGCCTCTTATATTCTGATCATCGCCACTTTCGTCACCATCACCGATTACGCGATTCAGGCCATCAGCGTGGATCTTCACAAGGCACTCGGCGCCTTTATCTCGCTGATCGTGGTTAACTGCCTCATCCTGAGCCGGGCCGAAGCCTTCGCCTCTAAAAACACCATCGGCAAATCCATCATGGACGCGCTGGGCATGGGCGTCGGATTCACTTTTGCCTTGCTTTGCCTGGGCGCAGTGCGGGAAGTATTCGGAAACGGCACCATTTTCAATTTCCCGGTTTTTCCGGACGGATTTCAGAACTGGATCGTCATGATCCTGCCGGCGGGCGGTTTTTTCACCCTGGCCATCTGGCTGTTGATTTTTAATATCGCAAAAGAGAGAAAAGCAGCAAGCTCATGAAAGAAGAATCCCTTTGGTATATATTCATCAACGCTAGCCTGATCAACAACTTTGTCCTGGCGTACTTCCTGGGCATCTGTCCCTTCCTGGGCGTCTCCGGCAAGATGGAGACCGCCTCCAAGATGGGCGGCGCCGTAACCTTTGTGATGCTCATCAGCTCGATGTGCGCCTACGGCATCCACGCTTTCCTGGAAGCCATCAATGCGCCCTTCCTGCAGCTGATCAGCTTCATCGTGGTGATTGCCTCCACCGTTCAGCTGGTGGAGATGTTTATCCGGAAAATGAGCCCCACCCTCTTCCGGGCGCTGGGTATTTTCCTGCCGCTGATCACGACGAACTGCGCCATCCTGGGGCTGGCCCTGTTCCAGACGAGCAAGGGCTACGGATTTATTGAAAGTATCGTCTACGCTTCGGGCGCGGGCGCCGGCTTTACACTGGCCCTGGTCCTGATCGCCGGCTTGCGCGAAAAGCTCGACTTCGCGGACGTGCCCAACGTGGTTAAAGGCACCGCGCTGACCCTGCTGATCGCGGGGATATTGTCCCTGTCGTTTATGGGATTTGCCGGCTTGGGAGGATGATAGAAGTTCTCGTGTTAACCTGACAGTATCTGGCGTCTGATATCTGACGTCTGGCATCTAAAAAGAAAGCAAATGCTTGAATCACTCATCATAGCGGTCGGCGGAATCATAGCCATGATGACCCTTTGGGTTATCGTACAGACGCTCTGGCGCAGGACTTTCGCCGAGTACTTATCGGACGAAGACGTGCTGGCGGACCGGAGAAGTTGTTCCAACTGCGGCTGCACCACGATCTGCGAGAATAAAAGCAACCAATTAGAACCGAAGTAAAAAAACACTAATAAACAGGCATATTATGGCACAATTAGCGGATTATAAAACCGACACCACCTACAAGGCGACGGTAAGGAAAAGCGAGCGGCTAACGCCCGAGGACACGGACGAAATCCGGGAAATCGTACTGGAAGTCGACCGGGAAGATTTCGATGTCGAGGTGGATCAGAGCTTCGGCGTACTGGTCAAGACCAACGGTCAGTTTGGCAGGAAGTATCACCACCGCTTGTACAGCGTGGCCGACCTGCCCGCCGAGGAGAATGGCCACACGCTGATTACTATGCTGGTCAAGCGCTGTTCCTACGTCGACGAGTTCAGCGGGGAGCAATACCCGGGCATCGCCTCCAACTACCTCTGCGACCGGAAACCGGGTGACGAAATCACCATCACCGGCCCCTTCGATCTGCCCTTCGACGTGCCGGATGACAAAACGGCGAACCTCATCCTCATCGGTATGGGGACGGGTATCGCGCCCTTCCGCGCCTTCATCAAGCATATTTATAAGAATGTGGAAGACTGGGAAGGTAAGATCCGCCTGTTCTACGGGGCCCGCAGTGGTCTGGAGCTGCTCTATATGAACGAAAAGAACGACGACTTAACCCAGTACTACGACGAGGAAACCTTCGAAGCTTTCTCTGCGCTGAGCCCCCGCCCCGCCTGGGGCGACCCCATTGCACTGGACAAAGCCATCGAGGAACGGGCCTCCGAGATCGTCGATATGTTATCCCGCGCCAACACCTACATCTACGTGGCCGGCTACGAAAAGGTCAAGGAAAACCTGGATAAGGCCTTCTCCAATATCCTCGGCGAGGAGAAGTGGAGAACCCGCAAAGCGGAGCTGGTCGCCGGCGGAAAGTGGGCGGAAGTGATCTACTGAAGGAGTTTAAAGGTTTAGACTACCCCGACTTCGTCGAGGCTTGGTTTAGGAGTTTAGCAGACCCGAAACTGGAAGTTTCATTTTCAGATCTGCTAAACTCCTAAACCAGCGAAGCCCGACCGGACGGTCCGTAGGAAGGGCGAGCGTCTAAACTTCTAAACTATAATGAAAAACAAAACCTAGACATGACCATCATCATCGCACTGGCCGCATTGGGAGGATTGACGCTGCTGCTTGCCATTATGCTCATCGTGGCGAACCGGAAGCTGTACGTATATGAGGATCCGCGTATTGACGTGGTGGAGGAAATGTTGCCGCATGCCAACTGCGGCGCCTGTGGCTATCCCGGTTGCCGGCCCTTCGCCGAGGCGCTGGTGTCCGGAGAAGCACTGCCCGGCAAATGCACCGTCAGCACCGATGAAGGACGGGCGGCCATTGCGAAATACCTGGGCGTGGACCTGGGCGCGGAAGAAAAAATTGTCGCCCGGCTGGCCTGCGCCGGCGGTAGCAACGTCGCCCGCAACCGTGCCGAATACAAAGGCATTGAAACCTGCCAGGCCGCTTCCCTGGTCTCCGGTGGCGGCAAGGGCTGCTTCTGGGGCTGCCTGGGCTATGGCGACTGCGATATCTCCTGCGACTTCGACGCCATCACAATGAACGAATTCTCCCTGCCGGTCGTCGACGTTGATAAGTGTACGGCCTGCGGCGACTGCGTGGAGGCCTGCCCTAAAGATCTCTTCTCGCTGCAACCTGTAAACCACCGCCTCTGGGTGGCCTGTAAAAACCTGGAAGCCGGCAACGAAATTCTGGAAGAGTGCCAGGTGGCCTGCACCGCCTGTGGCAAATGCGCTATGGACGGCGGCGATCTCATCTCTATGGTTCACAACCTGCCCGTCATTGACTACAGCAAAGAGCACGACACCACCGTCCCGATCCAGCGCTGTCCCACCGGCGCCATCGTCTATCTCGATGATGAAGTAGGCGTGATCAAAGGGCATGAGAGCAAAAAGATTATCCGGAAAGGAGAACGGCGGATGGGAACTTCCTGAAGGCGGAAGTCGGAAGTCGGAAGACAGACATTCACTTCGTCCCAGTCGGGGCTGCTCTATTCTTCTGTCAAACTCAACACCCTTTTTTAACAAAACCCACACAAGGCGCTGACAGAACCGCAGGTATCAAGTATCTTGAAAGACATAAAAATCATTTTTCATACAAATGCCATGACTACGCAGGTACAAGAAAAACAATACACGCTGGAGGAATACTTCGATTTTGAATACGCATCGAAAGTACGCCATCAGTTTTTTGATGGGACAATTGTACCAGTGACCTATACTTCAAAAATCACGGCAGAATCGTGCAAAACCTGACGAAGCTGCTTGGTGTTTTCCTCGAAGGATCAGCAAGTGAAGTTTTCCCGGGTGACCGCATGTTATATATGCCTGTTTGTAATCAGGTCTATTATCCGGATTTGATTATCATTCCCGAGGAAACGGAAACTTTGGAGTATAAAGGAAAAATGGAAGACGATCTCCACCCGACAGTTGTGATGGAGATACTTTCTGACAGCACGGAGGAACACGACCGTACCGACAAATGGCGCTGTTACCAAATGATCGACTCCTTGCAGCAATATGTTTTGCTTTCGCAAAATTACGCTTACGTGCAATCCTTTTACCGGCAGGATCAATCGAAAAAATGGCTGTATATTCCGGCGGAGGGGATGGACCAATCCGTCGAAATAGCCGGTTGCGAAGTGAAGCTCGGGGATATTTACCGGCGGGTGAAATTACCCGGATAATGCCGTCCCTTCTCTGAATTATTGAACATTCTCTGTTTCATCCTGGCATAATTTCTTAGCTTTGGATTGATTTTCTACTATCTGAAATTCCTAACCTAATTTTCAAACATCGATCCAATCATGAAAACATTCAACATCCAGCTATTCATCGGCGTATTCGCTCTGCTTCTGTCGCTCCAGGTCGACGCCCAGGACAAGCCCGCGGCCAGCCCGCTCGGCAAAACCTACCAGCGCCTCGGCGTTACGGACGTAGAGATCACCTACTCCCGCCCCGGTGTCAAAGGCCGCGACATTTTCGCCGCCAACGGCCTTGTTCCTTACGGCAAGCTTTGGCGGACAGGCGCCAACATGGCTACGAAAATCTCCTTCAGCACCGACGTGATGGTCGGTGGAAAGAAAGTGAAGGCCGGTGAATACGCCGTCTTCAGCATCCCTGGTAAAGAGGAGTGGACTTTTATCCTCAATACCGTTACGGACCAGGGTGGCACCGGTAATTACGACGAGGGCAAAGACGCCCTGCGTATCACCGTGCCCGCGCAGGAATATCCCGGCCCGGTGGAAACCATGACCTTCGTCTTCGGCAACGTAAAAGATACCTCGGCCGATCTGGCCATGATCTGGGAGAACACCGCGGTGATGGTGCCGATTTCGGTAGAAAAGACCTGGTAGGTCATCTGATCGAATACCGTTATAACTTACGGCCTGAGGGCACTTCTACTGTTCGACCTTCCTCTGTTCTCCTGTTCTGCGGTTCCGCTTGAGGTAACATTCATACAGCACTGCAGAACAATAGAACTGATGAACAGCAGAACAGAAAAAGTGCCCAACCAGGGTTAAACTCATCCCAGCACTAGTACACTGTGTATTAAGTTAGTTAGCATTTTGAAGAGGGGATTTTTTC
>CAZWDL010000081.1:0-33813 GCA_964632995.1 uncultured Saprospiraceae bacterium
CTTCACTGACGTATACCGGGTGGTTGACTTTCAGCTCGGCGCCGGCAAAGTCGTTGTGCGTTTGCAGAATGTTCTGCCACTTGGCCACGGAGTCCACACCGGCGATCATACTGGAAGCGGTAATGGCGCCGGGATTGACCAGCGGGTTGATTTCCTTACCCTGGTTCATCTCTATGGCGATGATGGAGTTGAAGCGCATCCCTGTGGCATCTACCCCGATCTTTTCGAAAACCGCTCTGGGACCTTGTTCTTCGATGACTTTAGCCATCGTGAACACTTTGGAGATCGATTGAATGGAAACACGCGAATCCAGATCACCGGCGGTGTACATCTGGCCGTCAGTAGTGACAATGGCAATGCCGTAAATGTCGGGATCTACTGTGGCCAGTTCTTTGATGTAATCGGCGTTTTTACCTTCTTCCAGTCGCTTGTACTTTTCGTAGGCCTTGTCGACGGCCGCCTGATAATCAGCTTTCTTGATTTTTTGTGCCGGCAAGGTAATCGTTGCAGCCAGCAGTATTCCGGTCAGTAAGAGCCGGAGCGTAGAATGAATCATCGTAGTCATGGTTTATGGTTTTTGATCAATCAGATTTGAATTAGAAACTGTGAGAGAAATTGTATTTGAAGGAAAATTGTATTCTGGAAATGGAGCTGCTAAAGCCATCACGGAAGTTTTCCCGGTTGCCCCACTGGTATTCGATGCCGGCCATGGCATTCTCAGCTGGGTAGTACATGAGGTTAACCAGTGCATACTGCCCTTTCTTGTAAGAGTCATCGGTTTGTGCATCGGAGTTTTCGTTATCGAGCATGGAATAACCTATGGTAGAGCTGAATTTGTCACTCCAGGTGTGATCCAGAAAAGCGGAAATCCCGATCATCGGCAGGGCTACGCCTTTCACCGGCGCCACCGGGTCGCTGAAATCATTCTCGATGCCGATGTCCACCGTGGCGTCATTCATGTAGTTTTGAATACCCTCTCCGTACACGAGCCCTCCGCGGAAAACATCGTTTTTACCGATATTTATATTGGTGGTCAAATTCAACCCCCAGCCGGTAGCACCGCCGCTGAGGTCGAAGTTGTCGTTGTTCATGTCCTCCCATTCAATCCTGCGCAGCATACCGGCCAGCTCCACATAACCAAAGGGCAGCGACTGCCGGTATTCCGCTGACAAGTCGGGCAGCGGGAAACGTCCTTCCACGCCTTCCAGCTCAAGGCGACCGCGATAGATGCCCTGGTCGGAGCTTCGACCCGGCCGTTCCAGCGCTATGGTCAGGCGGGTATCGCCCTGAATCGGCATGTAGCGGAACTGTACGTTTCGGAACAGCACCATACCGTTAGGCCCCCAGTACTCGATCGAGTTGGGGAAGATGTCGATATCCATAAAAGGACTCCAATACTGCCCTACGCCGAATTTGCCGAGTTCGGCATAGGCGTGGCGCAGGCGGAAGGTGGTTTGCCCGGCATCGTTGCCGGTGCCGAACATTTCGTATTCAAAATGAGTCTTTAATTCGCCGAGCGCCGTGGGAAAGGAAGTTTTAAATCCCAGCCGCGTCTGGCGAACGGAAAAGTACCAGTTGCCGTCCGTTCCGAATTCATTTTCAAAGGACGGTAATTTGGTCGGGCGAATCACATCGAACCAATCCGGGTCGCTCTGATTGAAATTGTAACCGGCGTCCAGCATGACAAAGCCGTAAATTTCCATACGCTTTGCCGGAGGGTTATCCTGAGCCAGCACCTCACCCCGGAAAAATATGAGTGTAAGCAATGCGAGGAATGCTCCTGCTACGTTTTTCAAAAAAATATTCATCATTTTTGGATTAAAAAGCAGTGAAATAAAGCTCGGAAGGATGTATCCGAAAATCGGAAAGGAGCAAAAGGTAGCTACCTGCAGGTTTCGCCTAACGGGAGCTGCACCATCTCCAGGTCCATTTTCCGAGGAATGAGTTTAAACCGAATAGAAAAAAAAGAGTACGGAAATAAGGAAAAACACGTACGGCTTTTCGTCATTCCGATGTTGGGACAAAGCTAGGACGATGGGGAACAGGAGACAAAACAGAGGTCTCATTTCACGCGCAAATTTATAAAACTGCGCCATTTATCCAGAATTATGGGGGTGGGGGTGAGTAGAAAATTAAACCAATTCCTCAGTTGAACGGAATGAAAAGGATGAAGTAATGCAGGCTAAGAACTGGTAGGCGCTTTTTCCCGGAATTCGGAAGGCGTCATGCCGGTTTCTTTCTTGAAGGCCTGCAGGAACGTCGATCTCGATTTAAAGCCGCCTTCCATCCCGACACCCTCCAGTGTTAGATTGGACCATTCCGGATTATTGATATTTCTTTTGATGTACTCAATCCGGTAGGTATTTACCAGACGATTGAAGTTTTTTTCATACACTATATTGATGCCCGCAGAAAGGTGATGGCGCGGTATGCCCGTATCCTCCACCATGGTCCGCATCCGGAAGTCCTTGTTCAGGAAGGGTTTTTCTTCTTCCAGATATTTTTCAATGCGATGACGGTATTCCAAGAGCTGATCCTCAGAGAGGGAAAGGTTTCGGTCGTCCTTTGACCGGAGCTGTTGGACCTGGAACTCCTCGATCAGGTTCTCCGATTCCGAAAAATTGGATATTCCATAGAGAATTTGCGGTCGGAAAAACAAGTAAACCAGAGTGATGAGCAATGAAACCCCAATCAGTATCGACAGGATATGGTGAACGGTTCGACTCGGCGTATCGGCGTATAAACCAATCAGCAGAGCCAGGTAACAGACCGCCAGCACCAGCGTAAACCAGTTTAACCATTGCGTGGTCTGCTCCTCGTAATCATCCAGGGTAGCATGCTCTTTTACGTATTTCCCGATTAAATAGAATTGAACCCCAAAGTAAATGAAACCGATGCCGGCTTTGAGAAAAGCGTGCACGTTGGGAGGAAGAATGCCTTCGTACAAAGCAAGATTGTAATCGGGATCCATTACGATCATCTTCAGGATACTAATCTTCGTTTCTGCGCTCTGGAGATAGAAAGGCGATATTTCCAGAAAATGTAACAGTGCAGGCAAAAAATGAAGCCCGTCGATTGCCTGAAATCCTCTTTCTTCCTCCAGGGTAGACCGGACGTAGAGAAAGGCCGCCGGTGCTATCAGGTAAATCACCGGACTCGCCGTGCGAAAAAAATGTGGAACCTCAAAGATCGCTCCACTCCATATTATGCCGCTGACAAACATGAGATAGGAGAGACTGAAGATGCTTAGGGCAAGCAGGCGATTAGGATATGAGACCTTGCGGTTGACGAATAGCAGGATGAGCAATATTATCAGGCCCAACAGGGAACTCGAAAAGGCAATGATGACTAGTGGGGTTACACTCATCGTAGAATGTAGTTTTTAGGGGGAATTGGTATTGATGCTGTTAAACAGAGCAGCCGGAAAAAAGTTTGATCTCACCGGCAGATTATAATATGATTTTCTCCCGCAACAGCAAACTTGCCAATACTCCGGCAATAAATAGTTGGTCTTTTCCTGCTTTTTTAAGGAAAGTGAGGGCGGATATCAGTCTCCAGACCATTTCCCTATATTAAAAAGGGGGCCGTTGAGTAAATAGCCGGCACCGGGAAATCAAGGTCAGGTGGACGGCCCCAAGATCCCGGTTTCCCCGCGTCATTTCACTCCAGCAGCAGCATCTTACGCGTGGCCGTATGCCGGTCGCTCTCCAGCACGTAGTAGAGGACGCCCGAAGGCAGTCCATCCTTATCGATGCGCACTTCGTTATACCCTTCCGGAAAATCACGGACGATCTGCTGCAGCGTGCGGCCGTTGATGTCCACGATGCGGATGGAGGTCCGGCCGGCCGCAGGCAGGCGGAACGCGATGATGGTCTCATTGCGCCAGGGGTTGGGGCGGTTGGGGTACAACTCGAAAGGCCGGCTGTCCGTTACAGCGCCGGAGAAGGTCAGCTCGATCTCCATGGCTTCGCCGTCGGGGAAGTAGGCTTCCGCCCGGGTCATGCGCGAACTGATCCAAAGTACCTCATGAAGATCCGCCTCCCGCCGCGGACGAAGCAGCAGGGTAAATAGCGGTTCTTCAGCGACAGCTTCCGCACTCAGTGAGGAGGGCAGGTGCCAACTGCCGGTAATAACGCTCTCCTCCGCGAAAACCGCCAGATTATCCACTCCCAAGAGTCCCTCTTGAATCTCCGCTATCTCAGCGAATTCGGGATCGACCTCGAGGGTAAACTGGAAGCCGGCCGCTGCCGGCAGGTCTCCGGCCCGGATAGGAATAGCGTACAGGTTGCCCGTTTGCAGGTGCTGTGCTTCCGTTGTCAACTCGAACATCGCGGAAGAGCGAATTTCCGGCTGCGCCAGTCGGGTAGTCTGGGCATTCCCGTTAATATCGCCGATTTTGACGGCGACGAAATTGCCGTTATCCACCAGCAGCGCCAGGTCATTGACGTTGAGAATTTCCGGGAAGGTTTCCTTCCAGGGATTGGCAGGATCCGGGAAGTTATACTTCGCGTCGACGAAGCGCCAGCTGGTATTCTCCGGCAATTCGGTGATCATCGTCAGGATAAGCTTGCGGAGCTGAATGAGGTCTAAGGTAGTGATGCGATTATCACTGTTGGCGTCGGCGGCGATCAGCTGATAGGGAGAGCTGAGCAGTTCTTCGTTCAAAATGTGCTTATTGATCAGCAGCAGGTCGAAGGTCGTTACGCCATTGACGTGGAACTCATCCAGCTCGGCGATGACGGAATAATCGTAGCCGGTTTCGAGAAACGGGAATTCGTATTTTCCGTTGAAGTCCGTCATGACGGATTCGCTCGTAGGACCGCTGAGGCGGACATTCACCCCTTCTACGGGCTCGTCATCCTCGGTATTGATCAAACCGCTGATGACGCCTTCCCCGGAGGGCAGGCCGCAGGGGCTCGGGTCATTGCCGGGATCGACGAAGATGCGTGTGGTACAGTAATCGAAGTTGCCGGCGGCGTCAAGTGCGGCCACATACACTTCGGTGACAAGACCTTCGTCCGCACAGGTCATAGTAATCGTCTGGTCGGTCAGGTCCCCGACGGTCTGCGGTATGGTGCGGCTGACAAAATATTTTACCTGGCGCAGCGGCTCATCGGGGAAGGGAGAACAATCTTCAACATCGCCGGACAATAGCGAAAGGACGGGAATAATGACCTCGCCGCCGTCCACCCGGCCGTCGTTGTCGGTATCGACGGGCTCCAGGTCGGTGCTCAATACGCCCTTACAAACGGGGGCCGGGGCTTTGCAATCGGCAATTTCAAAGTCGAGCTTCCGGGTAGTGAAATTGCCGCAGCCGTCGCTGAAGCGCAGCACGAATTGATAACTGCCGATAGGAAGCGCACCTCGCAGGAAGAAAAAGGAACCTTCGGGACTTACCTGATAGGCGCCGCTGCCGGCCGGAATAACGCCGACCGTATCCGAGAGCGTCACTTCCGTTAATTCCACTGTATTGAAAGGACATTGATCCTTGGCGCCTACCTTTATTTCAAAGCTGCCGGTACAGCCTGTGTCCGTAGCGTCGAAGCTGCAGAAGGACAGGTTCTCCGAATACACCTGCATTTCCGGCGCCTGATTGTCGACGACATTGACGAATTGCAAATATTGGTAGTAGCCGGGATTATAGCCGCTATCGCCGGGTTTCAGCACGCGTTCCGGCGTGGCTTTGCGATTGCCGGCGGCATCAGCGCCGAATACTTTGGCTACCACGGCATCGTACTGCTGATCGTAGGCGACACGCACCCAGGTGGGCTCGGCCAGCACTTCATCGCCGTCGACATCGCGGGGGATGCGGGTAGGGGTTGTACTGGCAGCGCCGTTGTACTCACACCAGTTGATGACATCGTAGGTGATCATCAATTGCAGGCAAACACTGCCGGGCGGTCTGAAGTCGATCGTATCGCGGCTGATCGCCAGCAGGTCGCAGCCGAAGGTTTCGGTCAGCACGTCGTCGCTGAGCACCTCGCCGCAGACGGCGGCCTCCGCATCGGCGGGAAAGCGGATTTCGTAATCGTTGACTTCCTCCACTGTGATGGTCTGCGTGCAGAAGGTAGTCTGCCCCGCGGCGTCGGTAACGGTGAACAAGCGCTCCAGCGTGCCGCGGCCGCAGCTTGCCGGCGTCCACAGCAATTCTTCGCTGATGCTCGCTCCGCAGTTGTCAAAGACCGTAACGACCTCCTCCGGAGCGCCGAAGCGGGTGGCAACCTGCCCGGAATCTTCGGGATCAAAATCGAAGTTGGTGCAGGCGATGACCTGATCGGTTACCGAACAGCGCGGCGCCAGATTATCCTCAACGGTTACCAGCGACTCGCAGATGTTGGAGTTGCCCGCCCGGTCCGTCACGCGAAACTCCACCAGGACCCTATCCGCCTCCGTCAGGGTAACGTCGCAACAGGTCATAAAAACGGAAGCTCCCCAGGCGCTCCAGTAGGTGTCGCTTTCCCGTTCAATAACCAGGACGTCGTTGAAATAGTATTCCACGATATCGCCGGCGCCGTTGCGTTCCTCCAGGTCGGCAAATCCTTTCCCCGGATCGAGGACGGCCCGCACGTAGGCGTCCAGGCAGTCGCTGTTGATGCGCCGCCGAACGGCCATCGACACCTCGCCGCAGTTGTCGCGGCTGTTCTCTCCGATATCCGCGGCGCGTACGCTGGCCACGCCGTTGGCGTTGCCGTCGCCGCTGCCGAGGCCGACCGTCAGCTCGTCATCGCAAATCGCAATGGGATTGATGCGGTCGACCACCCGGATGGGGCAGGGATCACTGACGCTTTGGTTGCCGCAGGCATCCGTAACGGTATATACTAAATCGTATTCCCCGGTTGGCACGCCGCTGAGCAGCTGATCCTGGGAGCGGCCGATCAGGCGATATTCCGGTATGTTGGTAAAGGGATCGACGACGAAGCCGTAGACTTCAAAGAACCAGCTCCAGTCCTGACATTCTCCTTCTACCTGCGGGGCGGGTGCATTGATGACCGCCGTACAGTTGAACGGTCCCGTAGGAAAGACCAGCTCCGTTTCTCCTTCGGCCGGCGCCGGGCAGCTAAGCAGCGGAGCGCGGTTATCCGCGACGACGAGATCCTGGACGAAGGTAAGTTTGTCGCCGCTCCAGCTGACGTCCTGAGCGCATCCCGCAGGACGCTTGATCAGATCTGTGGTAAAGCCCTGACTCCGGCACTCGTCCAGTATGCTCCAGGTGCGCCGGATTTTAAAGCCGCAGTTGGGCGGCCCTTCAAAGAATTGATCATCGTAACGGACGGAAAAGCCGCAGGTGAAGTTCAACAGCGACAGGCTGTCACCCAGCGCGTTGAAATAGTAAGGCGCGCTGCCGGTCAGGCCGGGATCGAGCGCCGTATCATCGCCGTAGACACACAGGTCGAGTGTCGTTTCACAATCCGGTAAATAGATATTGGGGCGGAAGAAATATATATTCTGATCGCAGCTGCTTTCGTTACCGCTTTCATCGGTGAAGGTAAAAGTCCGTACAATTTTAGCCGACAACTGCCCACCGAAGGCCAGCGACGTTTCTTCACAGTTGTAATCGACGCGCTGGTCTTCCACCTTCAACAGCGTAGCGGAGCCACAGGCGTCCACCGCCTCGGGAAAGCCGGTATAGTAGGCGTATTCCGGATCTTTCCAGGAACGCTCTTCCTGAAGGATATTATTCAGTTCGGAACAGAGCAGATAGTTAAAGGATTCGCTGTCACCTGCTTCCTCCGGTCCGCTCGCCGGACGGTAATTCTGGCCGGAGCTTATCAGTCCGGTTACGTCGTCCGGGCAGCTCAGCCCGGGCGCCGTAGCGTCGACGACGAGCAGGTCGCCCCAGCAGGGTTCGAAGACGCCCCCGCCTTCCACCGCCGCCGCTTTCAACCGCAGCGTGTAGGGGAAGAAGCCCCAGCCTTCGACGACATTGTCCGGCTCGCCGTTCGGATAGATACCGTCGTAGACGATTACCTCAAAATCCTCGGCCCGGTAGGGGAAGCAGTAACCAAAGGTTCCCTGGGCTACCAGGGCGGGCTTCACCACCGTCCGGCAATCTTGTTGCAGGGTGATATTCACCTGGTTGTTACAGCCCAGGTTGGCATCGCCCGACCCTACCTCGATGGCGATGGCTTCTGAGACTGCCGTGCTGCAGTTCAGGCCTCCACAGCGGTAGCGGGCGCGGAAATAATAAGTGCCTTGCGGCAAATCAGCGGGAATTTCATACTCCAGGGACTCGGCGCCGGCGATGATGTTCCACGGCCCCCCGGGAGCAGCCGAGCGCTGCCATTGCAGGGCCTGGCAGTCCGTTCCTCCGCTGAGGACGGCGCGCAGCACCGTGCTTTCCCCTTCGCAAACCCGGCCTGCATCGGCGCTTACGCTTACCGCAGGATCCGGATAAACCGTCACCTCTTTGGTGGAAACCCCGGAACAGCCGAGCCCTTCATTGACCGTCAGCTCCACCTCATATACCCCGGGCGGCAGGTCGAAGGCCGGATTCGCTTCCCGGCTGCGCGCCACTTCGCGCTGGCGTTCGTCGCGCAGAATCCACAGGTAAGTCAGATCGGCGGCACTCCCGCCCTCTGCCGGTGTGCTTTGATTTACCAGCTGAATATCGGCGCCGTCCGTTTCACAAACATCTGAGACGCTGAAGCCGGCGACGGGAGAAAGCGGGATCTCCACCACCTGCTCCAGCCTTTGGCTGCAGCTTTTGTCATTGGTCACCGTCAGGACAACCGTATGCGATCCGGCGCGGTCAAAGACGTGCGAAGGATGTTCTTCCGCACTGTTCGCTCCATCTCCGAAGTCCCATTGGTAGGAGACAATACTACCCTCCGGCGTAGTGGAGGTGTTATTAAACTGGATGGTTTTGCTTTCGCAAAATACGTCAGTCGTAAATCCGGGCTCGGGCCGGGCGTTAACCTCTACCTCATCGATGAAGGAATGACTGCAGCCCGCCTCATCAAAAACGGTGAGTACCACGTCGTAGCGGCCACCTTGCGCGTAAGCGTGCTGCGGCGATTCGAGGGTGCTGCGCGTCCCGTCGCCGAACTGCCACTCGTAGCGCCGGAGGGAGCTGCTGCCCGCCTGGCTGTTATTGGTGAAAGCCATGGCCTCGCCGGCACAAACCTCCGTTGCACTGAAGGCCGCCCGTGGCGGAACACCGACGACCACTTCCTGCTGCGTCGAATTGGAGCAGCCCTCACTGTTGGTGGTCGTTAATACCACCGTGTAGATGCCGGCGGAGGCATAAATGTGTTCGGGATTTGCCAAATCACTCGTATTTCCATCGCCGAAATCCCAATCGTGAGCAACGGGATTATCCCCGGAGGTACCGGTAAAACGCACGGCGGCGCCTTCGCAGTTGGTTTCCACCGTAAAGCTCGGCTTGGGCAAGGCGTACACCTCCACCTCCTGTACGACCGTACCCCGGCAGCCGTTGTTGTCCTCTACGGTCAGTTCCACCTGGTAAAATCCGGACTGGTTGAAAACGTGCGCCGGATTGGCCGCGGTGCTCGTATTGCCGTCGCCGAAGTCCCAGTAGTAGTCAGTCAGGGCTGCCGCGTTACCGTCGGAGGTGTTAATAAACTGCATCATCTCGCCGGCGCACACCGGGTCAGCCGTAAAGGAAGCCTTGGGAAGATCGCGGAGGGTGACCTCCTGGGCGATGGTAGCGCTGCAGCCCCGCTCGTCGGTCACCTGCAGGCGCACCATATAGGATTTGCCGCCGCTGTAAGTGTGCGCCGGATGCTCGGCCGTGCTGGTGGCGCCGTCGCCGAAATCCCAGGCATAGGTGGCGTTAAGGCCCTGGGGAATCTGCGAGGTGTTCTGGAACTGTAAGGATTGTCCGGGACAGTTGGTTTCGACCCTGAAATCCGGTACGGGCCGGGGAAAGACGGAGACATTCTTAATCAGTTCGGCAGAGCAGCCGTTTTTATTTCTCAGCGTAAGCTTGACGGGGTAGGTGCCGGGCTCCGGGAAGCGAAAGCTGGGCGACAGGCTGTTATCGGTACCCAGGCCGGCGAAATCCCAGAGTACGGAGGTCACGTCATCCGTACTGCCGGTGATCGTAAAATCCATCGGAGATGGATAGCAGGCGGGCGGCGCCTCAAAACCGATAACCGGCGTGGGGTTTACGGTAAGCGTCAGCTCATCCGAAGCGGCGGGGCAGGGTCCATTGGGCGCATCGCTGTTTAGCGTAAGCGTGATTTGTCCGTGAAAATCCTGCGGAGGCATATAATCAGCGTCCAGTGTCCTGGCATTCGGGGTAAATGTTCCGCCGGCGCCGCCATCCGACCAGGAGCCCGTTGGTACGCCGCCGGAGATCCGGCCTTCAAGTGCGAAGCTGCCGTTTTCACATATCGCACCGTCGGAGCCGGCATCGACTTCTACCGGAGGCAGTACCGTCAGCAGAAGTTCGTCATTAGCCGGCGAACAGGGGCCTTCCGGATCGTTCGTCGTCAGCGTCAGCATAATATCGCCGGTGTAGCCGGCGGGAGCCTGGTAGGTCGCATCGAGCGCGCCGGGGCCGGGAGTAAAGGTTCCGCCGGCGCCGTTATCGGACCAGGCAGCAGAAGTCGCCGCTCCTCCGGTCTGGCCGTTGAGGGCCAGGCTTTGGTCACGGCAAATCGTGGCATTGGAGCCGGCTTCGACCGTCGCGACGGGCAAAACGCGCAGGAGCATTTCATCGGAAGCGGCAGAACAGGGACCCGACGGATTATCGGTAGTCAGGGTCAGGGTCATTTCGCCGGAAAAACCGGCGGGAGGGGTGTAGACGGCATCCAGGGTGCTGGCGCCGGGCGAAAAGCTGCCGCCGATGCCGCCGTCCGACCAGGTAGCGCCGGTGACGCCGGCGCCTGTTTGTCCGTTGAGTTGCAGGGATTCGCCCTGGCAGATCGCAGCCTCAGCACCGGCCTCCACGGCCGGAGGAGAGAAGACCCTTACAAAAGCCTCGTAGACATCCGTGCAGGAATTATCATCGGTAACGGTCAGGGTCACCGGCCAATCACCGGCCTCCTGATAAGTATGACGCGGCGATCGTTCCGTACTGTTCGTCCCGTCCCCAAAATCCCATTGATAACTGACAATAGCCCCATCGCCGGCTTCCGAGAACTGGTAAAAAGGTGTGGGCGTTCCGAGGCAGACATTTTCCGACTGGAAGTCGGCCTCCGGTTTGGCATAAATCTGAATTTCTTCTTTATAGGTGTCGGTACATCCGTTGGCGTCGGTAATACTCAGCGTCACCTCGTACAAGCCGGGCTGGGTGTAAGTATGGCTGGGGTTGGCTTCCAGTCTGCCCTGGCCGTCGCCGAACTGCCATTCGTAGAGCAGAATGCCGGCATTGCCGGCCGTCGAAGTATTGGTAAACTGCACCGCCTGTCCCTCGCAGAAAGATTCGGCCGTGAAGCCGGCCTCGGGCGTATCGTATACCACGGCCTC
Source organism: uncultured Saprospiraceae bacterium (assembly GCA_964632995.1). Taxonomy (GTDB): domain Bacteria; phylum Bacteroidota; class Bacteroidia; order Chitinophagales; family Saprospiraceae; genus CAZWDL01. The sequence goes on from CAZWDL010000081.1 coordinate 11,434, forward strand.
GCGGGTGGCGACGTCGCTGCAGCCGAGGTCATCGGTAACGGTCAGCGTCACGGTGTAGCGCCCCGGCTGCTCGTACAGATGCCCCGGGCCGGGAGACGTGCTGCCCGTTCCGTCGCCGAAATCCCACTCATAGCTGACGATGGCCTCGTCGCCGGGCTCGGAACCCTGAAAAAAAGGCGTCGGGGTTCCCAGACAAACGGCCTCCGTCTCAAAAGCAGCCCGGGGATTGGCGTAAATTTGTATCTCTTCCTCATAGGTGTCGGTGCAGCCGTTCCCGTCCGTGATGCTCAGAGAAACCAGGTATTTGCCAGGCTGAGCATAGGAATGAGCAGGATCGGTCTGTTCGCTGCTTTGTCCGTCTCCAAACTGCCAATTGTAGGTCAGGTTTTCCGAATCGCCCGATGTCGAGGTATTGGTAAAGCGGACACTTTCCCCTTCGCAGAAGAACCCGGCCGTGAAGCCCGCAATGGGCGTCGTGTAAACGATCGCCTCTTTGCTGACCTCATCACTACATCCGTAGATATTGCTTACCCGCAGTTCCACGGAGTAGGTTCCCGGTTTTTCGTAGAGGTGCACGGGACTGGAAGCGGCGGTTGCGCTGTTGTCGCCAAAATTCCAGTTATAGCTGATGATATTACCGGCAGACTGATTGACGAAGACCGAGGCTTCACCGGCACATACGGGGTCCACCGTAAAATCGGCAGCAGGCGTTGGAAAGACATTTGCGGTTTTCGTTGTACTGACGACACAGCCATTTGCGTAGGTTACGGTCAGCGTCACCTCATAGGTTCCGGGTTCGGGGAAGGAATAGCTGGGTGACGGGATATTATCGGTACCCAGTCCGGCAAAATCCCAGGTGACGGCTTCCACATTTTCCATACTACTGCTGATGCTGAAATCCACCGGCGCCGGAAAACAGACTGCCGGCGCGGCGAAATCTACCGCAGGAGCAGACAGGACTGAAATAGTCACCTCGTCGGACACGATGGGACAAGGGTTTTGAGGATCATCGGTCGTCAGGGTCAGGATCGCGTCCCCTACAAAATCTGCCGGCGGCGTATAGGTTGCATCCAGGTTATCAGCCGCGGGGGAAAAAGTACCGCCGATACCGTTATCGGACCAGACGGCCGGCGTCTCGCCCGGGCCGGCCTGTCCCTGCAACTGCACCGGTGTTTCCTGGCAGATCGTCGCGTCAGGACCGGCTTCTACCAGGAGGGGGGAAAATACTTTTGCTACTGCTTCGTAAGTATCGCTGCATCCCAGCGCATCGTTTACGGTGAGGGTAACGGGGTAATCACCCGCTTGCTCATAGGTATGTTCGGGGGCGGGATCGCTGCTGCCCGTCTCGTCTCCGAAATCCCACTCATAAGTGAGGATCTCGCCGTCGCCGGGTTCGGAAAGTTGGATAGAGGTCGAGGCAGTGCCCAGGCATACGCTCCCGACCTGGAATGCCGCAGTGGGTTTGCTGTAGATCTGCAGTTCCTCTTCGTACGTATCGGTACAGCCTTTGGCGTCGGTAACGGTTAGCTGCACTTCATATATCCCTCCCTCCTCGTAAATATGCACGGGTCCCGGTTCCTGACTGCTCCCACCGTCGCCGAACTGCCACTCGTAAGCGGTTAATTCAGCGCCGCCGGCCGTAGAGGTATTGAAGAACTCCAGGGGGGCATCCTCACAAACAGAGGTGGCGCTGAAGCCGGCCTCCGGCGGTTCGGTGACGACAATTTCCCAGCTGGTGATGGCGCTGCACCCGAGGTCGCTCCTCACACGGAGGGTGACCGTATAGGGGCCGGGCGCTTCGTACAGGTGCTCCGGATTAGGAGAAATCGCGACGTTATTGTCGCCGAAGTTCCAGGCCTGGTTGAAAATGCTTCCGCTGCTTATCGTGGAGCGGTCGATGAATTCCGTAGGCGTGCCGAAACAAGCCGGCGTCATTTCAAAAGCAGGTTCCGGAACGGGTTTGATGAACAATCGAACCGGGTCGGTTTCCAACCGGCAGGCGGCGTCGGTGTCCAGGGAGGCTACGCCGTAAATCAGGTAATCGCCGGGACCTTCCGGCAGCAAAGCCAGCAGGGATTCGCCGTCCGGGGCCGCAGCCAGTTCGTTGCCCTGCTTATCCGTCAGGATGAGCGTCGTGATGACACCTTCCTCTTCCGGCAACCCGCTCCAAGTGATGGGCTCGGGTTCGACGCCCAGGCAAAGCTCCTGCGTTTCCGGCAGGAGGCTGAGAGATTCGAGACCGAATATATAAAAGGATTTGGCGCATAGGAGGACTCCATCCACTCTGAGTTGCAGTTCAAAATAACCGCTGGCTTCCCTGGACCTGACCCGCACAGTTCGCTGGTTTCTCGGCCCTTCTATTCTGGCGCCCACGTTATTGCTGACGAGCGTCCAGGACAGGGAAGCACCTTCCGGCGCCAGCGCCGTGAAGGTAGCGGTGCTGAAGCTGCACATACTGGAGGGGCCGCTGATACTGCAGTCACCGCCTTCCGCGACGGCGGCGGCCTGCACGGTGAGCGTCCGGTCGCCGCAGCCGTTGATGGCGCCGCAATCTTCTACGTAGGCGCGATAGGGGTTGCCTTCACCGGTCGATGCCGTATTTCCTTCCCCCCAGGTTTCCTGGGTGGCAATATGCCCGCCCCAGGCGATGAGTACGGAGTTGATTGCAGCGTCACTGGCAAGGCGAAAACAGACTTCCAGTGACGAGCTGGCGTTCGCCCCGTTGAGCGGATCTTCATTGACGTAACCGTAACTGATAATAATCCCGTTGAAGATCGCCAGTTCCCGGTCGGCCTCCGGAAGGCCGTTGAAAGCGGCGGCCGGCTGACCGGCTACCGGAGAATTAGCAGAAGCCGGAGCAGGCAGGGGCAACAATTCCGGTTCCAGCTCCAAACCTTCCAGGCTCGAATTGATCAGCACATCGACCTCTTCCGCCGCATGGTCGAAGAGCTCATGCCCTTCGCTACGATCATAGGAAGTCAGAAAATCAATGGCGTGGGCGCCATTGTTTCTGGTATCCCAACCGATAGTAATGCAGTAGGTCTGATCCGGATCCAGATCAGTAACTTCCAGCCGGTAAGGGATAGACATGCCTTCGACGAAATGCCCCTTGGTGCTGTTCAGGTTCCCCCGGATCCAGCTTACCGGGTCGACAGGCTGATCGGCAGGCCCGTTAGCGCCCTGCATCAGGCTTTCGATCTGTTGGGCGGAAAGCGCCCAGGGTGAGATGATAAAAAAGAATAAGAGTAGTACGAAGAAACGAGTAGCATGGTCTATGGGCTCAACCCATGCCCCGCCATTACGGCGAAAGCCAGTGGGACGACATTTCTCCCAAAGCGAGGTCGGATTCTTCATAACCGGGGGGATTATAGCCTCTTCAATGTTCATGTAGTAGTTATTGAGATCATAGTATGTTTAGCAGCAAGTTACGGAACTTACAGTCAATTCGACGTAGATAGATGACATATTTCTTCCATATGATTTCCTCAGCGGGAAATCCCAGAGGCATTACAGGTCCGGCTGGGCTGCCGGCAAAGGTTGGGATAACGCAAGGAAGTCATCTGTTCTTTTGAGTCCAGGTGTGTTAATTCATTAGATGCTTCCCTAGTGTATACAAAAATACAATTTAAATTCTTTTCCCGAAGTCGATTGTCAAAAAAATCAAATACGAAGACGGCAATTCCTTTAAAAATCTGTTAGAGTAGAGCTAACCCGGATTATTCATGGATTAATCTATGACGAAGAACCCAAGAATAATCCGGACTAAGCGACTAATGGCCGACATTGCTTGTAGCTGGGTCTTTCTATTTTTACAGGCCTGTACTTCACTGTCGGACTACCTTCATCAAATACGTCTCCATGATTCTTCGGCTCACCTGTATTGCTATTCTTTTTCCTCTGCTTTGTTTCGGTACCCGGGAAAGCAGTTTTTCTTCCAGCCTTAAGCAAGGGCGGCTCGTTCTTGAAATAGAAAACATCAAACAGGCGGAAGGCATCATTTGGGTGGGAATATACGACTCGGCTTCCTCCTTTCTCATCAAAGAAAAAGCCATTGTTAAAGGATATGATGTCGAACACCTGGGTAGCCTGGAAGCTTACCTCTCTGACCTGCCTTTCGGCACCTACGCTATCGCCCTGTTCCACGACATCAACAACAACGGCGAAATGGACCGCAATTTTTTTGGCATCCCCTCCGAGCCCTATGCTTTTTCGCAGCCCCCACGCACCAAGTGGCGGCTGCCACGCTTCGAAGAAGTACAGTTTCGATTCCAAAAGGACGGACAGGTGCTGCGGGCGAGCTTGAGGAAATGGTAATAGTAAAAGGATTGGAGGAATTGAAGAATGGGAGTGGGGAATAGTATATTTGCCGACACATCATCCATCTCGCAAAATTTCACTTATGGCCATGCAACTCCACCTCCACCCTTATGAGCTCCAACTCGCCTCTCCCTTTAAAATCACCCACGGCACGCGCACCCATCAGCCAACCCTGATCGTCGAATTACGCGACGGAGAACTGTCGGGCTACGGTGAAGCCACCGCTGTAGGCTACTACGGGCTTAATATCGATGAGATGATTGAAAGGCTCGAAGGGCTGCGCGAGGTCATCGAAAACACGCCGCTGGAAACACCCGAACAGTACTGGGCTTCGCTGGAGCCCCACCTGGGCGGGCGCCCCTTCGAGCTTTGCGCGCTCGATATCGCCGCCAACGACTTGTGGGGAAGGCGCCAGGGCCAACCGCTCTATCAGCTGTGGGGCCTGGAATCCAGCGCCGGCCCCCTGACCAACTATACCATCGGTATTGGCAGCATCGAAGAGATGCAGGCCAAGATCAAAGCCAAGCCCTGGCCTTTGTATAAAATCAAGCTGGGTACCGATCACGACGTCGAAATCGTCCGGGCGCTGCGGGAGGTCACCGGCGCCGCCTTCCGCGTCGACGCCAATACGGCCTGGACGGCCGAGCAGACCATCGAATACGCGCCCAAGCTGGCGGATCTGGGGGTCGAATTTATCGAGCAACCGCTGCAGGCCGACGACTGGACGGGGATGGAAAAGGTATTTAGCGAAAGTGTTCTGCCCGTCATCGCCGACGAGAGCTGCCAGCGCGAAGGCGACGTCGACCAATGCCACAACTACTTTCACGGCATCAACATCAAACTGATGAAGTGCGGCGGCCTCACCCCCGCGCGCCGTATGATCGCCCGCGCCCGCGAACTGGGCATGCAGGTGATGGTAGGCTGTATGACCGAATCCACGGTCGGTGTCTCCGCCATCGCCCAGATCCGCCCGCTCCTCGACTACGTGGATATGGACGGGCCGCTGCTGCTAAAAGAAAATATCGCTACCGGCATTCGTATTGAAAACGGCAAAGTCTATTATCCGAAGACAGCGGGAACTGGCGTGGAATTGAAGAAATAAAGCGTCGACGACTTCTATCTAAAACAAAAGGGCGGAAACGATTTAATTCGCTTCCGCCCAATTGATTTCACCTATCCTTAGGTTCTAATTACAGCAGGTACCGGTCACTCCAACATAATCATCTTTCTGGCAGCCTTGAACTTAGCCGTTTCCACCGTGTACCACAATACACCCTTGGCATCCAAGGCACTGCTGTTCAGCTCAATCTGGTTGTAGCCTTTAGCAAACTGCCCCTCGATGATCTTTAGCAGGCGCCCCGTCACGTCATTCACTTTAATAGTAGCCCCCGCGGCCTCCGGCAGGTGGAAACCGATAATCGTTTCACTACGGAAGGGGTTCGGCCGATTCTGGTACAGCTCGAAGCCGGCGCGGTCCACGGCGCCTGCGCCGAAGTTCAGGGTTACGTCCATCGTCTCGCCGGTTGTAGCATAGGCTTCAGCCTGTGTAAGGCGCGAGCTGATGCTCAAGGCATCACTGAGCTGGCCGTTGGCTCTACTCCGCAGAACCAGGCTAAACAGGGGCAAGTCGGAAGTCGGAAGTCGGAATTGCCGCCGGCGTTCCATGAGGTCGTGATCATACCTTCGGAGGCAAAGACGCCGAAGTTTTCCTTACGGACCTCGCCATAAAGGATGTCCACCAACTCCGCAGCGTCGCGGTCGAGGATCAGCGTAAACTGGTAACCTTCAATGCCCGCCAGGTCGGCAGCCGTGAAATCGATGGTGTACTCCTCCCCTGCTTCCAGGCTCACATCAGCCGTTTTCAATTCGAAGGCGCCGGCGTTACTGCGCTCATCGGCGCTCTGCAGGGCGTTGACGACCGCACTGCCGTTCACATCACCGATCTTGACAGCGACGAAGTCACCGGTTAAACCATCTTGCAGGTTGTTAATGTTTTTCACTTCGGGAAACTGCTCGGTCCATGGTTTAGCCGGGTCCGGGAAGTTGTATCCTGCATCGACGAAACGCCAGCTCGTGTTGTTGCCAAACTCCGTGTCGATGCTCAGGATCAGCTTACGCAGCTGGATCAGGTCGAGCGTGGTGATCGAAGTGGAGTTGTTCACATCGGCGGCGATCATCTTGTAAGGGCTATCCAACGGCTTAATGCCCAGGATATGCTTGGAGATCAGCACCAGGTCGAAAGTCGATACCCCGTTGAGGTGACCGTCGCCATCCGCATCTACCGGCATCAGGTCAACGCTCAGCGTCTGTATACATATCGGAGCCGGGCTCTTGCAATCTACTACCGATAACGGAATGCGCGCTCTGTCCAGGTTGCCGCAGCCGTCAGCAGCGCTCACCATGAAGGCGTGGTCGCCTACCGGCAGCTTGCCGGTTATCTGGTACGTGTTATCATCGATTTTAGTCAGTGTGTAGCCCAGTACATCGGCCAGATCCTGTGGATTGCCGCTGTTGAACGCATCCAGTTTCAGGCTGCGTACTTCGGTGTCGTTCGGCGTGCAGATATCGCTTACCGTGAAGACGATATTGACATTGCCGCCACAGTCGTCCGGAGGCGTACCGTAAGCACAGAACTCAAGCGATTCGTTCTCTACCTCTACTTCAGGTGCTACGTCGTCGTAGATCTTCAGCAGCTGGCTGTACTCCCAGAAACCGGGCGTAAGGTCAGCATATTCAGCAGCCGTCAGCGAAGTCTGATCACCGTCAGCCTGCGTCCAGGTAACTACTTGCCGGCCGGGAACATTGGGCAGCAGGTCACCGGCGGGCTGTACGCGAATCACGTGATCTTCTTCCAGATCATTGTCGCCGTCCCAGTCGCGCGGTACTTCGATCGGAGTGGTGCTCACGCCGTCGTACTCGCACCAGTTGATGACGCGGTAGGTGATCAGCAGCTTGAAGCACTCGTCGCCCGAAGCTTCGAAGCGCGTGGTGTCCTTATTAACAGCCAGGATATCGCAAGCGAAGCTCTGCGTGGAGATGTCGCGCTCGGGCTCAACACCGCACTCGGCGCTGCCGTCATCACCCGGGAAGACGATCTCGTAATCATTTACTTCCAGTACCTCGATCTCTTGCGTACATACGGTAGAGCGACCCGAAGCGTCGGTAATCGTGAAGACGCGCTCGATCAGGCCAGTACCGCAGTTGTCAGGCGTCCAGATCACTTCTTCAGTGATCGTAGCGCCGCAGTTGTCGCGAATTTCAATCACATCTTCCGGGGCGCCGAAGCGGCCGGCAACCTGAGCAGAGTCAGCAGGATCAAAATCCAGCTCGGTGCACAGGATGGTCTTGTCGTGTACATCACAGCTCGGAGGAAGCTTGTCCTCGATCAGCGTGTTCAGCCAGCAGATGTTGCTGTTGCCTTCGGCATCTGTAGCGCGCAGCTCCAGCGTCACCTTATCGGTTTGGTCAATGGAAATGTCGCAGCAGGTGAAGAAAACGGCATCGCGCCAAATACTGTAGAAGAAGGCGTCCTCTTCCAGCAGCAGAACGAGCTCTCCGCCCACACTGGGCGCCGCACTGAAGTAAAAGATCATTGCATTCGGGTATTCATCCAGCAGCGCCTGGTTGCCCATACCGGCGCGGCCTACCGGTGTCAGCTCCGCCAGCGAGGCAAAGCCCTCTACCTGATCCAGGTAGATATCTACGCACTCGTCTTCGATGTTGCGGCGCACGTGCAGCTCCACGTCGCTACAGTTATCCCAGCTGCCTTCGTCGACATCGATCGCCCTTACGCGGGCCAGGCCGTCGGCAGTCGTTCCGGGGCCGCCGATAGAAACATTCAGCTCGTCGTCACAGACTGCAACCGGCTCTGCCCGATCTTCTACGATCAGCGTACAAAGCGCATCATCTACATTGCCACAGTCGTCTTCTGCTTCTACAATCAGATCGTATCTCCCAACCGGAATACCGGCCAGCGTGTAGCTTGTCCAGTCCGTCCAGCCATATTCAACCGGCACGTCAGCACCTGTCTTCGGGTCCTTCTGGAAGCCTTCCAGGCGGAAGCGCCAGCGCTTCACCGAGCAGTTGTCCGTCACGTCGATGCGGTTTTCCAGATCAACAACGGCGGTGCAGCTGAAGGGGCCGGTGGAGATGCGGATAGTATGGTCCTCATCAGCCTTCCCGTCCCAATCCAGGTCATCGGCCATGCAGTTTACCACGGGAGCCTCTTCGTCAGCATAGATGATGAACTGCTCCCAGGAGTATTTCTTGTCGGTCCAGTCGTTCCTGCTGATACTGCGACGCAGAATCTCAATATCATCGTCCCAGTCATCGTATAAGTCGTAGCAAGCGTACAGCTCATCGCGATCATTGTCCCACACTCCGTCGCACCACTGTATACAATGGTGATTATTCCTCCGCATAGATCAAACTCTTTGTCGATGGCCGGTGTCAGAGAACCGCTAATTAAACAAGGTCCCGTTTCACCGTTGCTGTAGAGCACCAGTCCGGCGTCCGCTTCTGAGAAAGCAACAGCTTCGGCACAGCTCAGCGGTTCGGCCGGCAAGACCGGCTCACCAATGCTTACGCCCGGCGCGGGTAACACCGGAATTTGAACCTGAGGTATACCAAACGTTCTTCCACAGATATCTGTCTCAGTATAGTCGATGATGATGAAACCACCCGTGCATTTATCGAAATCGTTAGTTACCTCCGGCTGTATCTGCCCTGCAATTCCACACTCGCCCCCCTGGTTGTTGTCGTAGGGTACGGGAGGAGCCATATAAGCAATGGCTTCGGCACAGCTGAGCTGCTGCGGAAATTCAGGTGGGTCGGAAACCGGTAACTCCGGCGCTGCGATATTGAATACCTGGGTACATGCCTCAGAGGTATTGTCGCATTCATCCGTGATGAAGTAGGTACGCGTCAGGGTTCTTCCACCGCAAACCGTGCCGGTTAGCTCATCGGAATGGCTGATCGTCATATTCGCAGGATCCGAGCAGGCTTCCGTAACCGTCCCGCCCGCATTGATAAAAGCGGTTACGATGGTAATCGGCGCCGGAACAGGATCGTCACAAGCCAAATCATCGCCGGCAGGACAGGTGATGACCGGAGCGGTCTTATCCTGAATCAGGAAGTTCTGTTCGCAGGTGACGAACATCTCATCAACCTCCGGCATCATATTACCATTCAGGTCATCGATCAGGGTATATACCCGGTTAACCGAAATGCCGTCGGGACAAAGGGTTCCGCTCACATTATCCGCTGCCGTCATCACCAGTGTACCGCAGGGGTTATCGGTGACCATAGTAAATACATCCGCGATATTGGTCAGGAAGGGGTTTGCGGCCAGGAAGGCATCGTAGTCACAGTACTCCACCATTTGTATGGCGTCATTCAGATTGCAGGTGGCGAAGAATTCGCAGCACTTTTCCAGGTCCAGCATCAGGGTGGTCTCGTTCTCACAACCGTTTTCATCGACAAAAGAGAAAGTTACGGTAAAACCGCCTATATCGGTATCGGCCGGTGTAAAATCGGCCGTTCCATCTCCATTATCATCAAAAGTACCATCCGGCGCAGGACTGATAGAAAAAGTTCCGCCGGTAGCGTCGGCGTCGTTAACCATTCCTGTAAAATACAACCGTCCAGGTCATAACTGAATTGTATCAGATAGTTCCCGGCGTCACCTTCCGCCGGTGTCAGGGTCGCGGTTCCGTTCACCTCGGAAATTACAAAGGTCCCGTTAGGCAGTGGAGGACTAATCGAAAAGATCCCGCCACCGGCCGGCATACCATCCAGTAAGCCCGTGAACATTACCGGATCATCGTTATCGCAGATGGTGGAAGGTCCTTGTATCCCCACATCCGGCAAGGGTTTGACGATAATGGTGATCTCATCTTCACCAGTGCAGCCGGTAGGTGTCGTATACTGGTAGACGATGATATATGCACCGGGGCCGGCGATTTGCGGATCGAAAGTAGCCGTTCCCGGACCGGTATCGGTCAGCGCGCCCGGCGCCGGATCGGAATCTTCCGCCAGCATGAAGCAGCCCAGGTCACCATCAGCTTCGGGTGTAGGTATGGGGGAACCGCTCAGCGTAATCAGGTCATCATCTTCACAGACTTCCTGTTCCGAGGCCGTTATGGTAACCGTTGGTTCGGGCTCCACCGTAATGGTTCTCATACAGACGGTTTCCACCAACTTGCCCATTCCTTGACAAGTCTCTCCCTCGGGACAATAGGAGATCGTGGCTACCAGCTCGAATTCTCCGCCACTCACTGCGGTGACTTCAATGGTAAAAGGAAAAGTATTGTCCGTTGCATTATTATTGCCGGTGGAGGTAAAGTTGGCTACATCACCCCCCATTTCAATAATCTCCCATTATACCTGTTGAATCGTTCCCACATCAGCTGCCAGACTGGCCGTATATTCCGTCGTAGTGTTGCCACATACCGGGTTGGCGCCGAGGATGAAGCAATCGGCGGGAGCTACTACCGCGCTGGCTTGCAGCTGTACTTCTTTATTGCCGCAGCCGGATAACATGCCCGTAATGGCTGCGGGCTCATCGGTCTGGCATTCAGCTCCAATTCCATTATTGTACACCTCATCGTTACAAGCCGCAACAAACATGTGATAAGGGCTGCCCGTAATGGCCGTGGCGGAGGAACTCTTGCCCCAGACTTCGGAGGCAGCAATGTGACCACCCCAGGCCAGAACGACTGCATCAGCATCCGGGGTATCGTCTACCTGAAAGCAGACTTTTATTCCTGCAACGGCATTAACCTGCGTCAGGTCATCTTCCGAAGCAATGCAGGGAGTACCCACGAAAGTACCGTTCCAGATGGAGATCAGGTTCTCCGATTGAGAGGAAACCTCCTCAAAATAATGAACATTAGGATCTACATTAGTCACTATAGAACCGGCGCCCGGAAAATTGGGATCGGGTAAGGCGGTTCTTACTTCTGTTAATCCCATACCGGCCAATGTAGTATTGGCCAGTGGATCGATCAATTCCGGCGTTACACCGGGATCGTGCACGTGACCGAAAATTCCGGAATGCGCATCAACAATGTCGGATTCCCAGGATGTCAGAAAATCAATCGCATGTTTGTCATTACGCTTGGTGTCATAACCAAGCGTCACACAATAAGTAGTTCCCGGCTCCAGGTCTATTATTTCGAGGTGATAGGGAATACTCATGCATTCAGCATAATGCGCTTTCTGTTCGTTGACATTCCCGGTCACCCAGTCGACCTCATTCAGAGGCGAGCCAGCTTTACCATTGGCTACCTGTTCGAGCTTGTCGATCTTTTGAGCGCCTAAAGGCTCAGCAGAAAAAATCAGAGGAAAAATGAGTATCACAGCTAGTATGCGGCCTACATAACTGTGGCACCACTGAGGAATAAGGGTCATCTTTTTCATGAGTGGTTTTTTGTTATATACTTAATTGATATCACGGCATTCACCGGTACCTATTTATAAATATAGGCTACCGCTAATGCGTTTCTTTGTTATTGCATTAGGCAAAAGGAAATACCAATACCTTGGAAATCTGAAAAGCAGTACTGTTAAGGTGTTCCTGCCTTTTAAGAGATGTAATTAGGTAGTATGGGAAAACAGATCAAATTTCATGCCACTTGTCCCATTCTGGTCTTTTTTAACAAAAAAGAGGGGGGGGATTCACTCCGTAGCTGGCAGAATTTCTAAACAACCCATACAATCAGCCTAAGACCTACTATCTACTACTCACTGCTCACCGCATCCTTGTCTCTTCCCATTCCTCTGATCTGCATGGAAAGGAGGATGGTGTAACCCCCGACGAAGACCATCTGCAGGGCGAGCAGCAGGCTGATGGCGAAGCTGCTGCCGTCTTTAAACAGGCGGAAGATCAGAAAGGCAAACAGGAGAAGCAGGATGCCGCCGACCAGGCCGGACCACCAGCGGGACATATCCTCCCGGCGATACTCGAAGGCCGATCCCAACTGAATAGCGCCGGCCGACAGCGCCCAGAAGGCGAGTAACAAAGGGAAGAAATTGGGTGTAAGCACCGGATTGCGAAGAATGATGAGGCCGAAGAGCAGATCCAGGATGCCATTGGACAACCACCACCAGCGGCTGGACATGCGGTAACCCGCCAGGGCGGCTATCATCTGCAGGGCGCCGGAGAGCAGGAAGGCCATGCTGATGTAAATTTCTTGCGCCAGCAGCGCGTTGGCCGGCACCCGGAAAATAATGTATCCGAGTAGAAAGAAGAGCGCGCCCCGAAGGGTCAGCATCCACCAGATTCTCACAGGTTTTTGCATGGAGAGAAAAGTTTGGTTAAAGGAGGTTGAAATTACAACGGTAAAATACTTTAATTTTTTTTACTCTCAAAAGGAGAGCGGCTGCTTCGGGTTCGCCTATTCTGTCGCCGGTAATTTTTCTATCTTGGCCGGCCATACGCCTAGCATATATGTATCAGATTGACCAATTGCCCGGACGCACGGCCCTTATTGAAGGGGAAGAATGGCTTTACTTCAGCGGCACCGCCTACCTAGGAATGGTACAAAGCACGGAGTTTCAGGCCTTCATCACCGAAGGATTACAGCAATACGGCACACATTACGGCGGCTCCCGGCTGGCAGCTGTACAATTGCCGCTCTTCAAGGAAGCGGAAGCTGTACTAGCTGCACTGACCGGTGCTCCGGGAGCCCTGATCGTTTCTTCGGGCACCGTCGCCGGCCAGCTCGCCCTTAGTCAGCTGTTACAACCCAATACCCGGCCGTTTTTCGCTCCCCGCCTTCATCCGGCGCTCTGGCCGCAGAATTACCTTCCGACGTACTGCACTTTTGAAGCATGGGGCCAAAGGGTACTTCGCATTCTCCAGCGCTGGAGCGTCGATAAAACACCGCTGCCCATCCCCCTGCTGCTGAGCGATGCCCTGGACAGCCTGCACGCCCGGGCCTACGACTTCTCCTGGCTCTCGGAACTGCCCCGGGATTTTCCCATCCAAATCATTATCGACGACTCCCACGGGCTGGGTATCACCGGCCCAGAGGGCAGTGGTATCTACGGTCAAATAAGCGTTCCCGAAAATGTGGAACTCGTGGTGGTCAGCTCCCTGGGTAAGGCTTTCGGCATTCCCGGCGGTGTGATCCTCGGAAAAAAAGAACGGCTACGCGAAATACGGCAAAACCCGCATTTCGGAGGCGCCTCCCCGGTTCCGCCGGCCTTTTTACACGCCTTTATACAAGCACAGGATATCTACACGGAAAACCGGCAGCGCCTGCGTCACAATGTCCGGCTTTTCAAAGAAGCGCTTCCAGAAGGACATACTTTCCAGTCTTTCGATGAATACCCCGTTTTTTATACCCCCGACACCGGACTGGCTGCTTACCTGGAACGGCATCACATTTTGGTCTCCAGCTTTCCCTACCCCACCCCGGAGGATGAGCTGGTCACCCGGGTAGTGATCAACAGCTTGCATAGCGAGGCGGATGTGGAGCGCCTGGCTGGGCTGATTCGAAGCCGGAAATCGGAAACCGGAAGTGGGAATTAGGCCGAGCCCAGCACTCAGCACCCAGCCTCACTTCAACTCCTCCGGGAACACCTGCGGGTCGAAACCCCAGAACAGGGGCAGCAGGAAGTAGACGATCAGGCTCAGCAGGATGATGGATAGGATATTCATCCAGATCCCCGTTCGCGTCATATCCGGTATGGTCAGGTAGCCGGAGCCGAAGACGACGGCATTGGGCGGCGTAGCCACCGGCAGCATAAAGGCGCAGGAAGCGGCCACGGTGGCCGAGACCATGAGTATATAAGGATGTACGTCGATAGACAGCGCCATGGGCGCCAGGATAGGCAGCAGCATGGCAGTGGTAGCCAGATTGGAGGTGACTTCCGTCAAAAAATTGACGCAGGTGATCAGGATGGCGATCATGAGCAGGAGCGACAAGCCCTGCAGCAGCGTCATCTGGGTGCCGATCCATTCGGCCAGTCCGCTTTGCTTGAAGCCTTCGGCCAGAGCCATACCGCCGCCGAAGAGCAGCAGGATGCCCCAGGGTAGCTTCACCGCTTCCTCCCACTTAAGCAGGGGCACTCCCCTTTTGCCGGAAGGCAGCAAAAAAAGACTGATGCCGGCGATCATCGCAATGATGGTATCATCGATATTGGGGATGAAGGGTTGCAGTAAAAAAGAGCGGCTGATCCAGGAAAAAGCCGTGAGGATGAAAACGGCGAGTACTATTTTTTCCTCTTTTGAGATACTTCCCAGCTCTGCCAGCAAGCGCCGGATCTCCTGTTTGCCGCCCGGGAATTCCCGCTGCTGAAAAGAAAAAGCAATATTGGTGAGGTATCGCCAGCAAATGAAGAGCAGGATAATGGAAATGGGCAAGCCGAATTTGAACCATTGGAAAAAGGTGATCTCGATGCCGTAGGTCTCCTGCACGATACCCGCCAGCACCAAATTGGGCGGCGTTCCGATCAGGGTAGCTACACCCCCGATGGAAGCGCTGTAGGCGATGGCCAGCATCAGGGCCTTACCAAAAATGCGGCCTTCGCTTTCAATGGTCACGGGGTTGTCTTTGAGCTGGGCGATAATGGCCATACCGATGGGCAGCATCATGACGGAGGTAGCGGTATTGGAGATCCACATGGACAAAAAGGCCGTCGCTATCATAAAACCCAGGATGATGTTGACCACATTCGTACCGATGAAGTTAATAATGTTGAGGGCGATACGCCGGTGCAGGTTCCATTTCTCAATCGCGATAGCCAGGATGAAACCGCCGATGTAGAGAAAGATGTAGCGATGTCCGAAGGAAGCGGTCGTCGTTTGAAGGTCCAGTGCTCCGGTAAGGGGGAACAAGACGATAGGCAGCAGGGCGGTGACGGAGATGGGAATCGCCTCGGTGATCCACCAGATGGCGATCCAGGCCGTGACGGATAAGACGTGATAAGCACTTTCCGGCATGGAGGCGGGAGCGCCGATGAGTTCCAGAATGGCAAACACCAGCGGCCCCAGGATGATCCGGTAATTAATCTTCATGTTGTCTAATTCTTTTGTTCCTCGAAAGCACTGACTATCTGATCCGCTACCTGCTGCAGAAAAACAGCATCTTCCGGGCTGACAATAGTCAAATACAATTTTTCACCGTCTTTATCTTTACTGGTTAGCCGGTTGGGTAAGCCCTCCGCGACTTGTCCGGTCAATGCCCGAAAAAAAACACAGGCGGTCAGATAAGTGCCCAGATGAGAGGGATGACTGCCGTCAGGATCGAATAACTCGAGATCCGGCCGCAACCTTCCGGCGCTTTCCCAGGCCGGGCCCACCGGTATGAGCGGCGCATCGATTGCTTCCGCCAATTCTTGGTACTTCCTGGTAATCTTTTCCTGCATCAACGGGTTGAAGGCCCGAGCCCATGTGACGTACAATACCGGTTCTGCACCGGATGCTCTGACCAGGCCGGCCAGCTGTTCACCAAAGATCATGAAGCTGTCTGGCCGCTCTATGGTACTCAGGCTGTGGTTTTGCATTACCACGATATCCCAATCGCCATTGGTGATCAGCTCTTTGGTATCGAGCTGCTTCTCTCCGCGCCAGTGCTGTCCCCAGTTGACTCCTCCTGCGGTGGATTGTCTGGTAACCATATTCATTTTTTTGGCTTCAGCCATCGCCTGAACCGTTTGAGGCAGGTTCCAAAAATAAGTGTAGCTGTTTCCGGTAAATAATACTTTTAAAGGCGCTTCACCTTGTGCCGAAACCACGCTGGAAAACAACAGCAACAGGCTGAACAGACGCCAAAACCTTAAATACTTTACTTGTGACATTCTTCTTTTATTCTTGGAAGGCGGACCTGCTTCGCGCAACGCAGAAAGGCGAATGTGCCGCTCAATTAATTACCAATATTTGAAAACCACCCCCGGTTCTCCCGGGTAAAGCCCGGATAAGCCTTACTTTTTCGGTTTACTCATTTCTTTACTCAGCATCCGGACCAGTTCATCGTCAATCAAATGATCGTGGTCCCGGGGCAGCATGAACAGCTCCACCCCTTCTATTCCCTCAGTCAGCCTTTGCACAGCCGGCAGGGGAATCAGCGGGTCCTTTTCTCCCAGCACAAAGGTAACAGGGAAAGAAACTTTCCTTAGCACTTCTCGCAATCCGGATCGATTCACCCGGAAATCATCCAGCGACAGCCAGGTACGCAGCAGGCAACGCCGGCGAACTTCATCGCGCAGGAAAAACTGAAGAAAACGAAGGGAAAAAGTATCGAGCAAACGCAGCTGATGAAAGCGGCGGGCCAGGTTGAGCAGCCACTGCGGCCGGTTAAGCAAACGAATCCATAAACGACGAAGAAAAAGCGGAACCCCTTGGGGAAAAGCCATGCCCCGCGTGCCCAATCCGTCCGGAGCGATCAGCCAGGCCCGCTCCAGTCGCCCTGCAAAGCGATCGAGCATCGACAGCACGATACGGCCGCCGAAACTAAAGCCCAGCCAGGTGAAGCTCGAACGGTTTTCTTTTTTCAGAATGCTCATCACTATCGCTTCAATATCAGCTGCTCCGTAGTGGTCCGCCCTCCATTCGCTTCGGCCGTGGTAAGGCAGGTCGACGGCGTACAGCCGAAACCCCTTGCTGTAAGCCTCAAAGGGAGAAAATAGCGCCGCACTATCGCCGAAGCCGTGCAGGGCGATGAGCAGCCCAGGCCCTTGCCCTGTCCGGTAGCAGTGAATTCGACCTTGCGGCAGCGTGATATAGTGCGATTGCATAGACAAGCGTTCCCTGATATAGCTGCTTTGTTCAAAGCAAAACTCAAAAGCCGAAAAGATAGCAAATTTTTATCGATAGGGATCGACAAGGTATTTTTCAGTGAATTTCACCCCCGCTGCCGATCTCCGGGAAATGTCAATTTTCGGGGAGGGGGCTGCCGGGCTTGGTCGGGGAAAGGACAGTACAGACTGCTGCTTTTAAACTCATCGAAACTATGTTAACATTGGCGTCGTTGGATGTAAAAATGTAAAACCATGATACGCATCCTGTACGTCGCCTTACTTTGTTTTACAAGTGGGGTGCTGTTAATCTCCTGTAAGGTAAAGGACTATCCCTCCGACTCCCGCCCCGTCACCCACGAGCAATGGGACAGCCTCGTCAAACGGCACGTCACCCCGGCAGGCTGGGTCGATTACCGGGGCTTTCAGCGCGACAGCAACCGGCTCAAGGCCTACCTCGATCTGCTGAGCCGCCACCACCCCAACGATGAGTTCTGGAGCAGGGAGGAGCGCCTGGCCTACTGGATCAACGCTTACAACTCCTTTACCGTCAAACTGGTCATCGATCACTATCCGGTGGAAAGCATTAAGGATATAAAAAGGGGGATATCTTTTGTAAATACGGTTTGGGATATCAAATTCATTGATATTGAAGAACGCACCTACGACCTGAACAACATCGAACACGGCATCATCCGCCCGAAGTTTGACGAGCCGCGCATCCACTTCGCCCTCAACTGCGCCGCCAAGTCCTGCCCCAAACTGCGTAATGAGGCCTATACGGCCGAAAGGCTTGACGAGCAACTCACCGAACAGGCGGAATATTTCCTCCAGGAAACTTCAAAAAATGTCATTCAGCCCGGTCAGCTGAAACTGTCCAAAATATTCAACTGGTACAAAGGAGACTTCACGGACAACGGGACGCTTATCGAATACATCGACCGGTACACGAAGGTGGATATCCAACCCGGTGCGGGTATTGAATACCTGGATTACAGCTGGGCGTTGAATGATCTGCCGGAGGGGGAATGATAGTTTAATTGGCTCACCGAATCACAACTTCACATTCTTCAGCTGCCGCTGCACATCGCGTTTGACATCCTTCTCCTTGATGGATTTGCGCTTGTCGTGCACCTTTTTACCCTGGGCCAGGGCAACTTCCAGTTTAGCAAAGCCGCGATCGGTAATGTACAGGCGGGTAGGTACAATGGTATAGCCGCGTTCCTTGACCCGCTTTTCCAGTTTGCGCAGCTGATGGCGCCGCAGGAGGAGTTTGCGCTCGCGCCGCGTCTCGTGATTCTGGATATTGCCGTGCTCATATTCGGCGATGAAAAGGCTCTTGACGTAGAGCTCGCCGTCTTTGAAATAGCAATAAGCGTCGCGCAGGTTGGCGTTGCCCTGCCGGATGGATTTAATCTCGGTGCCCGTCAGTTTGATACCGGCTTCGTATTTCTCCAGAAATTCGTATTCGTAGGAAGCGCGCCGGTTGACGATATTGATGTTGTGTTTGAGTTTATTTCCTGCCATATCTTGCTTGTTGTCGGTTGTTTTGCGAAAGCACAAATATATTAACAGCAGCCGGGGGGCAAAGGGTTCATTGTTTTAGGGTTTCATGGCTACACTTTTCCATAGTTACATTGATGACCTGGAAGTGGGCATCATGAGACCAGGAAACCATGACCCCTTACTTCAACCGCACTGCCGTCCCGTAAGCCAGTATTTCCGAGCATCCCTGCATGACCATTGCCGTCGTAAAACGCACGTTGATCACCGCGTCGGCGCCCAGCTCTTCGGCGTCGGCCTTCATGCGGTGGATGGCGTGCTCGCGCGCGTCGACCATCAATTGGGTGTACTCCTTGACTTCCCCGCCGACGAGGTTCCTCAGGCCGGCGAAAATATCACGCCCCAGGTGGCGGGCCCGAACGGTGCTGCCCCGGGCAATGTCGAGCACTTCGATAATCTCGCGGCCGGGGATGTAGTCGGTGGTGGTGATGATGATGTCTTTCATGGTGATTGAGTTCGTGTGATATGAATTTGCTGACGTAGGGGTTGCCGGGCCTTCGGCCGGCTGGGGCGCTGAAGCTTCTGCTTCAGTGCTGTGGGGAATCAGTCGCTTCGCTCCTTCGATGTGGGGAGCAAGAACCGAGAACTTTGAACAATTTCTGTGGACCTGTCGGCGCCGGCCCCTCAGCGAGGCGATAGCCGAGCCCCCACAGCAAGGGCGCAGCAGCGCCCTCGTCCCCACAGGCAGGCGAGCCGAGGGCGATGCCCTCCCCCTACTCTTACGGGTTCACCTCAATCTGCGCTCTTTCCCTGAAACAGGAACTACGGCTGCGCCGTCCACTCTCCGTTTTTCAGCTTCGCCTCCAGAAAGTTCGTCATTTTGGTGTACAGATGCAATCGCGTATAGCCCCCGTAGATGCCGTGGTTGCGGTTTGGGTAGAAGTAGGTGTCGAACTGCTTATTGGCATCCACCAGGGCGTTGGCCATTTCGGCGGTGTGCTGGAAGTGCACGTTGTCGTCGCCCATGCCGTGCACCAGCAGGTAGTTACCCTGCAGGCGGTTGGCGAAGTAGACGGGAGAATTATTGCGGTAACCATCCGGATTCTCTTCCGCCGTGCGCATGAAGCGCTCGGTGTAGATGGTGTCGTACCAGCGCCAGTTGGTCACCGGCGCCACGGCGATAGCGGCTTTAAAGACGTCGTTGCCCTTCAGCAGGCAGAGGCTCGACATATAGCCGCCGTAGCTCCAGCCGAAGATGCCGATGCGGTTTTTATCGGCGTAGGGCAGGTTGCCCAGATATTTGGCCGCTTCAATCTGGTCGATGGTTTCGTAGTGGCCGAGCTGCTGGTAGGTCATCTTTTTGAACTCCTCACCGCGCCCGCCGGTGCCGCGGTTATCCACGCAGGCGACGAGGTAGCCCTGCTGGGCCAGCATCTGGAACCACCAGTAGTTCTGGCCTCGCCAGGAATCCGCCACCTGCTGGCTGCCCGGGCCGCCGTAGAGGAACATGAAGACCGGATACCGGCGACTTTCGTCAAAATCGGCGGGCTTGATCATCCAGCCGTTGAGGGTTACATCCTGGCTGGTGGTGAAGTCGAAAAATTCGATGTTCTGTACGCCCAGGACATCCTGTCGCTGTTGCAACACGGCATTGTTCTCGATGACGCGGATTTCCTTGCCCCTGTTGTCGTAAACGACGAAGCTGGCGGGGGTATTGACGGTGGAGTGTTCCAGGACGTAGTAGTCGTAATTGCTGCTGAACTGCGCCTCATTCCAGCCGGCCTCTCCGGCGATGCTGCGCTTGTCTTTTCCGTCCAGGCTAACGGCGTAGATCTGCCGTTCCAGCGGCGATTTTTCGGCGGCCTGGTAATACACCTCGCCGCGCTTTTCATCCACGCCGTAGAATTCGTCGACCTCCCATTCTCCCTGGGTCAGCCGGCGGACCAGCTTTCCTTCCATATCGTACAGGTAGATGTGATGCCAGCCGTCCCTCTCGCTGGTCCAGATAAAGTACTCGCCGTCCTCCAGGAAGGTCAGGTTGTCGAGGACCATCTCGGCGATGTAGTATTTGTTTTTCTCTTCAAACAGCAGCTCCGTTTCCCCGGTTGCGGCGTCGGTCAGCAGCAGTTCGAGGTGGTTCTGGTGGCGGTTCATGCGGTAGATGCACAACTGGTTGGGATCCTTCGTCCACTTGATGCGCGGAATGTACTGGTCGCTTTCCTCGCCGGTATCGGCTTGTATGGTCTCTCCGCTCTCCAGCTCGTAAAGGTGGATGGTGACGGTGGAGTTGGTCTCGCCCACCTTAGGGTATTTGAAGGTGACGTACTCGGGATACAGGCCGTCTTTATAATTCGTCATGGTAAACTCGGGCACCGCGCGTTCGTCGAAGCGGTAGAAGGCGATGCGCTGCCCGTCGGGCGACCATTCGAAGCCCTTGACGAAGCCCAGTTCCTCTTCGTAGACCCAGTCTGTCGTACCGTTGATGATCTCATTGGGTTTGCCGTCGGTGGTAATCTGCACAACTTCACCGGAGGTCAGGTTCTTATAGTACAGGTTATTTTCATACACAAAAGCCACCTTGTCCGCCGCGGGATTGAAAGAGGCGTATTGTACCTTGCCTTGTCCGTACAGCGGCGTCAACTCCTGCGATTCGCGATCGTACACGTAGGAGAACTCCTTCGTGGAGCGCCGGTAGATGCTCTCCTGTTCGCTCGCCAGCAGGATTTTGCTTTCGTCGCCGCTGAAGGAGTAGGCATCGATGCGAAAGTCGACCTCTTCGATATTCGCCGGATCTAGAATGGTCGCGGTCAGGGCGCCGGTAGTCAGGTCGTACTGCAGAATCCGGTTGCCCTCCAGGCGGGTGTAGTGCCGGCCGTCCTGCAGAAAGTTAAAGCCGGGGACCGACTGTGCATACAGCTCACCGCTGGCCCAGATCTGCTCGAGCGTGAGGGCGCGCTGGGCGCTCAGGGTGCTCAGGGTGAGCAGGAAGGTGAAAAGTAGAAGCGCGTATTTTTTCATGGTGCAGCTTGGTTTTATTGAAAAGACAAGGAAGGCAAAGATAAGGTTTTGGGGAGAATGGTGGTGGGTAGTCCATAGTTGAGGCAAATGCACTGGTGGGCAAAACCGGGAGGTTGGGGGCGGCCATTTCGCGTAAGGGAAAAACAACTTCATAAAGAAACCAGGGAGATTGTTAGTAACACTGGGGCTTTATTTATACTCGACGTAAATTGGTTTGAGAGGATTCTCAAACCAATTAAGTCGGTATATGCCGACGATGAATGTCGGCATGCTGACCGTAAGCGTCAGCATACTGACTCGAAGATGGTTTGATTTCTCAAACCATTTCGACGTCAGTATATCCACCCCCTGCGCCCCCGTACTCCGACGCTGTAGCCAGCTTTGGCGCAAGCGTCTGGCGAGGGATTTAGGGGGTGGAGACCCCGATATTCATAAATGCTCCACGGCGAAGACCGAATAAATTCGATTTTTCTTACGCTAAACGAGACTGTGCATCTCTGTGTAAATATACTTTTCGGCGTAAGCTCACCATTGAACCTTGAATCCTTGAACCTTTCAACCCTCCAACTCCTCCAGTCGCTCAATAATCCGCCGGTACTCCTGCCGGCGATTCGCTACAGTGGGGGCGGCGGCGCGTTCCTGGCAGTCTTTCAGCGGGCAGCGCTCGCAGGTGGTGTTCACCTCGCGGTGGGAGATGGCGGGGTCGTCGAGGAAGCGCACGCGTTCTTTGAGCGTATCGGTGACCAGCAGGCCGATGGTGACGCTGACGTTGCGGTCGGGTTTGGGGTAGGCGGGGCGGGC
>CAZWDL010000082.1:0-33689 GCA_964632995.1 uncultured Saprospiraceae bacterium
CCAAATTTGGGTATCCAAAATTTTGCAATTGTCAGGGTTAACCCTGACACAAATGCTTGAAAATCAAAGATTTTCGATCATTTGTCGACATTATTCATGGACTTACCATGAATAATGCGGGCTAATCCACATTCCAAACATAATACCCAGACTCATGAAATACGCATTCCTTTTTTTCCTGTTCCTGTTGCCGGCTCTGGGCTTTGCCCAACAACCCAAGCTGCATTTGAAGTTCTTCGGCGGAACCAACAGCCACCAGTTTCTCTACCGCCTCGATACGATTGATTCCGACTTCCTGTTCGGGTATCAATTCGGCTTCGGCTTCCGGGTGAGCCGCCGCCAGTTGTTCGGAGAGGTAGACTTTTCCTTTACGCGCTTCGGCGCCACCCTTTTTTCCGCCGAAGATGCCGGATCGGAGGATGATGTCACCGCCCGGATCAACTCTTTTGAACTGCCGCTGAATGTGGGGTACATCCCGGTCAAAACGCCCTTTTTCAAATGGTATCTATACGGCGGGCTGGTCAATCGCTTCAGTGTACGGGGCATTATAAATTTCGGAGGCGAAAAGCTGAAGTTCAAACCCAGGGAGATCGGCCTGCCGGTTTACAACCTGGACGTGCAGATCGGCACGCAGTTCGATGTGGCGATGCTCAACTTCGATATCCGCTATAAAATCGGGGTGACCAATGCTTTGCGGGAGAATATCAGGACCAACCTGCACGGGCTTTATTTCAGTGCGGGGTTCGTTTTTTAATCCTCCGGTTGCGAATCCCGGAATTCCTGAATCATGTTCTCCACTTCTTCTACCGGTAAGTTAACCAGATCGGCAATGTCCCCGGTAGCCATGCCTTTTTTCCAGGCGCGGAAAATAACCTGGCGTTCCATTTCTTTTATTGCGATCTCTTTTTCTTTCAGTCCTTCTTTCAGTCCTTCTTCACGGCTTCTCTTTTTCAAATCCTCCAAAATAGCTTCCCTGACTCCCATGGTTTCTTTTGATTTAGTGATGGATTGAATACCTTTTTCAAATTTATCATAAAATTCGATTTGGTCAAAGCGGGTATAATATTCAATGAAGTCAAATAACCCCTTAATTTTTCTCTTCCCTATGCCTTGCATATACAGGCGACGTGCTAATCTCAATTTTATGGAAAGCCGGTAATCATCAGGTTTCTTGATGAGATTAAAGTCCCGACGGGCAACTTCCAGCATCAATCCGAATAAGTTGCCGGAAGCGCGCAGTTCTTTTAGTGCATGATCAATTAAAACGAATTTTTTAAAATAATAGCGGACACCAGTTCCCAGATAGTCCTCCCGGTACTCCGAGAAATGAAATTTCCGATTCCGGTCTGTATATATGGCCAGAGCCGTAAGCGGGCGGTCATACTTATCCCGGATGCGGTAAAAGTACTGAAACATGCGCCGGCCGAAATCCGGATCAGAATAGCCCTGAACCTCCACGTGCACCAAAAACCATTGTTCCCGCCCATCTCTCAAATGAGCGCGAATCAGTTTATCAGCGTGCCGGCGCCTGGATTCCGCATCGGGAGACAGCTTTTCCAATTCCTTGTCCAGAAAAACGAATCCCTTTGAAAAATCAATAATATCCACCGCTTCCGGAAAGAAAAACCGGATGAATTCCTCGACCAGTTCCTCGATGACGCCCTTCTATAAAGTATCCTTGTCGACCATTCGTGTTTCGTTTGTTGCAAAATACGAAAACACGAAGTTAGGAACAAATTATTTATATAGAAACAAAAAGTTTTTTTCGGTCTCAGGTATGGGGCTCGCTACAATTAAGGCGAGGACTACCGTGCATACTCCGGGAACTGCTCCCGCATCATTTCCTCCGCCCGGCGCGGAAGGTAAACGGCGGCGGCGTAGCCGTAGAGTAAGGCAAGTATGAACAGACCGGCCATCGCCAACAGAGCGCTATGGGTATTAGGAATGTGATTTATCAACAAAGTGATCCAGGAATACAGGGCGCCGAACATCGCTCCCCCTACGCCGGCGGCCATGGAGAGCGGCATCTGAAGGATGAGGAAAGATTTACTTTTCCGCTTGCTGGTTTGAAAAGCGTAGCGGAAACTACAGTAGAAAATCGGCAGGTAAAGCAAGAAGGCGGTGATGAGGATATATTTTTCAAGCTGCTCCTCTGGAAAATACAGAAACAGTTGATATAGTAAGAAGAACAGCGCCAGGGGGACCCATAGCCTTGAAGGATGAAGTAAGGACTTGAAGAAGCGGCCAACTTCCCGGACGCCCTGTTTCTGCACGGCCTTTTCCCGCGCTTCGACTACCTTGGCGAAGCCGAAGATGCCAAAAGAATCATACACCTGATCCAGGGCTTGTTCAAAGGACAGATCCGGATTTTCCCGCCATTTTTCCTCAATTGCGCTGGCCAGGTGATCCACGATTTCTACCTGGACGTCGTAATAGCGCACGCGTTTGCGGTAAGCAAAGTCGAACAGGTAATCAATTTGCTCCTGGGTCAATTGTTTTAGTTTCCCTTCAGGCATAAAATTTTTCTTTCTGTTTGTACAACGTATCAGGTCAATTTAGGATTGATAACCAGCTGCATATGCTGAATAAAGCGGGCCAGTTCTTCCAGCTTGCTTTCCGTCTCTTTCTTTCCCTTCGGCGTCAGCTTGTAGTACTTGCGCTTACGTCCTTTCACCGTTTCGTACTCGGGCGTAAGCAGGCCCTGTGCTTCCAGTTTGTGTAAAGCCGGATACAGGGCGCCCTCGGTGATTTCAAGCTCTCCACCCGTAAGTTCCTTGACATGCCGGGTAATCTCGTAGCCGTACATGCGGCCGTACTCCGAAAGCAGACGCAGAATAATCGTCGTCAGCGATCCTTTATATAGCTCTTTGCTTGCCATAGGGCAAATATACCTAAAAGACTTAGGCATGTCAAGAATATGCCTAAGAATTTTAGGTATGAATCAGAATTTTCACCCTTCCGGTTATTGAAGAGAAAGGATCAGATGCCTGACGACAGATACCGACCGCCTCCAGGTCTTCGGCGCTGAGGTCAAATTCGACGAGTGTTTCCGCAATCTATTCTGCCTACGGAGGTTAAAGAAAGATTAATCCACGCCCGTTCACATCCCTCCTGTACTTTTTTTTGTTGCTTTAGGGAAATTATCCGACGAGGACGCCGGCAGCGGCTTCCCCAAAGCAACAAGTAAATGAGTCGATCTAAAGAACTGGGCACTGAGCCGATCGGTAGCCTGCTGGTTAAAATGGCTGTTCCGGCCTCGGTAGGCATCCTGGTTATGTCGATCTATTTTATTGTGGACACGATTTTTGTCGGCCGCTTTGTCGGGACGCTGGGAATAGCCGCCATCACGGTAGTCATGCCCATCACTTTTTTCATTTCCTCTATCGGCATGGCGATCGGTGTGGGCGGTGCTTCGGTTATTTCACGGGCTTTGGGGGCGGGAGAGGATGCGAAGGCTTTTCATACTTTCGGAAACATGCTGGGGCTTACCCTGACGCTTGCCGTTTCTCTCGTTCTGGCCGGTTCTTTCTTTCAGGTGCCCGTCCTGCAGCTGTTCGGCGCACAGGGCGATATTATCGATCCCGCGCAACGGTATTTTTCCATCATACTTATCGGAGTGCCTGCCTTGGCCTGGGCTATGATGTCAAACAACGTCATGCGAGCCGAGGGAAGGCCCAAAATGGCCATGCTGTCCATGATGATTCCGGCTGTGGTCAATATCATTCTGGATCCTATTTTCATCATTGTGCTGGACTGGGGACTGGAGGGGGCGGCTTGGGCGACGACCATTTCCTATTACATGAGTGCAGTCTTCACGATTTGGTTTTTCTTTCTCGGGCCTTCGGAGATGAAGCTTTCCTGGAAAATGCTGCTACCGGCTTTCAACCTGATTCGCGAAATTGGCTCTATCGGCTTCGTGACGCTGGCCCGGCAGGGTACGGTGAGCCTGTTGACCATCGTGCTCAACCATTCCTTATTTGCCTACGGTGACGAGCTGGCCGTCGCCATTTTCGGGATTATCAACCGGATCATGATGTTTGCCAATTTTCCGGTGCTGGGCATCACCCAGGGTTTTCTGCCCATCGCCGGCTATAATTTCGGCGCCCAGCAGTGGCAGCGGGTCAAGGAAACTATTCGCATTTCCATCCTGTCGGGTACGGCCATAGCCGTCGTGATCCTGACCTGTGTCCTGTTTTTTGCCGAACCTATTGTCAGCCTTTTCACCAATGACCCTGACTTGCTTGGGCCTACGCCGCGCGCCCTAAAACTCGCTTTTCTCGCCGTACCGCTCATCACCGCCCAATTGATCGGCTCTGCTTACTTTCAGGCCGTAGGCAAGGCTTTACCTGCCCTGTTTTTAACCATGACCAAACAAGGCTTCTTCCTCATTCCCCTCGTACTTATCCTTCCTCTGAGGTTCGGTCTCGACGGCATTTGGTACGCCTTTCCCCTTTCCGATATTCTGGCCGCTTTTGTCACCATGGGTTACCTGCTGCGCGAAGTACGCCGCAAACTCAACCCCGCCATTGAACACGAACTGGCGCCCGAGGTTATACAGAAGTAATTATTCGACACTTTTTTAAACGCAAATACCAACATCCCCTTATGAAAAGAAGAGCAAAAGCTTTCTGGAAAGGCACCGGCAAAGAAGGTACGGGTACTTTAACCACTACCAGCGGCGTACTCGACGAACAACCTTACTCCTTCCGCCTCCGCTTCGAAAACGAAGACGGCAAGAAAGGAACCAATCCGGAAGAACTCATCGCCGCCGCCCATGCCGGCTGCTACAATATGGCGCTGGCCGTTCAACTCGGCGAAGCAGGATTTACCCCGGACAGCCTGGACACTCAGGCCGAAGTCACCCTGGAGCAAACTGACGGCGGCTTTGCCATCACCACCGTCAAACTGAACCTAAACGCTAAAATTCCCGGCATCAGCAAAGATAAGTTTATGGAACTGGCCAACGGCGCCAAGGAAGGCTGCCCGGTATCGAAGGTGCTCAATGCCGATATCAGCCTGGATGCCAAACTTGCTTGACGGATTGATGGGATGATTGGAGTGCCCGGCCGTCGATCTGATGACCGCCCCCCCATCATCCCATCGTTTGATCACCCTTCCACTTTCGAGGTTTCTTTTTTCCCAACGAATGCGAAATCACTGACGACAACCTCCGTGATATATCGTTTTTCTCCATTCTTATCCGTATAACTGCGGTGGGTCAGTTTCCCGCTCAGCGCAACTTCTTTTCCCTTCTTGAGGTGCGTGTTCAGCGTTTCCGCCAGCTTTCCCCAGGCCACACAGCGGTGCCATTCGGTGCTCTCCACCCGGTCGCCGTTCTGGTTGCGATAGTTTTCGGAAGTAGCCAGCGAAAACTGGGTCTTCATCTTGCCGCTGTCAAATTTGGTGAATTCCGGGTCACGACCGAGGTGACCGATCAGAGTTACTTGATTTCTCAGATTCATGATGTACGATTTTAAGTTAGACAAAAAGAATTCCTATACAGAGCCCGGAAGGGCATCAGGGAAAAAGCTGTCGGCAGCCGGCCGAAAAACGCATACGCTGCAGTAGGGAACATTTCGCTTTCCTGCCGGCAAAGTCCTTCAACATTAGTTGGGTAGGAAGTAGTAGGGATCGGGCGCGATAAATTGCTTCCGTTGCACCTCGCGCGTAGTACAAATATGGAAGGGATTAAAGCAATTAGTCGTATGATAATCGATTACTTTCGTTTGTAAACGTTTGTAAACGACTATGAGGGGAATAAAGGTTCAAATGCTGGCTTTTTTCCGGAAAAGCACGCATTTTTGACCTGTCAAATCACCCATTCGCATGTATCACGAGAAACTACGCCTTTATTTCGAGCAATTTATTTTTACGTTTAAGAAGCACCGTGATGCGATAGACTTCATCTACAAACACCGTATCTGGGAAGGTTTCTGGAAATACGGTTGGGTAGCCAAGCTGCTGGTCGTCATCGGCGTGATTATCGGAATGAAATTTCTGAGCGTTATTTTCAGCTGGTTTACACAGGCCGACACCTCCGATCCCATCGCCGTAATCAGCAGCGTAGGCAGTCTGATGGGACAAATGGCTGAAGAGGGATACGAGTTTCTCTTCCTGGGCGGCATGAAGTACATTATGATGATCATCCTGGAGGTCGTTGTCTTTCACGTCTGCCGGCGCACCACGGCCATCCTCACCGGTCAGGACAGCCAAGCCAGTTTCGATGCGTTTGTCAAGGCCCAGGTCCGTATGATCAAGGTGGTGATTCGCTGCTATATCATGGAGATGATCGCCACGATTCTTTTGAAAATATTCTTCGGCATCTTCGGGTTCGTTGATTTTCTGCAGCCCGCTTTCGTCTTCGGCGTGCAATGCTACTACCTGGGCTTCGTCGTCATGGATAACTATTTCGAACAATTTAGCCTGAGTATCAAGGAGAGTGTAAAATACGCCCAGAATTTTATCGGTGTCGCGCTGGCCATTGGATTGCTGCTGCAGGGCATGTTCTCCATCCCGATTGCCGGCGCCATTGCCGGGCCCTTCATCTCCGCCGTCGCGGTCACCCTGGTCCTGTTCGAACTCAGCGACCTGCATAAACGGCCCTCGATGGCGCCGGAACCAGAAGAGATGGTTTGAAGCCTGGCTTCGGGGTTTAAAAGTTCCTTGTCGGATTCCGGCAATTCTGTAACCCCGGCGCCATCATTCATTCTTCCAGCCGCATCATTACGTAAACCAGGATATATTCCCCGTGTTGCTGGTAAAAAACGTCGTAGTATTCGTGGTAGTCCTCTTTGACGATTTCGGCGCGGGTGTATCCCTGTCCGAAGTCGAAGTCAAAAGGCTCTACCAGGAGATTTTGACAAAAATCAATCTGCCGGCGACCGTAGGCTTTATACAGCGCTTCCTTGGCGCCCCAGTAGATGTGCAGGTGCTCGATCCGACGGATAGCATCCAGGCTGGCCATTTCTTCCGGGCGCATATACCTGTTGGCCAGCCGCTCAATCTTCCCAACCAGAAACTGTATATCGATACCGACAGGGCGGGGAGCCGCGATGGCGGCAGCTAATTCATGGGAATGGCTGATGGACATAAACCAGGCGGCGCCTTTCAGATGTGGCTTGCCGTGATCATCTTTGATGAAAGCTCCGCGTTGTTCCCGTCCCGACATGTCATGCACCAGCTGCCGAACCGCCAGCCATTCTGTACGCCGCCGTCCTTTAATGCCGGATAATTGTCTGGCTTCAGCAGGGGCCAGTTCCAGCTTTTCCAGAAACCATTCTTCCGGTTCCTCGATCTTCCAGATGCCGATTTCTCCTTCGGGACTCAATGCTTGGTGCAGAATAATGGGCATATTCTTGGTTCGTTGTAAATGGAATTGCCGTCCGCTTTTCAAAACCTAACTCCGGCACGGGCTGTTTGTTGGATATGAAAGCAAAGGTAGAAGTCAGAAAACACAAACAGCTCACCGGCCATAATGCTTCCATTTTTTCCGTCGGCGCCGGGCCCAGTCACCAGTATTTTCTCTCCGGCGCCGGAGACGGATGGGTCGCCAGGTGGGATCTGGACAATCCGAAGACCGGCCGTCTGATTGCCAAGGTGGAAACACAGATTTTTTCGCTGCTCTATCTGAAAGACCAGCGCAAGGTCGTCGTCGGAAATATGAACGGCGGCGTTCACTGGGTAGATACCGACAATCCTGAAGCTACAAAAAACATCGCACACCATCGAAAGGGCGTCTTTGCCATCGAGCGGGTCGGCGAGCATATCTTCACAGCCGGAGGCGGCGGAATGCTCACCCGCTGGTCCCTGGCGGATGGCCGCTCCCTCGAGAGTTTTCAGCTTACCAATCAGAGCCTGCGTTGCATTGACTACAATGCCGCACGCAAAGAACTGGCAGTGGGCTGCAGTGACAACAGCATCTACTTTCTCGACGCCGGCACCCTCGAATTACGCGAACGCTGGAAAGGCGCCCATGAAAATTCCGTCTTTACCGTCCGCTACGCCCCCGACGGAAAGCATATCTTCAGCGGCGGCCGCGACGCCCATCTCAAGGTATGGGACAGGCAGGACGGCCGGATCGTGGCGGATCATCCTGCCCACTGGTTTACCATCAACGACATCGCCATCCATCCGGAAGGCCACTGGCTGGCTACCGGCAGCCGCGACAAGACCATCAAAATATGGGACGCCCACTCTTTCGAATTGCTTAAAGTGCTGGAAACTGCCCGCGACGGCGGCCACGTCAATTCTGTCAACCGCCTCTTCTGGTCCCCCTACCGCAATTACCTCATCTCCGGCAGCGATGATCGCAGTCTGATCATCTGGGAGGTGAAATCTTTGCGCCGGTCTATTTCACCGTGATGCTGCCTTCGAGTAGGACCGGGCTGAGCACTTCCTCCCTCGCATTGGCTATCTCCACGATCGTAGGCTGATCCGTCAGGGTTACCGGGCAGCTCGCACCGGACTGCCCCACCGCTTCATAACAAACGGAAAACAACACCGAATTATCGGGAATGGTAACGGCCGCCAGATTGGGCTCAAACCAGGAGACGGCCAGCCGGTCGGAATGATCGGCGGGACGACCGAAATTCTGCGCCGATAAGCCGGGCAGACCAAAATTAGTCACCTCAATAAAACGCAACACTTCATCATCCCAACCGATACTGTACTGCATGGTAAGGATATTCTCAAAATTTTCGGCGCTTACATCCACACAAATCCGGTTGCCCGGAGTAACGGTTTCCTCAGAAGCCGTAAGGGTCAGTCGCTCATCCTCCACACAGGAAAAAAGGCTTCCCAGGCCGGAGAGCAACAATAATACAGTAACGATACGCATAAAGTGGGTCGTTTTTGATTTATTGCGGGCAAAGATAAGATGCTTCGGTCATTTACCGGAAAGGCCAGGAAGCTTTTGAACAGAAAGTAATGTCCACTTGCCCATATTGCCGTTGCCGACACCGGCGCACAGAAAATAACCTTTTCTTACTCCCTCTGTTTCAATGTTAAACAAAAACCTGCATTTTTGTAAACAGAAGCCTCAACTTTTTCCAGTGTTCACCGAAATAACTAACCTGAATCACCCATGTTAAAATCGAGCGCCTGCTTCTTACTGTTTTGCTGTCTGCTGTGTGGTATGCAATGTGATCAGCCGCCGGGCAGTCTTTCGGCCCGCGCCTATGTGCAAAACTGGCCCGGGCTGCGAGAATTATATCACAACCTGCGAGAGGCCGGGCAGCTCACCATTGTCTACGGTGCACAACAGGAAAGGTATGCTGAACGATACCGCCGGCTATGCACCCAACTGGCCGGCAAAGACAATCGCCGCTTCTCCATCAATTTGCAAAGTGATACCGAACTCAACGACAGCGAAATCGGAGAGAAAATTATCCTGGCCGTCGGCACACCCGGTTCTAACAGCATAGTGAATAGACTGCTGGATAAGCTCCCCCTAAGTATTAATGAAACGGAACTGCGGTTCAACGGCCGGCAGTTCAAGGATGAGGATACCGTATTCTCCCTCGGCTTTTATCCCAACCCTTTCAACCGCAAGTTGCCGGTACTGTTGATCACCGGCCTGTCGGACGAAGCCGTCCTGCAACAACTCGCTCAGATTCAGGAGCGCCGCCGTTCCATTTGGCGATGGAGTAATTGGGGGTATGCGGTGCACCAGAAAGGTCGCAGCGTTTTACTCGGAGCTTTCGATGATCAAACCTGGCGCCCCGATCCTCAACTCACTTTCAACTTCAGCGCTAAGGACAAACTCCTGCATACTACTGCTCACTACCGCTTCTTTGCCCGGCACAGCCAGCCCGATCCTGAGGCCGTCGCCAAACTGGTGGAAAACAGTGAACAAGCGGCCCGGGATATTGAGGCATTCTGCGGGAAAGGCATCGGCGATACACGCATCGACCATTACCTTTACAGTAGTTCGGAAGACAAAGGGCTGATTCTCCACAATACCGATCAGGCACATGTCGATTTTAGCGAAAGCAGCGTTCATACCATCCTCAATAACATCTACGAGGAGCATTTTACCGGAGCGGAGAACCTTTTATTACTCCGTCAACTGCTTGGCCGCCCCCCTACGCTTGCGCTGGAAAAAGGGCTTGCCGTTCGCTTCACCCCCAACTGGCAAAAGGACGGCTATAAGTACTGGGCGAAGCAGCTTTCTCGTGCAGGAAATTTGCTTCCGCTAAAAGAATTGCTCGACAATGAGGCCTTCCAACGCAACGCTGAGTTGCTCACCTCTTGCCAGGCCGCTTCCTTTGTTGACTACCTGATCGATACCTACGGGCGCGAAACCTTTCTGAACAACTACAATTCCTGGCAAGCCCTGGAGGGTGAAATTCCCCGCCTGGAAGAAGAATGGCATACTTACCTGCTTAGCAAAAGCGTGCGGAATGTAAGGCAGACGCAACCGCAACCGCTCCCCTATCTGCGGGGCTTCACCCTCGCTCACGAAGGCTACCAAATTTACAACGGCTATGCCTCCCGAATGGCGCGCCGGTCGCTGGAACAGCTCGAAGGTTTGCATGTTAACGCCGCTGCCATCGTTCCCTACTCCTTCACACGCGATCCTAAAGCACCGAACTTTATCCCCGTAGCCGAGGGCCCGGGTTCGGAGAATAACGAAAGTGTCATCCATGCCCTGTACGCCGCCAGGGAAAAAGGCATGGTTCCCATGCTCAAACCGCAAATATGGGTCGGCGGCGGCAGCTGGCCCGGCGATGTGGAAATGCAAAGTGAAGCCGATTGGGAGCAGTGGTTCGACTACTACGGCCGCTGGATCAGCCACTACGCCATGCTCGCTGAAATGCACGAAATACCACTCTTCTGTATCGGGACGGAACTGGGAAAAACAACCCTGCAACAGCCGGGAAAATGGCGTCAGCTCATCCGGCAGATCCGAAAAATCTACAGTGGCAAAATCACCTATGCCGCCAATTGGGGAGAGGAGTTCGAAAAGGTCTCTTTCTGGAAGGAACTGGATTACATGGGCCTCAATTGTT
The DNA here is from genome assembly GCA_964632995.1 of uncultured Saprospiraceae bacterium. GTDB lineage: Bacteria > Bacteroidota > Bacteroidia > Chitinophagales > Saprospiraceae > CAZWDL01. Next base: position 11,010 of record CAZWDL010000082.1, read on the forward strand.
ACTACCCTCTCAGCGCCGACAGCAGCGCTACCCAGGCCGAGCTGGAGGCCGGATTTCGGGATATAGGCCGGCGGGTAAAGGCCGTCGTCGACCGCGAACAAAAACCCATGCTGCTCACAGAAATCGGCTTTTCCAGTGTAGCCGCTCCGTGGATGAGCCCTCATCGCGACGGCTACGAGCGTCCTTACAATGAAGCCGACCAACGCCTCTGCTACGAAGTCGTGCTGGAGCAGATCAGCCAGCATACCGACTGGTGCCGCGGACTCTTCTGGTGGAAATGGCCGACCGAGATCGATCACCGCGGCCGGGAGGGAGGCAAGGGCTTTACGCCAAACGGAAAAGCAGCGGCCGAGGTAGTGCAACAATACTACGGACAAATGAAGGCGGAGGAGAAAAACTGACTTGCGGCTTCGCAACCAAGATTAAATGCCCGGCGGTCAAATACAACAAAATCCCGCCTCGAGCCCTTATATTTACACTATGGAAAGAACAGATCAGATCAGAGCCTACCTCACCGGCCGTCTTCCCCTGGAGGAAGCCCAGGCCTTTGAACGGGCTATGAAGGAAGATCCGGAACTGGCCATGGAAGTGGAATTTCATGACCTGGAGGAGCGGCAACTGGACCTGTGGGAAAAGGGCGAACTGGGTCCGGAACTCAATGGCTGGCTACCCGGACTGGAAGCCCTGCGACAATCCGGCGCCCCCCTGTGGTTCATGAGCCTGCTGACCAGCACTATGGTCGTTGGTATGACCGGCGCGCGCTCCCGCAAACGGCAAAAACCCAGATCAAGCAATCCTGCATCCACCCTGAGACAGGATTCAGATCGCGGGGATGCCGGATCCGGCCAGGGACACTCGGACGAGGATCACCCCCCACGGGAAAGCTCCCGGAGTAAGAATGAACCGGAATTGAATTAAGGAACTATCTTCATATCTCTTTCTATGCATTCGACTATCACTCCTCAAAAGCGCAGCTGGTATACTACCCAGGAAGATGAATTCCTTGGGACTGACATCCTGCTACGGGGCGAACCGCTGCCCTGATGGGAATCCTACCCCATTCCATGAGGTGAAGTGTGGATTTATTTCCTAGTTTTGCACTCCTTTGCATAGCAACGGCAAATGGTCAACGGTTTACCGACAACGAATCAACACACATGATCCTCAGTGACACCAAAATACTGGAAGGCATCGCCAACGGCGAAATCGTCATCCAACCCTTTAACCGTGAATATTTGGGCACCAACTCCTACGACGTGCACCTCGGCAAGTGGTTAGCCCGCTACAAAGATCACATCCTCGACGCGCGCAAGCACAATGAGATCGAACACTTTGAAATCCCGGAAGAGGGCTTCGTGCTGCATCCCAATACGCTTTACCTCGGCGTGACGGAGGAATACACCGAAACGCACACGGCCGTCCCCTTCCTGGAAGGCAAGTCGAGCGTCGGCCGCCTCGGCATTGACATCCACGCCACCGCCGGCAAAGGTGACGTCGGCTTCTGCAATACCTGGACCCTTGAAATCTCCTGCACCCACCCCGTTCGCGTCTACGCAGGCATGCCCATCGGCCAGCTGATCTACTTCCGTGTCGACGGCGACATCGAACGCTATTACAACAAGAAAAAAGACGCCAAGTACAACAAACGCACGGTGAAACCGGTGGAGAGTATGATGTGGAAAAATAAGTTTTAGGGTTGGCTGCACCCGGCCACCAATTTCTTGTTGAGAAAATATTAAATTACCGTCATCCCACCGTTACCTTTTCGCCTTTCCCGGTCTTTTCTCCACCCGATATTGGGCATATCATGTTTCAAACCTATCTGGATGAAAAGATTATGCTCGCCGTCCGGCCCACCGACGGTCACATAATCAGCCTAGTGCGCCGGCCCCCACAGTTTCGTCCGTTTTAAGCCCGACGGCACGATCGATGAGCAATTTACGGCGCAGCCTTATTATAATGCCTTTGTAAAAAAGATTCTTCCGCTTCCTGACGGCCGGGTGCTGCTGACCGGATTCAACTTTCCCGTTGCACCCGCTCTGAACGGCCCTATTATCCGGATCAATCCGGACGGCAGTAAGGACCAGACTTTTAATCTCAATACACCGTACCTCATCAATACCATTACCGATGCCGATCTGCAATCGGATGGTAAAATAATGATCCTCGGAGAGGTTCTCGGAGAAGATCAATCCTGGTCCAACGTACTCATGCGGCTGGATACGACCGGTGCACTCGATACCGGTTTTGGAATACTTTCTTTTGCCGGGCCTCAGCTCAGTAAGGTTAAAGCCCTGAACGACGACCGTCTGCTGATCTATGGCAAGGGGCTTTCCCCCGGCGGTACTCCTATGCAAATGCCCGCAATCGTCAGTGCTGATGCAGGTCAGCTCACACCGATGGGCTATCTGCCGGAAGGCAGTATTCACCAGGTACTCAATGTTCCGGATGGCTTTATCGTCGGTGGTAAATTTGCATTCGGCGGCGGATTTACCAACGTGTCCCTGGCCAAGTTTAACCTGACGAGTACCAGTCGCCCGGTTACTCCGAACAGCAGCGACTTTCCCGCCCAGCTATTCCCCAATCCAACACTGGGAACGGATCTGACACTAGCTTTTAAAAATCCGGTGACCGATCCACTTCAGTATCGGATTTACCTGCCCAACGGCCAGACCACCGCAATCAACGGCGTCATCGGTTCGGGTACGGCGCAGCAGGTACTGAATATTCAGACCCTACCCCCCGGCTTTTACCTGATTGAACTGACAAAGGGGGGCAGAAGTGGTTCGCCCCCTTCGTGAAGCGGTAAGAGAATTGTTAAATTCAGAAAATATTTCCGCCGCAGCCGGGAAACAGATGTAATAGGTATGTACCTAATCTGTTTCCCATGCTGCGTCTTTTATTCCTTCCGCCATTTTTGCTCTGCTTCCTGCTATCTGCCCAAACCATAGATCCCGACTTCCGCCCCTGGATCGTGGTTTTGGGGAACTCCTGGTTCGTCCCGCCAGTAATGAGCTGATTGCTTTTGGTGGCGGGACCATTCAAATATTTACTCCTTCAGGAGATTTGTTTTTTACCCTTCATCCACCTGGAGGCGTACCCCATAAAGCCATGACGACCACATCGGGAGAGGTGTATTACGGAGATGGCAATGCCTATTTAAACGGTGAAAATTCTACGGGATTAATTCCGCGGAACCACCTTTACCGTTTGACCACGCTAAACCAGCTCTTTCGCCTCGACACGGGCAGCGGCGCTGACAACCCGATCGACGCCGTGGGGTTGCAAGCGGATGGTACGCTCTACTTCGGCGGCCGGGTCAGCGGCTACTTCCGCACCATTCGGGAAAAAGATGTGGAAACCCTCTACGCCGGCGGCCAAATCGCGCTGTTGGATGGGCCCCTAAGCGCCGGCCTCGTCCGAATCGAACTGACCCCGACCAGCCGCGATCCGGAGGCGGAACGTCGCCCCCTCCCCTTCCGCCTGCATCCCAATCCGGTGACGGAGGGAGTGCTCCAATTACGACTGGAAAGCCCTTTGTCCTCCGATGCATCCTATCAGCTGCTGAGCGCGGACGGGCGACCCACCCTTATCACCGGGATAATACCGGCGGGCGCAAGCGCTGTGGAACTTTCACTGGCGCATTTGCCGAAAGGCGTATTCTTTTTGGTGATGACAAGTGAAGGAAAGCAAAGGACGGTGAGGGTAGTGAAGCAGTGACTCGAAGATTAATGTCGTCAACTTTAGCGGTTTTGGGCACTTCTGCGGTTGGATATTCCTCGGTTCCCTTGTTCTACGGTTCTGTTCAAGGCCCATATATTGAACCGTAGAACAGAGGAACCGTAGAACAGAGGAACAGATGAAGTGGTGCAAAACCTTAAATTGGCGACATTAGACTCGGAGATACTCCTTGTTTCCCGGTCCCCCAGTCATTTCCGGTTTAATTTAATTATACATATTATTGTTTACTCCGCCACCGCGCCAACCATCGCCGCACTCTTACCGGATGCACAACCCCCAGACTCCAAACCATCGCTGCCAGTACGACCACCACCGATCCCAGGAAAATAGAGCCGAAGCTAACACCCCCATCGATCAGCACCCCGAAGAGCGGCGGCCCGAGGGCCGTGGAAAAAACAATCACGGTGGTCGCAATCCCGCGCACGCTGCCGATGATGCCGGCGCCGTAAAGTTCGGCGAGTACGGCGTTCTTCACCGGGCTGCTGGCGCCGTTGGACAGCCCCAGCAGAAAAAGCGCTACGGGGTATACCCACGGGGCGGTAAAAGAGGCAAGCAGGATCAATCCGAGAACGTAAGGCGTCATGTAGAACGGCAGCATCGTCCGCGCCGTCAATCGGTCGACCAGCGGACCGGAGAGCAGCATTCCCGATGCGCTGGCCACTGCAAAGGCAGCCACCGATCCCGCTACCCAGCCGGCCGGCCAGCCACGGGCTTCGCCCAGTTTGAGCTGGAAAAAGAAAATGGCGGTATTCAGAAGAGCTAACAGAAAGAAAGTCGGAATTATCACCCAAAAGACGCGCCCGCGCAGGAGGCGAAGCGGATTACGAACAGTTTTATAATCCTCCGGATTGCTCGTCTGGTCAACCCGTACCGGCCGGCGAACCTTCGTCGGGATGTATCGCACCAACCACAAGGCCAGAGGCAGCAGCACCAGGATCAACCAGACGGCCGAGGCCTGCAAGGCTCCGCGCCACCCCAACCAAGCGATCAGGGCAGCAATCAACAAGGGCATCACCGCCTCGCTCGCCGGATAGCCCAGAGAAGCCAGACCAATCGCCTTGCCTCTGTTCTGTTCAAAACCACGCACCAGCGCCGAGGCAGCCGTGTGGCTCATCAATCCCTGCCCGCCCAGGCGCATGCCCCAGAAGCCCAGCAACACCACTCCGGTTAAGGGCGCCAGCGAAAGCGTCAGCAAGGCGCCCGCGAGCAATAGCATCGTCAACAGCGTAAAGACAGACAGGCGCCACATATCTACGTAGCGCCCCACCCAGGGCAACAGCGCCGCACTACCCAGGGTCGCCAGCGCATATAAGGAACTGATGCCCGTATTGCTCAACCCGAATTTCGCCGAGATATCGGGCACGTACAGCGACACGATGATCGTCTGTCCAAAACAGGAGAAAAAGGTCAACAAAAATCCGAATAAAAGAAGGGGTGTATTTTCCGTAAGGAAGGAAAGACGGGACATAAAAAGACTTCGTATTCAAGATGATTCAGAATGGCTCGAAGATAGATAATTTGGAAGACAAAGGTGTGGGAAAGCGGAAAGCGGAAGGCTTATCTTTACCGAATGAAGCGAGGGCGGACTGAAACGACCACAGGGAGCCCCGCCTTTGCGGGCAGAAGCGGCCGCAGCGGGCGAAGGCCCTTACCAACGAAGGAGGTCGGGGGAGGAAAGTTTACCCAAGGCAACGAGGGGTGGGGAAGAACAACCTCGAACAAAATCAAACCATCCCGAACCACTAACTTTTCAACGACTCGATCACCCTTCTGATCCCCTGCACCGCATCCAGAAAAGCTTCGTCCTCGTTATTCCAGGAGGCGATAGGTTCGGCACCGCGCGGGAGCGCCTGCAATTTGGCGAAAGGCTCGTGGCTCCAGTCTGCCGGGCGCAAGATGGTCGGGATAACTACTGCATCGCCCCGTTCATGGCGCCGCATCGCCTCCTTGAGTTCCACATCGTAGATATAGTCCGAGCTCAGAAAATCAGGGCTGACCATCAGCAGGATAATATTGGCTTCCCTGAGCATACGGCTGATCTGGTCATTCCATTCCTGCCCGGCAACAAGGGCTGAGTCGTCCCAGCTGTCGATGTGGCGGCGGCGGAGGGAGGCCATGTGTTTTTTCAACTTTTTCACCCATTCCTCATCCTCCCGGGCGTAGGAAATGAAGAGCTTTATTTTGCCTTTCGGCCCGGCCTGGGCCGCAGGAGACCCCTGGTGAGTAGTCCCGGAAAATATGGTATCCTGTGCGTCCGCTGCATCCAGGTTTTCCACTCCCGACAACAAGGAAAGCAGAGAGTGATTAATGCGGTTGCGGTTGCGATTGTCTTCATCGTGCGAAAGAACACCCATGCGACTGTCGCGCTCATTGCGGTTCCATTGCCCTTGCAGCAGAATAAGCTGATTGTACAGGTCGTCGTCTTTTCCCTCCAGCCATTGGGTGAGCTGCGTCAGCGCCTGGCGGGTATTGCCAGCTACAACGAGATTGCGGATATCATCGGCTATCGGCATCTTTTTCTCCGGAAAATAGGCAAAATATCTCCGACAACAAATTTTATCCCGGGCTGTTTATCTCCTGTTGTATTTCATCAAAGAAGACACTTGCAAAATGCCCGAACTGCCCGAAGTCAACACCGTCCAGCAGTATTTCAACGCCACCGCGCTGCATCAGCCTATCGATCAGGTGACCGTGCACGATGACTACATCATCCGCAATGTCAGCGGTGAAAAATTTATTGACCTGCTGACCGGCCGCTCATTTACCGGTTCCTACCGCCGGGGAAAATATCTGTTTGGCGAGCTGGACAACGGCCATCACTTGCAACTCCACCTGGGAATGTCTGGCGATCTGAAATACTACCTCGATCCCGGCGACGAACCCAAACACGCCCGCTTTCTCTTCCGCTACACCAATGGCTACCATCTCGCCTTCGACTGCCCGCGCAAACTGGCGCGCATCGTCTACATCGAGGATCTGGATAACTATATCGAGGAGAAAGGGCTCGGAGAAGACGCCCAGCGCATCAGCCGGGAGGACTTTTTGGCTTTAGCCAAAAATAAAAAAGGCACCCTGAAAGGCTTTCTGATGAACCAGAAATATCTCGCCGGCGTCGGCAACCTCTACGCCGACGAGATCTGCTACCAGGCCCGCGTCCATCCCGCCTCGACGGTCGGCCAGGTCGACGAAGACACCCTTCGCCTCATCTACCAAAAGATGCAGGAGATCTTCGCTTTCGCCGTCGATAAAAACGCCCATTATCGACAGTATCCGGAAGACTGGCTCTGGAAGTGGCGCGAGGAAGGCCATCCTTGCCCCGAAAACGGCAGCACCGTCCAGAAAATGCAGATCGCCGGCCGGACGACGTACTACTGCGAGGGCTGGCAGCGGAAGTATTGAGGTTGTTCGAGATCGTTTGAGGTTGTTCCGGCAGCCTGGATAAACACTTCAGTTACAAATTTCATCAGTTCAATTTGGTTCTGTTCTCATTCTGTATCTGTAGTTGTTCTGCGGTGGTGCTGCCAGATGAATCTCCGCTTATTGTCGCCGAAGTGATTCAGACTTTTCTCGCTGGCCTATCAAAAACGTCTTTTCGCCCCATTTTGGACTTCTTTTTCGTTACGTAGCGCTGCTATGCGCCTCAAAAGAAGCCCAAAATGGAACGAAAATCCTGTTTTCCCGGCTGCAGCAGAAAAGCCTAACCACTTCGGCGACTACCGACTGACTTACCACTTTTCCTTATCTTTACGATCCCACTAAAAACAACTACCGGCATCATGACCGAATTTCAATTGATTTACCTGGTTTCCGTTGGTCTGCTCGGTCCGGTGTTCATCTTTGCGGTGTATCGCTTTATCAAACGCGTAGAAAAAAGCCGTAAAAACCGGGTAAAACAAGAACAGCCCGCCATTGCCATCGAAACCAATTCTCCCCTCGATGACACGGCGGAGCAAATAAGAAGCACGGCCCTGAATAATATCGGCACCCGCTTTTCGATCATTGAGCGGATCTTTGTTCTCGTGCTCATCATCGTCTGGGCACTCTTGCTCATTTTACCTTTTCTCAACACCTTGCCTGCCACTATCGTATCTGTTTTTGTCGGCGCCTCAGCCGTTATCGTCGGTATGACGGCCCGTCCTTTTATTGAGAACCTGATTTCCGGGGTGATCATCAGCTTTTCCAAGCCTTTCCATGTAGGTGATACGGTGCTGATCGATAAAACCTACGGTACGGTGGAAGACATCACGCTCACCTACACCATCGTTCGTATCTGGGACTGGCGCCGCCACGTCATCCCCAACAGCCAGATGCTTTCCAAGGACTTTATCAATTATACGCTTAAGGATCAGCATATCTGGATGAAGGTCGAATTCTGGGCCTCCTACGATGCCGATATCGACCTGATTCAAAAGCTGGCTATGAAAGCCGCCAAATCCAGTCCGCATTTTATTCCTTATGAAGAGCCCTCCCTCTGGGTGATGCAAATGGGACAGCAGAGCTACAAATGCTGGATTGCCGCCTGGAGTGATTCGCCCGCCAATGCCTGGGAACTGGGTAATGATATCCGGATGAGCCTCCTGCGCCAATTCCGCAAGCACGGGATCGCCGCCCATGATTTTGTCCTCAAAGAAAAAAGCAGGCAAGTGGACGAGGATTAAACGGGTGGACAGGATGAACCGCACCGGGATGCTTTCGGTACGGGGCTTCCGACTCTCCATTTCCGACTTCCGTCCAACTTCCTTATCTTGGTGGGTCTGTAAAAAACGCATCCGAATGTTATTGAAAAAACTGATCCCTATCCTATCTCTCCTGCTGACCTTCAGCCTGCTCAGGGGGCAGGCGCTTATCGAATACCGATTGGACCTCAGCGACATCGAACATCACGAACTCAATATCTCCGTGACTTTCCCAGCCGTGCCCGAGCAAGTACTCCAGCTGCGCATGCCCCGCTCCTCCCCGGGGCGTTACGCCGTACATAATTTTGCCAAAAACGTCTACGACGTGCACGCCTTCGACAGCCAGGGAAAAGAGTTGAAAGTATACCGCGCCAACCCCCACCAGTGGGACGTAGCCGGGCACGACGGCTCGGTCCGCTTCGAATACACTCTTTACGGCAACCACGGCGACGGCACCTACACCGGCATCGACAACCGCAAACTGCACCTGAACATGCCCGCCACCTTCGTCTACGGCGCCGGTATGCAGGACCGGCCCGTTGAACTGCGCATTGACCTGAGCGGACATCCGGACTGGGATGTCGCCACCCAACTGAAACCCTTGCCCGACGGAAGCTATTACGCACCAGACTACTACTACTTCTACGATAGCCCCACCTTTGCCGGCGATATCGACTGGCGCCGCTGGCAATCGACTTCCAGCGGCAAAACCTACGACATCGAAATCGCTATGATCCACGAGGGCAGCGACGAGGAACTCGACGAGTATACCGAATGGGTTAAACGCATCGTGGAAGAACAAAAAGCCGTCTTCGGCGAGCTGCCCGACTTTGACTACGGGCGCTACACTTTCCTTTGCAGCTATAACTCCTGGGTGTACGGCGACGGCATGGAGCACCGCAATTCCACCATCTGCAGCAGCCGGGGCAGCCTGGCCGATAACGCCCGCGGCCTCATCGGCACCATCTCCCACGAGTTTTTCCACTGCTGGAACGTGGAACGTATCCGCCCCCAGTCTCTTGAACCCTTCGACTTCGATCAGGCTAATATGTCGGAAGCGCTCTGGTTCGCCGAAGGCTTCACCTCTTACTACGACGATCTGGTGCTGTGCCGGGCCGGCATCCGCAGCCCCGAAGAATATGTGCGCGGGCTTACCGGCCTGCTCAACTACGTCCTCAACGCACCGGGCCGCCGGTACCGAAGCCCCGTCGAAATGAGCTACAATGCTCCCTTCGTCGATGCCGCCACTGCCATCGACGAAACCAACTTCGCCAATACTTTCATCAGCTACTACAGCTACGGCGCCGTCCTCGGCCTCACGCTCGACCTTACCCTTCGCACCCGGTACGAAGGCGTTACACTCGATGACTTCATGCGGCGGCTATGGCAGGAATACGGCAAGACCGAAACGCCCTATCGCCTGCCCGACCTGCAGCGCATCCTCGGCGAAGTAACGGATGATCCCGCTTTCGCTAAAAGCTTCTTCGACGAATCGGTATACGATAGTAAGCTGCCCGACCTTTCGGAACTTCTGGCCGGAATGGGCATCAAATTGGAACCCTCGTATCCCAATCGCCCCGGTTTTTACGGCCTGCGCCTCGATTATCAGGGTGAAAAGGGCGCAGTCGTCCAGGGTCCGGTCCTGGAAAACAATCCGCTACACGCCGCCGGTCTGACTTCAGGCGCCCGCATCCTCGAACTCGCCGGACAGCTGCTTGGCAGTGCCGATGACCTGGATGCCATCATGGAAGAGCTGGAGATCGGCAAGAAATATGAGATCATTTACGTTCAAAACGGTATCGAGAAAACGGATACCTTCTCCGCTGCCGCCGACCCAACGCTAAGCGTACAGCTCGACGAAACAGCGCCCAAAACGGCGATGGAACGGCGAAAGGCCTGGCTGAAGCAGCCGTAGCCCCTCAGGCCTGCGGACACCTCCCCAGCGTAGGGAGGGACGCCCCTCAGGCCTTCGGCCAGCTCCCCAGCGGGGAGCATAGTGTCCTCCCCGCTGGGGAGGTGTCCGCAGGACGGAGGGGGGAACGTTTTTTAACCACAAATCAAAACACAACCATGCGCTATCTATTTCTGCTGCTCTACATTGCTCTGCTGAGCCATCCCGCTGTCGCACAGCAAGCGGTGACCATCGAAAGTCTGCGGGAACTGCCGGATATCGGCAATCCCGTATTATCGCCCGACGGTGAGTTCCTCCTTTATACGGAAGCTTATGTTGACATAGAAGCGAACAAACGCAGCAGCCAGCTCTTCGCCCTGCACCTGCAATCCAAGCGGCGCTCGGAACTGACCTACAACGCCTTCGACGTACAATGGTCACCCGACGGAAAACACCTCAGTTACCTGGCGACTATCGGTGGAGAAACGGGTTTGTTCCGGGCTGCAATAGACATCCGCGGCAAGAATGCCAAACTGGGGACTCCACTGCGACTGACAACGGTCCGGCAGAGCAATCACTTTTTGGGACATCCCACCAAAAAGAACTACGCCTGGAGTCCCGACGGCCGGCACATCGCCTTCGTCGCCGCCGATGAATCGACTTGCCGCGAGCCCGAAAACCCCAACGACCCGCTGGTTGTGGAACGAACGATGTACAAATCGCGCACCTCCTTCTCCGACAACTGCCTGACCCGTGTTTACGTCATGAACGCCAACGGCCAGAACAAACGCATCGTTACGCCCGGGCCCTACGACAGCCATTCGCTGAGCTGGGCCCCCGACAGCCGGCGCCTCGTCTTCGTCAGCAACCACAGCGATAACCCCGAACACAATTACAACAACGACCTGTGGAGCGTCGATATCCAAACGGGAGAAATTGAGCAGTTGACCGAATCCGTCGGCACCGAACACGACCCGCAGTGGTCACCCGGTGGCGAGTGGATCGCTTTTCCGGCAACGGTTAGGGCGGTCAACACCAAAGACAGCCCCCCGGAAAACACCTATATCTACGGTCTTTCACCGGATAACGGCCAGCGGGCTACCCTAACCCAGGCGCTCGATCGCCGCGCCGGCAACCCGCAGTGGCATCCCGGCGGCGAATGGCTCTACTTCAGTATTCGCGACCAGGGCAAATACTGCATCTACCGGACCAAACCCGGCGAAGAGCCCCAGGCGGTCATCTGCGAGGAAGGCGCCGCCGGCTCCCTGACGGTAGGTGAGGAAAATATCGTCTACACCTTCAGTACTCCCGGCCAGCCCACCGAAATCTATATGGCTGAACCCGACGGCCGCCTCAAACAGCGTCTGACCTTCCACACCAAAGACTGGACCGAAAATAAAAGCCTCGCCAGCGTGGAAGACTTCTGGTTCAACTCCTTCGACGGCGCCCGCGTACAGGGCTTTATCGCCTACCCGCCCAAACTGCGCGCCGGACAAAAAGTGCCGGTCATCCACCGCATCCACGGCGGACCGCACGGCATGTACAGCTACGGCTTCAGCGATTTCAACGAGCTGCTCGTATCGAAAGGCTACGCCGTGGTCTTTATCAATCCGCGCGGCTCTACCGGCTACGGCCAAAAATTCGCCGACGGCACTTACCAGGCCTGGGGCGGCGGTGATTACAAAGACCTCATGTACGGCATGGATGCCGCTCTGGAACAGTTCGACTTCCTCGACGGCGACAATATGGGCGTCACCGGCGGCTCCTACGGCGGCTTTATGACCAACTGGGTCGTCACCCAGACTGACCGCTACAAAGCGGCCGCCACCGTGGCCTCGCTCAGCAACCTCATCTCTTTTTACGGCACCTCGCTTTATCAGTTATTGATAGAAACCGAATTCAACGGCCTGCCCTGGGACAACTACAGCCTGCTGTGGCATTTCTCGCCCCTGGCGCACGTGGAGAACGTCAGCACTCCCACCCTGCTCCTGCACGGCGAGGACGATGTCGACGTGCCCATCACGCAGGCCGAAGAGTTCTACATTGCGCTGAAAAAGCTGGGCGTACCCGCCCGCTTTGTACGCTACCCCAACGAGGGCCACGGCATCCGGCAGCCGCAGCACCGGGAGCATTATTACCGGGAGATGATGGAGTGGTTTGGGAAATATGTGCCGGTGAGGCCGTAAAAAGAATGACAGGGTTTTGCTGTTGCATGATCAGTAATTGATCACCTATAATGGAACAAAGGGTTATTTCGGTTCGGAATCGTTCGATTTTGTTCGAGATTGTGATACTAACTCGAACGACCCCCAAACAAAGTCGAGCGCTTAGGTGGTTACCTCGTAAATGGTCATGTTCTTCATCTTTGCTTTGTTACTTCAAGATAATTCACCTTTATCCTCTCTTGCGCAGCGTCCACAGAGTGGCCAACCGCAGGAAGAAATTAACGCATTTCAAAATCCGATCGCATGAAACCGTTACCCATTCTCACATATTTACTGATTTTTCTGTCCTTCTCCTTCTTCTCTCATGCCCAACCCGCCGTCGACCCGCTGGACAGTTACTTTGAGCAAGCACTGGCCGACTGGGGAGCCCCCGGCATGTCGGTCGCCATCGTCAAAGATGGAGAGGTGGTACTGTCAAAAGGATACGGGGTGCTGGAAGCCGGCAAGACAAAGGCCTCCGACGGTAATACCCTGTACGCCATCGCCTCCAATTCCAAGGCCTTTATCGCCACCGCCATCGGCATGCTGGTCGCGGAGGGGAAACTCGGCTGGGACGATCCGGTCCGGAAGCATTTGCCCTATTTTAAATTATACGACGCCTACGTTTCCGAGCACACCACGGTGCGCGACCTGCTCTGCCACCGCGTAGGGCTGGGCACCTTCAGCGGGGATGTGATCTGGTACAAAAGCCACTACACCCCCGAAGAGGTCCTCCGCCGGGCGCAATACGTACCGCAGGACTTCGAGTACCGCGCCGGCTACGGCTACACCAACCTGATGTTCGTCGCGGCCGGCGAGGTAATCCAAGCGGTGACCAGCCAGCCCTGGGACGCCTACGTACGTGAGCACCTCTTCGAGCCCCTGGGCATGGACCGTACCCGAAGTTCCGTAGAAACCCTTCGCGACATGGACAACGTCGCCACTCCGCACAAACCGGTCGGCGATAAGCACCAGCCCATCCCCTACGTGAACTGGGACAATATGGGCGCCGCCGGCGGCATCCTCTCCAGCGTCAACGACATGGCCAAGTGGATACAGCTGCAACTCGACCGGGGCCGCCACGAAGGCGAACCGGTCTTCACCCCCATGGTCCAGCAGGAAATGTGGACGCCACACAACAGTTTCCAGGTATCGGCCGCTATGCAGGAGCGCTACCCGGGCATGCACTTCTCGGGCTACGGCCTCGGCTGGCGCCTCTTCGACTATGGCGGCCGAAAAGTGGTCACCCACAGCGGCGGCTACGACGGCATGTATTCCCGCGTGGCCCTCGTCCCGGAGGAAAATCTCGGCATCGTCGTACTCACCAACAGCATGACCAGTATCGGCACCTTCCTGATGTACCGCACCCTCGATCACTACTTCGACATGAAAGCCAAAGACTGGAGCGCGGTAGGGCTGGCCGCCTACGAACGCGGACAGGCGCGCCGCGCCGAACTACTGGAATCCCTCCGTGATCAACGCGCCAAAAAAACCTCCCCCACGCTGCCTTTGGGAAAATATACGGGCCGCTACCACGATCCCATGTACGGGGATATCGAAGTCCAGTTGGACGAAGAAAACCGGCTCTACCTGCACTTCCCACACGCTTCGGCGCTGGATGCCCAACTCAGCCATTGGCACTACGATACCTATCAGATCAACTGGAAAGAAACCCACGCCTGGTTTGACTTCGGCACACTGCAATTCGTTACCGACAATAACCGCGAAGTCATCGAACTGCGCTTCGACGTACCGAACGGGGATATCTTCTTCCACGAAATTCACGCGAAGAAGGTCGAGGAGTGAAAATAATTTCGTTCGGATATGCTTATATTCGTTCATGAGAGGGGTGCCGGCTCATGAACTATTTTTACAACATTCACTTACACCAAAACCCTTATACTAATGCGCCTTACTAAAACCCTTTATTTACTCTTTCTATCCGCCGCCTTCGCGTTCCAGCTGGCGGCGCAGGACGACCCGCGCCCCATGTCGGTCGTTGATTTTCTGAATATTCCCGGCCTGTACAATGCCGAGATCTCCCCGGATGGAGAGCAAGTCCTTTACGTACTGGCCGAGAGCGACTGGGAGGCCAACCGCCAGATTGGCCACCTCTGGCGCATCGATGCCGATGGTGACGACAACCGGCAGCTGACCTTCGGCGAAAAAGGCGAGAGCGACCCCAGCTGGTCGCCCGATGGCGAGTGGATCGCCTTCCTGGCCAAACGCGGCGACAGCGAAGGGAACCAGCTCTTCCTGCTGCCCAATGATGGCGGCGAAGCCCGCCCGCTGTCTGAACATGCCACAGGTATTGCCAGCTACGAATGGGCGCCTGACGGTAAAAACATCTACTTCCTGGCCGACGACACGCTGTCGGCCGAAAAACAGGAACGCCTCAAGCTGAATGACGACGTATACGCCCTTGACGAAAACTACCAGCAGCGTCACTTATGGAAAGTCTCTGTCGAAGATAAAACCGAGACCCGTCTGACAGAAGGCAATTTCTCTATTCTCCGTTTCGACCTTTCGCCGGATGGCGAACAAATCGTTGCCCACCGCGGCCCCAACCCGCTGTACGACGACTATTCCGAAAGCGAAGTCTGGGTCATGAACGCCGACGGAAGCAACGCCCGGCAGCTCACCGACAATAGCATCGGCGAGACCAACGCCCGCCTGTCGCCCGACGGCAGTCAGGTGCTCTTCCTGGCTTTTGCCAATGAAGACCTCGACTTCTACTACAACGACAAGCTCTTCCTGCTGCCCGCCGACGGCAGCGGCCGCCCTGTTATCCCCATGGATGAGCTGCCCTACGAGATCACCGACGCCGAGTGGTCGGCTGACGGGCGGTCCATCTACTTCCTTGCCAACATGGGCGCCGAGGAGCAACTCTGGCGCTACGACCTGGCCAGCGGCGAACGCAGCCAGGTCACCGAAGGGGATCACTCTCTTAACCTCTGGGCATACCAACCCGAGACCGGGCGGCACCTGGTCGCCATTAATACCATGCAAAACCCGGGCGATCTGTTCTGGCTTGAAACCGACGGCGTGGAACAGCTGACTCACCACTACGATTACCTGCAGAACTACCAGATACCCCGGCAGGAACTGATACGCTGGAAGGGCGAAGACGGTGTTACGATCGAAGGCCTGCTCTATTACCCCATCGGCTATGAGGAAGGACAACGTTACCCGCTGGTGGTACAAACCCATGGCGGCCCCGCTTCCTCCGATCACTTTGGTATGTCCAGAAGCTTCACCCGCTACAACCCCGTGCTCTGCGCACAGGGCTATGCCGTCCTACAGCCCAACTACCGCGGCAGCACCGGTTACGGCGACGATTTTCTCCGCGATATGGTCGGCGGCTACTTCCGCCAGTCCCACCTCGACGTGATGGCCGGTGTCGATCACCTCATCGAGCAGGGCATTGCCGATCCCGACCGCATGGTGAAGATGGGCTGGAGCGCCGGCGGCCACATGACCAACAAGATCATCACCTTCACCGACCGCTTCAAGGCCGCCTCCTCCGGCGCCGGCGCCGTCAACTGGATCGGCATGTACGCGCAGAGCGACGTGCGCACCTACCGCACGCCCTGGTTCGGCGGTTCGCCCTGGCAGGAAGAGGCTCCTATCGAGGTGTACTGGGAGCATTCGCCACTCAAAAATATCTCCAACGTAACCACCCCTACCCTGGTCATCGTCGGCGAAAACGACCCGCGGGTGCCCATGCCGCAATCGGTGGAGCTGTTCCGCGCGCTGCGCAGCCTGGACGTACCTACACATCTGTACGTAGCCCCGCGCGAACCACACGGCTGGCGCGAGCTGCGCCACCGCCTGTTCAAGATCAATGTGGAACTGGAGTGGTTTGCGAAGTATGCCTTAGGAGAGCAATACGAGTGGGAGGAAGTGAAAAAAGAGATGGACTAAAAGGACTGGGGGAATCGGGGACTGGGAGAGGGGGGATTCCCTCCGGTCTCTCGACACCGGCTCGAATGTCTAATCTTTCACAAACCTAATAGCATCAGCTGGGCGATTCATTTTGGAGGTCTCCCAGCTTACCGCCCGATACGAAAATATATGAGTTTCCATTATTTTCATATCATTCCCTTTCTCCTCAGCGCCTGCTTGACCTGGGCGCAGGAACCCTTTCATAATCCGGTACACCTGACGCCGGCCGAGGGACTGTCCCATGCCTGCGCTTACGACTTCGAAGAAGATGAGCACGGATTTATATGGATCGGCACTTACGGCGGCCTGTGCCGCTTTGACGGCAGCAACGTGCTTCCAGTCCATCATGACGGTCCTACCCTTCGTGTGCACTCTCTGCAGCGCCTCGGCGACACCTTATGGATCGGCGCCTTTGACGGCGCCGCGTGGATGGATCTCCGGACCGGCCACATAGAAGACTTTCCCATTTACAAACTACTGTCTGTAAAAGAAGCCGATGACCGGGCGGTCAGAGAGATGTATCAGGACCGCCAGGGTTATCTGTGGATGGCTCCCGCCCACCAGGGCTTCGTCCGCCTCGATCCAGCTACCGGACAATTCCGGCATTTCCCCTTGCCTCCTGCGAAAGCCATCCCGGGGGTCCACTCAGTCCGCGATAAGTACAGCCTCAGGCAAATCGTTCAGGACGTGAAGCACGACTCCATCTTCTGGGGGATCTCCTTTTGTGACCTGGTAAAACTAGACACCGGTACGGGCAAAATCAAAAGATTTCGCTGTGGACACGAGAATGAAGAAATGGCCTACAACATCAATCGTCACAAATCCATGCATGCCCATACCGACGGCAAGATATACCTCGGCTCATGGGAAAGGGGGCTATCCATCTTCGATCCCTCAACAGAAAGCTACACGATTCCCTTTGAAAACGCTTATAAGGACTGGCGCCGGCAGCTCAATAAAGAACACTTGCACGGGATTTTCCCAAAGGATGAGCGGGAAATCTACCTGACCTACTCTTCCGGGCTTTATCTGTACAATGTAGAAGAGCAGTCGGTGAAGGTTCTGCAAAACAATGTTTTCAATCCATTCGTACGCCAGGACTACGGTGTCTCTTTCCGCGACAGCGCCGGGCGTCTGTGGAATAGTTTGTCCAAAAACGGTGTACAACTATTCGACCCAATGGTCAATCAGTATGCTTATTTCCCACTGGACACGCTCAACAAAACCGAGGACATGTTCCTGCTCAGGGATGTCATCGAAAATTTTTATCCCGGCTACCTGACGCTCAGCGGGCAATACAGCGATGGTCTTTATCACCTGAATCCTTCTACCGGCCACGCCTTTAAGACCCCTCCCCCACGAGAGCATATGGCTAACCACAAGTACTTTCAGTCTTGGGGCGCCGCTCAAATCAGCCCGGACGAGCTAATGGTCAGTGAAATCCGGGGGCTGCATTATTACAAAAAGGGACTGGCGGAAATGCAGCGCTTTCCCATTCAACCCGGACAGAAGTACCATTCCCTTGGTCCTGTCGTCTTCGATGGAAATAAGTGCCTGTGGAACGGCTCTTTCGCCGACGGGTTGTGGATGTTGGACTTATCCTTGGGAAAGGTGCAAAACCATACCCAGCAAATAGGTCAGCCCCGGATCTCCGGCCTCTTCAAAGACAGCCGGGGCAACATATGGTTCCGGTTTCATGGCGGACACGCCGTATTGCCGGAAGGACAAACCGAATTCAGCGTTTTCCATTATAAAAATGATACCCTGCACACTTTGCCCGTCATCGAAGACTTTTGCGAGTGCCCCAACGGAGAAATCTGGGTGGCCGCTAACGCAGCTGGTATTGCTCAACTCTCCCCCAATGGTGTCATGAAAGTCATGCCCTTTGAGAACAGTCCCGGCCCGGAACAAGCCTTCCGCATCACTTGCGACCCGGACAATAACTTGTGGATCAAGGGGAATAGTCACCTCATCTTCTTCGACCGGGAACAGGAAAATATGAGCAAATACAGCTACGATTACGGACTGTCAAAAGTGGATGGTCTGATCCGCTTCCTGCAATCCGGCCAGTTGCTCATCGGCAGCCGGGAAGGAGTTTATATCGTCAACCCCGACCATCTGCGCACCAATCAATCGGCGCCCAAGCCTTATATCAGCAGTATCAGAACCAAAAGGGGAGCAAAAGGCAAATTGGAAGATTTTTTGAATATAAAACTCCTAAAACTGCCGCACGATGAAAATGCCCTTACGATCGAATTCGCCGCCATCAATTTCACGCTGCCCGAGAGCACGCAGTTTCGCTACAAACTGGAAGGGAGTGGATGAAACCTGGAACGACCCGGGAAAAAACCGGGCCGTCACCTATTCCAACCTCGAGGGAGGAGATTACGTTTTTTTGCTCCGGTCTGCCAACAACGAGGGCATCTGGTCCGGGCTCTGCTACGAACTGCCCATCATCATCAAGGCCGCCTGGTATGAAACGCCCTGGTTCTATATTCTGCTCGGTTTCGGTATCATCGGTTTGGTCTTTGCCATTTACAAGTCCCGGGTCAGCGCAATCCGTGAGGCAGAACACCTGCGCTCCGAATTCGAAATCCAAATCGCCAATGTGGAGATGAACGCCCTGCGCGCCCAGATGAACCCCCATTTTATTTTCAACTGCATCAACTCCATCGACCGCTATATCATCAGCAACGATATGCGCAAGGCCTCGGAGTACCTCAACCACTTCGGCCGCCTGATTCGCCTCATCCTCCAAAATTCCCGCGCCAATTACGTCAACCTCAAAGACGAAATAGAGGCGCTGGAACTCTATATCAAACTGGAGCAAATGCGCTTCCACCATCCTTTTTGCTACCAAATTGATATATCCTCCGGCCTGAACCCGGAAAACTACGAGATACCGCCGATGCTGATTCAGCCCTTTGTGGAAAACGCCATCTGGCACGGACTCCACCCCAAAGAAGGAAAGGGCGCCGTAAAGGTGGGGAGATGACGTGATTACCTGTACGGTGGAGGATGACGGCATCGGCCGGGCTGCCGCCAAAGCCATCAAAGACGCTCAACCCATCAAGCGAAAATCTATGGGTATGCATATCACGGAAGAACGCATCGAAATCATCAATAAGTTATTTCAGACCAATCAAACTACAAGATTGAGGAGCACTTTACCCGGATGAAGTGAACAATGACGAACAAAGGAGAAGTGAGACAGGTTTCAAAATTGGACTTCCGGGTTTTCTCCGAAAAGGAGTTGCTCTGATTACACAAAGTCACACGAAGAAGACACGAAGATTCACAAAGTGATCTATCATGCTTTCATTACCTTTGTGCAACTTCGTGTCTTCTTTGTGAATCTTTGTACAATTTTCATCTCCTCAGGAAATTCAACCTTTCAAAAACAGAAACCTATCCTACAACCTATGAAAAAATTACTCATCCTTCTGTTTCCGACTCTTTTCACCCTCCCCCTCTCCGCCCAGCCCGGCATCTTCGTTCCCCAGGAAGTGCGGCAAGCTTACGACGCCGGCACGCGCACCCCGGAGGGGAAGCCCGGCCTCAACTACTGGCAGAACTACGCCGAGTACGACATCGAGGTCAGCGTCGACCCCGAAACGAAAAAACTCACCGGCTCGGAAGAGGTAGTCTTCACCAACAACAGTTCCGACGCTCTGAGTCGCCTGGCCGTCCACCTGCTGTACAACCTCTACAAACCCGGCGTACAGCGCGACCGCGACTTGCCGGCCGTATGGCGGAACGAAGGCGTACAGATCCAAAGCCTGCGCCTCAACGGGCAGGAGATTGACCTCGTGAACGGCGGCAGCGTGCGCACCCAGGGCACCGTTATGACTATCCGCCTGCCGGAACCGCTGGCGCCGGGTGAGCAGCTAACGTTTGAAGCCGAATGGGAGGAACTCATTCCGCCCGGCGCCGGCCGCGTCGGCTGCCGCGACTCGACGAGCTGCTTCGTCGGCTACTGGTACCCGCAGATCGCCGTCTACGACGATGTCGAAGGTTGGGATACCGATTCGCACACCGGAATGGCCGAGTTCTACAGTAACCTGGGCAGCTATAAAGTCAGCGTAACGATCCCGGACAACTACGCCGTCTGGGCGACAGGCGTCCTGCAAAATGCCGAAGCCGTCTATCCGGAGGCCATCCACGAGCGCTATCAACAGGCCATGGCCTCCGACGACCCCGTCACCATCATCGGCCCGGAAGAACTGGAAGCCGGCCTGCAGATGCAGAGCAACACCTGGCGCTTCGCCGCCGACAGCGTGCCCGACTTCGCCTTCGCCTTCAGCGACCACTACCGCTGGGACGCCGTGGGGCTGAGCGTCGACGGCCGACGCGTGCTGGTCGGCAGCGCCTATCCGGAAGAGACGGCCGAAGCCTTCGCCTCCGCCACCCAGTGGCAGCGCGAGATCATGGACTTTTTCTCCACCGAAATGCCCGCCGTGCCCTATCCCTACCCTGCCTTCACCACCTTCAACGGCTCCTTCGGCGGCGGCATGGAATTCCCGATGATGGCCAACAACGCCGCTCCTTCTTCCCGTGACGGCATGATCGGCCTGCTCGCCCACGAGATGTACCACATGTGGGTGCCCTTCTACATCCGAATCAATGAGAAAAAATACGCCTGGATGGACGAAGGCTGGGCCTCCTTCATGGACTCGCGCGCCGTGGATCACCTCAACGGCGAAGAACCCAAACCGGTGGGCAGCCCCGGGCTCAAGCGAAGCCTGGAGCGCAGCATGGGCATACTCAGTAACGTCCCCCTCATGGTCGCCTCCAACGATATGAGCGAAAGCTACGGCTACAGCTCCTACTCCCACCCCGCTTTCATCTACGAGGTTCTGGCGGAAGTGCTGGGAGAAGAAACCTTCCGCGCCGCCCTGCAGGAATACTTCCGTCAATGGCGCTACAAGTCACCCACACCCTACGACTTCTTCTTCACCGTCGAAGAAGCCACAGGGCAGGATCTCGACTGGTTCTGGGATCCCTGGTTCTTCAAATTCGGCGGCCCCGACCTGGCCATCGAGTCGGTGAACGGCAACGAGGTGACCATCACCAGCCCGGGCAACAAGCCCGTTCCCCTCGACCTCACCGTCATCTACGGCGAAGGCGATACCGTCGGTCTGCGCCGCAGCGCCGAGATATGGCGGGACGCGCAGAAAGTCACCATACGCCTGCCCAAAGACGAGAAGCCGGAACGCATCGTGCTCAACGAAACCCTCCCCGACCTGAACGACTCGGACAACTACTACCCCGAAAAGCCTAAGGTCGACCTCTCGGCCCTGCGCCCCTACAGCGGTAACTACGAGGTGCCGGCCATGAATGCCAGCGTCAACTTCCGCCCCACCGCCGACGGCCTGCTCGCCGATCCGGGCGGCGGCCAGGTCATCCTCCTTGTGCCTACTGAAGAAAAAGATACCTTCCGCTCAGCCGACAGCGCCATTCGCCTCAGCTTTCAACGGGATGAAGCCAACGAAGTGAGTGGCTTTAAAATGATGTTGGGTAACCAGGAAATCGAAGGGGACAAAATGAGGTAGCAGGGCGCGAGAGGCGGCGCCTTAAAGGGCGCCTCCTCTCTTGACGCCCCACCCCTCTTCTCCAACAAAACGAAACCGAAAGGTTACCGAAAAGAATCAATGAAAAACCCCGGGCTTCCAGGACCCAGCGAACGCACAGTCGGGAAGCGCCCTGGAAGGCGCGTCCCGACATGCGAGAGACGCGTCCCGACATATGCGGAAGCGCCCTTTGCGTCCAGCCCCCCAGTATTCTTCATTTTGGAGTCAAATATTTATTCGCGGATATTATTTTTTGATTAACTTTGTATTTCAAAGTACTTTTTTAAGTAAAACAACAGGACATGATAGCCATGCAAAACAAAAGACTGACCGGGATTTTACTTGCCATCCCACTTTTACTGTCCATCCCGCTGATCGGGATGCAGTTCACGGAGGAGATAACCTGGAATCTTTTCGATTTTATAGTGATGGGCATCCTGCTGCTCGGCGCGGGATTGACGATAGAGCTCGTCCTGAGAAAAGTGAAGAAATTCGAGCACCGGATCATCCTGGCCGGGGTCGTCCTGCTCGCCTTTTTCCTCATTTGGGCGGAACTGGCGGTGGGGGTTTTCGGGACGCCGTTTGCGGGATCGTAGGAAGTTTAGAAGTTTAGTCGCCACGGCCCTGCGGGCGTGGCTGGTTTAGGAGTTTAG